>NZ_JBVIBD010000008.1:241846-371986 GCF_055573595.1 Streptomyces sp. NPDC030165 | reverse complement strand
ATGGATCTCCGTGGAGGGCACCGAGCGGCGTTCGGTGCGTGCGCTTGGGGGTCCCCCTGCTCGAAGAGCTTGGGGGAGTGCGGTGTGAAGGGACATGTGGCGGAGCCACCTGTCCCTTCACACCGTGCGGCGAGGGCGCGTGCCGGGCGTCGCGAGGCCACGGAGATCTATCAGAAGCGCCCTAGAACCCGTGCGGCAGCCACGGCTTCCGGTACGTACCGAACGCCACCGACGCCGCCCGCAGCGCACCCGGCCGCAGTTCGCGGACCCGGCCCGCCGTGGCCAGCGCCGCCAGGGAGAAGCCGCCCAGGTAGGCGGCCCCCAGCTCGCGCACGGACAGCGCCAGGTCGGCGGCGTCCGTGGTCCGTTCGCAGGAGGCGCCCTTCTCGTCGCCGGTGAGCCGCCACCGGCCCTCGTTCCAGGGGCAGAACGGGTCCGCCACGTCGAGGACCACGTCCAGCGGCACCGCGTACGTCCGCGCCGCGAGCGCCTCGCCGATCTCCACCAGCCGTATGAACAGCGACTCGCGCACCACGATCCGGCAGCGCCGCATGTCGTCCACGAGGTGCAGCAGGGGATCGTCGGCCGGCCGGTTGCGAACCGTCACCCGGGATGTCAGATCGATGCCGAACAGATAACGCCACAGCGCCGCGTAGACGGCCGGGTCCAGCGCCTCCACGTCCCGCAGGACCACCGTCCCGTCGGGGCCGCCCCCGTCCCAGCCCGCCTTGACCGCGTAGCGCGCGTACCCGCGCACCTCGCCGTCCACCTCGGCCAGGACGCACAGCAACGGTCCGGCGCCGTCCCGGTCGGCCTCCGGGTCGAGCAGCGGCAGCCGCTCCCAGCCGGGCTGCCGCGCGAGCATCCCGGGGCGGCCGGTGACCAGTTGGTCGTAGACCTTCTCGCAGGCCGCGAGCCCGGCCTCCGGGTCGACCAGCCGCAGCCGTACGCCGTCGGCTCCGTCCGGCACGCCGACCTTCAGGCGCAGCGTGTCGAGTGTCATGCTCACCGCCTCGGACGCCGCGCCGTACCCGAACCGCCCGTAGATGGCCGGTTCGGAAGCGGTCAGCACGGCCAGCGGCTCGCGCCGTGCCCGGACGTCCGCGAGCTGGTGGCGCATCATCTCGCGCAGGACGCCGCGCCGCCGGTGCGTGGACTGCACGCTGACCAGCGTCACACCGGCCGCGGGCACGACGGCGCCGCCGGGCACCGACAGCCGGAAACCGAACGCCCCCGCCGTGCCCACGACATCGCCCGCGTCCCGGACGGTCAGGCAGCGCTCGGGCTCCCCGAGGCGGCGCCACAGGGCGCGTTCCTCCGGGGCCTCCGGGGTGCCGCCGAACGCGCGTTCCAGCTTGTCGTACCAGTCGTCCCACTCGTCCGCACGAAGCTGCCGCAACTCGGTCGTCATACGCCATGCGTAGCAGGACGCCTTCCGCCCGCGCGACCGCTTTTCGAACGGCGATTCCCGGTGATTGCGCCAGGCGGCGTGCCGTGAATCGACGCGCCGCCGAACGGGTGGATAAGGTCCCAGAACAATGGCGAGCAGCACGGGAGCGGAATCCCCGACGGCCCGGTGGCGCAAGGCGATGCACCGGGCCCGCATCCGCGTGCGCAAGGCCGGGGTCGACTACTTCCGCGGCGACGGCTCCGACTGGATCGCCCTCGCCGCCCTCCTGGCCGCCATTCCCGCCATCGCCTGCGGCACCATCTGGCGCCCCGACTGGATCGCGCCCACTGCGCTGGTCCTGCCGGTGATCGCCGGCGGGCTGCTGCTGAGACCGGCCAATCTGCTCGCCCTGTACGGCACGTCCGCCGCCGCGCTGATCGTCGAGGCGTCCCTGCTCGGCCCGTACGACCAGGGACGCGACCGGATCACACCGGGCACGGTCCTGGTGGTCGCCGCGGTCGGCCTGTCCGGGCTGCTGATCGCCCAGTTCCGCAGCCGGGTCGGCGTGCCGTGGCGGCGCGGCGGCACGATGCTCTTCGACCTGCGTGAACGTATCCGCGTCCAGAGCAAACTGCCCAAGCTGCCGGCCGGCTGGCACCGCGAGATGGCGCTGCGCCCGGCCGGCGGGCAGTCCTTCTCCGGCGACTTCGTGGTGGCCTCCCGCACGCACGGCGGCAACATCCTCGAAGTCGTACTGACCGACGTGTCCGGCAAGGGCATGGACGCGGCCTCCCGCGCCCTGCTGCTGTCCGGTGCCTTCGGCGGCCTGCTCGGCTCGCTGCCGCCGCACGGCTTCCTGCCCGCCGCCAACGGCTACCTGCTGCGCCAGGACTGGGACGAGGGCTTCGCCACCTCCATCCACCTGGTGCTGGACCTGGAGTCCGGCGACTACGAACTGCTGTCCGCCGGGCACCTGCCCGCCCTTCAGCTCAGCGCGGGCACCGGCCGCTGGGAGGAGAAGGCGGCGGAGGGCCCGCTGCTCGGGGTGTACGACGGGGCGCAGTTCGACCCGGTCAAGGGGACGCTGCGCCCCGGCGACGTCCTGATGCTCTTCACGGACGGTCTGGTCGAGGCCGCCGACCGGGACATCGCGGAGGGCATCGACCGGCTGACCGGCGAGGCCGACCGCTATGTGGCCTCCGGCTTCGCCGGTGCCGCCTGGCATCTGATCGAGGCCGTCGCCAAGGACGTCAACGACGACCGCGCACTGCTGCTGATCTGCCGCGACTGAACCGTACGGTGGACGTGACGCCCGGACCGGCACCCGGAGGACGCACGGCAGGCACACTCACCTTCGGTTACGTCACGTACATCGAGGCCACGCCGGACAAGGCCTGGTCCGGCGGACGTCCCCTACCGTCCGGCGGTCGCGGGTTCGGGCCGCCCGCCGTCCGACGGCGCGTCCGGTCCCTGCTGTCCGCCGCCCGGCAGGATCCGCGCCAGCCACTCGGACCGGCCCGCCGCCAGCGGCCCCAGGACGGCCAGGAGCAGCACGTATCCGGCGATGAACGGCGCCAGCCGCTCGTCCAGCCCGGCGCCCGCCGCCATCGTCGCCAGGATCAGCGCGAACTCGCCGCGGGCCAGCAGCGCAGTGGCGATGTTCGCGGCCGGACGCGGCCCGAATCCGTAGATCCTTGCGGCGACCAGCCCCGCGACCACGTTCATCAGCAGCGTCAGCGCCACCGCGATCAGTACCGGCCACACCACCGACGGCAGGTCGCCGGGGTCGATGGACAGGCCGAACGCGAAGAAGAAGATCGCGCCGAAGGCGTCCCGCAGCGGGTGCACCAGCTCCATGATCCGTTTGCCGGAGCTGGTGCTGCCGAGCATCAGGCCGACCATGAACGCGCCGATCGCGTCCGCGACGCCGAACCACTCCGAGACGCCCGCCACGAACACGGCGGCGCCGAGGAAGGAGATGACCAGCAGCTCGTTGTCCTTGGTGGCGATCAGCTTGCCGATCACCGCCGTGCCCCAGCGGGCGACCACCGCGAGCAGCAGCAGGAAGCCGAATGCCTTGCCCGCGTCGAGGACCGCCGAGGCCATCGAGTCGGCGCCGGAGATCACCGGCTGGAGGGCGGCCAGGTACAGCGCGAGGAAGATGTCCTCGACCACGATGATGCCGAGGATCGGCTTGGTCTCGGGGTTGCCGAGGCGACCGGTGTCCATCAGGACCTTGGTGACGATCGCCGACGAGGAGATGCCGAGCACACCGGCCAGCACCAGCGCCTCGGAGGTGCCCCAGCCGACCGCGAAACCGAAGACCAGGCCGGCGCCGACGTTCAGCGCCAGATAGGCGGCCCCGGCGACGGCCATCTTCCGGCCGCCCTCCTTGAGGTCGTCCATGTGGAATTCGAGGCCGAGGTAGAAGAGCAGCAGCACCAGACCCAGCAGGGAGAGCATCTCCAGCTCGTGCGGGTCCTCGACCAGGGAAATGCCGGGGGTGTGCGGGCCGAGCAGTATCCCGGCCAGGATGAACAGGGGGATCGTGGGGAGCCCGATACGGCTGCCCAGGCGGGCGAGGACGGCGGCGGCCAGGAAGGCCCCGCCCATCGCGAGGAGGGTTTCTGCGTGTCCGATGGCTCCTCCAGAGGTTCGGCCGGACGGTGTTCGGTCAAGGGGGAGTCAAGAAAGCGTTAATGGTTAGTTTACCAAACGACTTTTCCGGGCAGTCGTCCCTGTACGCACCACCTGCCGCACCGCCGCCTGCCCGCTCCTCCACCGACCCGCCTCCGGGACCTTCCCAGCCCTCCCGTCGAGAGCCCTGTCCCGTGTTTTCCCCGCCCGCGATTCGCCCGCAGCCCTCCTGGCCCAGGTTCACCCCCGCTCCGTACGGCCGAGCGGGCGACCGGACGTACGGGACGAGGGGCGGCGCGATGGGCCCGCGCTACAGCCACCGGGCCGGGCGGGGCCGGCGGGCGGCGTCAGCCCCGGCCCGCCGGCTCCCTCCTGAACGCCCATGCCATCCGGGGCTCCACCACGCAGCGCAGGGCCCTGCGGACCGGCGGGGTGCACAGCGCGGTCACCGCGGCCGCCGCCGTCAGGCTCACCACGGCCTCGCCGAGCGGTGAGTGCGGCCACGCGTGATCGTCGAACCAGCCCGAGGCGCGCGCCCCCTTGGTCAGGAAGCCGTGCAGCAGGTAGCCGTACAGGGTCCCGGCGCCCAGCACCGTGAACCACGTACGGCGGGCCGGCACCCAGGCGAGGAAGCAGCCGGTCAGGACCAGCGAGCAGCCGAACATCGCGAGCGTCATCACCGCCCCCGCCCACCAGGGCGCCCCCAATTCCTGTGCGCTCTCCCGGTGGTAGAACCACGCCGACGTCATCCGCGGCACCGCCCAGTAGGCCAGCACCACGGCGGACGCGAGGACGGGCAGCGTCGCGATCCGCACCGCGCGCCGCCGTAGCAGCGCGAAGTGCCCGGGCCGCAGGTTCAGCCCCAGGACGAAGAACGGCAGGAACTGGAGCAGCCGTTGCATGTCGAGGTCGTCGCCGACCTCCGGGGACACGGACGCCAGGACGGCGACGGCGAGTGCCAGGGGGACCGGCCACCGCACGATCCGCCACAGCGGCGTCGTGAGCCGCCACACGAACAGCGCGGCCAGGAACCAGGTCAGATACCAGGGGTCCAGGAGGCTGACCGGCATCTCCGGGTCGTCGTTCGCCCAGCGCGCGAAGAGCGTGTAAGCGGTCTCGAAGACGATGTACGGCACCACGACACCGGTGATCAGCCGTTGCAGCCGGTCCGTCCGCAGGTCGAAAGTGCGCGAGAAATAGCCGGAGATGATGATGAACGCCGGCATGTGGAAGGCGTACACCGTCATGTAGAGCGCTCCGGCGGCACGGCTCTGGCCGGTCAGCGGCTCCCATGAATGCCCCATGGCGACCAGGACGATCGCCAGATACTTCGCATTGTCGAAGAAAGCGTCCCGGCCGCCTCCGGCGCCGGACCGCGCGGCCTCCGTCGCGGGCCGTCCGGCGGTGCGCGGCCACCGGCCCGGAGCACCCGTGGCGGGGGCCGCCGCGTCCCGGCCGGGGGACTCGGCGGCCGGGGGAAGCACGCGTCGTGGGGTCGGTGCGGCGGGAAACATCTGACGCACCCTAGTGGCGTCCGCGGAATGCGTAAAACCTTCTCCGCCGAATGTGCAATACGGGCGTGGCGCGATGGGTAATTCCCTTACGGGCGGCGGTCGCCGGGTGTTCCGGGTGCACTTTCGCGTATTTTCCGGAGGGCCGGTGAATATCCGTCCCGGGCTGCGTCATCCGCTTATGCGAGGGCATATGCCCCGTCGTGGGCGCGGGGGTGATGTCCGCTTCGCTACCGGTATGTCGGTGCGGCAGGCGCCCGCCGGCCGTGACCGCGCCCCATGAATTCACGTGTGCACAAAAGGGTGCCGGCCGGTGCGGCGTCATCCGGCCAGGCGCTGCGTACGTTTCCGGCCGCACGGCCGAACGCGTTCCGTGGCGTCAATTCCCGGACGGCGGACCGGCGTCCGCCCGGGCCCGGCGACGCGGCTGTCCGGGAGGCCAGGCAAAGCCTTGGCCGATGATTCGCCACCCGCCTCCACTGGGCAGTGACTTGGTGGCACGATGGGTGCCGAGCGGGGGTGTGCGCGGCTGCATGCTTCCGGGGCCGGCCAGGCGTTCCGACCGAGGGTGTGATCAGTTGTGGCTCTTTCGCTGTCCGTCGTGCTGTTGTTGGGCATCATCATGATCGTGTTGATACGCGGCAAGTCGCTCAAGGCGGGACCGGCGCTCGTGGCCATCCTCTTCGGCTTCTTCCTCGCCTCCACCGGCATCGCGCCGTCCATCAACCGATTCCTGAACTCGGTGGCCGAGACGATCAACAACATCAGCTTCTAGCGCCGTCCGGGCCCGCACTCCGGCCTCCCCACGGCGCACGGGCCCCACCGGGACGATCAGCGGTCGTCGCGTCCGCTCCGCGCGACCGCCTCCCGCACGGCCTCCTCACTGCGCCCGACCAGCGCCGTGCCGTCGTCCGCCGTGATGATCGGCCGCTGGATCAGCCGCGGCCGCGTGGCCAGCGCCTCGATCCACCGTTCCCGCGCGGCGTCCGTACGCTCCCAGCCGCCGATCCCCAGCTCCTTCGCCTCGGCCTCCTGCGTGCGCGTGATGTCCCACGGCTCCAGTCCCAGTCGCTCCAGCACCTCCCGCAACTCGGCGGCGGTCGGCGGCTGTTCGAGGTAGCGGCGCACGGTGTACCGCACCCCTTCCCCGTCCAGCAGGTCGACGGCGGAACGGCACTTGGAACACGCGGGATTGAGCCAGATCTCCATGCCGTCACCTTAGTGAGGCACGCCCGGGAACGGTCGTACTCGGTCAGGACGTGACAAGAACCGCCGGCCGGGTGCGGACGGCGGTCGTAGGGAAGCGTGGAACCGTGGCGCTGCGGAACCGCGAGCCCGTGGCCGTACGGAGCCGAGTGCCCGCCGCCGTGTCCGCGACCGTACGGCTCCGGGAACGCCGAAGGCCCGGTCCGGAGGAGATTCCTCACGGCCGGGCCCCGGTCGCCGAGCGGGCGACGGGAATCGAACCCGCGTAGCCAGTTTGGAAGACTGGGGCTCTACCATTGAGCTACGCCCGCATGCGCCGCCGGTCGGGTCACCGCGGCACGCAGTGCATCCTAGCGGGTCACCCGGGCCCGCCGCACACTCCGCCCGGTCACCACCGGTCGCGGCCGGCCGTTCCGGCCCCGTGCGCCCCCGCTCGTCCGCCGTGCGCCCCCTGGTCCGGGGCCCGCGCTCGTGGATATCCGGCAGCCGTACCGTCCACGGCCATGTACCCTACGTGTCGCACCGACGGGGTGTGGCGCAGCTTGGTAGCGCGTCCGCTTTGGGAGCGGAAGGTCGTCGGTTCGAATCCGGCCACCCCGACCAGCAGGTTTCTCCACGTTCAGCACGTTCAGCCGTACGGCGTCCGGCCTCTCGCCCGGTCGGCCGTCCGGCGTCCCGGGCGCCGCGCGCCCCGGCCGCACGGCCCCTTCCCGAGGTCCGTGCCGAAGGGTCCGTAAGCGGCCTGTCAAGATCACATTGCGGGTGCCAACCCGCTTGCGGTTACTATGCAAGCTGCGTGCCCGTGTGTCTTTCTCCCGGGCGCGATCCGCAGGGCGCCCGGGTCCCGGGTGTCGGCAGATCTCAAGCAGAACCCCAGAAGTCAGCCCCAAGGAGACCGAACCGTGAAGAGCGCCGTGGAGACCCTGAACCCGACCCGGGTTCGGCTCACTGTCGAGGTGCCCTTCGAGGAGCTCAAGCCCAGCCTCGACGCGGCGTACAAGAAGATCAACCAGCAGGTCACGGTGAAGGGCTTCCGCCAGGGCAAGGTCCCGGCCCGCGTCATCGACCAGCGGTTCGGTCGCGGCGCCGTGCTGGAGGAGGCCGTCAACGACGCGCTCCCGAAGTTCTACACCGAAGCGGTCAACGAGGGTGAGCTGAACGTCCTCGGCCAGCCCGAGGTCGACATCACCGAGCTGAAGGACGGCGAGCTGCTGGCCTTCACCGCCGAGGTCGACATCCGCCCGGCCCTGGAGATCCCGGACTACTCCGGCATCGAGGTCGAGGTCGACGCCGTCGAGGTGTCGGACGAGGACATCGACAAGTCGGTCGAGCAGCTGCGTGAGCGCTTCGCCTCCACCTCCCCGGTCGAGCGCGCCGCCGAGGACGGCGACGTGCTCACCATCGACCTGGAGGCCAAGGTCGACGGCGAGGTGCTGGAGGACGGCGTCGCCCAGGGCGTCAGCTACACCGTCGGCTCCGGCGAGCTGCTCGACGGCATCGACGAGGCCGTCAAGGGCCTGAAGGCCGGCGAGTCCGGCACCTTCACCTCCGAGCTGAAGGGCGGCTCCGCCGCCGGCAAGGAGGCCGAGGTCAAGGTCGACGTCACCACCGTGGCCGCCCGTGAGCTGCCCGCGCTGGACGACGACTTCGCCCAGCTGGCGAGCGAGTTCGACACGCTGGAGGAGCTGCGCGCCGACAGCGCCAAGCGCCTCGCCCAGATGAAGAAGTACGACCAGGCCACCCAGGCCCAGGAGAAGGTCCTCGACGAGCTGCTGAAGCTGGTCGAGGTCCCGATGCCGGAGAAGCTGCTCGCGGACGAGATCGAGACCCGCAAGCACAACCTGGTCAACCACCAGCTCGCCCAGATGGGCCTGGACCTCGCGAAGTACCTGGAGATCCAGGGCAAGACCGAGGAAGAGTTCGACGCCGAGACCAAGGAGCAGGCGGAGAAGGGCATCAAGACCCAGTTCATCCTGGACGAGCTGGTCAACAAGGAGAAGCTGAACGTCAGCCAGGAGGAGCTCACCGAGCACCTCATGCGCCGTGCGCAGTCCTCCGGCATGTCCCCCGACCAGTTCGCCCAGGCGGTCGTCGAGGGCGGCCAGGTGCCGATGCTCGTCGGTGAGGTCGCCCGCGGCAAGGCCCTCGCGGTCGTCGTCGAGGCCGCCACGGTCAAGGACACCAACGGCGAGGTCGTCGACCTGGACGACGAAGACGAAACTGCCGAGACCACGGAGGCCGTCGAGGCCTCCGAGGCCGAGGGCACCGACGCCGAGAAGGCCGAGAAGACCGAGGGCTGAGCCCCGGCCGACCCGGTGGCACGGGCGGCCCCGGCCGCCCCGCAGCGCCAGCAGACGTACGGGCCCGAACACGCCACGCCCGCGTGTTCGGGCCCGTACGTCGTCAGGGCCCGTGAGCGCCCGTGAGCCTGCGCTCACAGCGAACAGTTGACAATGCGGGATGGCGCCCGCCGACCAGCGCGTTAGGGTCCGTAGATACGAGGGCAGGGGAGTCGAACGGCGCCGGCGGAGCACGCCGCGCCCTCCCCGCGCCCCAGAAGACGACGCTGAGACGGCCCTGGGCCGTCCGACAACGAGCAGGTGGACACGTGACGATCCCGATGCCTTCCGCCGCCGCTGAGCCGACCTTCGGTGGCCTCGGCGACCAGGTCTACAACCGGCTGCTCGGCGAGCGGATCATCTTCCTCGGCCAGCCGGTCGACGACGACATCGCCAACAAGATCACCGCGCAGCTGCTGCTCCTCGCCGCTGACCCGGACAAGGACATCTTCCTTTACATCAACAGCCCGGGCGGCTCGATCTCGGCCGGCATGGCGATCTACGACACCATGCAGTACATCAAGAACGACGTGGTCACCATCGCCATGGGGCTGGCCGCCTCGATGGGCCAGTTCCTGCTGAGTGCCGGCACCCCGGGCAAGCGCTTCGCGCTGCCGAACGCCGAGATCCTCATCCACCAGCCCTCCGCGGGCCTGGCGGGCTCCGCGTCGGACATCAAGATCCACGCCGAGCGGCTGCTGCACACCAAGAAGCGCATGGCCGAGCTGACCGCCCAGCACACGGGCCAGACCGTCGAGCAGATCACCCGCGACTCCGACCGGGACCGCTGGTTCGACCCGCAGGAGGCCAAGGCGTACGGCCTCATCGACGACGTCATGACCACCGCGGCGGGCGTTCCGGGCGGGGGCGGCACCGGGGCCTGAGCGCCCCGCAGACGCACCCGGCAGCCGACTCCAGCCCCTTTTGACCGCCACCAGGACGGTGAACCTCCAGATGAACAACTTCTCCGGCCGTAGCCTCTACGAGCGCCCCGACGCCCCGCAGGCAGAGTTCCAGGGCCAGCCCGCCGAGTCCCGCTACATCGTCCCGCGCTTCGTCGAGCGCACCTCGCAGGGCGTGCGCGAGTACGACCCGTACGCGAAGCTCTTCGAGGAGCGGGTGATCTTCCTCGGTGTGCAGATCGACGACGCGTCGGCCAACGACGTCATGGCGCAGCTGCTGTGCCTGGAGTCGATGGACCCGGACCGGGACATCTCGATCTACATCAACTCGCCCGGCGGCTCCTTCACGGCGCTGACCGCGATCTACGACACGATGCAGTTCGTCAAGCCCGACATCCAGACGGTCTGCATGGGCCAGGCGGCCTCCGCCGCGGCCGTGCTGCTCGCCGCCGGCACCCCCGGCAAGCGGATGGCACTGCCCAACGCCCGGGTGCTGATCCACCAGCCGTACAGCGAGACCGGCCGCGGCCAGGTCTCCGACCTGGAGATCGCCGCCAACGAGATCCTGCGGATGCGTACGCAGCTGGAGGAGATGCTGGCCAAGCACTCCACCACGCCGATCGAGAAGATCCGCGACGACATCGAGCGCGACAAGATCCTGACCGCCGAGGAGTCCCTGGCGTACGGTCTGGTCGACCAGATCGTCTCGACCCGTAAGGCGGACACCTCGGTCTGATCGCGACCCGTCGCGAAGTGAAGAGCCTGTGTCATACCCCGCTCCGCTACGAGGGCATCCCGGCGCCTGGCGATCGGCTCGGCCTCCGGAAGACTGACGGAAGAGCCGAGACGCAGCGCAGCGAAGTGCACCGGATGACGTGCGCTGATCCGACCGGGAATATGACACAGGCTCTGAGCCGGAGACACGCCCCCTTGGACCGGGTTGACCGAGTCGGTCCAAGGGGGGCCCGTACGGGGGGCCCGGCAAGGTACCGTCGATAGGCAAGCACCCGGGTCCGTGGAGCAATGCGGATCCCAGGCGAAGGGGAAGCACCTCGTGGCACGCATCGGTGACGGCGGCGACCTGCTCAAGTGCTCGTTCTGCGGGAAGAGTCAGAAGCAGGTGAAGAAGCTCATCGCGGGGCCTGGTGTGTACATCTGCGACGAGTGCATCGACCTCTGCAACGAGATCATCGAGGAGGAGCTCGCCGAGACCTCCGAGGTCCGCTGGGAGGAACTGCCCAAGCCCCGGGAGATCTACGAGTTCCTGGAGAGCTACGTCGTAGGCCAGGAGCCCGCCAAGAAGGCGCTCTCGGTCGCCGTCTACAACCACTACAAGCGGGTCCAGGCGGGTGAGAACGGTGGCGCGCGCGGCGGCGACGACGGCATCGAGCTCGGCAAGTCCAACATCCTGCTGCTCGGCCCCACCGGCTCCGGCAAGACGCTGCTCGCGCAGACGCTCGCCCGGATGCTCAACGTCCCGTTCGCCTTCGCCGACGCGACGGCGCTGACGGAGGCCGGCTATGTCGGCGAGGACGTGGAGAACATCCTCCTCAAGCTGATCCAGGCCGCGGACTTCGACATCAAGAAGGCCGAGACCGGGATCATCTACATCGACGAGATCGACAAGGTAGCCCGCAAGAGCGAGAACCCGTCGATCACCCGTGACGTCTCCGGCGAGGGCGTCCAGCAGGCCCTGCTGAAGATCCTGGAGGGCACCACCGCCTCGGTGCCGCCGCAGGGCGGCCGCAAACACCCCCACCAGGAATTCATCCAGATCGACACGACGAACGTGCTGTTCATCGTGGGCGGCGCGTTCGCCGGCCTGGAGAAGATCATCGAGGCCCGGTCCGGCGCCAAGGGCATCGGCTTCGGCGCCAACATCCGCTCCAAGCGGGAGATCGAGTCCAAGGACCAGCTCCAGGACGTGATGCCGGAGGACCTGGTGAAGTTCGGGATGATCCCGGAGTTCATCGGCCGGCTGCCCGTCCTGACCTCGGTGCACAACCTCGACCGCGAGGCGCTGCTGCAGATCCTCCTGGAGCCGCGCAACGCGCTCGTCAAGCAGTACCAGCGCCTGTTCGAACTGGACGGCGTGGAGCTGGACTTCGACCGCCCGGCGCTGGAGGCCATCGCCGACCAGGCGATCCTGCGCGGCACCGGCGCGCGCGGCCTGCGCGCCATCATGGAGGAGGTCCTCCAGTCGGTGATGTACGAGGTCCCGTCCCGCAAGGACGTGGCCCGCGTCGTCATCACCGAGGACGTCGTCCACTCCAACGTGAACCCGACCCTGGTGCCGCGCAACCGCGGCGGCGAGCCGGGCGAACACCACGAGAAGAGCGCGTAGCGCCGTCCGTTCCCCCCGCACGGACGGCCAGGGCCGCCCCGCGACACCCGTCGCGAGGCGGCCCTTGCCGCTGGTCCGCGGCCTTTGGCTAGCGCGGCGTGCGGGTCTCCCCGCGCACCACGGCCGTGGTGTCCGCGTACCGCGACAGGTTGATGTCCGAGGAGGAGCGCAGCCCGCCGTTCATGTAGAGCAGCACCGCGGCGGTCGAGCCGTCGGCCCAGCCGCACACCGGCGCGTAGCCGAACGTCGGGTGCTTCACGACCTCACAGTCGATCGTGACGTTGCCGCCGGCCGCGCCGGGCCGGAACGTCTCGCGCTGCCGGACGACCGTGGTGCCCCCGCCGGCCACACCGCTGAACATGCCGTCCACCACGCTGTCCGGGTCGGCGATGGTGCCGTAACCACCGGAGATCATCAGGCCGGTCGTCCGGCTGTCGCGGGTGCCGCGGTAGCGGGCGATCTCCTGCGTCATGCCGGGCGGCGGCGAGCCCAGCTTCAGGCCGTCGCGCTGCAGCGCCGCCTTGTCCTTCTCCAGCGTGTACGCGCCGTCGTCGACCGTCCTGGGCGTCGTCAGCCGCATCCGCCGCTGCGGGCCGTCCTCCGCGGACGGCTTCTCCCCGGATGCGCCGTCGGTGTCCGAACCGGCTGTCGGTGCGGCGGAGTTGCTGCCGCCAGCCCGGGTACGGCCGCCGTTGTCGTCGCCGGAGACGAGCATGACGGCCCCGCCGATGATGGCGCCCACGAGGACGACACCGGCGGTCACCCCGGCGATGATCTTCCCGGTGCTGCCGCTGCCGCCGCCGGGCGGCCCCGGCGGCGGGAACTGCGGGAACTGCGGGGGCTGCATCGGCTGCACCGCCTGCTGCGGGGCCTGGGGCTGCTGGGGAGGGCCGTACCCGTACGGGCCGGGCGGCGGTCCCTGAGGCGGGCCAGGGGGCGGCCCCTGCGGCGGCCCGAACCCTCCGCCCTGCTGCGGCTGCTGCCCGCTGCTCCCGTACGGCCCCTGCGGCGGCTGTCCGCTACTGCCGTACGGGCCCGGCGGCGGCTGGTCGAAGCTCATGGCGTGTCCTCCCCCTGGAGTGGTGCGGAACGGGCGCGGTGGCTACTTCTCGTGCCGCACCGCGTCGCGGATCTCGCGGGTCTTCTCGGAGAATTCCTGTGCGGAGAAGGCGGCGCCGGTGGACCTGGCGGGCGCCTCCAGCCCGTTGTTCATGACGATGCCGACCGCGCTGGAGTCGCCCCAGATGCACCACGACACCGTGGACGTCGCACTGAGGCCGCCCCGCGACGCGGTGCCCTTGACCGCCTTGCACTTCATGACCGAGCCGTCGAAGCCCTCGGGTGAGAACTCCGTCACCGGGGTGACGGTCTCCAGCTTCGTGCCCTGGGTGTCCGTCCGCTCCGACTTCTTCTCGATCTGGGCGACCATCTTGTTCACCGTGCTCTTGGGGTCGGCGACCTTGCCGTAGACACCGGTGACGAGCAGCGGCTGCCCCTTGCCGTTCGCGTAGGCGCCCTGGACGCTGGTGCCCTCGAGGATGCCCAGTGCCTTGGTCTTCGCGTCCTGGGACTCGTCCTTCGTCTCGTCCTTGCCCTTCGCCTTCTTGAACGTACCGTCGAGCAGGTCGGCCGGCATGGAGATCGTGTACGGCTTCACATCCCCGCCAGGACCGAACGCGTAGTACGCGCCCACGCCGATGCCCGCCACCGCCGCCACCGCGAGAACACTGAGCGTGATCTTCACCCCCTTGCCCTTGCCGCCGCTCTGCGGCTGCTGCCCGTAACCCGCCTGCTGGCCGTACGGCGCCTGGGGCTGCTGGGGGTAGCCGGGCTGGGGAGCCTGCTGCGGGTAGCCGTAAGGCTGCTGCGGGGGAACCTGGCCGCCCTGCTGCGGGTAGGCGTACCCGGGCTGTCCGACCGGCTGCTGCGGCGGCTGCCCGTACGGCGCGGGCTGCTGCGGCGGCTGCCCGTACGGGCCGGGAGGCGGCTGGTGGAAGCTCATGGAGCGGGTTCCCCTCGTGGCAACTGACGGCGCCCGATGACGCCCGTCACAGTTGATGTCTATGCGTCGCCAACATCCTGTACGACGCCACTGTCAGCCGGTGCTCCGGGTCCCAAACCGATTCGAGACTGCGACATCCACGCCCGTACACTGAGCGTCGTGACCGAGAACACTCAGCAGAGCCCCCGAGACGGCGGGCCGAACAGCAGCCCCACTGAACTGCCGACCCAGTACGCGCCGGCCGAGGTAGAGGGGCCGCTGTACGAGCGCTGGGTAGAGCGGGGTTACTTCGAGGCGGACGAGAAGAGCGAGAAGCCGCCGTACACGATCGTCATCCCGCCGCCGAACGTCACGGGCTCGCTGCACCTCGGGCACGCCTTCGAGCACACCCTGATCGACGCCCTCACCCGCCGGAAGCGGATGCAGGGCTACGAGACGCTGTGGCAGCCCGGTATGGACCACGCGGGCATCGCCACCCAGAACGTCGTCGAGCGCGAGCTGGCCAAGGAGGGCGTCTCGCGCCACGACCTGGGCCGGGAGGCGTTCGTCGAGCGGGTGTGGCGCTGGAAGGGCGAGTCCGGCGGGCAGATCTCCGGGCAGATGAAGCGTCTGGGTGACGGCGTCGCGTGGTCGCGTGAGCGCTTCACGATGGACGAGGGCCTGTCCAAGGCAGTCCAGACGATCTTCAAGCGGCTCTACGACGACGAGCTGATCTACCGCGCCGAGCGCATCATCAACTGGTGCCCGCGCTGCCTGACGGCCATCTCGGACATCGAGGTGGAGTACCAGGACGACGAGGGCGAGCTGGTCTCGATCATGTACGGGGACGGCGACGCGTCGATCGTCGTCGCCACCACCCGCGCCGAGACGATGCTCGGTGACACCGCCGTCGCGGTCCACCCGGACGACGAGCGCTACCGCCACCTGGTCGGCACGGAGATCGAGCTGCCGCTGACCGGCCGCCGCATCCCGGTCGTCGCCGACGAGCACGTCGACCCGGAGTTCGGTACCGGCGCGGTCAAGGTCACCCCGGCCCACGACCCCAACGACTTCGAGATCGGCCGCCGGCACGACCTGCCCAATCTCGCGGTGCTGGACGAGCGCGGCGTGATCACCGCGCACGGCCCCTTCGAGGGTCTGGACCGCTTCGAGGCCCGCTCCGCGATCGTCGCCGCGCTGCGCGCCGAGGGCCGCGTCGTCGCCGAGAAGCGCCCGTACACCCACTCGGTCGGGCACTGCTCGCGCTGCAAGACGACCATCGAGCCCCGGCTGTCCATGCAGTGGTGGGTCAGGGTCGGCCCGCTCGCGAAGGCCGCCGGTGACGCGGTCCGCGACGGCAAGGTGGACATCCACCCCAAGGAGATGGAGTCCCGCTACTTCGGCTGGGTCGACAACCTCCACGACTGGTGCATCTCGCGCCAGCTGTGGTGGGGCCACCGCATCCCGGTCTGGTACGGCCCGAACGGCGAGGTCGTCTGCGTCGGACCGGACGACGAGGTTCCGACGGGCGAGGGCTGGACGCAGGACACGGACGTCCTGGACACCTGGTTCTCGTCGGGCCTGTGGCCGTTCTCCACGCTCGGCTGGCCCGAGAAGACCCCGAGTGTCGAGAAGTTCTACCCGAACTCGGTCCTGGTCACCGGCTACGACATCCTCTTCTTCTGGGTCGCCCGGATGATGATGTTCGGCCTGTACGCGATGGACGGCACCCCGCCGTTCAAGACCATCGCCCTGCACGGCATGGTCCGCGACGAGCGCGGCAAGAAGATGTCGAAGTCCTTCGGCAACGCGGTCAACCCGCTGGACTGGATGGACAAGTACGGCTCGGACGCCGTCCGCTTCACGCTCGCCCGCGGTGCCAACCCCGGTACCGACGTGCCGATCGGCGAGGACTGGGTCCAGGGCTCGCGCAACTTCGCCAACAAGATCTGGAACGCCACCCGCTTCGCGCTGATGAACGGCGCGACGGTCGAGGGAGAGCTGCCCCCGGCCGAGCAGCTGTCGGCGACCGACCGGTGGATCCTGTCCCGGCTCAACACGGTCGTCGCCGAGGTGGACGCGTACTACGACGACTACCAGTTCGCCAAGCTGTCGGACTCCCTCTTCCACTTCGCCTGGGACGAGGTCTTCGACTGGTACGTCGAGCTGTCCAAGACCACGTTCATGGCGGGCGGCCCGGCCGCCGACGTCTCGCGCCGGGTCCTCGGCGAGGTCCTGGACGTCACGCTGCGCCTGCTGCACCCGGTCGTCCCGTTCGTCACGGAGACCCTGTGGACGGCGCTGACCGGCCGTGAGTCCCTGGTGATCGCCGAGTGGCCCGCCGACAGCGGCTTCCGCGACGCGGCCGCCGAGCGGGAGATCGAGACGGTCCAGCAGGTCGTCACCGAGGTCCGCCGCTTCCGGTCGGACCAGGGGCTCCAGCCCGGCCAGAAGGTCCCGGCCCGGCTGGAGCTGGCGGGCACCCAGCTCGCCGCGCACGAGGCCGCGATGCGCTCGCTGCTGCGCCTCCAGCCCGCGGGCGAGGACTTCACCGCCACCGCGTCGCTGCCGGTCGCGGGTGCCACGGTGGCGCTGGATCTGTCGGGCGCCATCGACGTCGAGGCCGAGCGCAAGCGGCTGTCGAAGGACCTGGCCGCGGCCGAGAAGGAGAAGGCCCAGGCCAACGCGAAGCTGGGCAACGAGGCGTTCCTGGGCAAGGCTCCGGAACACGTCGTCGCCAAGATCCGTACGCGGCTGGAGACGGCCGAGGCCGACATCGTGCGCATCAGCGCGCAGCTGGCGGCCCTGCCCAAGGCGTGACGCCGGGCGCCGGGGCGGTCCCCGGCGCGTAGCTCTCCGCAGGCCCCTCGTCCTTACGGGCGGGGGGCCTGCGCCGTCCGGAGCCGCGCCGGTCGCCGCGTTCCCGTACCGGCCAGAGCAGGACGTACGCCGTCGACACCGCGACGAAGGCCAGGCGGATCAGGCCGCGCGCCGAGTCGTCGGGCACCACGAAGACGCTGCCGTACAGGATCAGCAGCGCCAGCCAGCTCCACCAGGGCACGAGCCGCCGCTGGCCGATGACGTCCCACAGCAGCGTGCCGAGCAGGACGGACGCGGTGTAGTACGTGTAGACGCTGGGGTCCAGGACGATCCGGGCGTTGGCGCCGAGCAGGACGACGGCGGCCCAGCGCCCCCGCCACACCGCCAGGCAGCCCAGCAGCAGGCCCAGCGCGAACTGCGCGGGCCGGTCCCAGCCGGGCGTCTCCGGATCGGCCACGCCCAGCCAGCGCAGTGCGGACGCCGGGTGGTTGGGGATGGCGAACTTGGCCGCCGAGAACGAATGGATGTCACCGATGAAGAACGGCAGCCAGGCGACCGCGACCAGGCCCGCCATCCACAGCCCCGCGCGCAGCCACTTCTCCTTCGGGAGCGCGAGCAGCAGCGGTACGAAGGCCAGCGCGGTCGGCTTGGAGTCCATCGCGAGGGCCAGGAAGACACCGGTCAGCGCGGCGTTGCCGCGGGTCACCGACCGTACGGCCAGCGCCGTGAAGAACAGCGCGAGGACGTCGTCCAGGTGCCCGAAGCGGACCGAGACCTCGATCCACATGGGGATGAAGGCCAGGCCGGCTATGAGGACGCGCTGCCGCAGCCGCTGGTGGTTGGTGCCGGTGCCCAGGAAGTGCCAGGCGGCGCTGCGGCCGGCCAGTACCACGATCACCAGGCCGAGCAGCGACATCAGGGCCGCGGCCAGGAACTGGCCGGTGTGCTCGGGGAACGGGTTGAACAGGCCGGCCACCAGGAAGCTGACCGGGCCCATCTGGAGTTCGGGGTGGTGGGCGTAGAGGTTGAGGCCGCCGGTGCCGTCGCCGGACGAGCCCTGGTAGATCAGCTCGCCGCCGGTGCGCAGATAGTGCCAGGAGAACCCCCCGTTCGGCTCGACCACGACGAACCACAGCACGGTCCACGCGGTGAGCAGCACCAAGTGCATCCGCTGACTGATTGCCGGCACCCGCACGCTCTTCAGCTCCTGCCCTGCCCGGGGGAGCCCGGCGGCCGCACGCCGCCGCCCCCGGGGCCCGTCTCTGCCGGAGTTCTCCGGATCTTCGTGTCGGTCAAGGCTCACAGAGCCCGCCGGGGAAGATGCGGGCAGGGGGGTGGTGCGTTGCCCCGGGGTGGCCGTCAGAGGCGTGCGTCACGGTGGGGCGGTGGCCGCCGCGTTCTCATCCGCCTCTCATCGAGACGGGGGAGCATGGGGCCCGCAAACGGGACTTTCCGGCGAAACGTACAGCTACGTAGTCGGCCGCACGCACCGTCCAGCGACGAGGAGCCGCGCCACCCATGAACAAACCCCTGCGCCGCGTCTCGGTCTTCTGCATCCTGCTGATCCTCGCGCTGCTGGCGTGGGTCACCTGGCTGCAGGGGGCCAAGGCGTCCACGTTCTCGGACGATCCGCACAATCCGCGCGTTTCCATAGCCAAGTACGCGAATCCGCTGGGCAACATCCTCGTCGACGGGCAGCCGGTGACCGGGTCCACCGCCACCGACGGCACCCTCAAGAACAAGCGGACGTACAAGAACGGCCCGCTCTACGCCCCCGTCACCGGCTTCACCTCGCAGATCTTCGGCAGCAACCAGCTGGAGAGCCTGTACGGCGACCTCCTCGACGGCTCCGACAGCCGCCTGCAGAACCCGGGCGACGCGCTGACCCGCCAGCGGCCCAAGGGCGGCGACGTGGCCACCACCATCGACTCCAAGGTGCAGAAGGCCGGTTACGAGGCGCTCGGCGGCAAGACCGGCGCCGCGGTCGCCCTCGACCCGGCCACCGGCAAGGTCCTCGGCATGGTCAGCACGCCCTCGTACGACCCGGGCGAGTTCTCCGGCTCCGGCAGCGGCGACCAGAAGGCGTGGAAGGACCTGTCCGCGGACGAGAAGCACCCCGAGGTCAACCGGGCGCTGCGGCAGCCGCTGCCGCCCGGCTCCACCTTCAAGCTGGTCGTCGCGGCCGCCGCGCTGGAGAACGGCCTGTACTCCTCCGTGGACGAGGCCACCGACAGCCCCGACCCGTACACCCTGCCGGGCACCCGCACCCAGCTGAAGAACGAGAGCGCCTCCGCCCCCTGCAAGAACGCCACCATCCGCACCGCGCTCCAGTACTCCTGCAACACCGTCTTCGCGAAGCTGGCCGCCGACCTGGGCCAGGACAAGGTGCGCGCGCAGGCCGAGAAGTTCGGCTTCAACGACGGCAAGCTGGACACTCCGGTACGGGCCGGCAAGAGCCTGTACCCGCAGGGCATGGACAAGGCGCAGACCGCGCTGTCCGGCATCGGCCAGTTCGACGACACCGCGACGCCGCTCCAGATGGCCATGGTCTCCTCGGCCATCGCCAACGGAGGGGAGCTCCAGAGGCCGCAGATGGTCGACAAGCTCACCGACAGCGGCGGCAACACGCTCCAGCGGTACGAGCCGGAGAAGTACGGCAAGGCGATGTCGCAGCGCACCGCCGAGCAGCTCCAGTCGTCGATGGAGACCGTCGTGAACGAGGGCACCGGCTCCAAGGCCAAGATCGACGGTCTGACGGTCGGCGGCAAGACCGGCACCGCCCAGCACGGCGTGGACAACGAGGGCACCCCGTACGCCTGGTTCGTCTCCTACGCCAAGGACGGCAAGGGTCACCAGGTGGCCGTCGCCGTCATGGTCGAGGACAGTGATGCGGCCCGCAGCGAGATCTCGGGCGGCGGCCTGGCGGGCCCGGTGGCCAAGGCGATGATGAAGGCGGCGCTGTCGTAGTGCCGGGAGCTGCCGGGGGCGGGCGTCCCGTCGTGGCCGGGGCCGCGGGCCGTCCCGCCCCCGGCCTCGGGCCGCCACCCACCGGTGTCGGTGGTGGCTCGTAGACTGGAGCCGTGAGCGACGACCGCCCCCGAAACGACGACCCCGACCCGATTCCCGGCCCGGACGGCCAGGCCGACCCCTTCGAGGAGATGGTGGAGGCCGAGACAGGCCGGGACCCCGACCTCGCCGTGATCGAGGCCGGCAGCCGTACCCTGCGCGCGCAGGCCGGCCCGCCTCAGGGGGACGGCATTCCCGCCCGCCCCGAGGACCCCGAGGTGGACCGCGCGCTGCGCGAGGTGGAGGCCGAGCTGGCCGGCCGCTGGGGGGAGACGAAGCTGGATCCCTCGGTGCAGCGCATCGAGGCGCTGATGGACGTGCTGGGCTCGCCGCAGCGCGCGTATCCGTCCATCCACATCACCGGCACCAACGGCAAGACCAGCACCGCCCGCATGATCGAGGCGCTGCTGTCCGGCTTCGAGCTGCGTACCGGCCGGTACACCAGCCCGCACGTGCAGTCGGTGACCGAGCGGATCAGCCTGGACGGCGCCCCGATCTCGGCGGAGCGTTTCATCGAGACGTACCGGGACATCGCGCCGTACGTGGAGATGGTCGACGAGCGCGAGCAGTACCGCCTGTCCTTCTTCGAGGTGCTCACCGCCATGGCGTACGCGGCCTTCGCGGACGCCCCGGTGGACGTCGCGGTCGTCGAGGTCGGCATGGGCGGCACCTGGGACGCGACCAACGTGATCGACGGGGACGTCGCCGTCGTCACGCCCATCTCGCTGGACCACACCGACCGCCTGGGCGAGACACCCGAGCAGATCGCCGGCGAGAAGTCCGGGATCATCAAGAAGGACGCGACCGTCGTCCTGGCGCAGCAGCCGGTGGACGCGGCGTCCGTGATGCTCAAGCACGCGGTCGAGGTGGACGCCACGGTCGCCCGCGAGGGCATGGAGTTCGGCGTGCTCAGCCGCGAGGTGGCGGTCGGCGGCCAGCTGTTGACGCTGCGCGGTCTGGGCGGCGAGTACCCGGACATCTTCCTGCCGCTGTACGGCGCCCACCAGGCGCACAACGCCGCGGTGGCGCTCGCCGCCGTCGAGGCGTTCTTCGGCATCGGCTCCGAGCACGCCCGCACGCTCGACATCGACACCATCCGCTCCGCATTCGCCGCGGTGGCCTCGCCGGGCCGCCTGGAGGTCGTCCGCAACAGCCCGACCGTCATCCTGGACGCGGCGCACAACCCGGCGGGCGCGCGGGCCGCTGCCGAGGCCGTCAGCGAGGCGTTCGGTTTCAGCCGACTCGTCGGGGTGGTCGGCGCCAGCGAGGGCAAGGACGTACGAGGCGTCCTGGAGGCCTTCGAGCCGATCTTCGCGGAGATCGTGGTGACCCGTAACTCCAGCCACCGCGCCATGGACGCGGACGAGCTGGCGGGCGTCGCCGTGGAGATCTTCGGCTCCGAGCGGGTGCAGGTCGAGCCGCGGCTCGACGACGCGCTGGAGGCGGCGATCACCCTCGCGGAGGAGGAGGGCGAGTACTCCGGCGCGGGCGTGCTGGTCACCGGCTCCGTGATCACGGTCGGCGAGGCCCGGCTGCTCCTGGGGAGGAACTGAGCATGCGCACGCTGTGTGCGAGCACGCTGATCGGCGAGTTCTTCGTGATCGGTTTCGCCGGTCTGGTCGCGATGCAGACCTCCGGCCACTCCACGGCCACGGTCTGGACGGTCAGCGGCGTCGCGATGCTGCTGTGCGTTTTGCTGTGCGGCGTGCTCACCCGCCCCGGCGGCGTGCAGCTGGGCTGGGTCCTGCAGGCCGCGCTGATCGCCAGCGGCTTCGTGGTGACCACGATGTTCTTCCTCGGGGCGGTCTTCGCCGCGCTGTGGTGGGCGTCGGTGCACTTCGGCCGCAAGATCGACGAGGCGAAGGCCCGCTGGGCGGCCCAGGCGGAGGAGGGGCCGCAGCCGGGTACGGCGTAGTCACGGCTGCACGGTTTCCGGTCCGGTTCCGGACAGGCGTCGTACGAAAGTACGAATGTGCGGCGCGTGCCCCGGGGCCGGACTCCGTGCTTCCGGGGGCGTCCGCGCGGCAGCCCGGACCGGCGGCCCGCCCCGGGCTCCGCCCCGACCGCATCGGACACCCGTGCGAAACCTGTGGCCGCGCCACCCGTTCGGCCCCCTGACCGGCCCCGGTACCGCGTACAGCCCAACGCCGTCACCCATGTAGCCTCAGGGCACCTGCCGTCTGTCGCACGTCACACAAGGAGCCCCTCCCGTGAGCCAGCGCACGCTCGTCCTCCTCAAGCCCGACGCGGTCCGCCGCGGCCTGGTCGGTGAGATTCTCGGCCGTATCGAGCGCAAGGCGGGCTGGACGATCAGCGCGCTGGAACTGCGCACCCTGGACCGCGCGATTCTGGAGCAGCACTACGCCGAGCACGTCGGCCGGGACTTCTACGAGCCGTTGGTGCAGTTCATGTCGTCGGGCCCGGTGGTCAGCCTGGTCGTCGAGGGCGAGCGGGTCATCGAGGGCGTACGGACGCTGGCCGGCCCCACCGACCCGATCAAGGCGCCCGCCGGTTCGATCCGCGGCGACTTCGGGACCATCACCCGGGAGAACCTCGTCCACGCCTCGGACTCGCCGGAGTCGGCGGAGCGTGAAATCAAGATTTTCTTCCCGGGTCTTTCCTGACCTCCGGCCCCCGGGACCCCCGGTGACCTGGGGCGACCGGCCGACCGCCGGTCGCCCCGCGGTTTTCCGCGCTCCGAACGGGGGAACGCTTCGGCGCGACACGACGTCCCCATTGAGGGGGGCGGGTCCGTGTTCCGCCGACAATGGCGAAGGAACCCCGCACCGCGTTCGAGCGGTGGGGACTTCGTGACTACGATGGAGCTTCCGCGCCCCGGCGCACCACACCTGCCGACCTCAAGTAAGCATTCGCTCCAGTTGGGAAGGCCAGACGTATCCTCATGGGGAACAACATGTCGTTCATCGGCCGTGACATGGCTGTCGACCTCGGGACCGCCAACACGCTGGTGTACGTCAGGGGTCGCGGGATCGTCCTCAACGAGCCGTCGGTCGTGGCCATCAACACCAACACCGGCGGCATCCTGGCCGTCGGGGCCGAGGCGAAGAAGATGATCGGCCGCACCCCCGGCAACATCGTCGCGGTGCGTCCCCTGAAGGACGGCGTGATCGCCGACTTCGAGATCACCGAGCGGATGCTCCGCTACTTCATCCTCAAGATCCACAAGCGCCGTTACCTGGCCCGCCCGCGCGTGGTCGTCTGTGTCCCCTCCGGCATCACCGGAGTCGAGCGCCGCGCGGTCATCGAGGCGTCCACCCAGGCCGGCGCCCGCCAGGTGCACATCATCGAGGAGCCGATGGCCGCCGCGATCGGCTCCGGCCTGCCGGTCCACGAGGCCACCGGCAACATGGTCGTGGACATCGGCGGCGGCACGACCGAGGTCGCGGTGATCTCGCTCGGCGGCATCGTCACGGCCCAGTCGATCCGGGTGGCCGGCGACGAGCTGGACAACGCGATCATCCAGCACATCAAGAAGGAGTACAGCCTCCTGCTGGGCGAGCGCACCGCCGAGAGCATCAAGATCACCATCGGTTCGGCGTACGACCTGGAGCAGGACGAGCACACCGAGATCCGCGGCCGGGACCTGGTCTCCGGCCTGCCCAAGACCGTGGTCATCTCGGCGGCCGAGGTCCGCAAGGCCATCGAGGAACCGGTCAACTCCATCGTCGACGCGGTCAAGACGACGCTCGACAAGTGCCCGCCGGAGCTGTCCGGTGACGTCATGGACCGCGGCATCGTGCTCACCGGAGGCGGCGCCCTGCTCCGCGGCCTCGACGAGCGTCTGCGCCGCGAGACCGGCATGCCGATCCACATCGCCGAGGACCCGCTGGACTCCGTCGCACTCGGCAGCGGCAAGTGCGTCGAGGAGTTCGAGGCGCTCCAGCAGGTCCTGGACTCCCAGCCGCGCCGCTGAGGAACCCGACATTCCGTCGTACGGGCGGCTGATCGTCCGTACGGCGGATCGTTGATATACAGGCACCACGCCCCGACGGGCGGGCACTGCGTATAAAGGCACCACGCCCCCACGGGCGAGCAACTGCGTACAAAGGCACAACGCACTCCCCAGCGCGACCGGCGCGGGCCCGCAGCCGGCCGGTCCTACGAGGAAGGACACGGCCGCCGCACGTGAGGGACACACGAGAGAGCCGGCTGCTACTGGTGCTGCTGGTCGCGATCGCGTTCGCGCTGATCACGGTGGACATCCGCGGCGGCGAACGGTCCCCGCTCGCCGGTGCCCGGCAGGCTGCCGCCGCGGCCTTCGGACCGGTCGAGAGCGGCATCGCCACGGTCGTCGACCCGGTGGGCAACGCGGTCGGCGCGGTACGGGACTCCGGCGAGCGGCACACCCGTATCAGCGCCCTGGAGCGGGAGAACGCCGCGCTCAAGGCGAAGCTGGGCTCCTCCGACCGCAACCGCAACCGCGCCGCCGAGCTGGACAAGATGCTCAAGACCGCCGGCACCGGCCAGTACGGCATCAAGGGCGCCCAGGTCATCGCCATCGGCGCGGCGCAGGGCTTCTCCTGGACCGTCACCATCGACGCCGGCTCCCAGGACGGCATCGCCCGCGACATGACCGTCCTGAACGGGGACGGCCTGGTCGGCCGGGTCACCACCGTGGGCCGCACCACCGCCACCGTCCTGCTCGCCAACGACCCCGACTTCACCGTCGGCACCCGCATGGAGAAGACCAACGAGATCGGCTTCGCCACCGGCCAGGGCGGCGACTCGCTGCGCGTGCAGCTCCTGAACGGCAAGGCCGAGGTGAAGAAGGGCGACCGGCTGGTCACCTTCGGCTCCAGCGCCGACAAGCCGTTCGTGCCCGGCGTCCCGGTCGGACGGGTCGTCAAGGTCGACCCGTCCAACGGCGATCTGACCCGCTCCCTCCAGGTCCGCCCGTTCGTCGGCTTCTCCCAGCTGGACGTCGTCGGCGTGGTCGTCCAGCCGCCCCGCGAGGACCCGCGCGACACGGTGCTGCCGCAGAAACCCGCCAAACCCAAGCCGACCCCGACGGTCACCGTCACGGCCACCCCCACCGCGAGCGCCTCCCCCAGGAGCTGACCGATGCGCATCAAGAGGACCCTGCTCTCGGCCGTCCTGGTGGTCGTGGCCCTGCTGGTCCAGGTCAGTGTGCTGGCGCGGCTCCAACTGCCCGGCGCCACCCCGGACCTGCTGCTCCTGGTCGTCCTCGGCCTGGCGCTGGTCTACGGACACACCGGCGGCGCCCTGGTCGGCTTCGGCGCCGGCCTGCTCGCCGACCTCGCGCCGCCCTCCGACCACGCCATCGGCCGGTACGCGCTGGTGCTGTGCGTCATCGGGTACGTGGCCGGGCTGACCAAGCCGGACACCGGGCAGCACCGCTCGGCGACCATGCCGCTGGTCGTCGTGGTCGGCGCCGCCCTCGGCTCGACGCTGCTGTACGCGGGCGTCGGCTCGCTCGTCGGCGACTCCGCCGCCCGGCACGTGGGCCTGGGCTGGCTGCTGTTCACCGCCACGCTCTACGACCTGCTGCTGGCCCCGTTCGCCGTACCCCTGGTCATGGCGCTGGCCCGCAGGACCGAGAACGACCCGCTGGCGGCGGACGCCGCCGGCGGACAGGGCGGTTCCGCCAAGGGCCGTAAGGCGGTCCACGGCTGGATCGGCTCCGGCACCGGCCTGAAGGCGAGCCGCTCGATGCGCACCGGCCTTCCGTCCAGGCAGGCCCGGATCGGCGGCCAGCGCGGCGGACTGCTCGGCAGGCCGCCCCGTAACAAGGCAGGACGCATCAAGGGGGTCAAGCGACTGTGACCAACATTCCGGAGACCGGCCGTACCTCGCGCGTCACGATCCGGCTGATCGCCATCCAAATCCTCGTCTTCTCGCTGCTGCTGACCCTCGGCGGCCGGCTGTGGTACCTCCAGATCCGCAACGGCCGGGAGTACGCCGACGAGGCCCGCAACAACCACGTCCAGCAGGTCGTCGAACCGGCCACCCGCGGCTCCATCCTCGACGCCCGCGGCATCCCGCTCGCCGACAACCAGACCCGCCTGGTCGTCTCCGCCAGCCGCACCGACCTGCTGAAGATGAAGGACGACGGCAAGGCCGTGCTCGGCCGGCTCGCCAAGGTCCTGGGCATGTCGGAGACGGAGATCCGCAACAAGGTCCGGCTGTGCGACGCCAAGACCCCGCAGCCCTGCTGGAACGGCTCGCCCTTCCAGCCCATCCCCATCACCGACGAGGCCACCACCCAGCAGGCCCTCCAGATCCGCGAACGCTCCGAGGACTTCCCCGGCATCTCCGCCGAACCCACCGCCGTACGCCGCTACGCCGCGCCCGGCAAGGCCGAGACCGCCCAGGTCCTCGGCTACCTCTCGCCGGTCACCGACGAGGAGATCCAGAAGGCCAAGGACACCCGCTCGCCGCTGCTGCGCTCCGACCAGATCGGCCGGTCCGGACTGGAGCGCACCTACGACAGTGCCCTGCGCGGCAAGGCCGGCGTGACCCGCTACGAGGTCGACAACCTCGGCCGGGTCATCGGCAAGGCCAAGAGCGACAAGGCGGTGCCCGGCTCCAACGTCGTCACGAGCATAGACGCCCGCGTCCAGGCCATAGCGGAGAAGGAACTGGACCAGGCGATGAAGGACGCCCGCAAGACGCACGACAAGAACACCGGCACCAACTACAAGGCCGACGCGGGTGCCGTCGTCGTCATGGAGAACAAGACCGGCCGGGTCGTCTCGATGGCCTCCAACCCGTCCTACGACCCGAACGCCTGGGTCGGCGGCATCTCCGGCAAGGACTACGCGCGGCTGACCGGCAAGGACTCCAACTACCCGCTGCTCAACCGCGCGATCCAGGGGCAGGCCGCGCCCGGCTCGATCTTCAAGGTCATCTCGACCTCGGCCGCGGTCAACGCCGGATACGACTTCGACAGCAACTACCCCTGCACCGCCTCCTTCAACATCGGCGGCCAGGTCTTCAAGAACTTCGAGTCCAAGGGCTACGGGCCGATCAACCTCGGCCGCGCGCTGGAGGTCTCCTGCGACACCGTCTTCTACAACCTCGCCTACCAGCAGTGGCAGAAGGACGGCGGCAACAAGCCGAAGAACCCGGCGGACTGGTTCTACAAGACGGCACACCAGTTCGGCCTCGGCAAGGAGACCGGCATCGACCTGCCCAACGAGGTCACCGGCCGCGTCCCGGACCGCCAGTGGAAGAAGCGGTACTGGGAGGCCAACAAGGACAGCTGGTGCAAGCAGGGCAAGACCGGCGACGACTACGTGTCGAAGATCGCCAAGGAGAACTGCGAGTCCGGCATGAAGATGCGCGCCGGTGACTCGGTGAACTACTCCATCGGCCAGGGCGACACCCAGGTCACCCCGATCCAGATGGCGACGATCTACGCGGCGATCGCCAACGGCGGCACGCTGTACAACCCGACCGTGGGCAAGGCCGTCGTCAGCCCCGACGGCAAGCGCATCGAGAACATCGAGCCCAAGGCGCACGGCAAGCTGCCGGTGACCGCCAAGACGCTGTCCCAGATCGACGGCGCGCTGGCCGGCGTCGCCACCCGCGGCACCGCCGCCTGGCGCTTCCAGGGCTGGCCGCAGGACAAGATCCCGATGCACGCCAAGACCGGTACGGCCGAGGTCTACGGCAAGCAGACGACGGGCTGGTTCGCCACGTACACCAAGGACTACACCATCGTCATGACCATCTCCCAGGGCGGCACCGGCTCGGGCTCCGCCGGCCCCGCCGTGCGCAAGATCTACAACGCGCTGTACGGGGTGGACGACAAGGGCAAGATCGACGAGAAGGCGGCGCTGCTGCCGAAGCCGCAGACCGGCCTGCCCAAGATCCTGGGCGACGGCACGATCCAGGCACAGCCCATCAAGCCCGTCGCCGCCACACCGCCGCCCGCCGCGGCCGGAAGGCGGGAACAGTGACCAGCTCGCACACGGCGAACGGCTTCACCGTCCGCCGCTACACCCCCGACCGCGGCGCATGGGGCAAGCTGACCGCGCGCGACTCCGTCGTCCGCCGCCTCGACTGGGTCATGCTGCTGTGCTGCCTGGCGCTGTCCCTGATCGGCGCGGTGCTGGTCTTCTCGGCGACCCGCAACCGCACCGAGCTCAACCACGGCGACGAGTACGGCTTCCTGCTGCGCCACCTGCTGAACACCGGCATCGGCCTGGCCCTGGCGGCCGGCGCGATCTGGCTCGGCCACCGCACGCTGCGCGGCGCCGTACCGATCCTGTACGCCGTCTCGCTGCTGCTGTCGCTGCTGGTCCTCACGCCGCTGGGCGCCACGATCAACGGCTCCCGCTCCTGGCTGGCCATCCCCGGCGGGCTCTCCCTCCAGCCCGCCGAGTTCGCCAAGATCACGATCACGCTGGGGATGGCGGTGATCCTCGCGGGCCGGGTCGACGCGGGCGACCGCCCGCACCCCGACCACCGCACCGTCGTGCAGGCCCTCGGCCTGGCCGCCGTCCCGGTCGCCATCATCATGCTGATGCCGGACCTCGGCTCGGTGATGGTCCTCGGCGCGATCATCCTCGGCGTGCTGCTCTCCTCCGGCGCCTCCAACCGGTGGATCCTCGGACTGGTGGGCACCGGCGTGATCGGCTGTGTGGCCGTCTGGCAGCTCGGGCTGCTGGACGATTACCAGATCGCGCGCTTCGCCGCCTTCGCCAACCCGAGCCTGGACCCGGCGGGCGTGGGCTACAACACCAACCAGGCGCGCATCGCGATCGGCGGCGGCGGGCTGACCGGCTCCGGCCTCTTCCAGGGCAGCCAGACCACCGGCCAGTTCGTCCCGGAGCAGCAGACCGACTTCATCTTCACCGTCGCCGGTGAGGAGCTGGGCTTCCTCGGCGCGGGCCTGATCATCGTCCTGCTGGGCGTCGTGCTGTGGCGCGCCTGCCGCATCGCCCGCGAGGCCAGCGAGCTGTACAGCACGATCGTGGCGGCCGGCTGCGTGTCCTGGTTCTCCTTCCAGGCGTTCGAGAACATCGGCATGACGCTCGGCATCATGCCCGTCACCGGGCTGCCGCTGCCGTTCGTCTCGTACGGCGGTACGTCCATGTTCGCGGTCTGGATCGCCATAGGGCTGCTCCAGTCCATCCACGTGCAGCGGCCGGTGTCGGCCTGACCCGCGCCGCCCGTACGTCAGCGGGCGGCGCTGTAGGAGCTGTAGGCGACGAGGGCGGCGAGCACGGAGGCGCTGGTCACCGTGGTGAGGAGGACCCACAGGGCGATCCGCGCCTTCCCCGTCCGCCTGCGGGCCCGTGGCCGCGGCCCGTCGGGCCGGGGTGCGCGGGCCGCCTCCGGAGCGGCGTTGATCGCGATGTCGGCCAGTAACCGGCGGCAGGCGGCGGCCAGTTCGCCCGTACCGCTGTCCAGCCGCAGGACCGTTTCCGCCCGCGCGGGCGCGCTCGTACCGCCGTCCAGGATACGCCCCGCCCGTATCAGCACCTCGCCACGGGTCCCGGTGACGGACAGGCTGATCCACCGCTGGACGTGCTCGCCCCGTATGACCACCCCACCCGTCCGGTCCCGGTAGACCGTGTGCTGCTGCCACAGAATGCCGGCCAACTGGCGTGCGGTGTCCGTCAGATGCGCGAGCATCGTTCCCCCCTGCCGTGATGTGCGCGAGTCAAGCGCACTGTACCGGGCGGGCGGGCGGCGGCCGGAACGGGGCGGCGCCCGCCCCGGAGGCGGGGCGGGCGCTCCCGGTCAGCTCACGGTGACGCTCACGACGACTGCTGGAGGCGCAGCAAGGAGGCCGCCAGCCGGTCCACCTCCTCAGGGGTGTTGTAGAGGGCCAGGGAGGCGCGTACGGCGCTGTCCAGGCCGTAGTGGGCCAGGGCCGGCTGCGCGCAGTGGTGGCCGGAGCGGACGGCGATGCCCTCCATGTCCAGGGCCTGCGCCACCGCCGTCGAGTCGTGACCCGCGAGGGTGAAGGCCAGCACACCGATACGGTCCGGGGCCTCGCCCAGTACCCGCAGGCCGGGCACGGCCGCCAGCGCCTGCTGCGCGTAGGCCAGCAGCTGGGTCTCGTACGTGGCGATGGCCTCGTGATCGAAGGACGACAGCCAGTCGAGGGCCGCGAGCAGCCCCACCACACCCGAGATGTGACCAGTACCGGCCTCGAAGAGGTGCGGCGCGGGCGCGAACGTCGTGCGGTCGAAGGAAACGGACTCGATCATGTTCCCGCCGCCCTGCCACGGCACCATCGACGCCAGCAGCTCGGGCTTGGCGTACAGCGCGCCGATGCCCGTGGGCGCGAACAGCTTGTGACCGGAGAAGGCGTAGAAGTCAGCGTCCAGAGCCTGCACGTCGACCGGGAAGTGCGCCACCGCCTGCGCGCCGTCCACCAGCACCTTGGCGCCGTAACGGTGCGCCAGCGCCGTCATCTCCGCCACCGGCGGGACGGTGCCCAGCACGTTGGAGGCATGGCTGACGGCCACCAGCCGGGTACGGGAGGACAGCAGGTCGGCGTAGGCGAACTGGTCGATCTGCCCGTCCGGCAGAAGCGGCACCGGCACCACCCGGGCATGCGTCTCGGCGGCGAGCTGCTGCCACGGCACGATGTCGGAGTGGTGCTCCAGCACGGGCACGAGGATGTCGTCGCCCGGACCGACGTTGGCCCGCCCCCAGGTCTGCGCGACCAGGTTGATCGCCTCGGTGGTGCCCCGGACGAAGACGATCTCCTCGGGGGACGGGGCGCCCAGGAAGTCCGCGACGGCGGCCCGGCCCGCTTCGTACAGGGCGGTAGCGTCGCGGGCCATGGTGTGGGCACCGCGGTGGATGTTGGAGTTGGCCGAACCGTAGAAAGCGGCCAGCGCCTCGATCACCTGGCGCGGTTTCTGCGTGGTGGCGCCGTTGTCGAGCCAGACGAGCGGATGGCCGTTGACCAGCCGGTGCAGGATCGGCACGTCGCGACGCGCCATCTCGGGGGAGAAGGCGCCGCGTTGCGACCCCGGGACCTGCTGGGGAGCGGAGGCGGTGGGGACGGTGGTGGGAGCCGCGCCGGGGGCTGGGGCTGCGGGGGTGGTGGGAACGGTGTCGGTGGTGGGGAATGCGGTGGTGGTGGGGATCGCTCCGGTGGTGGCCGGAACGGCGTCCGCGCCCGGGACCGCGCCCATGCCCGGGACCGCGCCCATGCCCGGGACCGCGCCCATGCCCGGGACGCTGCCGAAGCCTGGGTACTGCTCGGCTCCGGGTACCACGGAAGCCGTACCCGGTACGGCACTTGACGTCGCGCCGCCCGTGGCGGAGTCCGCGCTCGGGACCTGCTGCATCCCCGGCAGGCCCGCCATGGCCGCGGCCGGTACGACGGTCGCCCCCGCGCCCGGTACAGCGCCCATGCCCGGGGCGGTGACCGCGTCCGCGGCCGTGCCCGTACGCGCGGCCGGATCCGTGCCGGAGGCAGGAGCCGCGGTGACCGTCTTGGAGCCCTTGCCGAGGAGCGCGCTAAGCGGTGCCGTGAGCGCCGTGACCTCAGGAGTAGTCATGGTACTTCGACACCTCGACGTTCTGGAGGACGGCGAGGGCGTCCTCGACCAGGACGGCGGTGTTGAAGTACGCCGTGACCAGGTACGAGGTGATGGCCTTCTGGTCGACGCCCATGTTCCGGATGGACAGGCCCGGTTCCGCCTCGTCGGGCACCGAACTGGGACGCAGGCCCACCACGCCCTGCTCGGCCTCGCCCACCCGCATCAGCAGGATCTCCGTCGTCCCCGCACCGTTGACCGCCACCTTGTCGGACGGCAGCAGCGGCACGCCACGCCAGGTCAGCAGCGGACTGCCGAACCGGGTGTCGGTCACCGGGGGCACACCCCGGCGGGTACATTCCCGGCCGAACGCGGCGATGGCGCGGGGGTGCGCGACGAAGTACGCGGGCTGCTTCCACACCTTGGCCAGCAGCTCGTCCAGGTCGTCGGGCGTCGGCGCGCCGGTGCGCGGCTGTACCCGCATACCCGGCGCGACCTGGTTGAACAGGCCGAATTCCGGGTGGTTGAGCATCATCGACTCCTGCCGCTCGCGCAGGGCGTGCACGGTCAGGTTGCTCTGCGCACGTGTCTGGTCGATGGGCTGGTTGTACAGGTCGGCGACGCGGGTGTGCACGCGCAGCACGGTCTGGGCGAGGCTCATGTGGTACTCGCGCGGCGTGTCCTCGTACTCCACGTACGTACCCGGCAGCACCGGTTCGCCGACGTGCCCGGAGGCCAGGTCCACCGGCGCCTCGGCGCCCGGCGTCGGCCCCTCGCCGGAGCAGTAGGTCTCCATCGAGGTGCGTAACGTCTCGTCGCGTTCGGCCAGTTCGGCCAGCTTGGAACGGTGGATGCACAAGGCGACACCCGGGGTGAGCGTACGCACCCGGTACGGCAGCGACTCGCCCTTGGCCCAGGCCTCCAGATCGAAGAACTGGCCGTCACCGACGATCTCCAGCAGCGCGTCCTCGCCGTAGCGGCCGGTCACCCGCTTCTCGGCGCGGCCCCGTACGAGCACCCAGAGCCGGTCGGCGCTGTCGTGCTCCGAGCACAGCATCTGCCCGGCCTCGAAGGTCACCTCGTCGCACGTCTCGGCGAGTTCACGCAGCTGGCTCTCGTCGGCCTGCCGCAGGAACGGCAGTTCCCGCAGGTCCTCGGGGACGATGCGGTGGCTGTCGCCCTCGGAGAACGTGCTGATCCGGTCGTCGCCGAGGATGAACGTACGGCGGCGGTTGACGCGGTAGACGCCGGCTTCGACGTCCACCCACGGCAGGGCGCGCAGCAGGTAGCGCGGGGTGATGCCGCGCATCTGCGGGGTGGTCTTGGTGGCGGTGGCGAGTTGCCGTGCCGCATCGGGACTGAGGCTCTGGCGGCCGTTGGTGGTCATCGGGTCCTCCTCGTGAAAGGGCGCACGGACGTACCGCGGCTCTCGTGGCCGCCGCGGTCCGCACGGGATGAGGGACCGATCGTCCGAGCGGCAACTGCCGACGGCAAGACGGCGTATTTCCGCAACCGGCCGGAAAGGAGCTGTCCGGCATTCGCAGGTGTTCGTGCGGGGATGAACTGTTTTCGGGCCGGGTGCCGCGTGGCCAGCCCGGAACCCGTCCGGCGCGCGACGCGCTCCCGCGCGAACGTCCGGTCGGGGACTGCCTCGACGGCTCACACGCGGCTAGATTCGATCCATGGCGGACACCGTGCGGGAAATCGAGCGGAAGTACGAGGCCGACGACAGCACCGAACTGCCCGACCTGACCGGCGTCGCCGGGGTCGCGGCCATCGCGGACCAGGGCACCGTCGTCCTGTCCGCCACCTACTACGACACCCCTGATCAGCGGCTCGCCGCCGACGGCATCACGCTGCGGCGGCGCACCGGCGGCGGCGACGCGGGCTGGCACCTGAAACTCCCGGTCGCCCCCGGCGTACGGGACGAGGTGCGGACGCCCCTGGCCGACCGGCTGCCGCCGAAGCTCGCGGCACTGGTGCGCTCCCGGGTGCGCGGCACGCGCCTGGCGCCCGTGGCCCACCTGCGGACCCGGCGCACGCTGCGGGTGCTGGAGGACGCGCGGGGCGAGCCGCTGGCCGAGGTGGCGGTCGACGAGGTGGTGGCACACCGTGTGGACGGTGCGGAGCCGGGGGAGGGCGCGCACCGGGGGGACGGCGCGGGGCGCGGCCGGGACCGGGATCAGGACCGGGAGCAGGCGCCGCCGCCGGGCCGGGTGGCGGTCGGGGTCCGCTGGCGCGAGATCGAGGTGGAACTGGTGGGGGACGGAACTCCCGCGTTCCTGGACGCCGTGGAGGCGGTCCTGGTGGCCTCAGGAGTGCGGCCCGCGACCTCGGGGTCCAAGCTGGCCCGCGCGCTGGCGGAGACGGCCGGGCAGCCTCGTGGGGGCAAGGCCGCCAAGGCGGCCGGGAAGACCCGCAAGGGTGGGAAGGCCGGGAAAGCAACCGGTACGGACGCCGCCCCCCGCACCGCCGGCGACGTCGTCCTCGCCTACGTCCACGAGCAGATCCGCACCCTCGTCGAGCTGGACCCGGCCGTCCGCCGCGACGTGCCCGACTCGGTTCACCAGATGCGCGTCGCCACCCGCCGTCTGCGCAGCGCCTTCCGTTCGTACGGCGCGGTCCTGGACCGGACGGCGACCGGTCCGATCGGTGCCGAACTCAAGTGGCTGGCAGGCGAGTTGGGCGTGGACCGGGACCGCGAGGTGCTTGCGGAACGGCTGCGTGAGGGGCTGGCGGACCTGCCGCGGACACTGCGGCTGGGGCCGGTGTCCGCGCGCCTGCGCCTGTGGTCGCAGCGCCGCCGCCTCGGCTCCCGGCAGTCGCTGCTCGCGGTCCTGGACGGAGCGCGGCACCTCGCGCTGCTGGAGACCCTGCACGCCCTCCTCGCGGAACCGCCACTGCGCCCGGCTGCGGCGCGCCCGCCGGCGCGGACGATGGCGAAGGCCGTGCTGAAGGACTACCGGCGGCTCGACAGGCGGATGACGGCCGCGCTGACGGCGCCGCCCGGGCCGGAGCGCGACGAGGCACTGCACGCCGCCCGCAAGGCGGCCAAGCGCGTCCGGTACGCGGCGGAGGCGGCGCGGCCGGCGCTGGGCCGCCCGGCGGAGAAGTTCGCCACCCGTATGAAGCGGGTGCAGCAGCTCCTCGGTGATCACCAGGACAGCGTGGTGGCCCGCGCGGCACTGCGCGATCTCGCCGTACAGGCGCACGGCGCGGGGGAGGGCGGCTTCACCTTCGGACTGCTGTACGGGCGGGAGGAAGCGGCGGCGGCCGCCCGGGAGCGGGAGCTGCCCGAGGTGTGGCGGAAGGCGTCGAAACCGGCGCACCGCGGAAAACTGCGCGGGTGACGCGCCGGGCGGGGCGGCGGACCCACCGCCCCGCCCGGCCCCCGTCCCGGCTCCCCGTGACCCACCGTCCCCAACCCGTCACCCGGCGCCCACCAGGGCGGCGCCCGTCAACAGGACCCCGGTTCCCGGGGTACGCTGGATGGTCACCCCTGCCAGCTCATGAAAGACGCCGCGATGCCTGTCGAGACGGTCTTCCCGCGCCTGGAAGCGCTTCTCCCGCATGTCCAGAAGCCCATCCAGTACGTCGGTGGAGAGCTCAACTCCACCGTCAAAGACTGGGATTCCTGCGATGTGCGCTGGTCGCTCATGTACCCGGACGCCTACGAGGTCGGGTTGCCCAACCAGGGCGTCATGATCCTGTACGAGGTCCTCAACGAGCGCGAGGGCGTGCTCGCCGAGCGCACGTACAGCGTGTGGCCGGACCTCGAAGCGCTGATGCGCGAGCACGACGTGCCGCAGTTCACGGTCGACGCGCACCGCCCGGTCAGCGCCTTCGACGTCCTCGGCGTCTCCTTCTCCACCGAGCTGGGCTACACCAACCTGCTCACCGCCCTGGACCTCTCGGGCATCCCGATCGAAGCCAAGGACCGCACGGACGAGCACCCGCTGATCCTCGCGGGCGGCCACGCGGCGTTCAACCCGGAGCCGATCGCCGACTTCCTGGACTGCGCGGTGATCGGTGACGGCGAGCAGGCCGTGCTGGAGATCACCGACATCATCCGCGCCTGGAAGGCCGAGGGCCGTCCGGGCGGGCGCGACGAGCTGCTGTTCCGCCTCGCGAAGACCGGCAGCGTGTACGTCCCCAAGTTCTACGACGTGGAGTACCTGGCCGACGGGCGCATCTCGCGCGTCGTGCCGAACCGCTCCGGCGTCCCGTGGCGGGTGTCCAAGCACACCGTCATGGACCTGGACGAGTGGCCCTACCCGAAGCAGCCGCTCGTCCCGCTGGCCGAGACCGTCCACGAACGGATGTCGGTCGAGATCTTCCGTGGCTGCACCCGCGGCTGCCGTTTCTGCCAGGCCGGCATGATCACGCGCCCCGTGCGGGAGCGAAGCATCACCGGCATCGGCGAGATGGTGGACAAGGGCCTCAAAGCCACGGGATTCGAGGAGGTCGGCCTGCTGTCGCTGTCCTCCGCGGACCACACCGAGATCGGCGACATCGCCAAGGGCCTCGCCGACCGGTACGAGGAAGACAAGATCGGCCTGTCGCTGCCGTCGACCCGCGTCGACGCCTTCAACGTCGATCTTGCCAATGAGCTGACGCGCAACGGCCGTCGCTCCGGACTGACCTTCGCGCCCGAGGGCGGCAGCGAACGCATGCGCAAGGTCATCAACAAGATGGTCTCTGAAGAGGACCTGATCCGTACGGTCGCCACGGCCTACGGCAACGGCTGGCGGCAGGTGAAGCTGTACTTCATGTGCGGCCTGCCCACCGAGACCGACGAGGACGTCCTCCAGATCGGCGACATGGCGGTCAACGTGATCGCCAAGGGCCGCCAGGTCGCCAACTCCAACGACATCCGCTGCACGGTCTCCATCGGCGGCTTCGTACCCAAGCCGCACACCCCGTTCCAGTGGGCGCCGCAGCTCTCCGCCGAGGAGACCGACGCCCGCCTGGAGAAACTGCGCGACAAGATCCGCGGCGACAAGAAGTACGGCCGCTCCATCGGCTTCCGCTACCACGACGGCAAGCCCGGCATCGTCGAGGGCCTGCTCTCCCGCGGCGACCGCCGCGTCGGCGCCGTCATCCGCGCCGTCTACGAGGGCGGCGGCCGCTTCGACGGCTGGCGCGAGCACTTCTCGTACGACCGCTGGATGAAGGCCGCCGAGGAGACGCTCCCCGAGTACGGCGTCGACGTCGCCTGGTACACCACCCGCGAGCGCACCTACGAGGAGGTCCTCCCCTGGGACCACCTCGACTCCGGCCTCGACAAGGACTGGCTCTGGGAGGACTGGCAGGACGCCCTCGACGAGACCGAGGTCGAGGACTGCCGGTGGACGCCGTGCTTCGATTGCGGGGTGTGTCCTCAGATGGACACCAGCATCCAGATCGGCCCGACGGGCAAGAAGCTGCTGCCGTTGTCCGTCGTCAAGTAAGCGTTCCAGGTACGTGCCCCGGCCCGGCCCCCGCAGTACCGCGGCGGCCGGGCCGCGGCATGTGCGCGACAGTGCTCATATCGGGCACGAGGGGGAAGAAGCCGTATGGAGCCCACGGGTGGGCCGTTGCTGTCCAAAGGGCACGAACGGCACCGGGTGCCCGAGCGTCATGAACCGGGGGAGGGCTGTCTGACGCGGGTGGTCCGGCTGCCGGTGCGGATTGTGGTGCTGGTGCTTGTGGTGCCGGTGCGGATGGTGTGGGACGGGCTCGCGGTCTGTGGGCGGGCGCTGCACCGGGGGGTGCTGCGGCCTGTCGGGCGGGGACTCGGACGGCTGGGGCGGGTGCTGGTCGTCGCGCCGCTGGCCTGGGCGTACCGCTGGGTTCTCACGCCGGTCGGGCACGGGGTCGCCTGGGCCGGGCGGGTTTTCGGCGCGGGGCTGCTCTGGCTGGCCAAGGCGGTCTTCTACTGGCCTTGGGTCGCTGCGTGGCGGTATCTGGTGGTGCCGGTCGGGGCGGGCATCGGCGTGGCGGTGGCCTGGCTGGCGCATTGGCTGGTCGTGGTGCCGGCGGTGTGGGTGTACCGCTGGATTCTCACCCCGGTCGGACATGCCGTGATGTGGCTCGGCGGCGGGGCCGCGTGGGTGGTCCGCGGGCTGGGGGCGGGACTGGCCTGGCTCGGACGGCATCTGGTGGTGGTGCCTGCCCAGTGGTTCCACCGGTGCGTGATGACACCCGTGGGGCGCGGTATCGCCTGGGTGGTACGCGGCATCGGGGCCGTCGTCGCCGCGCTCGTACGGTGGACGGTCGTCGTCCCGGCGGTCGCGGTGTGGCGGTACGTCCTCGCCCCGGTGGGCCGGGCGGCCGGCGCCGCCGTGACCGTCGTGGTGCGGGAGACCGGTGCCGCGTTCGGGCACTGCTGGCGGGTGGCCGGGTACGTTTCCCGGGCCGTCGGCCGCTTCCTCGGGACACTCCTGCGGTGGATCCTCGTCGAGCCGTTCCGCTGGGCGTACCGCACGGTCCTCACTCCGGTGGGCCACGCCCTACGGGACGGCCTGTGGCGCCCGGTGCGGCGCGCCGCCGGCGAGGCGGGCCGGTCCGTGCGCCATGCGCTGGCCGCCGCCCGGCAGTCCGTACGGCAGACCCGCGCCGACCTCCGGCGGGCCCTGTTCGGGGCGCCGGAGCAGCCGGAGCGCGCCAGGGTGCCGGAGCCCCGGCGGGAACCGGCGGCACCGCAGGCACGTACTCTAGGTAAGACGTCCGGGCGCGACGTGTCCCCGCCCACGCGGGGGCCCGGACTGGGCGACGCTGGGTAGGCGTCATCCGGGACCGTCCCCGCCCCACGCGGGGGTGACGTCCAGTAGCGCCCTCACACCAAGGAGAAGTAACACTGGGCAAGCGACAGCCCGAAGGCCCGCCGCCCGCACCGGCGGTGCAGCGCATCCGACTGCGCTACACCAAGCGCGGCCGCCTCCGGTTCACCAGCCACCGCGACTTCCAGCGCGCTTTCGAGCGGGCGCTGCGCCGCGCTGAGGTCCCCATGGCCTATTCGGCGGGCTTCACCCCGCACCCCAAGGTGTCGTACGCCAACGCCGCGCCGACCGGTACCGGCAGCGAGGCCGAGTACCTGGAGATCCAGCTCGCCGAGCGCCGCGATCCGGCGCTGCTCCGGGAGCTGCTGAACGAGTCGCTGCCGGCCGGTCTGGACATCACCGACGCGGTCGAGGCCCGCACCTCCGGCCTCGCCGACCGGCTACAGGCATCGGTGTGGGAGCTGCGGCTCGACGGTGTCGAGCCCGCCGAGGCGGCACGGGCCGCCGAGACGTTCCTCGCCGCCGAGGAAGTGCAGGTCGAACGCCGTACGAAGAACGGCATGCGGACCTTCGACGCGCGGGCCGCGGTCACCCGCCTCGAAGCCGCCGCCCCCGAGGGCGATAGGCCGGACGGCAAAGCCTGTGCGATACTGCGGCTGGTTGTTCGGCATTTGACACCTGCCGTACGACCCGACGACGTCCTGTCCGGCCTCCGAGCTACGGCCGACCTGGCGCCGCCGGTCCCCGCAGCGGTGACCAGGCTGGCGCAGGGGCTGCTCGATGAGGAGACCGGCGCGGTGACCGACCCGCTCGCGCCCGACCGCGACGCTGCCGAGGCCGGCACGACAACGGCCGCCGGCTGAGTGCCGCGAGGCGCCGGACGGTCCTGCACAAGGACCGCCGTCGTCGCGTCGCCGATCAACCAGGGAGCCACCCCGGTCCGGCAGACGCACTGACCAGCAGACTTTCGCCGGTCCCCGACCTACGGGCCCGGCGAGCGAGACGACAGCTCCCGTGCGGCGCCCGCGCCCCGGAGGGCGGCACCGCGCATCTCATGCGGGCCGCGTCCGGAACAAGGCGTGGCGCCCGGGAGCGTGACGGGAGAACCGCCCGCATGCTCGAACCCATTGAGCCCAACGAACCCAGCGGCCCCTCGGAGCACTCCTCCGAGGGCAGTACCCCCAGCGACACGCTGCCGCCGCGCCGCCGGCGCCGCGCCGCCTCCCGGCCGGCCGGCCCGCCCTCGGGGGCGGTGAGCGCCTCCGTCGAGAGTCCGGTGACCGTGGACAGCGGCGCCGGGAGCAACGGCAGCGCGGCCGCGAGTGCCGCGCAGGACGACCGGAGCGACGCCTCCACGGTCGTCTCCGGGGACGACGCCAAGCCGGCGCGTACCCGCCGCCGTGCCACCCGTAAGGCCACCGCTCCGGCCGGCGCGCCGCAGGCCGCCGCCGGGCAGCCGGCCGTGGAGGCCGCGGCGCCGGCCCCGCAGGAGACCCAGCCGGCCGCCGAGGACGAGGCGCCGAGCCCCCGCCCGCGCCGCCGCGCCACCCGCCGTGCTTCCGCACCGGCCGGCTCGCCGTCCGCCGAGGCGCCCGCTGCCGCCGCGCCGCAGGCCGCCTCCGGCGACGAGGGCGCCGCGCCCGCCGCCGAGCAGCCCGCGGCCCCGGAGCAGCCCGCCGCGTCGGACGACGCCAAGCCGGCCCGTACGCGCCGCCGTGCCACCCGTAAGGCCACCGCTCCGGCCGGCTCGCCGCAGCCCGTCGCCGAGCAGCCGGCCGTACAGGCGCAGGCCGACGCCGAGGAAGAGTCCGAGGCCGAGGAGAGCGACGGGACCGCCGCGGCCCAGGCCGCCGAGACCCCGGCCGCGCCCGTCGAGGACACCAAGCCCGCCCGTACGCGCCGCCGCGCCACCCGTAAGGCCACCGCCCCCGCGGGCTCCCCGCAGGCGGGCGACGCCGCGGAGAGCGGCCGGGCCGCCGCTGCCGCCCCCGAGGCCGGCGAGCAGCCCACCGCCGCGTCCGGCTCGGACGACGCGCCGCGCCGCCGCTCGCGCCGCCGCACCGACCGTAAGGCCGAGGCCCCGCAGCAGGAGCAGCCCGCCGCCGAGCAGCCGCGCGCCGAGGCCGAGGCCGCGCCGGAGGAGCCCACCCGTGGCTCCCGCCGCCGCGACCGTCGCCCGCCGACGGCCGTCTTCCAGGCGCCGGTCTTCACCGAGCCGATGTTCCAGACCCCGGAGACCGCCGCGGCAGCGGCCGCCGCCGCGGCCGAGCAGGCCGCCGAGGAGCCCGCCGCCGAGCAGGACGAGCAGCCCGCGTCCGGTGGCCGCCGCCGTCGCCGCCGGGGCGCCGCCGCCGAGTCCGAGCAGCAGCCCGCGGCCGAGCAGGCACCCGCTCAGAACGACACGAACGCCCAGCCCGTCCAGGACGCGCAGGACCTCCAGGACGACGCCGACGACGACGCCGACGACACCGACGACGAGCGCGGCGACGCCGCGCAGGGTGACGACGAGTCGGGCGACCGCCCCTCGCGCCGCCGCCGTCGCGGAGGCCGCCGCCGCCGTCGCGGTGAGGCCGCCGACGGCAGCGACGAGCAGCCGGACGAGGCGCCGCAGTCCGACGCCGGGCAGCCCGCCGCCGAGGAGGAGCAGGACGAGCAGGCCGCGGAGGACGAGCAGCAGGGCGGCGGCTCCAGCAGCAGCCGCCGGCGCCGTCGCCGCCGCCGTCGCAGCGGTGACCTCGGTGACGGGGACGCCCCGCAGGGTGGCGACGACCCGGAGCGTACGGTCGTCAAGGTCCGCGAGCCCCGCAAGAAGGACGAGCCGTCCGACGAGGTCCAGTCCATCAAGGGCTCGACGCGTCTGGAGGCCAAGAAGCAGCGCCGCCGCGAGGGCCGTGAGCAGGGCCGCCGCCGGGTGCCGATCATCACCGAGGCGGAGTTCCTGGCGCGCCGCGAGGCCGTCGAGCGCGTGATGGTCGTCCGCCAGAGCGGCGAGCGCACCCAGATCGGCGTCCTTGAGGACGACGTGCTCGTCGAGCACTTCGTCAACAAGGAGCAGTCGACGTCGTACGTCGGCAACGTCTACCTCGGCAAGGTGCAGAACGTCCTGCCGTCGATGGAGGCCGCCTTCGTCGACATCGGCAAGGGCCGCAACGCCGTGCTGTACGCGGGCGAGGTCAACTTCGAGGCGCTCGGCATGGCCAACGGGCCGCGCCGCATCGAGACCGCGCTGAAGTCCGGCCAGTCCGTGCTGGTGCAGGTCACCAAGGACCCGATCGGCCACAAGGGTGCCCGCCTGACCAGCCAGGTCTCGCTGCCCGGCCGCTACCTGGTCTACGTGCCCGAGGGCTCGATGACCGGCATCAGCCGCAAGCTGCCGGACACCGAGCGGTCGCGCCTGAAGCAGATCCTGAAGAAGATCGTCCCCGAGGACGCGGGCGTCATCGTCCGTACCGCCGCCGAGGGGGCCAGCGAGGACGAGCTGCGCCGCGACGTGGAGCGCCTGCAGGCGCAGTGGGAGGAGATCCAGAAGAAGGCCAAGGCGGGCTCCACCAGTTCGCCGAGCCTGCTGTACGGCGAGCCGGACATGACCGTCCGGGTCGTGCGCGACATCTTCAACGAGGACTTCTCGAAGGTCATCGTCAGCGGTGACGAGGCGTGGGAGACCATCCACGGCTATGTCGCGCACGTCGCGCCGGACCTGGCCGACCGCCTCCAGAAGTGGACCTCGGACGTCGACGTCTTCGCGACGTACCGCATCGACGAGCAGCTGATGAAGGCGCTGGACCGCAAGGTCTGGCTGCCCTCCGGCGGCTCGCTGGTGATCGACAAGACCGAGGCCATGGTCGTCATCGACGTGAACACCGGAAAGTTCACCGGCCAGGGCGGCAACCTCGAAGAGACCGTGACCAGGAACAACCTGGAGGCGGCCGAGGAGATCGTGCGCCAGCTGCGGCTGCGCGACCTGGGCGGCATCGTCGTCATCGACTTCATCGACATGGTGCTGGAGTCCAACCGGGACCTGGTGCTGCGGCGGATGCTGGAGTGCCTGGGCCGCGACCGTACGAAGCACCAGGTCGCCGAGGTCACCTCGCTGGGCCTGGTCCAGATGACCCGTAAGCGGGTCGGCCAGGGCCTGCTGGAGTCCTTCTCCGAGCCGTGCGTGCACTGCAACGGCCGCGGCGTCATCGTCCACATGGACCAGCCGTCCTCGGCCGGCGGCGGTGGCGGCGGCAAGCGCAAGAAGAAGGGCGGCAAGGGCGGCGCGTCCGGCCAGGACCACCAGCACCATGACCACCAGCACCACGACGAGCACCAGGACGCGGAGAGCGCGCGGGCCGGTGAGCACCCGGAGCTGGAGCCGGTCGCGGTGACCGAGGCCGAGCTGCAGCCCGCGGTGGCCGACACCGAGGAGTGGTTCGGCAGCCCGGCGGAGGCCGAGGCGGCAGCCGGTGGCGTACGCGGCCGTGGCCGCCGTCGCGCCAGCCGCAAGGTGTCCGCCCCGGCGGGTGCGCCCAAGGCGTCCGAGGCCGCCGCGATCGTGGTGGAGGCCGCCGAGCCCAAGCCGGCACCGGCCGCCGAGCCGGAGCCCGCAGCGGCGCCGGAACCGGCCGCCGAGCCCGCGCCGGCCCGTCCGCGCCGCCGTGCGACCCGTAAGGCGTCGGCGCCCGCGGGTTCGCCCAAGGTCGCCGAGGAGGCCCCGGCGGCGGCACAGGCCGCACCGGAGCCGTCCGCCGAGCCGGCTGCTGAAACGGTCTCCGAGCCGGTCGCCGAACCGGCCGCGGAGGCTCCCACGGACGCTGTCCCCGCTGACGACGCCGTGAGCACGGGCGACGCCGCGGCTGCCGAGGTCACCGAGGAGGCCGCCGAGGAGGCGCCCGCCAAGAAGACCGCGGCGAAGAAGGCGGCCAAGAAGGCGCCCGCGAAGAAGGCGGCGGCCAAGAAGACGGCCACGGCCAAGAAGACGGCCACGGCCAAGAAGACGGCCACGGCCAAGAAGACGGCGGCGAAGAAGACCACCGCCGCCAAGAAGGCCACGGCGGAGAAGGCTCCTGCCAAGAAGGCCGCCACCACCAAGAAGACCACCGCGAAGAAGACCACGACGAAGAAGGCGGCGGCCAAGAAGACCGCTGCCGCCGAGCAGGCCCCGGCCGCGTCGGTGTCGGCTTCGACGGAGGACTGAGCGGGGCCGGACCGCGCCCCCGGGCCGTACGTGGCCCGGGGCCGGTTTGACCCCCCGGTCGAGGTTCCGTAACCTTGACCGTCGGCGTCTGTAGCACGCCAAACCCCTGAGCAAACACCTCCCGGTCCGCCGGGGGAGGCCGCTCGTCCATTCGGATTTCACGGGATCGTCTCGAACCCGTGTGGGCGGCTGGCATCAGTGGTCCCGTATCTAGCGAGAGAGTGAGATCCGCGTGTACGCAATCGTGCGTAGCGGTGGTCGCCAGCACAAGGTTGCTGTGGGCGACATCGTCGAGGTTGACAAGATTTCTGCCGGCAAGGTTGGCGACGCGGTCGAGCTCTCGACGCTGCTCGTCGTCGACGGCGAGTCGGTTACCAGCGACCCGTGGGTGCTGGCCGGGGTGAAGGTCCAGGCGGAGATTGTGGACCACCACAAGGGCGCCAAGATCGACATCCTGAAGTACAAGAACAAGACCGGCTACCGCAAGCGGATCGGTCACCGCCAGCAGTACACGGCGATCAAGATCACCGGCATCGACTCGCCGGCGAAGTAAGGGACTGAGGAGACATGGCACACAAGAAGGGCGCATCGTCCACTCGGAACGGTCGCGATTCCAACGCTCAGCGGCTCGGTGTGAAGCGCTTCGGCGGTCAGGCCGTCCTCGCCGGTGAGATCCTGGTCCGCCAGCGCGGCACCCACTTCCACCCGGGCACGGGCGTCGGCCGCGGCGGCGACGACACCCTGTTCGCCCTGGCCTCCGGTGCGGTGCAGTTCGGCACCCACCGTGGCCGCAAGGTCGTGAACATCGTCCCGATCGCCGAGTGACCCACCACTTCGGCACCGGGCGATAGCTCAGCAGCACCACTCCGAGGGCGGACCGCCTCTCCCCGCAGTACGCGGGAAGGCCGGTCCGCCCTTGGCGTGTTAGTACAGAGACAATTCCGTCGTATCTGGAGGCATCCCCACCATGACCACCTTCGTGGACCGCGTCGAGCTGCATGTCGCCGCGGGTAACGGAGGCCACGGCGTGGCCTCCGTGATGCGCGAGAAGTTCAAGCCGCTCGGCGGCCCGGACGGCGGCAACGGCGGCCGCGGCGGCGACGTGATCCTGGTCGTCGACCAGGACGTCACCACGCTCCTGGACTACCACCACCACCCGCACCGCAAGGCCACCAACGGCCAGCCGGGCGCCGGCGACCACCGCGCCGGCAAGAACGGCCAGGACCTGGTCCTGCCCGTCCCGGACGGCACCGTCGTCCTGGACCGCGCGGGCAACGTGCTCGCCGACATGGTCGGCCAGGGCACCACCTTCATCGCCGGGCAGGGCGGCCGCGGCGGCCTCGGCAACGCCGCGCTGGCCTCCGCCCGCCGCAAGGCCCCCGGCTTCGCGCTGCTCGGCGAGCCCGGCGAGGCCCGCGACATCGTGCTGGAGCTCAAGACCGTCGCGGACGTCGCGCTGGTCGGTTACCCGAGCGCCGGCAAGTCCTCGCTCATCTCGGTGCTCTCGGCCGCCAAGCCGAAGATCGCGGACTACCCGTTCACCACCCTGGTGCCCAACCTCGGCGTGGTGACGGCCGGCTCGACCGTCTACACCATCGCGGACGTGCCGGGGCTCATCCCCGGCGCCAGCCAGGGCAAGGGCCTGGGCCTGGAGTTCCTGCGGCACGTCGAGCGCTGCGAGGTGCTCGTACACGTCCTGGACACCGCGACCCTGGAGTCCGACCGCGACCCGGTCTCCGACCTCGACATCATCGAGGCCGAGCTGGCGCAGTACGGCGGCCTGGACGACCGGCCGCGGGTCGTCGTCCTCAACAAGATCGACATCCCGGACGGTCAGGACCTCGCCGACATGATCCGCCCCGACCTGGAGGAGCGCGGCTACCGCGTCTTCGAGGTCTCGGCCGTCGCGCGCACCGGCCTCAAGGAGCTGTCGTACGCGCTGGCCGGCATCGTCGCCGAGGCCCGCGCCGCCAAGCCCGTACAGGAAGCCACCCGTATCGTCATCCGCCCGAAGGCCGTCGACGACGCGGGCTTCACGGTCACGCCGGAGGGCGAGGGCTTCTTCCGCGTCCGCGGCGAGAAGCCGGAGCGCTGGGTGCGCCAGACCGACTTCAACAACGACGAGGCCGTCGGCTACCTCGCCGACCGCCTCAACCGCCTCGGCGTCGAGGACGAGCTGCGCAAGGTCGGCGCGCACGCCGGCGACGGCATCGCGATCGGCCCCGAGGACAACGCGGTCGTCTTCGACTGGGAGCCGATGATGGCGGCGGGCGCCGAGATGCTCGGCCGCCGCGGCGAGGACCACCGCATGGAGGCGCCGCGGCCGGCCGCGCAGCGCCGCCGCGACCGCGAGGCGGCGCGGGACGAGGCGGAGGGCGAGTTCCAGGACTTCCGTCCGTTCTGATGCCCGTGCTGACGCCCGGTCCCGCGGACGTACGCAGGTGAGAAAGGCCCCCGGTGCCACGGGGGCCTTTCCCGTGCCGTACGCCGTGCCGTGCCGCCTCAAGGGAGATTCCCACAGCGGCCGGCGAGGCGGGCCGTGGGAATCCGACGGGCGCTCGCCGGTCCCCCTGCCGTAGATTGCGGTGGTACGGAAACACCCGTACGGGAACCTCCCGCAGACGGGACCGTCCCGTACGCGGCGGTGCACAGGCGAGCACAGGGGTAGGCAGTGGCAGGCGCAAGGCAGGACGTGACGGACGCCCGCAGGATCGTGGTCAAGGTCGGTTCGTCCTCGCTGACCACGGCGAGCGGCGGCCTGGACGCGGACCGGGTGGACGCGCTGGTGGACGTGCTGGCCAAGCACCAGGACAAGGAGATCGTGCTGGTCTCCTCCGGTGCCATCGCGGCCGGCCTGGCGCCGCTGGGCCTGGACAGGCGGCCCCGCGACCTGGCCCGGCAGCAGGCCGCCGCCAGTGTCGGCCAGGGCCTGCTGGTCGCCCGCTACACCGCCTCCTTCGCGCGCTACGGCCGCCGCGTCGGCCAGGTCCTGCTGACCTCGGACGACACCAGCCGCCGCGCCCACTACCGCAACGCCTTCCGGACCCTGGACCAGCTGCTGGCCATGGGCGCCGTACCGATCGTCAACGAGAACGACACCGTCGCCACCGACGAGATCCGCTTCGGCGACAACGACCGGCTGGCCGCCCTGGTCGCCCACCTCGTCCGGGCCGACCTGCTCGTGCTGCTCTCGGATGTGGACGGGCTCTACGACGGCGACCCGAGCACCCCCGGCACCTCCCGGATAGCCGAGGTACGCGGCCCGGCCGACCTGGAGGGCGTCTCGATCGGCAGCGCGGGCCGGGCCGGCGTCGGCACCGGCGGCATGGTCACCAAGGTCGAGGCGGCCCGGATCGCCGCCGCGGCCGGCATCCCGGTCGTCCTGACCTCCGCCGTGCACGCCGCCGACGCCCTGGCCGGCGGCCCCACCGGCACCCACTTCCTGCGCACCGGACGCCGCTCCGCCGACCGGCTGCTGTGGCTCGCGCACGCCTCCACCCCGCGCGGCGCGCTGGTGCTCGACGACGGCGCCGTCGAGGCCGTGGTCGAACGGCACTCCTCGCTGCTGCCGGCCGGCATCGCCGCCGTCGAGGGGGAGTTCAGCGCGGGCGACCCGGTCGAACTGCGGGACACCGCGGGCCGCGCCGTCGCCCGCGGCCTGGTCAACTTCGACGCGCGGGAGATCCCACGGCTGATCGGCCGCTCCACCCGCGATCTCGCCCGTGAGCTGGGGCCCGCGTACGAACGTGAGGTCGTGCACCGTGACGATCTGGTCGTACTGCGCCACTGACGGTCGTCACGACAGGGAAACAAGTGGCAGGAAAGGTCCAAAGACCAGCCTTTCCACGGAGACCTTCTCGAAAATGCCCCCGCGGCGGCCCGCGGGCTGGTCAACTTTGTTGCGGGGACGGCGTCAGGGGAGTGCCGTCCGCCGCGCGCGAGCGCGCGCCGCGAGACAGCAGTGCCGGACCACTGCCGAGGAACCGCCCGCGACCGGGCCCCGGAGCAGCGCGATCCGCGGTGACCCGAGCGGTCCGCACGCGGTGGCGCATCCGGCGGCGGTCCGGTGCCGGTGAAGGACGACAGCACCGATCGGCTCCGCCCCCGTACCTACGAGCGGAGCGATACGCATAACAGGAGGCCGCCGGTGAGACGAGGGCGCTCAGGGGCGCTGCCCCGAGGGACGGCGGAGCGCACACTGACCAGCGTGGGAACGGCCGGAACGGCCGGCGGTTCCGCGTCCGGGGACCGCGACGGGCCGGGCCGGGCGACGTCCGAGCGGCCGGCGGCGGGGCGGCGCGAGGCGTCCCGGCTGTGGCACGTAACCCTCAGCGTCTCGGGGGCCGAGGCCCCCGTCCAGGAGGTCCGGCGGGCACTCGAACAGCTCGCCCACGACCACCCCTTTCTGCTGACCAGCCGCTACGCCAACGACCACGCCGAGATCCGCTACTGGGAAGAGGCCCGCGACCTGCACGACGCGGCGGCCGTCGCGCTGCGGCTGTGGGGCGAGCACCGCTCCTCGGCCGGGCTGCCGCCGTGGGAGATCGTGGGCCTGGAGGTCATCGACCGGGAGACGTACCACCAGCGCGTCGCCGAGGGGTACGGGCCGCCGCCCGCTTCCCGGCTGGGCGTGCACCCGTACTGACACCTGTGCCGATCCCGGTACCGGCCACCGGACCGGCTCGGCCGCGTCCCGCCAGGCAAGACGCGGCCGGGCCGTGCTCCGCCGCCCGGCTACGCTTTGAGCCATGACCAGCGAATCAGCGCACTCCTCACCCGTCATCGAGACCGCCCGGCGCGCCAAGGAGGCGGCGGCCGTCCTGGCACCGCAGCCGCGCACCGCGCGCGACGGCGCGCTGCTCGCCATCGCCGACGCCCTGGTGGCCCGTACCGAAGAGATCGTCGGCGCCAATGCCGGGGACGTCGCCAAGGCCCGCGCCGCGGGCACCGGCGAGTCCCTGGTGGACCGGCTCACCCTCACGCCCGAGCGGGTCACGGCGATGGCCGCCGACGTCCGCGACGTGGTGGCCCTGCCGGACCCGGTGGGCGAGGTGCTGCGCGGCTCGACCCTGCCCAACGGCCTCGACCTGCGGCAGGTCCGCGTCCCGCTGGGCGTCGTCGGGATCATCTACGAGGCGCGGCCGAACGTGACCGTGGACGCCGCCGCGCTGTGCCTGAAGGCGGGCAACGCGGTGCTGCTGCGCGGCTCCTCCTCCGCGTACGCCTCGAACAGCATGCTGGTGGAGGTACTGCGGGAAGCGGTGGCGAGCGTCGGGCTGCCCGCAGACGTCGTCCAGCTGGTGCCGGGGGAGAGCCGCGATTCGGTGCGCGAGCTGATGCGGGCGCGCGGCCTGGTCGACGTGCTGATCCCGCGCGGCGGCGCCTCGCTGATCCGTACGGTCGTCGAGGAGTCCACGGTCCCGGTGATCGAGACCGGCACCGGCAACTGCCACGTGTACGTGGACGAGCACGCCGACATCGACATGGCGCTGGACATCCTGATCAACTCCAAGGCGCAGCGGCCCAGCGTCTGCAACGCCGCCGAGACGGTCCTGGTGCACGCGGGCATCGCCGATACGTTCCTGCCGCGGGCCCTGGAGGCGCTCACCGGGGCCGGTGTGATCGTGCACGGTGACACGGCGTGGCAGCAGGCCGGTCCCGGCCTGGTGGCGCCTGCCACGGACGAGGACTGGGCGGCGGAGTACCTCTCGTACGACATCGCGGCGGCCGTCGTGCAGGACCTGGACGCGGCGGTCGCGCACATCCGCCGCTGGTCCTCCGGCCACACCGAGGCGATCGTCACCACCTCACAGGCCGCGGCCCGCCGCTTCACCCAGCTCGTGGACTCCACGACGGTCGCGGTCAACGCGTCCACCCGCTTCACCGACGGCAGCCAGTTCGGGTTCGGCGCCGAGATCGGCATCTCGACGCAGAAGCTGCACGCCCGCGGCCCGATGGGGCTGCCGGAGCTGACCTCGACGAAGTACATCGTCACCGGCGACGGCCACACGCGCTGACGGCAGGGGCGGGGACCGCATCAGGCGGTGACGGTACGGGCGGGTAGCACGTCGCACGCTGACGGTTCGGGCGCGTGAGCGCGCCGGTCCGCGGCCGAATTCCCGTGCTCCCCGCCCACGGCCGACCGGCCCGGGCTAGTCTGGACGGGTGCCGGACGACGTGGGGGGCAAGCCGTTCCCGGACGGCGAGGAGCCCGACGAGCACAGTCAGCCGAGCCACGGGGAAGCGGACGAGGACTTCGCCTCCGTGGTCCTCGACGAGGACTTCGTGCGGTCCGCGCGCTTTCACGAACCCACCGCGGTGGAACGGATGCTGGCCGCCGCCCAGGCGCGCGCCGAGGCCGACGCCGCCCGCGCCCGCCCGGGCGTCGGCACCGACCCGGACGCCGACGACACTCCGGGCGGGCGGCCCCGCACCACGGGCCGCCGCTACGGCCGCGGCGGCGACGACGCCCGCGAGCGGGGCGCCGACCCGGACGCGTACGGCCCCCACGGACCGTACGGGCCGTACGGCGGCGCGCTGCGCCCGTACCGCGGCAGTGTCCGCTGGCACCGCCCGGTGGCCTGGGTGCTCGCCGTCCTCATGGGCATCGGCCTGGTCGCGCTGGCCTTCTCCGCGGTCTACCGCGGCGCGTCCGGCGGGCGTACGCAGAATCCGACGCCCCCTCCCGCGACCAGCGGCGTGGACGGCGTGCCGCCCGTCCGCTCCAGCCTCCTGCCGTCGGCGTCCGCCTCGGCCGAGTCGACGCCGCCGCCCGCGCCGGCCACCCCGCGTACGGGCTGACCGCTCCCGGGGGTGCCGCACGGGCCCGCTGAGCGGGTCCGGCCGCCGCAAGCGGGAGGCACAGCTCCGGAAGAACCCGCCGAACTTGTCCCGTACCAGGGCGTTTATCGGCGCCTCCACAGACCTACCCTTGTGGTATGGCCGGTGCTGGTGACCCTCCCGAAGGGACCCCCGAGGGCGCCGCGGGAGGCGGAGAGGACGAATACCGATCCGTCGTCTTCGACGAGTCGTTCGTACGAGCTGCACGCCTTCAGGAGTACTCGGCGAGGGAGCGCATGGAGGACCACGCCCGGGCCGTACGCACCCGGCACGCCTGGGCGCGGCTCGGCGGCGCCCGGCAGGCCGTACTCCTCGCCCTGCTGATCGTCATCGCCTTCGGCACCGCGATCTACATGGGCGTCCGCCACCCCTACCGGCCTCCCGAACCGATGGCGGCGGAGCCGCTGCGGTCCATGGTCGTGCCGCTGGCGCCGGACGGCGCCGTGCCGGGCGGGAAACCGGCCGACCTCTTCGCGCGCAGCCCCGCGGCGCAGTACCGCATCGGCGCGGCGGGCGTGAACCTGCCCGCCGTCGAGCGGACCGCGCACTTCTCCGACGGCCAGATCGTCTCCGCCCTGACGCTGGCCAAGGACTACATCGTGCGCTCCTCGATCGACCCCGCCACCCTGACGGGCGGGTCCGTACGGCCGGTGGGGTTGCTGCTCGATCCCGGCCAACTCGACCAGTTCGACCGGAGTCTGGCCCACCCGGCCGACGACGGGCGGCACGCGGCCACCGGCTGGCTGACCCGCTTCGACCCGGACCAGGTGGAGCTGGCCGACCCCGGCGTACGGGTCAGCGGCACGCTTTCGGCCACCGAGGTCAGCGCGGACACACTGGAGGTCAGCGCCGACTTCACCTTCGCCTATGCGCTACGTCCGGCCGGCGCCGAGGCCGCGGCGGGTCAACAGGCCGCCGCTGCCTCGCTGTTCACCGTCCGCCGTGAACTGCGCTTCCGGATCAGCCGCGACGACCTGGGCGACCACCGCCTGGAGGTGCTGCAGAGCAACCTCCAGGCGGGTCCGATGTCCTGCTCCGCCGACGTGTCGGGCACGCTGCGTCCGCTGCTCGCGGGGGAGCGGGCCCGGGACGCCGGGCCGGCGGCCACCGACCCGTACGCCCGCGGCCGTTCGAACACCGGGCTGTGCGGGAAGCTGGCGGCTACTTACCGGCCGGGCCCGGACCGTCCGGCCCGTTAGCGCCGTCCGAGCCGTTCGTACCGTCCGAGCCGTTCGCACCGCCGGAGCCGCCCGTGCCGCCGGAGCCGCCCGGCCGGGAGCCGCCGCGGAAGACCGTGTCCCGCAGCTTGCCGCCCAGGTCACCGGCGCCGCCGGCTATGTCGCGCACCAGGCCCATCAGCGGGTCCTTGCTGGTGCGCACCGACTCGGCGTAATGCGCGGCGGACTCGCGGAAGGAGTCGGAGACCGAGGTGTCCTTGTCCTCGTCCCTGCGCGGGTAGTGGCCGTCCATGATGCGCTGGTAGTCGCGGCTGGCCGCCCACTTCTTCAGCTCGGCCGCCCGCACGGTGGTGAACGGGTGGCTGCGCGGCAGCATGTTGAGCACCTTCAGCACGGAGTCGCGCAGGTCGCCGCCTGCCTCGTACTCCTCGGCCTGCTTCAGGAACGCGTCCACGTTCATCTCGTGCAGGTGGTTGCCGCCGGCCAGCTTCATCAGGCCGCGCATGGACGCCTGCAGGTCCTGCCCGACCAGCAGACCGGCCCGGTCCGCCGACAGCTCCGACTTGCGGAACCACTCGCGTAGCGCCGTCACGATCGCCATGATCGCGACGTTGCCCAGCGGGATCCAGGCGATCTTCAGCGCGAGGTTCGTCAGGAACAGCAGGATCGTGCGGTACACCGCGTGGCCGGACAGCGCGTGGCCGACCTCGTGGCCGATGACCGCGCGCATCTCCTCCTCGTCGAGCAGCTCGACCAGGCCCGTGGTCAGCACGATGATGGGCTCGTCCAGGCCGATGCACATGGCGTTCGGCACCGGGTCCTGGTTCACGTACATCGGCGGGACCTTCTCCAGGTCCAGGATGTAACAGGCGTCCCGCAGCATGTCGTTGAGGTGCGCGAACTGCTGGTCGCCGACCCGCACCGAGTCCGACAGGAACAGCAGCCGCAGGCTGCGCTCCGGCAACAGGCCGCTGAGCGTCTTGAAGACGGTGTCGAACCCGCTCAGCTTGCGCAGGGCCACGAGCGCGGAACGGTCTGCCGGGTGCTCGTAGGCGCGGGACGAGATCCCCGGGAACCGCCTGCGGTCCCGGCTCGGTACGCGCTCGCTGCCGCCTGGGCTCTCCGTCATTGGGGCCTCCCCCTGTTCGACTGCGTGTGATTCAGACTAGAGGACGCCACTGACAGCCATTTGGATGCCCAGGCGTACGCTGGCGAGCGCACCAGGGCCCGCAGATGCCCACATGCCCGTACAAAGGGAGCGCTTCAGTCATGCCGAACCCGAGCGTGCTGCTCGCCGCCGCGGCGGAGACCTCGAAGAACGACGGCCCGGGATGGATCCTGCGCACCGTCCTGATCGTCGGCATCCTCGGGGCCGTGCTCCTCGCATGGGTCCTGCTGCGCAATTACGGGAAGGACAACAGCGACGACGACCGGGGCTGACCCCGCCCCTGCCCGGTCCGACCGCCCGCCCACGGGCCCGCGGCGGCCCCGCGGACGGGCGTACGAACGCCCTCCCGGCGGAGTCGGCGTGAGACGCGGGTGAGCTCGCGCATACGATGTGGCGGAAGTCTCTGTCCGACCCCACCCCGGATTGGTTCTGCCGACGATGAGCCTGCACACCACCGCACAGCACCTGGTCACCCTCGCCGAAGGCGGTCAGGAGGGCGGCGCGCACGAGAGCCTGAACCCGTTCGTCACGGGCGGCGGCGCGCTGATCGCCCTGCTCCTGCTGCTCTGGATCACCACCCGTTTCAACCGGGACCGCTGAGGGCGGGCACCGGGACCCCGGCACCGCGCAGCGCCCAGTAGGGTCTGCACGCATGGGAGAGCAGACAGGGCCCGTGAAGCGGCGGCTCGGAGTGATGGGCGGGACGTTCGACCCGATCCATCACGGACACCTGGTCGCCGCCAGCGAGGTGGCCAGCCAGTTCCACCTCGACGAGGTCATATTCGTCCCGACGGGGCAGCCGTGGCAGAAGAGCCACAAGACGGTGTCGCCGGCCGAGGACCGCTATCTGATGACGGTCATCGCGACCGCGTCCAATCCGCAGTTCTCCGTCAGCCGGATCGACATCGACCGCGGCGGCAAGACGTACACCATCGACACGCTGCGGGAACTGCACGACCTGCACCGTGACGCGGACCTCTTCTTCATCACCGGCGCCGACGCGCTCGGCCAGATCCTGACCTGGCACGACGCGCCGGAGCTGTTCTCGCTCGCCCACTTCATCGGGGTGACCAGGCCCGGGCACCTGCTCGCCGACCCCGGGCTGCCCGAAGGGGCGGTGTCCCTGGTCGAGGTGCCGGCCCTGGCCATCTCCTCGACCGACTGCCGGGCGCGCGTCGCCCAGGGGGACCCGGTCTGGTACCTGGTGCCGGACGGTGTCGTGCGCTACATCGACAAGCGCGAGCTGTACCGCGAGGACCTGACCGGCCACGACGGCCGTTGACATCTGTTGCCGACGGCCGCCGACGACGACCGCCCACGGGGCTCACGGAAAGGGGCACCGGTGAACGACCGACACGACCCGTACGTGCCGCAGGACCCGTATGCCCAGGACCAGCAGGGGCAGCCGGGGTACACCTACGACGCCTACGGGCAGCCGGTGTACCGGGAGGCGCCGCAGCAGGCCGCGTACGACCAGTACGGGCAGCCGGTGGGCTACGACCCGTACGGCGCACCGGCCCAGCCCGATCCGTACGACCCGTACGGATCGCAGCAGCAGGGCGGGCAGCAGTACGGCGGGCAGGCGGGCGCCGGGCCGCAGGTCCCGGGGCAGGGAGCGGTGCAGGCCGACGCGGGGCACCAGGGGTACGGCTACGACCCGTACGGCCATCAGCAGGCGGCTCAGCAGGCGCAGTATCCCCAGCAGACGCAGCACCCTCAGCAGTACGACCCGTACGGGCAGCCCCAGCAACCTCACCAGCCCCAGCAGCACGTTGTGCCGCAGCAGACCCAGCAGCAGGGCTGGATCCCGCAGCAGTCGGCACAGCCCTCGTACGAGCAGGTCTCCTACCAGGAGCCGGAGCAGCAGCCGTACGGGCAGCCCGCCCAGGAGACCGCCGCGCGGACCCCGCGCGCCGGGGCGCCGGGCCCCACGGATCGGATGCCGGGCCAGGGCGCCGCACCGGGCTCCGGGAGCGCCGCGGACACGGACTACCGCACCGAGCAGTTCTCGTTCATCGAGGAGCCGACCGAGGACTCCGAGGACGTCATCGACTGGCTCAAGTTCACCGAGAGCCGTACCGAGCGGCGTGAGGAGGCCAAGCGGCGCGGCCGCAGCCGCAAGGTCATGCTGATCGTGCTGCTGGTCCTGCTGCTCCTCGGCGGCTTCGGCTACCTGTGGTGGGCGGGCAAGCTGCCCGGCCTCTCGGGTGCCGAGGCGGGCAAGGAGGCCGGGGGCGCCGGCGAGAAGCGCGACGTGCTCGTCGTGCACCTGAAGGACCCCAAGGGCAACAGCTCCACCGCGCTCCTGGTGGACAACGAGAGCGCCCACAAGGGCACCACCGTCCTGCTCCCCAACAGCCTGGTGGTCTCCACCGAGGACGGCGGGTCCACGACGCTGGCCAAGTCGGTCAAGGACCAGGGCATCGACCCCACCAGGGAAGCCCTGAACACCCTCTTCGGCGCCGACATCAAGGCCAGCTGGCGGCTGGACACCCCGTACCTGGAGAACCTGGTCGAGACCACCGGCGGCATCACCCTGGACACCGACGCCACCGTCCCCGGCGCCAAGAAGGGCGACGGACCGCTCGTCAAGCAGGGCAAGGCCCAGGAGCTGAACGGCCAGGCGGCCGTGGCGTACGCCACCTACCAGGCGGCCGGCGAACCGCAGACCAAGCAGCTGGAGCGCTTCGGCCAGGTGATGCAGGCCACCCTGAAGAAGGTCTCCAGCGACGCGGACGGCGCCACGGCCACCGTGAAATCGCTGCTCCAGGTCCTGGACCCGCCGCTCACCGAGGCGGAACTGGGCAGCTCGCTCGCGCAGCGCGCCGAGCTGGCGAAGGCGGGCGCCTACGGGACGACCCTGCTGCCGGTGCAGCAGGACGGCACGCTCAGCCGGCAGGCGGCGGACGGCGTGGTCAAGGAGGTGCTCGGCGGCACGGTCGAGAAGGCCGACCCCAGCTCGACCCCGCGGATCAGCGTCCAGAACGCCACCGGCAAGAAGGAAGCGACCGACAAGGCGCGGATCTCGCTGGTCAACGGCGGTTACTCGTTCGTCGACGGCGGCACCGCCGCGGCCAGGCCCGCCTCCGAGGTGACGTACGCGGACGCCGCCCAGAAGGCGAAGGCCGAGGAGGCCGCCAAGACGCTGGGGCTGCCGGCGGGCGCGGTCAAGCAGGGCAAGGTCGCCTCGAACGCCGACGTGGGCGTGGTGCTGGGGCAGGACTACAAGGGCTGAGGACCGCCGGGGGCGGTACGGGGCCGCGGGGCCCGTACCGCCCCCGGGCGGTGTACGGGACGGCCGCCCGGGACTGTCCGTAAAGCCTGGTGGGAGTGTCGGCGGTCCGTGAGACCCTTGGTGGGTACCAGAGAGCCTGTGTCATGACGCCGGTCGGGCGCATGTCGCCTTGCGATCGCACGCACCAGACGACATGCGCTGATCCGACCGGAGTCACGACACGGGCTCTGACCACCGATCCCGAAAGCTGGATTGTGACCGCCACCGACCGCTCCATCGAGCTGATCAAGGCCGCCTCGCTGGCGGCCGCCGACAAGCTCGCGCACGACATCATCGCGTACGACGTCAGCGACGTGCTCTCGATCACCGACGCGTTCCTGCTGGCCTCGGCCCCCAACGACCGCCAGGTCAAGTCGATCGTCGACGAGATCGAGGAGCGGCTGAACAAGGACCTGGGCGCCAAGCCGGTGCGCCGCGAGGGCGACCGCGAGGCCCGCTGGGTCCTGCTCGACTACGTGGACATCGTCGTCCACGTCCAGCACAGCGAAGAGCGCGTCTTCTACGCCCTCGAACGCCTCTGGAAGGACTGCCCCGAGCTGGACCTCCCCGAGGAGGCCGAGGCCACCCGCGGCAAGGCCGCCGCGCACGCCGAGGCCACCGCCGCCGAGCAGGACGGAGACCTGAGCTGAACGGCACCAAGGGCGGCCGTGGCCGCCGGATAGTCCTGTGGCGGCACGGCCAGACGGCGTGGAACCTGGAGCGCCGCTTCCAGGGCTCCACGGACATCGGGCTGACCGAGGAAGGCGTGGCGCAGGCGCGGCGCGCCGCCCGGCTGCTCGCGGCCCTGGAACCGGACGCGATCATCGCCTCCGACCTCAGCCGGGCCATGACCACGGCCCGTGAGCTGGCGGCCGTCACCGGCCTGGAGATCACGTACGACGAGGGGCTGCGCGAGACGTACGCGGGCGCCTGGCAGGGCCTGACCCACGAGGAGATCGTGGCGCAGTACGGCGAGCAGTACGCGGCGTGGAAGCGCGGCGAGCCCGTACGGCGCGGCGGCGGCGAACTGGAGACCGAGGTCGCCGACCGTGCGGCCCCCGTCGTGGAGCGCAACGCCGACAAGCTGCCGGACGGCGGCACCCTGGTGGTCGTCAGCCACGGCGGCACGATCCGTACGACCATCGGGCGGCTGCTGGGCCTGGAGTCCCACCACTGGGAGGGGCTGGGCGGCCTGTCGAACTGCTGCTGGTCCGTGCTGGGGGAGGGCGCCCGCGGCTGGCGCCTGATGGAGCACAACGCCGGCACCCTGCCGGAGCCGGTGCTCGGCGACGACGACTGAGCGGCCCCGCGGCCGGACCCTGCGGCCCGGTGGACCGTCACTCCGGAGGCCCGGAGCGACCGGATTTCACATTTGGGCTGGTCGCAGGCTAGAGTTCTTCTTGTTCGCGGCGCCGCCGGGGAAAACCCCGGAGGAGCGGAACAAGACCCGGGGCTATAGCTCAGTTGGTAGAGCGCCTGCATGGCATGCAGGAGGTCAGGAGTTCAATTCTCCTTAGCTCCACACCTCGGATGATCCCGTCTCCCACTCTGGGAGGCGGGATCATTTCGTGCACCGGCGGGCGCACGAACCGGCGCGTACCGGGGTAGACCTCGCCGGAAGCCCGCGGTGCGGGAGCGCGCGGCCGGTCCGCGTTCGAGCCCGGCGCCCCCGGCGCTCCGGTCGTCGTACGGCGGTGTGCTGGCACAACGGGTACGGCGGCGGGACTGACCCGGTCGGCGGTCCGTGGCAGAATTCGGACGGCGCCGGCAGGGGAGGAGAGAACGCGATGCCCACGAGCATCATGGAGGAGGTCGACGACCTGCTCGACGCGGCCGCTCCCGCGCGGAGCGCCGGCCTGCCGCCCGAGGACGCTTCCCTGCCCCGTGCCGACTTCCCCGGCCGCTCCGCCCGCCCTGCCGACGGTACGTACGGCGCCGTACTCCAGTGCCCGTCCTGCGGTTCGGCCCACGTGGCGCAGGTGCTGGGCGACAACGGCGGCATCTCGTTCGTGTGTACGGCCTGCGGCCACAGCTGGAGCTGACTGATGGGCGCTCACAGCAGGAAATGCGACTGGTGCGGCAGCGGGACGCCGATCGTCCGGGACATGGAGCCGGTCAACCCCGACTACCAGTACTGGTGCGAGGAGTGCGCGCGGGCCCTGGTCATAAAAGGCGACCCGATCGAGACGTACCGCGAACTCGACGGGGAGCCGATCTACGGGCGTCTGCTCGACGAGCACTGCACGCTGAAGCGTTTCTATTCCTTCGCGACCGCCTGAGGGGCGCGGCGGGGCGTCCGGTGGCGCGTACGGCAGCGGTGGCCGGCGGGGCGTCCGGCGGCGCCCAGCAGTGGGTCGTGTGACGGTTCCTGACGGGCCCCCAGCTTTGGCCAAGGATGACGGCGTACCTACCGGATGAGCCGGTGTTGCGAGCATCAGTGCGAAATTTCCCGTTGAAGGCGGAACTCCGTGCGAAGGGCGGGGCGTTGTCCGCGTGAAAGCTGCCGCCGGAGACGGCCGGCGGCACGGGGGAAGCGATACGGGGGTCGCATCGTGAGCGACATGACCATCCAGCCTGTCCGGGAGGCGTCGGCGGACCGGCCGTCCGGTGCGCCGCACAAGCGGGCAGCCGCCGCCGGACTGACGCCCTTCGTCGACGAGCTGCGCATCCCGCCCGTCCTGCGGCCCAGCCGCAAGGAGGCCCTGCGCGGCATCGGCATCGACCAGACCACCACCTGGGTCCGGCTGCACTCCGAACTCCCGCCGACGAAGGTGTGGGCGTACGAGGGCCATTACCCGGGCCCGACCATCGAGGTGCGCCGCGGCCGGCGGCTGCGCGTCAACTGGAACAACCGCCTCACCGGCGCCTACCCGGTCACCGCCGCCGAGGCGAAGCCCTTACCGGGCGCGCCCTTACCCACCGACGAACCGGGCCGGGTGAACAGCACCCTCGTGGAGGGCGTCGCCGATCTCCCGCCCTGGACGGTCACCCACCTGCACGGCGCGGTCACCGGCGGCGGCAACGACGGCTGGTCGGAGAACGCCGTCTCGCCCGGCGACACCCAGCTCGCGGAGTATCCCAACGACCACCGCGCGACGTGCTGGTGGTACCACGACCACGCCATGGACATCACCCGGTGGAACGTCTTCGCGGGCCTCGCCGGAATGTACCTGGTCCGCGACGACGAGGAGGACATGCTGCAACTGCCCTCCGGCAACCGGGAGATACCGCTCGTCATCCAGGACCGCAACCTCGACACCGACGAGGACGGCCGCCTGACGGGCCGTCTGCTGCACAAGACGCAGATCGTGGCCCAGGACAAGCAGGGCAAGAACGTCTCCCTGCCCTTCACCGGCCCGTACACCCTCGTCAACGGGGTCATCTGGCCCCGTGCCGACGTCGCGGCCTGCTGGTACCGCTTCCGCGTGCTGAACGCGGCCAACAGCCGCACCTTCCAGCTGCGGCTGGTGGACGATGCGACCGGCGCGCCGGTGACGGGCGCGGTGTGGCAGATCGGCTCGGACGGCGGCCTGCTGCCGCGGCCGGTCCCGGTGGACGGCCCGCTGCCGATGGCGTCCGCCGAGCGGATGGACCTGCTCATCGACTTCGGGCGGCTGCGCGGCCGTACGCTCCGGCTCGTCAACGCCGCGGCCGGGGTCATGTATCCGGACGTGATGCAGTTCCGGGTGGGCGCCACACAGGTGCGCGACCCGTTCGTGCTCCCGCAGGTCATCTCCCCGTCCTTCGAACGGCTCACCCACGGCACGGCGCCCGGGCACGAGCACCGGCTCGTCGTCCTCACCCCGCCCGGGCCGGTCGGCAACTTCCACCCGGAGATGTGGGAGATGCGCGAGATCCCCACCCCGCCCGTGCAGGAGCCCACCGAAGGGATCATCCAGATACGCGGCGCGGACGGGAAGGACCGCACCTACCGCCGTACGGCCCGGATGTTCGACGACACGCTGGGCCACACGGTCCGGCACGGCGACTGGGAGCAGTGGAGCTTTTTGAATCTGGGCGGCGCCGGCATCCACCCGATGCACATCCACCTCGTCGACTTCCAGGTCCTGAGCCGGGACCGCTACCCGGCGGACCCGGACAGTCCGTACGACAACGAGATCGGCGGCACCCGCGCCCCGCTCCAATACGGCGGTACGGCCCCGACATCCCCGGGCGATCAGGGCTGGAAGGACGTCATACAGGTCCCGCCGGGCCAGATGGTGAACGTACTCGCCCGCTTCCAGGGAGCGAAGGGGCGGTTCATGTACCACTGCCACCTGCTGGAGCACGAGGACATGGGGATGATGCGGCCGTTCGTCGTCATGCCGCGCGAGGTGCTGAAGTTCCACCACCACCAGCCGGGCGGACACGACCACGGCACACGCTGAGGCAGGGCGGTACGGGCCGGGCGCGCCGGGCGACCGTGGCGCAGCGGGTGCTCGGCCGGCGTGCAGCGGGTGTGCAGCCGGGCGGCGGCTTCAGCGCCTCGGCGGCGGCTCAGCGCCCGGTTGTGCCCCGACGGTGGCTCAGCGCCCGGTTGCGCCCCGGCTCAGCGCCCCGGCGTGACCGTCCCCCGGCCGCTGTCGGACGCAGCCGTACCGGGCCCCGCGTCCGGCAGCGCACCGCCCCCACCCGCACCATCCCGCCGCACCAGTACGGCGGTCAGGGCCAGGAAGACCAGCCCGGCGATCGGATAGATCCCGGACAGCAGCATCTGGCCGCCGTTCTGGTGCAGTTCCTCATGGTGGTGGTAGCGGTGCGGCACGAACCACAGCGCGAACGAACAGAAGAGGAGGCCCATCGCGAGCGTCCCCGCCCACCAGCGCCGGCCGGCCCGGCTGCCGAAGCCGCCGTGGCCGATCGCCTCCGAGCCGAGCAGGATCAGCATCGGTACGCCCCACACCCAGTGGTGCGACCAGGAGATCGGGCTGACCAGCAGCGCGGTCACGGCACAGGCGACGCCCGCCCAGGCCCGGCGGCCGCGCAGCAGTGCGCCGACCGCCACGGCCAGCCCGAAGACGGCCACGACGGCCGCGGCCACCAGCCACCACAGACCCGGGTCGTGGGTGTGCAGCAGCCGGGCCAGCGCGCCGCGCAGCGACTGGTTGGCGGTGATCTCCACCTCGCCGACCCGGTCGGCGGCAAAAATGATCTCCGTCCAGAACCGCCGGGAATCGTGCGGCAGGACGAACGCGGACAGCAGCGCGGTGCCCAGGAAGGTGAGGCAGGCCACGGCGGCCTGCCGCAGCCAGGGGTTCCACGCGCCCCGCGGTCCCGCGCCCGCCCGCAGCCGCTGCCAGGCCCGTACGAGCCCGGCCAGCGCGAGGAAGACGGCGAAGAGGGCCGGGGTGAGCTTGATGCCGGCCGCCAGCCCGATGCCGACACCGGCCCACCGGTTGGTGTCCTTACGGGTCAGGTCCCACAGGACCAGCACGGCGAGCAGCAGGTTGATCTGCCCGTAGCGCAGCGTCGTCCACACCGGCTCGCACCAGACCAGCAGCGCGGCCACTCCGAGCGCCGCGGCGAGCGGCGGCACCCGCTTCGGCCGCCCGGCGAGCCGCAGCCCCAGATGCGCGACGGCGACCAGCAGCAGGAGGTTGCCGAGGGTGGCGAGCGTACGCATCTCCGGCACGCCGACCAGCGTCAGCGGGGTGAACAGCAGCGCCGCGAAGGGCGGATAGGTGTTGGGCAGGTTCGCGGAGGTCGCGACCATGTCGTACAGGTCCTCGCCGTTGCGGGCCGTCCAGCCCTCGGCGCGGTAGACCATCAGATCGACCATCGTCACGTGCGCCAGCCGCTGCGCGACCCAGAAGGCGACGAAGGACAGCACACAGCCGACCGCCGCCACCAGCAGCGGACGGCGGCGGACGAAGCTCCTCAGCGGGGCGGGACCGCCGGGTGCAGCGGACTGTTCCAGCTCCAGCGCGGACACGGCGTACAGCTCCCCAGGACGAATCGGACACGGCCCGCCGACAGTACATCGAGCCCTCCCCAGGGGGCCTCGGACAACCGATTTGGCAGAAGGCGGGGAGAGCCGTGTAATGTAGGCGATGCCGCAGCGGGGAGCCGCAAGGAAAAGAACCGCGGCGGACCACAGCAAGGGGCTATAGCTCAGTTGGTAGAGCGCCTGCATGGCATGCAGGAGGTCAGGAGTTCAATTCTCCTTAGCTCCACAGAAGGGCCGACGGTGAGGTGACTCACAGAGGTTCACAGGATCCCGTCCGATCTGATTGATCGGACGGGATCTTTCGTTGTCCCGGAACTCGCTCCCCAGATCTTCGCTTCCCGGGTCTCCGGCGCCGGGCGGCGTTGGAGTCGGTCCCTGGGCCCCGCCGGCGTCAGGGCTGCTTCCGTGACGGACGGGCCGCGCGCTTCGTAGCGGCGCCGGTTGTCGGCGATCTCCTTCCGGTGGGGGGTTGCCCATTTCCCGAACGCGACGGCGGAAGCCGGCAGTGGCGCGTCGAGCTCCGTCAACGTGTAGTCCGCGCGGGGCGGGACGCGGGCACGGACAGTACGGGGCACGAGGGCGTCGCGCTTCAGCTGTCGCGGCGTCAGCGTGAGCGTCTGCCGGGAGATGCTGGTGAGGGCGCGATGCAGCTTCTTCCGAAGGGCAGGGTGCGGTTACGGAGTTGGCCGAACGGCCCGAACCCCGACCGGGGCGATCACGCACGCCGCGCAGACCTCGGTCGCGGGCTTCTCGGCACAGTTGGAACGGCATGTGCCGGGCGTCGTGGTTGCGGTCCAGCACGTCTTGCCCGGCGTGCGCCGCCGGGGCGACGGCGCACTGCTGCTGGCCGCCGGCGTCTTCTCGGCGGTCCCGGCACCCTCCCCGGCCGATGTCGGCATGGTTATGGCCGGATTGCCGAGGGGGCGGGTGTGGTGGCTGCCGGGTGGGGCCGCCGTCACGGCTTCTCCAGGCGTAGGGCGAGGGCGGGGCAGCGGCTGACCGCGCGCTGGGCGCGTTGGTGGAGGCGGGCCGGGAGGGCGGTGTCCGTGATCAGCGGGTAGCCGTCCGGGTCGAGGTTCACGGCTTCCGGGAGGAGCCGCGCGCACAGGCCGTGCCCCTCGCACAGGGTCCAGTCCACCGCCAGCCGCCCCGCGGCAGCTGTCGGTCCCGCGGTCCCTGTGCCCGTGCCGTCGGCCGCGTCGGCCGTTTCCGGTGCGGGGAGGGGGAGCACACCGGCGGTCTCCCGGCCACATCCGCTGCCCAGCGTGTGCGCGGCGAGGTCGTCCGCGAAGGCGTCCAGCGCGGAGAGCACGAACCGTACGGCGCCGTCGGGGTGCCTGCAGGCGCCGCGCCCGCTCACGGTCTGCGCGGTATGCCGTACGCCTTCCAGTGCCTCCTGGCCGCCGCCCGCCAGGATGTCCGCCAGCGCGTGGGCCACGGAAGGCAGGCCCAGGCGGCAGGGTCCGCACTGGCCGGACGATTCGGCCGCGAGCCAGCGCGCTACGAGCAGGGTCTCGCCGAGCGGGCAAGTACCGGCGGGCACCGGCAACACCGCGCCAGCGCCCAGCGCTCCGCCGCCGGCCGCGAGCGATTCGCGGGTGACCACCGTTGCGTACGCTGTCGCGGCGTCCAGCCAGGCGCCGTGGTAGCCGCCCACCAGGACGCCGCCGGGGACCGGGTCGGCGGCGCACATCTGGAGGACGTACGGAAGCGGCACCCCGCTCGGCGCCTCGACGACGGTGGGGGAGGGCACCGCGCCGGACACGGTCAGGAGCAGGGTGCCGGGCTCGCGGGGTGCCCCGGCCGCGGCGTACCGGTGGGCGCCCATCCGGGCTGCGACGGCGAGTTGCGCGAACGTCTCGGCGTTGGCGAAGAGCGTGGGCGCGCCCCCGAGCCCGGACTCGGCGGCCCGCACACGCCGCCCCGGCGGCAGCGCCGGTCCGCCCTCCGCGGCCCGGATCAGCGCGGACGCCTCGCCGGAGACGAGCCGTTCCGGTACGCGGACGAGCCGGGCGCGCAGCGACCGCCCGCGGCGTCGGTCGCTCAGGCCACGTTCGGCCAGCGCGTCCCGTACCGATCGCTCGGCCGTGTCCTTGGTCACCCCGACCACCAGCGTGCGGGCGCCCAGGGCGTCGGCGGCGAGCAGCGCGCCGTCCAGGACGAGGTGCGGCGCGCGGCACAGCAGGACGGTGTCCTTGCGGCAGGCGGGCTCGCCCTCGCAGCCGTTGACGACGACCGCGGGCCGGGTGCCGGAGCGTCGCGCGTGGTGGGCCACCGCCTCCAGCTTCCGTACGAGGGGAAAGCCCGCTCCGCCACGGCCGCGCAGCGCGATGGCACCGGCCAGCTCGGCCAGCCGGCCGGCGGACAGGGACGGCGGTGAGCCGTGGGTGAGCAGGTGGGCCCGGCGGTCGAGGCGCTCGGCCTCGTCGAAGCCCGCGGTCAGCCGGGGCAGGCCGATGACCTGGACGGGCGGGACGTCGGGCAGCGGGCCGGTCACGGTCGGCTCCTGCCGTGGGAGGCGGGCTGGGCGGGTTCGGGGTGGAGGGCGTGCCGTCCGTACGGAGGCGGTGCGGGGGCCGGGTACGGAGGGGGTGGTCCGGGGGCCGGGTACGGGGAGGGGGGCGAGGTCTCCGGGTACGGAGGGAGCGGTGGGGCGGGTGGGGTGGCGGCCGTACGGGCGCGCAGCCGGACCCGTAGGACGTGCGGGAGGAAGGCGCGCGCCAGGAGGGCGGCGGCGACGGCCGCCAGGCACAGTACGTACCCGGTGGTGACCCAGCCCGAGGGGGCGCGCCCGGATTTGAGGCCGTGTACGAGCGCCAGGCACCAGGCCGGGTAGGCGCAGGCGTGCAGGGCGCGCCAGCGTTCCGAGGCACGGCCGCGGCCGGCGAAGGCGCTGCGGAGCGCGCCGGTCGCGGCGGCCAGCACCATCAGGTAGCCGGCCACCGCCCCGAAGCCGATCAGCGTGGACGCGCCGCCGGGCGTCCCGGTGAACGGCAGCAGCGCGTTCAGGACGTGTGCGTGCCCCTCGGCGACCTTGACCGCGATGTGCAGGGCCAGGAACCCGAGCGAGGCGGTGCCCAGGGCCCGGTGGACGCCCTGGGCGAGCAGCCGGCTGCGGGGCAGCAGGACCGTACGGCCCGCGGCGACCAGCCCCCAGACGACGGCGGCCGTGAGGGAGACGAGCGTCAGCACGCCGCCCGTGAAGTCGAGGAAGCCGCGCAGCGGGTCGGTGCCGGAGAGCAGGAGGAGGGTGAGGGCGGCGACGGCTCCGGCGGCGAGTACGGGACGGCGGCGCAGGCGGGGGCGGCGCGGGGCAAGGGATGCCGCCGGACCCGTAGGGGCTGTGTGGCGCGGCCCGTCCCGTAGGCCGGAGCGGCGCCGGCCGGGGCCCGGGCGGGACAGACCAGGGAGGCGGGCAGGGATCCGGACAGGGAGGCCGGGTAAGCCGGGGGGCCGCGGGCCGGGGGCGGCGCGGCTCTTGCGGTGGGGGCGCATGGGGGAAAAGTAGGGGGGCGCGGCATCGGGGCGGCGGGCTTTCCGTAAGCGGCGTGGAGCGGGGCGGTGCGCTGCTACGGTCGGCCGTCGGACTTGCTCGAGAGCCGATGCTGTCGGTCGTCGGGTTGGTCGGGGGTGTGGCCACCGTCGGCTGTCGGATTGTTCGAGGCTGCCGCTGCCGCTGCCGCTGCCGCTGCCGTCGGCCGTCGGGCTCGTGCGAGGCTGCCTCGACGCGTGCCGGTCGGCGCTGTCGCAGGCCCGCTCGGACCGCCTTCCGGCCGCCCCCACCCGTCCCCGTCCGCCCCCGGAAGCCCCCGCCCGCCGGGGCGCCGCCCCTCGCACAGTTGGACGGCTCGCAGCGGGCCCAGCGGCCCCTGCGGTACCCTGGCGCCATGCGTGCCGTACGCCTTCTGCTTAGCGGGCCGCGCTGATCAGTACCGACCGGTGAGCTTCCGGTCGGCATCGGCGCGGCGTCCCCTCCTGTGCGAGGGGTCTTTTTGTTTCCGCACAGATCGCACTTTTCGCAGTAGCCGCAGGCAGAGACGACCGATGGAGCTTTGAGGACGATGAGCGAGACGACTTCGGCTGCCGAGGTGGCAGCGCCGCACCGTTACACGGCAGCGCTGGCCGCCGACATCGAGGCGCGCTGGCAGGACTTCTGGGAGGCGGAGGGGACGTACGAGGCCCCGAACCCGAAGGGCGACCTGGCGGGCGACCCGGAGCTGGTGGCCAAGCCCAAGAAGTTCGTCATGGACATGTTTCCGTACCCCTCGGGTGCGGGACTGCACGTGGGCCACCCGCTGGGCTTCATCGCGACCGACGTATACGCCCGCCACCTGCGGATGACCGGCCACAACGTGCTGCACACCCTGGGCTTCGACGCCTTCGGCCTGCCCGCCGAGCAGTACGCCGTGCAGACCGGCACGCACCCGCGGGTCTCCACCGAGGCCAACATCGTCAACATGCGGCGCCAGCTGCGCCGGCTGGGCCTGGGCCACGACCCGCGCCGCTCGATCGAGACGATCGACCCGGCCTACTACAAGTGGACCCAGTGGATCTTCACCCAGGTCTTCAACTCCTGGTACGACGCCGACGTGGAGAAGGCGCGCCCCATCGGTGACCTGGTGGCGCAGTTCGAGGCCGGAGAGCGTGCGACGCCGGACGGGCGCCCCTGGAGCGCGCTGAGCGCCGCCGAGCGCGCCGAGATCCTGGGCGAATACCGCCTGGCGTACGCCTCGGACGCGCCGGTCAACTGGTGCCCCGGTCTGGGCACCGTGCTGGCCAACGAGGAGGTCACCTCCGAGGGCCGGTCCGAGCGCGGGAACTACCCGGTCTTCAAGGCCAAGCTGCGCCAGTGGAACATGCGCATCACCGCCTACGCGGACCGCCTGCTGGAGGACCTGGACGGGCTGGACTGGCCGGACGCCATCAAGCTGCAGCAGCGCAACTGGATCGGCCGCTCCGAGGGCGCGCGCGTCGACTTCCCCGTCGGCGACAAGAAGATCACCGTCTTCACCACCCGCCAGGACACCCTGTTCGGCGCCACCTACATGGTGCTGGCGCCCGAGCACGAGCTGGTCTCCGGCGACCGTTCGATCGTCCCGGACGCCTGGCCCGAGGGCACCCACGACGTCTGGACCGGCGGGTACGGCACCCCGGCCGAGGCGGTCGCCGCCTACCGCAAGCAGGCCGCGGCCAAGTCGGACGTCGAACGGCAGGCCGAGGCCAAGGACAAGACCGGCGTCTTCACCGGCGCGTACGCGACCAACCCGGTCAGCGGCGAGCGCGTCCCGGTCTTCATCGCCGACTACGTGCTGATGGGCTACGGCACCGGCGCGATCATGGCGGTGCCGGCGCACGACAGCCGCGACTTCGCCTTCGCGCGAGCCTTCGAGCTGCCCATGCGCTGCGTGGTCGAGCCGTCGGACGACCGTGGCCAGGACCCGGCCACCTGGGAGGACGCCTTCGACTCGTACGAGGCCAAGATCGTCAACTCCTCGGGCGCCGACATCGCGCTGGATGGCCTGACCGTCCCGGACGCCAAGATCAAGATCACCGAGTGGCTGGCGGCCGCCGGCATCGGCGAGGGCACCGTCAACTTCCGGCTGCGCGACTGGCTCTTCAGCCGCCAGCGCTACTGGGGCGAGCCCTTCCCGATCGTCTACGACGAGGACGGCGTCGCGCACGCGCTGCCCGAGTCGATGCTGCCGCTGGAGCTGCCCGAGGTCGACGACTACTCGCCGCGCACCTTCGACCCGGACGACGCCGACACCCAGCCCGAGACCCCGCTGTCCCGTAACGAGGACTGGGTCAACGTCGAGCTGGACCTGGGCGACGGCCCGAAGAAGTACCGCCGCGAGACCAACACCATGCCCAACTGGGCGGGTTCCTGCTGGTACGAGCTGCGCTACACCGACCCGGGCAACCGCTCCGCGCTGGTCGACCCGGAGGTCGAGCAGTACTGGATGGGCCCGCGCGACGGGCAGCCACACGGCGGCGTCGACCTGTACGTGGGCGGCCAGGAGCACGCCGTCCTGCACCTGCTGTACGCGCGGTTCTGGTCCAAGGTGCTGCACGACCTGGGGCACATCGCCTCCTCGGAGCCGTTCCACAAGCTGTACAACCAGGGCATGATCCAGGCGTTCGTCTACCGGGACAGCCGCGGCATCGCCGTACCGGCCGCCGAGGTGGAGGAGCGCGACGGCGCGTACTACTACCAGGGCGAGAAGGTCAGCCGCGTCCTGGGCAAGATGGGCAAGTCCCTGAAGAACGCCGTCACGCCGGACGAGATCTGCGCGGAGTACGGCGCGGACACCCTGCGCCTGTACGAGATGGCGATGGGCCCGCTGGACGTCTCGCGGCCATGGGACACCCGCGCCGTGGTCGGCCAGTACCGCCTGCTGCAGCGGCTGTGGCGCAACGTCGTGGACGAGGCGACCGGCGAGGCCACCGTCGTCGACGCCGAGCCGGACGAGGACACGCTGCGCGCGCTGCACAAGGCCATCGACGGCGTCGGCCAGGATCTGGCCAATCTGCGTTTCAACACCGCCATCGCCAAGGTGACGGAGCTGAACAACCACCTGACCAAGGCGGGCGGCCCGGTCGCGCGCTCGGTGGCCGAGCGCCTGGTGCTGCTGGTTGCGCCGCTGGCCCCGCACATCGCCGAGGAGCTGTGGCGCAAGCTGGGCCACACCGACTCGGTGGTCCACCAGGACTTCCCCGTCGCCGACCCGGCCTACGTGGTGGACGAGACCGTGACCTGCGTCGTGCAGATCAAGGGCAAGGTCAAGGCGCGCCTGGAGGTCTCGCCGTCCGTCTCGGACGCGGACCTGGAGGCGGCTGCGCTGGCCGACCCGGCGGTCGTGGCGGCGCTGGGCGGCGCGGGCATCCGCAAGGTGATCGTGCGGGCGCCGAAGCTGGTGAACATCGTTCCCGCGTGAGGCGCTGATCCCGTCGCCGGGCTCCTCCGGGGGCGTGGCTGATTCCGGGCGGTGGCCGGGCCCCTTCGGGCGCGGCTAAGGGATGACCATTACGGGCAGGTTGGGGGTTCGGAGGGAACCCCCGACCTGCCCGCGGCGTTTACGGTGGAAGAGCCGGGCCACCGGCGCCTCCGCCAACCGTGCCGTTGTCATGACGAGGAGAAACCATGGAAGCCGTCGCCGCGATCGTCGGGCTCCTCTTCCTGCTGTTCGTCGCGGCCGGCGTCTTCGTCACGGTCAAGGCCGTCAAGGCGGCCAAGCGCGGGGTGGACCGCGGGGTGGCCCAGGCGCGCAGGACCGTCGAGGACACCACCCTCCGGGCCCGTCAGCTCACCCAGCCCGGCGTGGCGGGCGAGCTGGCCCAGCTGCGGCTGTCGCTGCGTACGTCCATGCGGGCCACCCAGGAGGCGCTGCACACCGGCGCCGAGCAGGACGCCTCGCTGACCGAGGCGCTGGGCCTCTTCGAGCGGCTCAGCGCCCACGGCCACGAACTGGACGACGAGCTCAAGCGGCTGGAGCGGGAGCCCGACAAGGCCAGCGTCACGGCCCGGCTGCCCGAGCTGCGCGAGCGCCTGGAGCGCATCACCCACTCCGCGGAGTCGCTGCGGTGGGCCGCCCGGGACCGCGCCCGGCAGTTCGCCGACGACGACCTGGCCGCGCTCGGTGAGCAGATCGACATGGAGGCAGGGGCGCTGCGGCACTGGTCGAAGGAGCCGCTGGAGGAGCGCATCGAGGCGTCCGAGGCCGGTGGGCCGGGAGCCGGGGCGGCCGGGGCTTCCGCCGCGGGTGCGGGGCGGAAGCCGTGGGGCGCCGCCGAGGACGAGACGCCCGCCATCACGGCCCGGGATCCGCGTACGCAGCCTTCGTACGCGTGGCAGAAGGCACCGCGAACGGAGCGGACGACCTGATTCCGGGGGCCTCGTTCCGGGGCGTCCCCACGCTGTTGGGCCGGTGGTGATCGCCCCGTGACACGCGGCCCGGTGTCTCTTGGCAAACCCTTGGCCAAACCTGAGGGATCATGAAAGGGCCCGCACTGTCGGGCGCCGGGATCCCCGGATAACCTCCCAGTCATGTCCCGCCATGTCGCGATCGTCACCGATTCAACGGCCTACCTGCCGCGGGCGGCACTGCAGCGCCACCGGATCACGGCGGTGCCGCTCACCGTCGTCCTCGGTGACGAGGCACTGGAGGAGGGCACCGAGATCTCGGCGAGATCGGTCGCCCAGGCCCTGCAGAAGCGCAAGTACGTGACGACTTCGCGGCCGAGCCCCGAGACCTTCGCGGCCACCTACCGGAACATCGCCGAGGCAGGCGCCGAGAGCGTCGTTTCGCTGCACCTGTCCTCGGAGTTCTCCGGCACCTACGACGCGGCGGTGCTGGCGGCCGGCGAGGCCCCCGTACCGGTGCGGGTCGTGGACACCGGCATGGTCGCCATGGCGCTCGGCTTCTGCGCCCTGGCGGCGGCCGAGGCGGCGGAGTCCGGCGGCAGCCTGGACGAGGCGGTGGCCGCGGCCGAGAAGCGTGCCGAGCAGACATCCGCCTACTTCTACGTCGACACCCTCGACTACCTGCGGCGGGGCGGCCGGATCGGGGCGGCGCAGGCGCTGCTCGGCTCCGCCCTCGCGGTCAAGCCGCTGCTCCAGCTCGCCGAGGGCCGGATCGACCTCCTGGAGAAGGTCCGTACGGCTTCGAAGGCGATCGCCCGGCTGGAGGAGATCGCCGTGGAGCGGGCCGGGGAGGCGCAGGTGGACATCGCCGTGCACCACCTCGCGGCGGCCGAACGGGCGGAAGCGCTGGCGGAACGGCTGCGCGAGCGGGTGCCGGGGCTGGCCGAGCTGCACGTGAGCGAAGTGGGCGCGGTGATCGGGGCGCATACGGGGCCGGGGCTGCTGGGGGCCGTGGTCTCGCCGCGTTAGCGCGGATGCCCTCCTTCAGGTGACGGGGTTATCCACAACTGGCCGGTTGTCCACGGCATTTGACGGCTCGCAGCGGGATCGGCGCGAGGCGTCTAACGTCGTTGGACATGACGCGACAATCACTCTCCGTAACCATCCCTTCTGGGGTCGCTACCGGCCCGGGGCCTGGCACCGACCTCGCCCCCGACCCCGATCTCCGCTCCGGCTTCGACCCCGCCCCCGACCCCAGCTCCGGCTCCGACTTCGCCCCCGGCTCCGGCTTCGACCCCGACTTCGACCCGGGCCGCACCTCTGGCCCTCCCTCTCCGTCCACCTCCGACCCTCCGTCCCGCCAAAACGCCGTACGTGGCGCGGTGCGGGGGCGGGCCGCCCGGCAGGCGGAGGCAGCCGCGGCGGTCCGTACGCGGGCCGAGGGCCTGTTCCGGGGCTCGCCCGAACCGGACCGGCGAGCGGGCCCGGCGGAACCGGGAGGCAGCCCACCGGCCACCGAAGACGCCCGCGCCGACCCTGCCGCCCGTTTACGCCTCGCCGTGCGGGAGCGGCTGCCGCTGTGGGTGCAGTCGAGGTGCGCGATCGATCCGAGGGCGCTGGCGGCCCTGGCCGTGGTGTTCCTGGTGGCGGTGGCCTTCGCGGTCCACCACTTCTGGATGTCCCAGCCCGAACCCGTACGCGCACCGGTCGCCGCCCGGGCCACGGCGCTGCCGACCCCGGCCCCGGCACCGCAGCAGGCGGCGCCGCCACCTGTGGGGGTGGCACCGACTGCCGCGGGACGGGTGCTCGTGGTCGACGTGGTCGGGAAGGTGCACCATCCCGGCATCCACCGGCTGCCGCAGGGGGCCCGGGTCGCCGACGTGCTGCGAGCGGCGGGCGGTGTGCTGGACGGCGCCAACACCCGGGGGCTGAACCGGGCCCGGCTGCTGGTCGACGGTGAACAGATCGCCGTGGACGTCCCCGGGCCGGCACCGGGCGCGGCAGGGCAGCAGGCGGGCGCGGGCCCCGGAGCGGCCGCGGGAGCCGGGTCGGGAGCGGCCTCCGGGGCGGGGACCGGCGGCGCGGCCTCCGGGAGCACCGGGTCTCCCGGCGGTACGGGCGCCGGCGCCGCTCCCGTCAGCCTGAACTCCGCCACCGCGGAACAGCTCGACAGCCTGCCCGGCGTCGGCCCGGTCCTGGCCCGGCACATCATCGAGTACCGCACCGCGCACGGCGGCTTCACCTCCGTGGAACAGCTCCGCGAAGTCAACGGCATCGGCGACCGCCGCTTCGCCGACCTGCGCCCCCTGGTCCAGCCATGACCCCGGCCCCCACCACCCCGCCCGCACCGTCCCACCCCACCGATGCCGGCACCCCTCACCCGCCGCCCCACACGGCCCCCGACGCCACCACAGACCGTTCCGCCGTCCACGCGACAGCAAGCTCCCCCTATGGCGCCGCCGACCCCCGACAACCGGACCCGATCATCGATCTCCGCCTGGCGGGCCCGGCGTTGGCCGCGTGGGGAGCGGCCGCGTTGGCCCTGGGATGGTCCGGCGGCTCGGTGGCGGGGGTCTGTGCCGTGGCCGTGGTACTGGCGGCGATCGCGGTGGTCGTCGCGGTCCGCCGGCCGGAACGGCGGGCCACCGGGGCCTCGGTCGCCCTCGCCGCCGTGCTGCTGGGCGCGGTCGCCGGTGCCGCGTCCGCCGCCCTGCACGCGGCGGACGTACGACGCGGCCCGCTCCCGGAGCTGGCACGCCGGCACGCCACGGTCACGGCCGAGGTGGAACTGACCGGCGATCCACGGCTGACCCGCCCACGGGTGCACGGCGCCCGACAAGCGCCTCCCGCCGTCGTGTTCACCGCGGAAGCGCTCCGCGTCACCGCGCCCGACGGTGCGGTCACCGCCACCCGCACCCCCGTTCTGGTCGTCGTGCACCGCACGAAGCGCCTCGCCGAGTGGCAGCGCCTCCTGCCCTCGACCCGCATCCGCGTCGCGGCCCGCGCGGCACCGCCCCTCCAGCCGTCCGACCGGGCCGCGGCCGCCCTACGGGTCACCACGGCGGCCGCGCCCCAGGCGGTCGGCGCCCCCGACGCCTTGCAGCGTCTCGCCGGTGAGCTGCGGGCCGGGCTCCGGGAGGCCAGTGACGGCCTGAGCCCCGACGCCCGCGCCCTCCTGCCGGGCCTGGTGGTCGGTGACACCGCGCGCCTCCCGCCCGACCTCGACGACGCCTTCCGCACCACCGACCTGACCCACCTGCTCGCCGTCTCCGGCAGCAACCTGACCATCCTGCTCGTCCTGCTCATCGGCCCGCCCCACCTGGCCGTACGGGCCGAACGCCGCGGCCTGGCACCGCTGCTGGGCCTTTCGCTGCGCACCACCGCCCTCGTCGGCGGCACCATCGCCCTCGCCTTCGTCATCGTCTGCCGCCCCGACCCCAGCGTGCTGCGCGCCGCCGCCTGCGGCCTGATCACCCTGCTCGCCATCGGGACGGGACGCCGACGCTCCCTGGTCCCCGCGCTCGCCGCCGCCGTCCTGGTACTCGTGCTCTACGACCCCTGGCTGGCCCGCAGTTACGGCTTCCTGCTGTCCGTACTGGCCACCGGCGCCCTGCTCACCCTCTCGCCCCGCTGGAGCGCGGCCCTGCAACGCCGCCGGGTACCGCCCCGCCTGGCCGAGGTGCTCGCCGCCGCGGCCGCGGCGCAGGCGGTCTGCGCGCCCGTCATCGTGGTGCTCGCCGCCCGCGTCGGTCTTGTCGCCGTTCCCTGCAACCTGCTGGCCGAGCTGGCGGTCGCCCCGGCCACGATCCTGGGGTTCGCGGCGCTCGCCACCGCGCCGTTCGCCCCGCCCCTGGCCCAGGCGCTGGCCTGGTGCGCGAGCTGGCCGACCGAGTGGGTCGCCGGTGTCGCCCGTACGGGAGCGGGGCTGACGGGCGCGGAGCTGGACTGGCCGGGCGGGTGGGCCGGGGCGGCGCTGCTGGCCGCCGTGACGGTGGTGTTCGTTCTCCTCGGGCGGCGATTGCTGCGCCGCCCGTGGCTGTGCGTCCTCGGCGTCCTGGCGCTGCTCGTGGCGATCCTGCGCCCGGTCCCGGTCACCCGCGTCATCACCGGCTGGCCGCCCCCGGGCTGGCGTGCGGTGGCCTGTGACGTGGGGCAGGGCGACGGCCTGGTGCTCGCGGCGGGGGAGGACACCGCCCTGGTCGTGGACGCCGGCCCGGATCCGGACGCCATCGACCGCTGCCTGACCGACCTGGGCGTACGCCGGATTCCGCTGCTCGTTCTCACCCATTTCCACGCCGATCACGTCAGCGGGCTGCCCGGCGTCCTGCGCGGGCGATCGGTCGGTGCCATCCAGACCACCACCCTGCCCGAACCGCCCGGCCAAGCCGCCTTCGTACACCGCACGGCAGCGGCCGCAGGCGTACCGGTGACCGGTTCCACGCCGGGGGAGCAGCGCAGCTTCGGCCCGCTCAGCTGGCAGGTCCTGTGGCCGCCGGCCGCCGACCCGGGACCCCCCTTCTCCGCACCCTCCTCGCGCGCCGTCGAAGGCCCCAACGACGCCAGCGTCACACTGCTGCTGCGCACCTCCGGCCTGTCGTTACTGCTTCTCGGCGATCTCGAACCGGTCTCACAGCAGGCCCTGTTGTCCGCGCGCCCCGACCTGTCCGCCGTGGATGTGCTCAAGGTCGCGCACCACGGTTCCGCGTACCAGGACCCGCAGCTGATACGCCGCCTGGCGCCGCGCGTCGCCCTGATCAGCTGCGGCGCCGGCAACCCGTACGGCCATCCGGCGCCGCGCACCGTGCAGACGCTGCGTTCCCAGGGGGCCCGGGTGCTGCGTACGGACACCGACGGCGCCATCGCGGTGCTGGGGGGCCGGGACCGGCTGACCACCACCGTCAGGGGCGGCAGGCGGATCCGGGCACCCTCGCCTGGTCGGCGCAGGGCACGTGCTGGTACTTGCGCAGGATGTTCTTCGCCGTGTCGGAGTCCATGAACGCCCGGAACTTCGCGGCGAGCGAGCCGTCGTCGGGCCGCCCGTACGTGTAGAGGTACTCCACCGTCCAGAAGGGATAGGTACGTTGCCCACCCCACTCGATGTCGGGCTCACGCCCGTTCAGCCGGACGCCGGTCACCCGCGGGTGCCTGGCCGCCGCGTACACCTCCGCGTAACCGATCGCGCCCGGCACGCGGCCGACCTCGTCCAGCAGGCCGTTGGTGCTGTTCACCTCGCAGCGTGTGACGCGGGCCGTCGCGTCACGGTCCTTGCCGCTGCAGTCGTACGACGACACCGTGCCCGGCTCCGAACCGCGCAGCACGGACGTCTCGAACGCCCGGTGGGTGCCGGAGGCCGCGTCCCGGCCGACGATGCGGACCGGCAGGTCGCTGCCGCCGAGCTGCTTCCAACTGGTGTACCGGCCGTCGTAGACGCCGCGCAGCTGCTCCGAAGTGAGGTTGTCGACACCGGTCCGGTCGTTGACGACCACGCCGAGCAGGACGATCCCGACGCGCCGGCCTTCCAGTTTCCGGTAGATGGACGGCGCGGCGACGTCCGACGCGACCAGGAACGCCGGTCCACCGGCCGGCGCGGATCTGCCCGCACGGTTCAGCCGCGCCAGCCCGGACAGGCTGCCGCTCTCCGCCACCTCGATCTCGGCGCCCCGGCAGCGTGCCGCGTACTGCCGGGCGATCTCCCGCATCGGCGGCGCGAAGGCGCTGGACCCGTCGACGGTCAGTCGTCCGGTCGTGCACTCCGCGCTCGCCACCACCGTGGGGCTGTTGAGCAGCAGTCCGCCCAGCAGACCGATCAGGATGATGCGGACACCGCCCAGGGCGAGGCTCGGTTTGCGTGGTCCCCAGCGCTGTGTGTTGCGCCGGATCCGCCCGCCGCTGAGGAACCCGCCGACGACGGCCTCGCCCTGCCGCCCGCCGTCCGCGCCCTCGTCACGGCTGCGGCTCTCCCCGCCCTCTTCGCGTGCCGACAGCAGGACCAGCAGCTTGAAGTGGTTGCGCTTGTTCAACGGCACCTTGGGTACGACGAGACGGCCGCCGCTGTGCCGCAGACCGCCGCCGTTACGGGTCAGCATCCCCACCAGGTCGGGCGGGTTGGCGTCCGGCACCTCCACCCCGATGACCGTGCGCCCGGTGAACTCGACCGTCAGCGGCTCTTGGTAGTCCTGCCGCACGATGTCCTTGCCGCCGTCGTTCTCGAACCGCAGCAGCGCCAGGCTGGCGTCGGTGATCTCCTGGTCCTGTCTGAGCAGTCGCAGTTGCACCAGGCTGTGGGCGTCCCGCGGGTTCATGCCGATCGCGGTGTCCATCTGGACGCGGTAGCCGATGCGCTTGCGGCCCGGCAGGTACCGCTCGACGGCCCAGAGCACGGCCGTGGCGACGAGCCCGGCCACGGCGAGGAGCGTCTCGGTGTCCGGCAGGGTCACGACTACCTCGCACAGCTGATCGGACGGCGGAATGCAGCGGGGAGACTGCCCGGGACGGCTTCGGCATCCCGTCACCAGAGGTTCATCCGCCGTCCGCGCGACCGGCGGCGGCAGCGGCCCCGCCGAACCCGGCCACCCCCGTAATCAGGACCTGTAAACTCCAGAAATATGAGGATGAGCGAGGGCGTCGAATGGGCCCTGCACTGCTGTGTGACCCTGGCCTCGCTCGGCGACGAGCGGCCCGTGTCGACAGCCCGGCTGGCCGCCTCGTTCGCACTGCCCCCGGCCTACCTGAACAAGCGCCTCCAGGCCCTGACCCGCGCGGGCATCCTGACCTCGACCCCCGGCGCCCGCGGCGGCTTCCGGCTGGCCCGGCCGCCCGAGCGGATCTCCCTGATGGACGTCGTCGCCGCCATCGAGGGCACCGACGACGTCTTCCGGTGCACCGAGATCCGCCGCCAGGGCTCCGGCTCCGAAGCCCCCGACCGGGATTTCCGCCGCCCCTGCGGTATCTCCACCGCGATGCGCAGGGCGGAGCTGGCCTGGCGCCGCGAGCTCGCCAAGCAGACCGTCGCCGACCTCCTGGCCGGCGTCCCGGGACCGGCGGCGGAGCGCACCCGCCGCTGGTTCGCGACCGAGAGGACGAGTACCTGATGGATTCCCCGCAGCGGTCCGCCTCCCGGCCGGCCCCGCAGGCGTCCCCGACACCGCAGGCCCCGCAGGCCCCGCAGGCGACCGGCGAAGCGCCCGCTGCCCGCCCCTCGGAGGCCGAACGGATGCGCGCCGAGCCGCTCGACCAGGCACGCACCGACGCCTACCTCCGGCGCATCGGCGCCACCCGCCCGGCCGCACCTGACGTCGAGGCGCTGCACGAACTGCATCTGCGGCACCTGCGCGCCGTCCCCTTCGAGAACCTCTCCGTCCACCTCGCCGAGGACGTGGCCCTGGAGTACAAGACGCTGGTGGACAAGATCGTCGTCGCCTCGCGCGGCGGCTTCTGCTACGAGCTCAACGGTGCCTTCGCCGCCCTGCTTCGCGCCCTCGGGTACCGCGTCGAACTCCTCGCCGCCCGCGTCCTCGGCCCCGAGGGCCCCGGCATCCCGTACGACCACCTCGCGCTGCGCGTCCACACCGGCGACGGGCACGGCGGGCCCTGGCTGGCCGACGTCGGCTTCGGCAGGAACAGCCGGTATCCGCTGCGCCTGGGCAGCCGCGACGAACAGCCCGACCCCGCAGGGGTGTTCCGCATCGAGGAGACCGCCGACGGCGACCTGGACGTCCTGCGGGAGGGCGTGCCCCAGTACCGGCTGGAACAGCGGCCGCGCGCCCTGGCCGACTTCGTGGCGGGCTCCTGGTACCACCGCACCTCGCCGGATTCGCCGTTCACCCGGTCGCTGGTCTGCTCCCGGCTGACGGAGACCGGCCGCGTCACGCTCTCCGGCCGTACGCTCGTGATCACGGACGCCGAAGGCGGTCGGGAGGAGCGCGAACTGACCGAGGACGAGGTGCTGCCCGCCTACCGCGCCCACTTCGGCATCACGCTGGACCGGATACCGGAACTGCGCGGCTGACGGCGCGTGCCCGCCGGGCCGGCCACTGACGGCGCGTACCGGTCCGGCCGGCCGCTGTTGGTGCGTTCCCGCCCGGCCGGTGGCTGACGATACGGCGCCGCTACTCGGCCTCCAGCCAGCCCTCGTACTCGTCCGCCAGGGCGTCCAGCTTCGCCGGGTCGTGGATTCCCGTGGGGTCTTCGACGACCACCAGCCACTGGGCGTCCTCGGCGTCGTCCTCGCCCGCCAGGGCGTCCCGGACGAGCTGGGGTTCCTCCGTCACTCCGAAGCGCTCGGCCAGCGCTTCGGCGACCTCCTCGGCGGAGTCGCGGTCGGGCAGCACCAGAACATGTCGTACATCGCTCACCCGGCCATTGTCCGGCAGCAGTGGGGCGGGGACCGAACGCCGCTGTCAGTGGGGCGTGGGATGCTGGAGCGCGATGGCCAGGAAAGCAGCAAACGACGACCCGCTCGCCCCGCTCACGCTCGCCGTGGGCCAGGAGGACCTGCTCCTGGACCGCGCCGTGCAGCAAGTGGTGGCGGCGGCCCGCGCCGCCGACGCGGACACCGATGTGCGTGACCTCACGCCCGACCAGCTCCAGCCCGGCACGCTCGCCGAGCTGACCAGTCCCTCGCTGTTCGCCGAGCGCAAGGTCGTGGTGGTCCGCAATTCCCAGGACCTGTCCGCCGACTCGGTCAAGGACGTCAAGAAGTACCTCGGCGCCCCGGCCGAGGAGATCACCCTCGTGCTGCTGCACGCCGGCGGCGCGAAGGGCAAGGGCCTGCTGGACGCCGCCCGCAAGGCCGGTGCGCGGGAGGTCGCCTGCGCCAAGATGACCAAGCCCGCCGACCGCCTCGCGTTCGTGCGCGGCGAGTTCCGTACGGCGGGCCGGTCCGCCACCCCGGAGGCGTGCCAGGCGCTGGTGGACGCGATCGGCAGCGACCTGCGCGAGCTGGCCTCGGCCTGTTCGCAGCTGGTCGCCGACATCGAGGGCACCATCGACGACGCGATCGTGGCCCGCTACTACCGCGGCCGTGCCGAGACGTCCAGCTTCACCGTCGCGGACCGGGCCGTGGAGGGCCGGGCCGCCGAGGCCCTGGAGGCGCTGCGCTGGGCCATGTCGACGGGCGTCGCCCCCGTCATGATCACCAGCGCGCTCGCCCAGGGCGTCCGTGCCATCGGCAAGCTGGCCTCCGCCCCGCGCGGCGCCCGCCCCGGCGACCTCGCCCGCGAGCTGGGTATGCCGCCCTGGAAGATCGACCGGGTCCGGCAGCAGATGCGCGGCTGGTCGGCGGACGGCGTCGCGACGGCGCTGCGCGCGGTGGCCGAGGCCGACGCCGGCGTCAAGGGCGGCGGCGACGACCCCGAGTACGCACTGGAGAAGGCCGTCGTCACCATCGCCCGCGCGGCCCGCTCCCGCTGACCGTACGGGCCGACCGGCCCCTGGCCGTACGGGCGGGGCCTGGCCGGTCCCTGACCGTACGGGCGGGGCCTGGCCGGTCCCTGACCGTACGGGCGGGCGGATCTGGTCCCTTGCCGCACAGCGGGGCGATCCGGCCCCTGGCCGCACGGGCGGTACGGCCTGGTCCCTGACCGTACGGTTGGCCCGGCTTCTGACCGTTCGGGTGGCCCGGCCCCCGGCCCGGCCCCGTCCAACCGGCTCCGTCGCCCACCGCCGTACCCGGCCGCATCCCGCCCCCGTACCTGGCGGTATGCCCCCGTACCCGCTCAGCCCCCCAGTTTCCGGAGCGTCTCTGCGGCGCTCGTCTTCAGCATCCCCGTGACCTGCTCGGTCGTCGGTGGCTTGGCCGAGCCGCTGCGGGAGGTGTAGCTGGACCACGTGATCTGGTACGTCGCCCAGCCGTCGCGGACGCCGAGGAGCACGTACCCGCCGTTGCTGTCGTCGGACCGGCTGACCAGGTACGCCTCGTCACCGATGCCCGGTACCGAGGTGACCTGGTACGAGATCGAGCTGCGCTGGCTCTCGTACGCGCGGTAGCTGTCGGCGAACTCGGCCGTCGGGTCGGTCTTCTTGTGCAGGGTGGCGCTGCTGTAGACCCAGGTCGAGGAGTAGTCGCCGCTGCCCGCGCCGGACGGCTTCAGCTCGGCGTTGCACCACATCGAGTCCATCGCACCCTGCTGGACGCCGCTGTACTGCGGATTCTGCGCATGGCTGCCGGGGGAACCCGACGGCGAGGAGCTCCCGGCCGGTTTGATCTTGTAGTTCGCGCTCTCGAACGGCGTGAACGAGGTCGCGTTGCACAGGTCGGACGTGTACGAGTAGCCCGCCAGGTCGGGGTCGGGCTGCGCGTCCCCGAAGGCGCCGGCGGCGAAGAGGATCGCACCGCCCATCGCCGACGCGGCGACCGCCCCGCCGAGCGCCCACAGCCAGTGCTGCGCACCCCCGCCGGCGCCGCCCGCACCGCCACCACCCGCGCCGCCGCCACCCGCGCCGGGCCCCGGAGCGTACGGGCCGTGCTGCGGCATCCCGGGCCCGTACGGCCCCGGCCCTGCCCCCAGCCCCGGACCCGCCCCCATCCCTGGACCCGCTCCCATCCCTGGACCCGCTCCCATCCCTGGACCCGCTCCCGATCCCGGCCCTGTCCCCGGCCCCGGAACTGTCCCCGGCCCCGGTCCCGGCTGGGACGGCAGGGGAGAGGGCCCTTGACCTGAAGTGGGTGGTTGCGGCTGCGCGTAGGGATGGTGCTGATCCCCCGGATTCGACATGCGCGGCAGCGTAGCGGAACGGAACAGTCCCCCGGGCCGTATCAGTGACCGGGACCACAACCACCCCGACAGCGGCCCAAGCCCGACCCCGACCCCACCCCCGCGCCATCCCCGTCCCCCCGGGCCCCTCCGCCTCTCCCCCCCCACCCCAGGCCGGCCCTCCGGCGACAAAGAACCCCACACGACAATGGACCCCGCAGCACCCTGGGGAAGGGTGACCGCGAGGTCCGTCGTCTCAAGCTGTGTGTGCGCCGTACCCGCGTGGCGAACGCTGGCCGTGTGCGGCGCGGTGGTGCACCGGAAGGAGCGGAGAGAGGGGCCGCTGGGCCCTTACCGGCAGAGGTGAAGCGTCAAGAAGAGGTCAGGCCTTGAGGGCCGCGACCTTCTTGGCCAGCGCCGACTTCTTGTTGGCGGCGGCGTTCTTGTGGATGACGCCCTTGCTGACGGCCTTGTCCAGCTTCTTGGCGGCCTCGGCCTGGGCGGTGGCGGCCTTCTGCAGGTCACCGGCCTCCACGGCCTCACGGGTGCGACGGATCGCGGTGCGCAGAGAGGACTTCACAGCCTTGTTGCGCTGCCGAGCCTTCTCGTTGGTCTTGATCCGCTTCATCTGGGACTTGATGTTCGCCACGAAAGAGCCTTTTCAGGTTCGTTGGAATTTCGAGTTGCGCCTCGCACGAGAGAGGGCACAAAGCGCAGTGGACCAGGCTACCAGCAGCCTCCTCGGCCTCCCAAACCGGACCAGGACCGCCGCGCATGGGACCATGGGGGGACGAAAAACAACCGAGTCCCGCCTACCCGCGTTCTCTGAATGGACCCTGCGTGCCCGCGACCCCTACGAACGTGCCGGAGCCGAGCCGTACCGACCCGGCTCTCCTCCGTAACTTTTGCATCATCGCGCACATCGACCACGGCAAGTCCACACTCGCCGACCGGATGCTCCAGCTGACCGGCGTCGTCGAGCAGCGGCAGATGCGCGCGCAGTACCTCGACCGCATGGACATCGAGCGCGAGCGCGGCATCACGATCAAGTCTCAGGCGGTCCGGCTGCCCTGGGCCCGCTCCGACGAGGACGGTGGCGCGACCCACATCCTCAACATGATCGACACCCCGGGTCACGTGGACTTCACGTACGAGGTCTCGCGCTCCCTCGCCGCGTGCGAGGGCTGCATCCTCCTCGTGGACGCCGCCCAGGGCATCGAGGCGCAGACCCTCGCCAACCTGTACCTGGCGATGGAGCACGACCTCCAGATCATTCCGGTGCTGAACAAGATCGACCTGCCGGCCGCGCAGCCCGAGAAGTTCGCCAAGGAGCTGGCCAACCTCGTCGGCTGCGAGCCCGAGGACGTGCTGAAGGTCTCCGCGAAGACCGGTGAGGGCGTTGCCGAGCTGCTCGACAAGGTGGTCCGTGACGTGCCGGCCCCGGTCGGCGTCAAGGACGCGCCCGCCCGCGCGATGATCTTCGACTCGGTCTACGACGCGTACCGCGGCGTCGTGACGTACGTGAAGGTCGTCGACGGCACGCTGGGCAAGCGCGAGCGGATCAGGATGATGTCCACCGGCGCGGCCCACGAGCTGCTGGAGATCGGCACGAACTCGCCCGAGATGAAGGCCGCCGACGGCCTGTCCGTGGGCGAGGTCGGCTACCTGATCACCGGCGTGAAGGATGTCCGCCAGTCCAAGGTCGGCGACACCATCACCCAGCTGAACAAGGGTGCCGAGGAGCCGCTGGGCGGCTACAAGGACCCGAAGCCGATGGTCTTCTCCGGGCTGTACCCGCTCGACGGCTCCGACTACCCGGAGCTGCGCGACGCCCTGGACAAGCTCCAGCTCAACGACGCCGCGCTGGTCTACGAGCCGGAGACCTCCGCGGCCCTCGGCTTCGGCTTCCGCGTCGGCTTCCTGGGTCTGCTGCACCTGGAGGTCATCCGCGAGCGCCTGGAGCGCGAGTTCGGCCTCGACCTGATCGCCACCGCCCCCAACGTGATCTACCGCGTGAACATGGAGGACGGTACGGAACACGAGGTCACCAACCCGAGCGAGTTCCCGACCGGCAAGATCGCCGAGGTGCACGAGCCGGTCGTACGGGCCACGATCCTGGCGCCCAGCGAGTTCATCGGCGCGATCATGGAGCTGTGCCAGCACCGCCGCGGCAGCCTGCTCGGCATGGACTACCTCTCCGAGGACCGCGTCGAGATCCGCTACACCCTCCCGCTCGCCGAGGTCGTCTTCGACTTCTTCGACCAGCTCAAGTCCAAGACCCGCGGCTACGCCTCGCTGGACTACGAGCCCACCGGCGAGCAGGTCGCCGACCTGGTCAAGGTCGACATCCTGCTGCACGGCGACCAGGTCGACGCGTTCTCCGCGATCTGCCACAAGGACAAGGCGTACGCGTACGGCGTCCGGCTGGTCTCCAAGCTGCGCGAGCTGATCCCGCGGCAGAGCTTCGAGGTGCCGGTCCAGGCCGCCATCGGCAGCCGGGTGATCGCCCGCGAGACGATCCGCGCCATCCGCAAGGACGTGCTCGCCAAGTGCTACGGCGGTGACATCTCCCGTAAGCGGAAGCTGCTGGAGAAGCAGAAGGAAGGCAAGAAGCGGATGAAGATGGTCGGCAGCGTGGAGGTCCCGCAGGAGGCCTTCATCGCCGTGCTGTCCTCCGACTCCGACGGCGACTCCAAGAGCAAGAAGTAGCCCGGTAGGCGGTGGTCCGGGCCCCTGGCCCGGCACGACCCCGCGCCTCCGCTCAGCCCCCGGCCGGATCCGGCCGGGGGCCGAAGTGTTTTTCGGGCGCCCTACCCCGGCCGGCCGGTCCCCTGCGGCATCCGCCCGGACGTCCGGTTCCGTACGGCATCCGGGCGGTCGGCCGGGAAATCGGTGGTCAGGTGGTTTCCGGGACGCGCCGGGCGCCGTTGTCGTGGGTGGCAGCGGCGTTCCGGGCGGCCGAGGGGGCGTCCGGGCGGCATGAGTGCCGTGCCGCCGAGGAGGCCGCGCCGGAAAGGGATACGCATGAAGTACACCAAGGCCGCCGCGCTGCTGGCCGGGGCCGCGCTGTCCGTGGGCGTCGCCGCGCCCGCCGTCGCCGACGAGTCGGGGGCACAGAAGTTCAAGAACGGCGTCAGCGGGACGGTCGGCGGTGCGCAGCGGGCCGTCACCACCGTCGGTGACGGCCTGAAGAAGCTCCATGGCACGATCAAGGGCGACGAGCGGGTCGGCCACATGATCGGCGACTCGGCCAGTTCGAACGCGCCCAACGCCGAGGGCATCGGCATCCAGTCGGCTTCCCTCCGCCGCTGACCTGCCCTCCGCTGCCCGCGCCTGCCGCCCACGCCCCCGTACCGTCCCGCCGGACCGCCCGGCGCGCGGGCGGCGGTGCACATCCACATCACACGATCGGCTGACGTCCGTACCCCACGATCGGTGTACGCCACGTCCGTAGCCGCCGCCCCGTAAGTCCCGAATAGCATATAAGTCCCGAACACCCCGAACACCCCGAACGACCCGTACGGGCCCGCATCCGCACGAGCCTTCCGGCAGCCCGAAGCCTCCTGAAGCCCCCGAAGCTCCCGGGAAGCCCCCCCGCCGCAGCCCCCTCTCCCACCCGCTCCGACCGCCCGCCGTACCCTCTGCGCACCCGCTCCGACCGACCGGTGTACCCCACACCCACCGCACTGGTCTCATCCTGAACCAGTCCGCCGCAGCCCCTTACGCCATGGCGCAACGCGCTCTAGTCTGATCACTGCTCGAAGGTTACTCGCGAGTCACCAGCAACGTAGCGGGCCCCGGAGGATGCCGTGACGGACACCCAGACGCTGATCGAGAACCGGCCACCTTCCGTGGCGACCCTCTTCCTGGAGCGTGTCGCAGCCACCCCCGACCACGAGGCGTACCGCTACCCGGTGCCGTCCGCCGAGGGCCGGGGGCCCGACGACTGGAAGGTGCTGAGCTGGGCCGACGCCGCCCAGCGGGTGTACGCGGTGTCCGCCGGGCTGATGTCGCTCGGGGTGCGGCCCGAGGAGCGGGTGGCGCTCGCCGCCAGTACCCGTGTCGAGTGGATCCTCGCCGACCTCGGCGTGCTGTGTTCCGGTGCGGCCACCACGACCGTCTACCCCAGCACCAACGCCGACGAGACGGCGTTCATCCTCGCGGACTCCGGCAGCCGCGTACTGATCGCCGAGGACGCGGGACAGCTTGCCAAGGCCCGTGAGAAGCGCGCCGAACTCCCGGAACTCGCGCACGTCATCGTCATCGACGAGGCCGCCGCGCAGGCCGCCGAGGGCGATCCGGAGGACTGGGTGCTCTCCCTGGCCGAGCTGGAGAAGCGTGGCGCCGCCCATCTGGAGAAGTCCCCGGACTGCGTGAAGGAGCAGGTCGCGGCGTTGCGCGCGGACCAGCTCGCGACCCTGATCTACACCTCGGGCACCACCGGCCGCCCCAAGGGCGTACGGCTGCCGCACGACTGCTGGTCGTACATGGCACGGGCCATCCAGGCCACCGGTCTGGTCACCGAGGACGACGTGCAGTACCTCTGGCTGCCGCTGGCGCACGTCTTCGGGAAGGTGCTGACCGCCGGGCAGATCTCCGTCGGGCACGTCATCGCGGTGGACGGCCGGGTCGACAAGATCATCGAGAATCTGCCGGTGGTGCAGCCGACCTACATGGCGGCCGTGCCGCGGATCTTCGAGAAGGTCTACAACGGCGTGGTGTCCCGGGCCCGGGAGGGCGGCGCCGCCAAGTACAAGATCTTCCAGTGGGCGGCGGGCGTGGCACGGGAGTACGCCAAGGCCTCGCAGGAGAACTTCCGCCGCACCGGCAACGCCTCCGTCCCCTTCGCGCTCGGCGCCAAGCACAAGATCGCCGACGTGCTGGTGTACGCCAAGCTGCGCGAGGCGTTCGGCGGCCGGCTGCGCGCCGCGGTCTCCGGCTCCGCAGCGCTCGCCCCCGAGATCGGTTACTTCTTCGCCGGGGCCGGCATCCACATTCTGGAGGGGTACGGGCTCACCGAGTCCAGCGCGGCCAGCTTCGTCAACCCCGGCGAGGCGTACCGCACCGGTACGGTCGGCAAGCCGCTGCCCGGCACGGAGGTGCGCATCGCCGAGGACGGCGAGGTGCTGCTGCGCGGCCCCGGCATCATGGAGGGCTACCACGGGCTGCCGGAGAAGACGGCCGAGGTGCTGGAGTCGGACGGCTGGTTCCACACCGGCGACATCGGCGAGCTGTCCCCGGACGGTTATCTGCGCATCACCGACCGCAAGAAGGACCTGATCAAGACCTCCGGCGGCAAGTACATCGCGCCGGCCGAGGTCGAGGGGCAGTTCAAGGCGGTCTGCCCGTTCGTCTCCAACGTGCTGGTGCACGGCGCCAACCGGAACTTCTGCACCGCGCTGATCGCCCTCGACGAGCCGACGATCATGGGCTGGGCCGCCGAGCACGGCCTCCGGGGCCAGCCGTACGCCGAGGTCGTGGGCGCGGCGCAGACCCGCGAGCTGATCGAGGGGTACGTGGAGCGGGTCAACGAAGGGCTTCAGCGCTGGCAGCAGATCCGCAAGTTCCGGCTGCTGCCCCGGGACCTGGACATCGAGCACGGCGAGGTGACGCCCAGCCTCAAGGTCAAGCGGCCGGTGGTGGAACGGGCCTTCAAGGACCTGCTGGAGGAGATGTACGAGGGCGCCCGGGAGGCGTGACGGCCCGGGCCGCGTCTCGTAGCGGCGCCCGTGGGGCACGGCGGCCGTCCCGGCTCCGGGCGCTACGGTCACCGGTGACCGCCGGTGACCGTACCGCCCGGAGCCCGCACGCCGTCCGAGCCCGTAAGAGCTGCGCCCCGAAAGCCGGGCCGTGCGGGGCCGCCCCTACGGCCCCCGCCGCAGCGCCCGCACCGACTCGCCCATGCGCGCCACGCTCTCGCTCAATGCGCGTTCGCCGGGCTCGGAGCTGTCGGCAAGGCGGCGTTCGATCTCGGAGATACGGTCCGCCAACTCGCCCATCCGAGCGTGGTCCTGCTTTATGAGACGTCGCAACTGCCGGTTCTTGCGGTGCAGGTCGAGAAAGACGTTCACCTTGGCGCGGAGCACCCACGGATCGAAGGGTTTGGTGAGGTAATCGGCGGCGCCGGTGGAATAGCCGCGGAAGGCGAATCCGGAGTCGCTGTCCGTCCCGGTCAGGAAAATGATCGGGATGTCCTTCGTCTGGTCGAGACGTTTGATGTTGGAGGCGGTCTCGAAACCGTCCATGCCGGGCATGAGAATGTCCAGCAGGACGACCGCGAATTCCTGCCGCAGCAGTGCCTTCATCGCCTCCTCGCCGGAGCGGGCCCGTACGAGCGGCTCGCCGAGCGAGCCCAGGACCGCTTCGAGCGCGGCGAGGTTGTCCTCCATGTCGTCGACGAGAAGGATGCCCGCCCGGTCGTCGGTTCCGGCGCCGGCGCCGGTGTCGGGTGCATGGGTCATGATGGGCCTTCGGTGCCTTGGGACCTCGGAGAGGTCGCGTCGGGGTCTTGCTGGCCTGATTCACCGCCCGGGGCCGGGGGACCGGAGCCGTGCCGGGACAGGAGCTCGACGGCGACTGCCAGCAGGCGGTCCACGTCGACTGGTTTGGGAACGTATTCGTTGGCTCCGCTCTCCATGGATTTCTCGCGGTCTCCCGGCATCGCTTTCGCCGTGAGAACGATGACGGGCAGATCGGCGAAGCGCGGCGTACGCCGGATCGCGCGAATGGTTTCGTAACCGTCCATCTCCGGCATCATGATGTCCATCAGCACCAGGTTGACACCGGGGTTCTTCTCCAGCATCTCGATGCCCTCCCGGCCGTGTTCGGCGTAGAGCACCCGCATGCCGACCCGGCTCAGCACATTCGTGAGCGCGAAGACATTGCGGATGTCGTCGTCGACCACCAGGACCTGGCAGCCGGACAGCAGCGCGCCCGACGGTCCGCTCACCCAGTCCTCCAGCCGGGTGGTGGTCGGCCAGGGCGCCTCGTCGCGCGGGGCGGGCGGTCCCGAGCGCGGGTGGTGCCGCTGCGTCTTCGCCAGCTGCAGCGCGCCGTCCGCGCGCTGCTCGCCGCCGTCCAGCGGCTCGGGGGTGTACCCGGGGCAGTCGGTGGGGACGTGCAGGGTGAAGACGCTGCCGACGCCGGGGCGGCTGCTCGCGGTGATCCGGCCGCCGAGCAGCCCCGCGATCTCCCGGCTGATGGACAGACCCAGGCCCGTGCCGCCGTACTTGCGGTTGGTGGTGCCGTCCGCCTGCTGGAACGCCTCGAAGATCACCGGCAGCTTCTCGGGCGCGATGCCGATGCCGGTGTCCGTGACGGTGAAGGCGATCGGGCCGTCGCCGGTGCGGTCCACCCGCAGGTCGATCTTGCCGGCGGCGGTGAACTTCACCGCGTTGGACAGCAGGTTGCGCAGTACCTGCTGGAGGCGCTGCTCGTCGGAGAACAGCTCCTTGGGGACGTTCTCGGTCACCGACACCTCGAAGGCCAGCCCCCGGTCCAGGGTCATCGGCCGGAACGTGTCGTGGACGTAGTTGAGCAGCTTGATCAGCGGCAGCCGTTTGGGCCGTACGTCCATCCGGCCCGCCTCGATCTTGGACAGGTCGAGGATGTCGTTGATGAGCTGGAGCAGGTCGGACCCGGACCGGTGGATCGTGATCGCGAACTGCACCTCCTGCTCGTTCAGGTGCCCGTCCGGGTTGTCGGCGAGCAGCCGGGCGAGGATGAGCAGCGAGTTCAGCGGATTGCGCAGCTCGTGCGACATGTTCGCCAGGAACTCGGACTTGTACTGGGACGAGCTGGCCAGCAGCGCGGCCTTCTCCTCCAGCTCCTCGTTCGAACGCTGGAGCTCCGCCTGCCGCCGCTGGAGCTCGTCGGTGCGTTCCTGGAGCTGGCGGGCCAGCCGCTGCGACTCGCCGAGCAGGGACTCCGTACGGGAATTGGCGACGATGGTGTTGATGGCCACGCCGATGGTGTTCACGAACTGGTCGAAGAAAGCCAGGTGCACGTCGGAGAAGCGGGAGAAGGAGGCCAGCTCGATGACGCCCAGCGTCTGGTCCTCGAAGAGCACCGGGATGATGACGACGGTCGCCGGGTTGGCCTCGCCCAGCCCAGAATTGATCTTGATGTAGTCCGGCGGTGCCTCCTCCACCAGAATGCGCTTCTTCTCCAGAGCGGCCTGCCGGACCAGGCCGTGGTCCATGGAACCGGGCGTGTCGATCGTGGTGTCCAGGGACGAGCCGTACCCGGCGATGAAGGCCAGCTGCATGTCGTCGCGATCGGTGTCGGCCAGGAAGAACGCGCCGTACTGGGCGTTCACCAGCGGCGTCAGCTCCCGCAGGATCAGATCGGCGACCTCCATCAGGTCCCGGTGGCCCTGCATCAGGCCCGCCAGCCGGGCCAGGTTCGACTCCAGCCAATCCTTGGCGCGGGTGGTCTCGCGGAGGTTGGAGACCATCAGGTTGATGTTGTCGCGCAGCTCGGCGACCTCGCCCTGGGTCTCGACCGTGACGTTACGGGTCATGTCGCCGGCGGCCACCGCGGAGGCCACCTCGGCGATGGCCCGCACCTGGGTGGTGAGGTTCGACGCCAGCTCGTTGACGTTCGTCGTCAGCCGCTTCCACGTGCCGTACACGCCCTCGACCCGGGCCTGGCCGCCCAGCCGCCCCTCGCTGCCGACCTCGCGGGCGACGCGGGTGACCTCGGACGCGAACGACGACAGGGTGTCGACCATCGTGTTGAGCGTCGTCTTCAGCTCCAGGATCTCGCCCCGCGCGTCCACGTCGATCTTCTTCGACAGGTCGCCCTGTGCGACCGCGGTGGCCACCAGGGCGATGTTGCGCACCTGCGTGGTCAGGTTGGACGCCATGAAGTTGACGTTGTCGGTGAGGTCCTTCCAGACGCCGGAGGCGCCCCGGACCTGCGCCCGGCCGCCGAGGTTGCCTTCCGTGCCGACCTCGCGGGCCACCCGCGTGACCTCGTCGGCGAACGCCCGCAGCTGCTCGACCATCGAGTTGACGGTGTCCTTGAGCTCCAGGATCTCGCCGCGCGCATCGACCGTGATCTTCTTCGACAGGTCGCCGTCGGCCACCGCCGTGGTCACCTGGGCGATGTTGCGCACCTGGGAGGTGAGGTTGGACGCCATGAAGTTGACGTTGTCGGTGAGGTCCTTCCAGACGCCGGAGGCGCCCCGGACCTGCGCCTGACCGCCGAGGTTGCCTTCGGTGCCGACCTCGCGGGCGACGCGGGTGACCTCGTCGGCGAAGGCGGAGAGCTGGTCGACCATCGTGTTGATCGTCGACTTCACCTCCAGGATCTCGCCCTTCGCCTCGACCGTGATCTTCCGGCCCAGGTCGCCCTCCGCGACCGCCGTCGCCACCAGGGCGATGTTGCGCACCTGCGAGGTGAGGTTGTCGGCCATGAAGTTGACGTTGTCGGTGAGGTCCTTCCAGACGCCCGACACGCCGCGTACGTGCGCCCGGCCGCCGAGCCGCCCTTCGGTGCCGACCTCGCGGGCGACGCGGGTGACCTCGTCGGCGAAGGCGGAGAGCTGGTCGACCATCGTGTTGACGGTCAGCTTCAGCTGGAGGATCTCGCCGCGCGCGTCCACCGTGATCTTCTGGCTCAGGTCGCCGTTGGCCACCGCCGTCGTGACCTGGGCGATGTTGCGCACCTGGCTGGTCAGGTTGGACGCCATGAAGTTGACGTTGTCGGTGAGGTCCTTCCAGACGCCCGACACGCCCCGCACCTGGGCCCGCCCGCCCAGCTGCCCTTCGGTGCCGACCTCGCGGGCGACGCGGGTGACCTCGTCGGCGAAGGCGGAGAGCTGGTCGACCATCGTGTTGACGGTCAGCTTCAGCTCCAGCAGCTCGCCCGCCGCCTCCACCGTCACCTGGCGGGTCAGGTCCCCGCGCGCCACCGCCGTCGTCACCAGCGCGATGTCCCGCACCTGGGCGGTCAGCCGGGCCGCCATGGTGTTGACCGCCTCGGTCACATCGCGCCAGCTGCCGGACAGTCCGGCCACCTTGGCGCGCCCGCCGAGCCGGCCTTCCGTACCGGACTCGCGGGCCACCCGGGTCACCTCGCCGGTGAACAGCGACAGCTGGTCCACCATCCGGTTGACCGCCCGGCCCAGGCGCCGGCGGTCGCCGCGCAGCGGGCGGTTGCCGTCGTGCAGGTCCACCCGCAGGCTCAGGTCGCCGCCCGCCACCGCGTCCAGCACCTGGGTGGCCTGGGTGGTCGGGATGACCAGGGCGTCGATGATGGCGTTGGCGGCCTGTACGGAGGTGGCCCAGGTGCCGGGCCCCGGGCTGGCGGACATCCGTTCGTCCAGCCGGCCCTGGCGTACGACCTCCGACCGCAGGCGTAACAGCTCGTCGGCCAGGTGCTGGTTGCGGGAAGCCGTCTGGTTGAAGACCGCGGACAGCTCGGCCAGCAGCCCCTCCTGCGCCACCGGCAGTCGCGTACGGAAGTCTCCGGCCGCCATCGACGCCAAGGCGGTCAGAAGCGGTCTGAGATCGGCGGTACGCACGACATCACCGGCCGGCTCAAGGGACACTCGGGGCACTGTCGAATCGACCGCCATGTCTCCCCACTTCAGTAACTCGGTGCTTATGGGTGCGCTCAGTCTGTCACTCTGGGAGTGGCGTATTCGGCGCTATTGCGGAACTGCTCGGGAGTTGCTCAATGAGGACGACAACTTCGTCAGACAGGGACGTCCCGGGGCGGGACGCCGCGGTGGCGCGGGCGGCTTCCCGCCCCGGCCCCGGCGGCCCGGGCGGGCCTTCCGAGGAGTCCTCCGACAGACTTTCCGAAGGGGGCGGGCCGGTGGATTCCCGTACGGAGGCGGCCACGGACGCGGCCGGAGTGACGGATGCGGCTGTGGTGGAGGAGGACACGGAGGGGAAAGAATCGGCCATTGGGGCGGACGGGGCCGAGGTGCCGGAACCGGCCGGGGTGCCGGGTCCAGTGCCTGCCGAGGCAGCGCCCGCGCCCGCCGGGGCCGCTCCCACTCCCGGCGGAACCGCCGCCCCCGCAGCGGCTCCCGCCCCACCCTCCGGACAGGCTCCCGGTCCGGGCCCTGACGCCGAGTCCGTACCCGCCGAGTCCGTACCCGCCGAACCGGAATCCGCCGGGCCCGCACCCGCCGCCACCCCCGACGAACAGGTCGGCGTCCGCCGGTCCAGCCTGCCCGGCACTCCACGTGCCGCCGCGGCCGCGCGCCAGTTCGTGCGGGCCGTTCTGGCCGACTGGTCGGCCCGGTCGCTGCCCGGTGCGGACACCATCGGCGACCGCCTCGTCGACGAGGCGGTCCTGCTGGTCAGCGAGCTGGTCACCAACGTCGTGGTGCACGCGGGGACCACCGTGGAACTCCTCTGCCGCCTGGAAACGGACACGACGGCGGGCAAGGAGACGAAGGCGGACACGGATGCGAAGGCGGCTGCGGAGGCGGCAGACACGGCAGGCACGGCCACGGATACGGACAGCGCGCGCCCCGCAGTCGTCATCGAGGTGTCCGACCACCACCCCGCACGCGCCGTACGGGCACGTCAGTCGGCCTCCCCGAACGAGAGCAGGGGCCACGGCCTGCAACTGGTCGGCGCGGTCGCCGAATCCTGGGGCATCACGTACCGGCGCGACCTGAAGACCGTGTGGTTCCGGCTCCTGGCCGGCTCGCGGCACCGCGGCTACGGGCCGCCGGCCCGGTTCTCCCACCACGACATGGAGCTGCAGCGCGGCCTGCGGGCCGCCGAACTGCTCGCCCCCGCGCCCGCCCGGCGCTCCCCGGCACGGCGGACCGACGCGGACTGGATCAACCACGGTGCCCTGTCCTTCCTCGCGGAGGCGTCCGACCTGCTGTCCGGGCAGCTCGACGAGGAGCAGGTGGCGCTGCTCGCCGCCCAGTTGGTCGTACCGCGCCTCGCCGACTGGTGCGCGGTCTGGCTGCACGGCGACGGCCGGGAGGGGACCGGCGAGACCCCGCGGCTCGCCCGCGTCTGGCACTCCAACGAGAGCCGTATCGACGCCCTGCGCATGGCCCTGGAGAAGGACCCGCCGGTCATGCCGGTGCCCGGCCCGCAGCGGGACGGCGCCGGGGCCGCGGTGCCCTGGCCCTGGCCGCAGGAGCCGAGCGGGTACGGGCCCGGCGGCGCCGCACTGGCCTGCCGGCTGGTGGCCGGCGGCCGCGACCACGGCACGCTGCTGATCGGGCGGGCCGGGCTGATGCGCTTCCCCGACGAGGTGGTGGCCCTCATGGAGGACCTGACCCGCCGGGTCGCCCGCGCCCTGGCCACGGCCCGCGCGTACCACGACCAGGAGCGGATCAGCCGGGTGCTCCAGCGCCGCCTGCTGCCCAGGGGGCGACCCGCAGTCCCGGGGCTGGAGTCCTCCGTGGTGTACGAGCCGCGCGAGGGAGCCTGGGCCGGCGGCGACTTCTGGGACCTGTTCGACGCCGGGAACGGGCGCTGGTGCTTCGCCCTCGGCGACGTGTGCGGCAGCGGCCCGGAAGCCGCGGCGGTCACCGGCCTGGCCCGCCCCGTACTGCGGCTGCTGGCCCGCGACGGGTTCGGCGTCGGCGAGGTGCTGGACCGGCTCAACAAGACCATGGCGCGCGAGGCCGCGGACTCGGTGGCCGCCGTCACGGCGGCGGTCGCGGCGGCGGGCAGCGGACTGGACCCCTCCGTCGAACTGCGCGCCGAGGCCGAGCAGACCCGCTTCCTCTCCCTCCTGTACGGCGAGATCGAGCCGCACGCCGACGGCACGGCGGGCGCCCGCTGCACCCTGGCCAGCGCCGGGCACCCGCTGCCGCTGGTCCTCGACACGGACGGTGCGGTACGGATCGCCGCCGCGCCGCAGATGCTGCTCGGGGTGGTGGAGGACACGTCGTACGAGACCGAGTCCTTCGAGCTGGCCCCCGGCGAGACGCTGCTGTGCGTCACGGACGGGGTGACGGAGCGGCGTTCGGGCCACCGCCAGTTCGACGACGATGACGGCCTGGCCCACCACCTCGCTGCCTGCACCGGCCTGGGCGCCACCGCGGTCGCCGAGCACATCCGGCGCGCGGTGCACGCGTTCGCGGGCACGCCGCCGGACGACGACCTGGCGCTGCTGGTGCTGCAGGCGACGGGGCGGCGGTAGCGGCCGGGGCCGCCCGTACCGGCCGCTCCCGGGGACAGGCTCCGGCCCCCCGCCCGATGCCGGACAATGGAAGACATGCCTTCCGCACTTCCCGACGGTGAGCCCATGCCCGAAGACGGGGCATTGCCCCGGCACGCCCTGACAGGGGCGGGCGCCCGGCCGCTCGGGTTCTACCTGCACGTGCCGTACTGCGCGACGCGCTGCGGCTACTGCGACTTCAACACGTACACGGCCACCGAGCTGCGCGGCTCCGGCGGCGCGCTCGCCTCGCGGGAGAACTACGCGGACACCGTCGCCGAGGAGATCCGGCTCGCCCGCAAGGTGCTCGGCGACGACCCCCGGCCGGTCGAGACGGTCTTCGTCGGCGGCGGCACGCCGACCCTGCTCCCGGCCGCCGGCCTCGGGCGGATGCTCGCCGCGATCCGGGACGAGTTCGGACTGGCGGACGGCGCGGAGATCACCACCGAGGCCAACCCGGAGTCCGTCGACCCGCGCTACCTCGCCGAGCTCCGGGAGGCCGGCTTCAACCGGGTCTCCTTCGGCATGCAGAGCGCCCGGCAGCACGTCCTGAAGATCCTGGACCGTACGCACACACCGGGCCGCCCCGAAGCGTGTGTCGCCGAGGCGCGCGCGGCGGGCTTCGAGCACGTCAACCTCGACCTGATCTACGGCACGCCCGGCGAGTCCGACGACGACTGGCGGGCCACGCTGGACGCGGCGCTCGGCGCGGCGCCCGACCACGTCTCCGCGTACGCGCTGATCGTCGAGGAGGGCACCCAGCTGGCCCGCCGGATCCGGCGGGGCGAGGTGCCGATGACCGACGACGACGTGCACGCGGACCGCTACCTGATCACCGAGGAGGCGATGTCCGCGGCCGGCTTCCAGTGGTACGAGGTCTCCAACTGGGCCACCTCGGACGCGGCCCGTTGCCGCCACAACGAGCTGTACTGGACCGGCGCGGACTGGTGGGGCGCGGGCCCGGGCGCGCACAGCCACGTCGGCGGCGTCCGCTGGTGGAACGTGAAGCACCCCGGTGCGTACGCGCAGGCACTCGGCGAGGGCCGCTCCCCGGGCGCGGGCCGCGAACGCCTCTCCGACGAGGACCGCCGCGTGGAACGCATCCTCCTGGAACTGCGCCTCGCGGCCGGCTGCCCGCTGGACATCCTTGCCCCGGCCGGCGCGAAAGCAGCCGCCCGCGCCCTGTCCGACGGCCTCCTGCAGCCCGGCCCGTACGAGGCGGGCCGCGCCGTCCTGACCCTGCGCGGACGTCTGCTGGCGGACGCGGTGGTGCGGGATCTGGTGGACTGATCACCCGGCGGGGTGAATCATGTGCTTTCCGCGCCGATCGCCCTACGCTGGTCCCCAGCCTGCTGTCGTACTCATGGGCGACGGCGTGAAGCGGAGGACCACGGAGATGACGGCTGTGGATGACCGACCGATTACTCACCCCCTCGTCACGTTCTTCGAGGACCTTGAGGTTCCCGAGGGATACAAGACGGAACTCCTGCGGGGGGAAATTGTGATGATGGCCGGGCCCGACGTGGTCCACAACCGGATCATCCAAAGTGTCCAGGACCAGATCCCGGGGGACAGCTGGGAGCGTCTGCAGACCCAGGACGTCAGCATCCTCGAAGAGGCCAGTGAGCCTCAGCCCGACCTCGTGGTCCTGGAGCTCGACGCCGGGCCGGAGTCCGGGCGGCTCATGCCGACCGAGGTGATCACCATGCTCGTCGAAGTCGTCTCCAAGACGAGCGTCGACCGTGACTACGGGATCAAGCGCAACATCTACGCAGCGGGAAAGATCCCCGCTTACCTGATCATCGACCCCATCATGGCTCACTGCGTCCTGCTCACCGAGCCCGCCGGCACCGGTGAGTATGCCGACTACGCTGTGCAGCGCCTCACCAAGTTCGGCGCTCCGGTGCCGTTGGACCTGCTCGGCGTCGAGCTGGACACCGGTAAGTTCCAGACCCTCCCCGACGCCAAACCCCACTCCCGCCCGTAACGAAGCCGATCAGGCACCCGTAACGAAGTCGATCAGCTCCTCCACCCGCCCCAGCAGCGCCGGCTCCAGGTCCTTGTAGGAGTGGACGTGGGAGAGGATGTGCTGCCACGCGGCCCCGGTGTTCTCCGGCCAGCCCAAAGCCCGGCACACGCCCGTCTTCCAGTCCTGGCCGCGGGGGACGGACGGCCAGGCCGGGATGCCGACCGAGGACGGCTTCACCGCTTCCCAGATGTCGATGTACGGGTGGCCGACGACCAGGACGTCCTGGCCGGTGACCGAGGCCGCGATGCGGGACTCCTTCGAGCCGGGTACGAGGTGGTCGACCAGGACGCCGAGCCGGGCGTCGGGGCCGGGGGAGAAGGAGCGGACGATGGCCGGGAGGTCGTCGACGCCCTCCAGGTACTCGACGACGACGCCTTCGATGCGCAGGTCGTCGCCCCAGACGCGTTCCACCAGCTCGGCGTCGTGACGCCCTTCCACGTAGATGCGCCCGGCGCGGGCGACGCGTGCGAGGGCGCCGGGGACGGCGAGTGAGCCGGACGCGGTGCGGGCCGGTCCGCGTGCGGCGGGGCGGGCGGCGGGCCGTACGAGGGTGACGGCCTTGCCGTCCAGGAGGAAGCCGCGCGGGGTCATCGGGAAGACCCGGTGCTTGCCGAAGCGGTCTTCGAGGGTGACGGTCGGGCCTTCGGCGGTCTTCTCGCAGCGGACGACCGCGCCGCAGAACCCGGTGACGGCTTCCTCGACGACCAGGTCCGGCTCCGCCTCGACCTCGGGTGCCGGCTGCTGCTTCTTCCACGGCGGGGTGAGGTCCGGACCGTACTGTCTGCTGCGCATCCGACAGACGATAGGAAGGGATGGACGGTCAGTGCCGCGACACGCCGAAGCGACGGCTCAGCGCGTCGCGTTGCTCACGGACGAATCGGGCATCCACGACAGCGCCGTGCCCGGGCACGTACACCGCGTCCTCCCCGCCGAGGGCCAGCAGCCGGTCCAGCGCGGCGGGCCACTGCCCGGGGAGCGCGTCCGGGCCGGCCTGTGGCTCGCCGGACTCCTCGACCAGGTCGCCGCAGAAGACGACCGCGGGCGAGCCGTGCGTGCCGGGGACCAGGACGACGAGGTCGTACGCGGTGTGGCCGGGGCCGACGTTGGCGAGCAGCACCTGCCGGTCGCCGAGGCCGACGGTGCGTTCGCCGGAGACGAGGTGGTGCGGGCGGACGAGGAGGTCGGCCGCCTCCGCCGCGGTGTCCGGGTCCACGCCGTACGACACCGCGTCGCGCCGCAGGTCGTCCTGGGCGCGCGGCAGGTACTCGTCGAGACCGGCCGCGCCGAACACCTCGACGCCGGCGAAGGCCGCGGTGCCCAGCACATGATCGAAGTGGGGGTGGGTCAGCGCGACGTGTGTCACGTTCCGTCCCGTGATGCCGCGCAGCTGCCGGCGCAGCTCGGCACCGTCGCGGATCGTCGCGCCGGTGTCGACGATCAGCACGCCGGCCGAGCCGACGACGGCGCCGGCCGTCTCGTCCCAGCCGGGCATCCGGCGGCGCCCGACGCCCGCGGCGAGCTGTTCCCACCCGGCCTCTTCCCAAGTCGTACGCATACCGAGACGCTAGCCGTATCGCGATAGCGTGGCCCGCCGGGCCGGGGATTCCCGGGCGCGCGCCGTGCCCGCGGTACGCCCTTCACGGGAGCGTGGAGCACGCCCCCGGTACCGCCGCCCTTGCCCTGCCCAGGTGGCCCGGCCGTACACTTGGTCAGGGTCTGGCACTCGGACCTGATGAGTGCCAGGGAAGACGACCCGGAAGAACCCGGCCGCGCGCCGGTGACACGGCCGGACTGGAGGTGTGCGCGATGCTCAGTGAACGCAGGCTCGAAGTGCTGCGCGCCATCGTCCAGGACTATGTCGGGACCGAGGAGCCGGTCGGCTCCAAGGCGCTGACCCAGCGGCACCAGCTCGGTGTCTCCCCCGCCACGGTCCGTAACGACATGGCGGCGCTGGAGGACGAGGGGTTCATCGCCCAGCCGCACACGAGCGCCGGACGCATTCCGACGGACAAGGGCTACCGCCTCTTCGTCGACAAGCTGGCCGGCGTCAAGCCGCTGTCCAGCCCCGAGCGGCGCGCCATCCAGAACTTCCTGGACGGCGCCGTCGACCTGGACGACGTCGTGGGCCGTACGGTGCGGCTGCTGGCGCAGCTGACGCGGCAGGTCGCCGTTGTGCAGTACCCGTCGCTGACCCGGTCCACGGTGCGGCACGTGGAGCTGCTGTCGCTGGCGCCGGCCCGGCTGATGCTGGTCCTGATCACGGACACCGGACGTGTCGAGCAGCGCATGGTGGACTGCCCGGCGCCGTTCGGCGAGACCTCCTTGGCGGACCTGCGGGCGCGGCTGAACAGCCGCGTGGTGGGGCGGCGGTTCACGGACGTGCCGCAGCTCGTGCAGGATCTCCCGGACTCCTTCGAGCAGGAGGACCGGGGCACGGTCTCGACAGTCCTGTCGGTGTTGCTGGAGACTCTGGTGGAGGAGACCGAGGAGCGGCTGATGATCGGCGGCACCGCCAATCTCACGCGCTTCGGGCACGATTTCCCACTGACCATCCGGCCGGTGCTGGAGGCCCTGGAGGAGCAGGTGGTGCTCCTCAAACTGCTCGGGGAGGCCAAGGACTCCGGCATGACCGTACGCATCGGGCATGAGAATGCTCATGAGGGCCTGACTTCCACATCGGTCGTCGCGGTCGGCTACGGTTCGGGCGACGAGGCAGTCGCCAAACTCGGCGTGGTCGGACCGACCCGCATGGACTACCCCGGAACGATGGGAGCGGTACGCGCAGTGGCACGTTACGTCGGACAGATCCTCGCGGAGTCGTAAGTGGCCACGGACTATTACGCGGTCCTGGGCGTGCGACGCGATGCCTCGCAGGACGAGATCAAGAAGGCTTTCCGGCGGCTGGCGCGCGAGCTGCACCCGGATGTGAACCCGGATCCGAAGACCCAGGAGCGGTTCAAGGAGATCAACGCCGCTTACGAGGTGCTGTCGGACCCGCAGAAGAAGCAGGTCTACGACCTCGGCGGCGACCCCCTCTCGCAGGCGGGCGGCGGCGGGGCCGGCGGCTTCGGCGCGGGCTTCGGCAACTTCTCCGACATCATGGACGCGTTCTTCGGCACGGCCTCGCAGCGCGGACCGCGGTCCCGCACGCGGCGCGGCCAGGACGCGATGATCCGGCTGGACGTCGAGCTGGACGAGGCGGCCTTCGGCACCACCAAGGACATCCAGGTGGACACCGCCGTCGTCTGTACGACCTGTTCGGGTGAGGGCGCGGCGCCGGGCACCTCGGCGCAGACCTGTGACATGTGCCGCGGCCGCGGTGAGGTCTCGCAGGTCACCCGGTCCTTCCTGGGCCAGGTCATGACGTCGCGGCCGTGCCCGCAGTGCCAGGGCTTCGGTACGGTCGTGCCGACCCCGTGCCCGGAGTGCGCCGGTGACGGCCGTATCCGCTCGCGCCGTACGCTCACCGTCAAGATCCCGGCCGGTGTGGACAACGGCACCCGCATCCAGCTCGCGGGCGAGGGCGAGGTCGGCCCCGGCGGCGGCCCGGCCGGCGACCTGTACGTGGAGATCCACGAACTGTCGCACCCGACGTTCCAGCGGCGCGGTGACGACCTGCACTGCACGGTCACCATTCCGATGACGGCGGCGGCGCTGGGCACCAAGTGCCCGCTGGAGACGCTGGACGGCGTGGAGGAGATCGACATCCGGCCCGGCACGCAGTCCGGCCAGTCGATCCCGCTGCACGGCCGCGGCGTCACCCACCTGCGTGGCAACGGGCGCGGTGACCTCATCGTGCACGTCGAGGTCATCACGCCGTCGAAGCTGGACGCGGAGCAGGAGGAACTGCTGCGACGCCTGGCGAAGCTGCGCGGCGAGGAACGCCCGCAGGGGCAGTTCCAGCCTGGGCAGCAGGGTCTTTTCTCGCGGCTGAAGGATGCGTTCAACGGGCGCTGACCCGTAGAGGTGCTGGATGAACGGCGGCCGGGCTCCCCAGCCCGGCCGCCGTTCGCCGTCTCCGTGCGCGTCTCTGCCCGAAGTGCCCTGATCGCCGGACGTGTTTGATCTTGGTGTGTCCGGGCCCGGTTCGGGCCCCCGCGCGCGGCGTGACACGATGTGGTCATGCCCACAGCGCTGACCGATCTCTGCCGCTATCCGATCGCGCAGGCCCCCATGGCAGGCGGCGTCGCCCGGCCGGAACTGGCCGCCGCCGTCTGCGGAGCCGGCGGGCTCGGATTCCTGGCCGCCGGGTACAAGACCGCGGACGGCATGTACCAGGAGATCAAACAGCTGCGCGGGCTCACCGACCGCCCCTTCGGCGTCAACCTCTTCATGCCGCAGCCGTCGCTCTCCGACAACGCGGCCGTCGAGGTCTACCGGGAGCAGCTCGCGGGCGAGTCGGCCTGGTACGAGACCCCGCTGGACGACATCGACCCGTACGGCGGCGTCGACGACGGGTACGAGGCGAAGCTCGCCATCCTGCGCGAGGACCCGGTGCCGGTCGTCTCGTTCCACTTCGGGTGTCCGTCCCGCGCCGTCCTCGACGGGTTCGCCAAGGTCGGTACGTACACGATCGTCACCGCCACCACGGCGGCCGAGGCGCAGGCCGCGCAGTGGTCCGGCGCCGACGCGGTGTGCGTGCAGGGCATCGAGGCCGGCGGCCACCAGGGCACCCACCGCGACGACCCGCAGGCCGACGGCACGGGTGCCGGGATCGGGCTGCTCGCGCTGATCGCGCAGGTCCGTGAGGCCGTGCAGATACCGATCATCGCGGCAGGCGGTCTGATGCGCGGCTCGCAGATCGCCGCGGTGCTGGCGGCGGGCGCGGCGATGGCGCAGCTCGGTACGGCGTTCCTGGTCACCCCGGAGTCCGGCGCCGACCCGCTGCACAAGCAGGCGATGACCAACCCTCTGTTCACGCGGACCGAGCTGACCAGGGCCTTCTCCGGGCGTCCGGCCCGCGGTCTGGTGAACCGTTTCCTGCGTGAGCACGGCCCGTACGCCCCGGCCGCCTACCCGGCCGTGCACCACCTCACCTCGGGCCTGCGCAAGGCCGCCGCCAGGACCGGCGACGCGCAGGGCATGGCCCTGTGGGCGGGGCAGGGGCACCGTATGGCGCGGCAGCTCCCGGCCGCGCAGCTGGTCGAGGTGCTGATGGCCGAACTGGACGCGGCGTGTGCCGGTTCGGCGCCGGGAGGCACGCACGGGCCCGCTCTGCCGGGCGGTTTTCCGGCCGGGCAGGAGACCCCGGGTGAGCTGGGAGGTGCGCTGTGACGGCGCCGGTGTTTCTGGTCGAGAGCGTCCCGGGCGCCGGGGAGACCGTGCTGGACGGGCCCGAGGGTCGGCACGCGGTGTCCGTACGGCGGCTGCGCGCGGGTGAACCGGTGGTGCTGACGGACGGGTACGGCAGCGGCGCGGTGGGTGTGGTGCGGGCCGCCGAGGGCAAGGACCGGCTCGTCGTCGAGGTGACCGGTAAGCAGACCGAGCCGGAGCCGGCGCCGCGTATCACCGTCGTCCAGGCGCTCCCCAAGGGCGACCGCGGCGAACTGGCCGTGGAGACCATGACGGAGACCGGCGTGGACGCCATCGTGCCGTGGGCCGCGTCCCGGTGCATCACGCAGTGGAAGGGCGAGCGGGCCGCGAAGTCCCTCGCCAAGTGGCGCAACACCGCCCGCGAGGCGGGCAAGCAGGCGCGCCGGCTGCGCTTCCCCGAGGTCACCGACCTGATGTCGACGAAGCAGGTCGCGGCGCTCCTCGCGGAGGCGGACTTCGCCGCCGTACTGCACGAGGACCGCGACGCGGGAAGCGCGCCGCTGGCCTCCGTCGAACTGCCGTCGAGCGGACGCATCGTGCTGGTGGTCGGCCCCGAAGGCGGCGTGTCGCCGGAGGAGTTGGCGGCCTTCGAGGAGGCGGGCGCCAAGGCGTACCGGCTCGGGTGGAGCGTGCTGCGGACGTCGACGGCGGGTACGGCGGCCACGGCGCTGCTGCTGGGGCGTACCGGGCGCTGGAGCTGACGCGGCGTCAGGAGCGGGAGTGGCGGCGGGGCCGCGGCGTGTGTGACGCCGCGGCACCGCCGTTCGCGCGTGGCGGCCGGTTCAGACCAGCTCGGCGTTCAGGGTGATGTTCTTGACGCCGGCCAGCGCCTGGCTCACCGGGCAGTTCTTCTTCGCGTCCTCGGCCGCGGCCTGGAAGTCCTCCTCGGACAGGCCGGGCACGCTGGCCTTGACGGTCAGCACGATGCCGGTGATGCCCTCGCCCGGCTGGAAGGTCACATCGGCCTTGGTGTCCAGCGCCGTGACGGTGTAGCCCTTGCCCGCGAGGCCGTGGGAGAAGGCCATCGAGTAGCAGGACGAGTGGGCCGCCGCGATCAGCTCCTCCGGGCTGGTGGTGCCGTTCGGCTGCTCGGCGCGGGCCGGCCAGTTCACGTCGAACGTGCCGATGTGGGAGGACGCGAGGCTGACCTGGCCCTTGCCCTCCAGCAGGTTGCCTTCCCAGTGGGTCTGTGCGGTGCGGGTGGTTGCCATGTGGATGACTCCTGGTCGTGAGGTGCCGGCGATCGGTGGTCCGTGCGTGGATCAGCTTAGTGACGGGTGGCGTCCAAGGGCCCGTACGGGCGCGCACAGTGGCCGAGCCGGGGCTGTCGGTCCGCCCGTGGCGGTGGCACGCTGCCGGGCATGGGGGCCACAGGGCGCGTACGAGACGTACGGCACGGGCGGGGACGGCCCGCGCGGACCGGCCGGTGCCGGTTCGCCGGAGCCCGGCGCGGGAGGCTGCTGGCGGTGGCGGGCGCCGTAGGGGCCGCGATCGTCGGGGTGACCGCCTGTGAGCCGGCCGGCGGGCTGAACACCTCGTCGGTCGCCGTCACCACCGACCAGGCGGGGACGCGGGCGCTGGAGCGCATCGGCGTGAACGTGAGCTGGCTGAGCTGTACGGCGACGCTCGAAGGCGACCAGCGGGCCACCGTCGACCCGACGGCCACCGCGCGGCGGAAGTCGGTCGCCATCGTCGACTGCCAGGGCCAGACCGCCCGGGGCAGCAAGATCACCATCAGCGGGCGGGTGACCTCCGAGGTCGACGGACGCTGCGTACGGGGCAATTTGACCGCGCGCGTCGCCGGGCAGGTCGTCTTCCGGGTGAGCGTGCTCGGCACCTGCGACGCGGACCGGCCGACCGGCACGTCACGGCCGACCGTCACCCGCACCGTCCAGCCGCCCAGCAGCGGCGACGCGTCCGACGACCCGCCGGACACACCGCCCGTCACGGTCACGGTGACGGCAACCGCGCCCGACCCGGACCCGGATCCCGATCCTGACCCGGATCCGTCTCCGAGCGACACCTGCTCGGACGGCTCGCACGACCACGACGGCCGGGGCGACGGCCACGGCGATCAGGGCGGCCGAGACGATCAGGGCGGGCAGGACGGCCACGACGGCCAGGGCGACGGCCACCAGAACGACGGCCGGCAGCACACCTGGGCAGCACACCGCTGACCCCGTCCCCCGCCCCTTTCCCCGGCCACCGCACCACCCCACCCGAGCGGCCCGGTAACATCCGGTCCGTAGACGTGATGGTGATGCGACACGGCGCGATACGGGCGGCCGGCTCCGGACGGACGGGCCGCCGCGTACCGGCCGGCGACCCGGGAGGAGCCCACCGGTGGCGGGAGAACCGCAGGCCGACTGCCTGTTCTGCAAGATCGTGGCAGGCGAGGTGCCCGCCACGATCGTGCGGGAGACCGAGACGACCCTCGCCTTCCGGGACATCAGCCCGCAGGCGCCGACGCACGTCCTGGTGATCCCCAAGGTGCACTACGCGAACGCCGGGGAACTGTCCGCCGCTGAGCCGCGGATCGCCGGTGAAGTGCTGAGCGAGGCCGCCGCCGTGGCCGCCGACGAGAAGGTCGACGCGACCGGCTACCGGATCATCTTCAACACCGGCCCGGGCGCCGGGCAGACGGTCTTCCACGCCCACGCGCACGTGCTGGGCGGCCGCGACCTCCAGCGCCTGGTCTGACCGGGGCAGGGGCCACCGCACCGTGTCCGTCCGCGAATTCGTCGTCCTCGGCACCGCCAGCCAGGTGCCCACCCGGCACCGCAACCACAACGGTTACGTGCTGCGCTGGGACGGCGAGGGCATCATGTTCGACCCCGGCGAGGGCACGCAGCGGCAGATGCTGCGCGCCGGCGTCGCCGCGCACGACCTCCACCGGATCTGCGTCACCCACTTCCACGGTGACCACTCGCTGGGGCTGGCCGGCGTCATCCAGCGCATCAACCTCGACCGGGTGCCGCATCCGGTCACCGCGCACTACCCGGCGAGCGGCCGGCGCTTCTTCGACCGGCTGCGGTACGCCACCGCCTACCGCGAGACGGTGCGGCTGGGGGAGGAGCCGGTGGCCGCGGACGGGGTGCTGGCCCGTACCCCGTCGTACGTCCTGGAGGCGCGCAAGCTCTCCCACCCGGTCGAGTCGTACGGCTACCGCCTGGTCGAGCCGGACGGACGCCGGATGCTGCCGGAGCGGCTCGCCGCGCACGGCATCGCCGGGCCGGACGTCGGCCGGCTCCAGCGCGACGGGGAGCTGAACGGCGTCACCCTCGACGACGTCAGCGAGGTCCGGCGGGGCCAGCGCTTCGCCTTCGTCATGGACACCCGGCTGTGCGACGGGGTGCACGCGCTCGCCGAGGGCTGTGACCTGCTCGTCATCGAGTCGACGTTCCTCGATGAGGACGTGCGGCTGGCCGCGGACCACGGGCACCTGACGGCAGGCCAGGCGGCGCGCGCCGCCGCCGACGCGGGCGTGCGCCACCTGGTTCTCACCCACTTCTCGCAGCGTTACCCGGACTCCGCGGAGTTCGAGCGCCAGGCCCGGGCGGCCGGTTTTGATGGCGAACTCACCATCGCCCGCGACCTGATGCGCGTCCCGGTGCCCAAGCGCGCCTGAGGGGACGTCCTGTCCCGTCGGGTCAGGGCAGGAAGTACATCGGGTTCGGCAGCTTGAACGTTTTGTCGCCGTAGCCGCCGTTCAGGTCGCTGTACTGGTCGCCGAAGTTGGCGACGATGTCGTAGCCCCGCGACTCGATGTGCTTGCGGGTGCCGGACTTGAACTCGACCGTCGAGCAGTTGGCGCCGCACGGCAGGTAGGCCGGCGGGTTCTTCTTGTCCTTGAGGTAGACGTGGGAGCGGTCGAGCGGGACGCGGTAGCCCACGTTCTTCAGGTTGCGCACGCTCCACTCGCGCTGCGCCTCCTTGCGGCCGGTGACGAAGAAGACCTCGTACCCCTTGCCGTGCGCCCAGTTGACGAGGCGGTCCATGCCGAAGACCGGCTTCATGTCGGTGCTCGCCAGGTACTTGTCCTGGGCCGCCTCGGTGTGGTGGAAGCCGACCTGGAGCTCGTAGTTGTACGTCAGCAGTGTGGTGTCGTCCATGTCCAGGACGATGGCTGGCTTCTTGCCGTGGTGGTGCTTGTCGGCGGCCTTGGCCAGGTAGCGCCGGGCCGAGTCGGTTATGCCGCGCACCTGCTTGGCGTAGTTGCTGTTCGGTGAGGCGTGGTGCTGCCCGTCCGCGGTCACCGTGTCGCCGTAGTACGCCTTGATCCGGTCCTGCACCTGGGTGAGGTTGGGGATCTCCTTGTCCGTACGCGGTACGGAGTGCTCGGCGGTGGCCTGACCGACGCCGAACGCCGCGGTGCCGGCGACGACCGCCGTGACGGCCGCGGCGCCGAGGCGGACACGGCGACGGGAGAGGACGGGGTGGCGCATGTGCTGCTCCTAGGTGAACCGGTGGGGGCCACCTAGGTTTAACAGAGCGTTTATCCGCTCATCTACGCGCGAAGATTCAACGGTTGGTAAAGGCTGGCCAGGGGGGCGGCTTCCGGCGTCCTGACGCTTCGGTCCGGGCCGAAACGACCGGCTCCTAGGCTCCCCGCCATGAACACAGCAACGACCGGCACCGTGCCCACCGGGGCGGCCGCCACCCACCTGGAGATCTCGCCGAGCGTCCTGTACTTCGGGACGCCCGTACTCCTCCTGTCCACGGAGAACCAGAACGGCTCGTTCAACCTCGCCCCCGTCTCCTCCGCCTGGGCACTCGGCCGGACGATCGTGCTGGGCCTGGGCCGGGAAGGGCAGACCGCGGTCAACCTCGGCAGCCGCCCTGACCTGGTGCTCAGCCTGCCGGGCCCAGGACTGTGGCCCGCGGTGGAACGGCTGGCGCCGCTCACCGGCCGGCATCCGGTGCCGCCGGGCAAGCCCGACGGCTGCCGGTACGAGCCGGACAAGTTCGGCGCGGCCGGGCTGACCGGTGTGCCGTCCGACCTGGTGCGGCCGCCGCGCGTCGCCGAGTGCCCGCTCCAGCTGGAGGCGCGCGCCGGGCGGGTGCGGCCGGACGTCTCCGGTGACTTCGTCATCGTCGAGACCGCCGTGTGCAAGGTCCACGCCGATTCCCGCATCGTCGTACCCGGCACCGACCACATCGATCCCGCCGCCTGGAGCCCGCTCGTCTACAACTTCCGGCACTACTTCGGGCTCGGGCCGGAACTCGGCCAGTCGTACCGGACCCGGACGCCGCGGCGCGGTGCCGGACCCGCGCCCGTCGCGGCTTCGGCCAACTCGCCAACGGTGCGCACGACTTCCGCGGGCGCCCATTGACGCCTCTCGCCCCGCCTCCCTACTCTCCGTCCCCATGGACGGATCGCGTCTACATACACAGACAGGGCGGGGTTCGGGGGCGCCGGCCCCCACCACCATCACCGCCATCCGCCTCACCCCCGTCCTCGTCGCCGACCCGCCCCTGCTGAACACCCAGGGTGTCCACCAGCCCTACACCCCCCGCCTGATCGTCGAAGTGAGCACGGCGGGCGGTGCGACCGGTCTCGGCGAGACGTACGGCGACACGAAGTACCTCGACCTCGCACGCCCCCTGGCCGACGCGCTGATCGGCCGCCCGGTCACGGACCTGAACGTACTGCCACGGCTCGCGGCCGAGGCGTGCGGCGACTCCCCGGCGGCCACCGGGGCCGGAGAGGTCACCGCGGGCGGCCTGCGCGGTGTGCAGACCGCCGACAAACTGCGGCTGTCCGTCCTCTCCGGCTTCGAGGTCGCCTGCCTGGACGCCTGGGGGCGGCTCGCCGGCCTGCCGGTCCACGCCCTGCTCGGCGGCAAGGTCCGCGACCGCGTCGACTACAGCGCGTACCTCTTCCACCGCTGGGCCGCGCACCCCGGCGGCCGCGGTGCGCCCGACGACTGGGGCGCGGCCCTCGACCCGCCCGGCATCGTCGCCCAGGCCCGCCGCTTCCGCGACACGTACGGCTTCCGCTCCTTCAAGCTCAAGGGCGGCGTCTTCGAACCCGCGGAGGAGATCGCCGCCATACGGGCCCTGGCCGCCGCCTTCCCCGGCCACCCGCTGCGCCTGGACCCGAACGGCGCCTGGAGCGTCCCGACTTCCCTGAAGGCCGCCCACGAGCTCCAGGACGTCCTCGAATACCTGGAGGACCCCACCAGCACCACCGCCCACATGGCCGAGGTCGCCTCCCGCACGGATCTCCCGCTCGCCACGAACATGTGCGTGACCACCTTCGCCGAGGTCCGCGAGGCGTTCACCCGCGACGCCGTCCAGGTCGTCCTCTCCGACCACCACTACTGGGGCGGTCTGCGCAACACCCGCGAACTTGCCGCGATCTGCCGGGCGTTCGGTGTCGGCCTGTCCATGCACTCCAACACCCACCTGGGCATCAGCCTCGCCGCGATGACCCACGTCGCCGCGACCGTTCCCGATCTGCGGTACGCCTGCGACACCCACTACCCCTGGCAGACGGAGGACGTCCTGACCGAACGCCTCGCCTTCACGGACGGCGCGCTGCCGGTGTCCGACGCCCCGGGCCTCGGCGTCACGCTCGACCGCGGGCGCCTGGCGGCCCTCCACGCGCGCTGGCTGGCCGACGACGGCACCTACCACGACCGTGACGACGCGGCGGCGATGCGGGCCGCCGACCCGGAGTGGGTCACGCCCCGGGTGCCACGGTGGTGAGCGGCGTGTCCCGGCCGTCGACGGGCCGGCACTTCCGCCGCCCGGGACGCGTACCGTATTCATCCCGTACGTGATCTTTGGAGGGAGCTGTCCCGATGGCACAGGAAGTGCGTGGCGTCATCGCACCGGGGAAGAACGAGCCGGTGCGGCTGGAGACGATCCTGGTGCCGGATCCCGGGCCGGGAGAGGCCGTGGTGAAGGTGCAGGCGTGCGGGGTGTGCCACACGGACCTGCACTACAAGCAGGGCGGCATCAACGACGAGTTCCCGTTCCTGCTCGGGCACGAGGCGTCGGGCGTCGTCGAGGCCGTGGGGGAGGGCGTGACCGACGTCCGGCCCGGGGACTTCGTGATCCTGAACTGGCGCGCGGTGTGCGGCACGTGCCGGGCCTGCAAGCGGGGCCGGCCGCAGTACTGCTTCGACACCCACAACGCACGGCAGAAGATGACGCTGAAGGACGGCACCGAGCTGACGCCCGCCCTCGGTATCGGCGCGTTCGCGGACAAGACGCTGGTCGCGGCGGGACAGTGCACCAAGGTCGACCCCGAGGTGTCCCCGGCCGTGGCCGGGCTGCTGGGCTGCGGCGTGATGGCCGGCATCGGCGCCGCCGTCAACACGGGCGCGGTGGGCCGCGGTGACACCGTCGCGGTGATCGGCTGCGGCGGTGTGGGGGACGCGGCGATCGTCGGTGCCCGGCTGGCCGGCGCGGCGCGGATCATCGCGGTGGACGTGGAGGACCGCAAGCTCTCCACGGCCAAGACGATGGGCGCCACCCACACCGTGAACTCGCGCGCCGCCGACCCGGTCGAGGCGATCCGCGAGCTGACCGGCGGCTTCGGCGCCGACGTGGTGATCGACGCGGTGGGCCGCCCGGAGACCTACCGGCAGGCATTCTACGCCCGTGACCTGGCCGGCACGGTGGTCCTGGTCGGCGTGCCGACGCCGGAGATGAAGCTGGAGCTGCCGCTGCTGGACGTGTTCGGCCGGGGCGGCGCGCTCAAGTCGTCCTGGTACGGCGACTGCCTGCCGTCCCGTGACTTCCCGATGCTGGTCGACCTGCACCAGCAGGGCCGGATCGACCTGGCGGGCTTCGTCACGGAGACGATCGGCATCGACGGTGTCGAGCAGGCCTTCGAGCGGATGCACCAGGGCGACGTGCTGCGTTCGGTGGTGACGCTCTGATGGCGGCCCGCATCGACCACCTGGTCACCTCCGGCACGTTCGCGCTCGACGGCGGTACGTGGGACGTGGACAACAACGTGTGGATCGTCGGCGACGCCACCGAGGCCGTCGTCATCGACGCCGCGCACGACGCCGACGCGATCCTCGCGGCGCTCGACGGCCGTACGCTGCGCGCGATCATCTGCACCCACGCGCACAACGACCACATCGACGCCGCCCCGGCGCTCGCCGCCCGTACCGGCGCCCCTGTCCACCTGCACCCGGACGACCTGCCGCTGTGGAAGCAGACCCACCCGGACCGGGCGCCGGAGGAGGCGCTGGCCGACGGTCAGGTGCTCACCGTCGGCGGCGTCGACCTGACCGTGCTGCACACCCCCGGCCACGCGCCGGGCGCGGTCTGCCTGTACGCGCCGGACCTGGGGGAACACGGCACGGTCTTCACCGGCGACACCCTCTTCCAGGGCGGTCCCGGAGCCACCGGCCGGTCGTTCTCCGACTTCCCGACCATCGTCGCATCGATCCGGGAGCGGCTGCTGACGCTGCCCCCGGAGACCGAGGTCCGTACCGGGCACGGCGACGGCACCACGATCGGCGCCGAGGCGCCGCACCTGGAGGAGTGGCTGAAGCGGGGGCACTGAGCCTCTGAGGACGTCAGAGCGTGGCCGCCCGCTCCAGGATGCGGGCGGCCACCGCCGACGAGTCCACCAGCGGATGCAGCGCCATCGCGCGCAGCGCCGCGTCCCGGTCCTTGAACTCCGCCGCCTCGATCGTCGCCAGTTCGACGGCCTTGAGCTGGAGCATCAGGCCGAGCTGGTCCTCGCGCAGGGGCGCGCACGGCAGCGGCCGCGCGCCCTGCGCGTCCACCTCGCACACCGTCTCGATGATCGCCTCGGGCGCGAGCTGCGGCACGGCCGTACCGTTGCGTACGTTCAGGATGAGGCGCGCGTGCCGGTCGCCCGCGACGGCGCGCATGACGGCCAGTGCCACCTGGTCGTATCCGCCGCCCTCCAGGTCGCAGGTGTCACGCTGCCAGCCGCCGGACGCCTCCCGGCTGTCGGCCATGTACGTCTCCTCGCGTTCCCGCAAGGTGCGGTCCCAGAGCGCGTACGCCTCCTCGGCGGAGACGCCGGACGCCGCTTGGAAGAAGCCGCCCTGCTGCTGGTCCAGGAACTCCCCGCGGGTCTCGGACGCGTTCCGCACAGAGGCGAGCGTCTCGCGGCGGAAGTAGTAATAGTGCAGGTACTCGTTGGGGATGGAGCCCAGCGCGCGCAGCCAGCCGGCGCCGAAGAGCTTGCCCTCCTCGAAGGAGGTGAGCGCGTCCGGATCGGACAGCAGGGGCCCCAGCAGGTCCGTACCGTCCTCGGCGGTCAAGGAGCGCAGCCAGCCGAGGTGGTTGAGGCCGGTGTAGTCGTACGTCACCCGGTCCGGATCGGCGCCCGCCGCCCGCGCGGCGCGCCGCACCAGCCCGACCGGCGAGTCACAGATGCCGATCACCCGCTCGCCCAGCACCTGCGCCATCGCCTCGGTGACGATCCCGGCAGGATTGGTGAAGTTGACGACCCAGGCGTCCGGCGCGAGCGCCGCCACCCGCTCGGCGATACGCAGCGCGACGGGCACCGTGCGCAGCCCGTACAGCACACCGCCCGCGCCCACCGTCTCCTGGCCCAGCACCCCCGCGTCCAGCGGAATCCGCTCGTCCGCGATGCGGCCCGCGGTGCCGCCGACACGGATCGCGGAGAAGACGAAGTCGGTGCCGCGCAGCGCGTCGTCGAGCGAGTCGGCGATCCGTACACGGACCGGGGACGGCTTCCCCGGACCGGTCCGCATCTCGGCCTGGCGGGTGAGTACGGAGGAGATCACGGCCACCCGCCGCGGGTCGGTGTCGTACAGGGTCACTTCGGTGACGGCCTGCGCGGGATCGTCCAGCAGCGCGCGGTGCACGAGCGGTACCCGGAAACCCCCGCCGCCCAAAATCGTGAGCCTCATGGGCCGGAACGTACCGCAGCGTCGGGCAGACTGGCGTCACGCGCACGGACGAGAGGGGCAGGCACGGTGAGCGCACACGATGTCCAGCGGACCACCGGCAGCGGTCCGGTCAGCCACGTCCCGCCGGGCCCCGCGCCCGCGCTCGACCCGCTGGCCGCCGTACGGACCGGCGACGACCCGGCCACCGACGTCTACCTCACCGGCACGGTCTTCCTGGACATCATCTTCACCGGCCTGGACTCCGCTCCCGTACGCGGTACGGAGTCCTGGGCGCGCGGCATGGGCTCCAGCCCCGGCGGCGTCGCCAACATGGCCACCGCGCTGGCCCGCCTGGGCCTGCGCACCTCGCTCGCCGCGGCCTTCGGCGACGACATGTACGGCGAGTACTGCTGGGAGGCGCTGGAGCGCGGCGAGCACGTCGACCTGTCGCTGTCGCGCACCGTCGCGGGCTGGCACTCACCGGTCACCGTCTCCATGGCGTACGAGGGCGAGCGCACGATGGTCTCGCACGGCCACGAAGCGCCCAGCGGCCCCGCCCGCACCGCCTTCGACGGCAAGCACGCGCCGGGCTGCCCGCCGCCGTCGCGGGCCTGCGTCGCCTCGCTGGAGCCGGGCCGCCCCGAGGGCTGGCTCGGCTGCGCGGCCCACCGCGGCAGCCGCATCTTCGCGGACGTGGGCTGGGACGACTCCGGCCGCTGGGACCCGGCCGACCTCGCCGAGCTGGAGCACTGCGAGGCCTTCCTGCCCAATGCGGAGGAGGCGATGCGCTACACCCGTCTGGACTGCCCGCGCGCCGCCGCCCGCAAGCTGGCCGACCGGGTGCCGATCGCCGTGGTCACACTGGGTGCCGAGGGCGCGTACGCGGTGGACGGGCGGACCGGCGAGACCGCCGAGGTGCCCGCCATCGCGGTGGAGGCCATGGACCCGACCGGCGCGGGCGACGTCTTCGTGGCGGGCTTCGTCACCGGCTCGCTGGCCGGCTGGCCGCTGGCCGACCGGCTCGCCTTCGCGGGGCTGACCGCCGCGCTGTCCGTCCAGGAATTCGGTGGCTCGCTGTCCGCGCCGGGCTGGGTGGAGATCGCGGCCTGGTGGCGGCGGGTCGTCGAGGCGGAGGCGTACGGACGGCCATCGGACGGCGGCGCCGCGTCGTCGGCCTGCGCCCGGGACGCGGCCGCGCTGCGCCGCCGGTACGCCTTCCTGGACGCGCTGCTGCCCACCGCCGACCGCACCTGGCCGCTGGCCCGCGCCCTGCCGACGCTCGGGTTCCGCCGCCCCGCCTGAAACTTTCCGCGGGACACCCCCGCGTGACAGCCCCCCGCGTGAACATCCGGACACGCGCGGGACACGCGGCCGTGAGCGCCCCGTCACCGGAGGAACACAGGAACAGCAGAGCGCCGGAAAAGGCTTCGGGCTTGTCAGTGCACCGTCGTACCCTGGGTACCCCAAGGAGCCGAGCTGCCGGGCACCGCCTTTGCAGCGCAACGAATGGGGGATGAGCAGGCCAGAGAGCCGGCCCATGACTCAGACACCTACACGACCGCAGGCGCACGCCCAGTTCACCGTCCCCGCCAAGCACCCGATGGTGACCGTCCTGGGATCCGGCGACGCCCTGCTGCGGGTCATCGAGAACGCCTTCCCGGCCACCGACATTCACGTACGGGGCAACGAGATCCGGGCGGTCGGCGACGCCGCGGAAGTCGCTCTCATCCAGCGCCTCTTCGACGAGATGATGCTGGTCCTGCGCACCGGACAGCCGATGACCGAGGACGCGGTGGAACGCTCCATCGCCATGCTGCGCACGGCCGGTGACGGCGACGGCGCGGCGAACGAGACCCCCGCCGAGGTGCTCACCCAGAACATCCTGTCCAACCGCGGCCGCACGATCCGCCCCAAGACCCTGAACCAGAAGCGCTACGTCGACGCCATCGACCAGCACACGGTCGTCTTCGGCATCGGCCCCGCCGGCACGGGCAAGACCTACCTCGCCATGGCCAAGGCGGTGCAGGCCCTGCAGTCCAAGCAGGTCAACCGCATCATCCTGACCCGCCCCGCGGTAGAGGCCGGCGAACGTCTGGGCTTCCTGCCCGGCACCCTCTACGAGAAGATCGACCCGTACCTGCGCCCCCTGTACGACGCCCTGCACGACATGCTCGACCCGGACTCGATCCCGCGGCTGATGGCGGCGGGGACGATCGAGGTGGCGCCGCTGGCCTACATGCGTGGCAGAGCGCAACCGATCTTCACAAACGTCCTGACCCCGGACGGCTGGCGCCCCATCGGCGATCTCCAGGTGGGCGACCTCGTCATCGGGTCGAACGGCGAGCCCACCCCGGTCCTCGGCGTCTACCCGCAGGGCGAGAAGGACATCTACCGCGTCACCGCACAGGACGGTTCCTGGACCCTGTGCTGCGGCGAGCACCTGTGGACGGTCCGCACCGCGTCGGACGAGCGACGGGACGAGCCGTGGCGGGTCCTGGAGACCCAGGAGATGGTCGGCGACCTCCGCGCGGCGCACGCCCGCCGCTACGAGCTGCCGCTGCTCACGGCGCCGGTCTGCTTCCCCGAGCGCTCCGTTCCCATGGAGCCGTATGCGCTGGGGCTGCTGCTCGGTGACGGCTGCCTCACGGGCGGTACGACGCCTTCGTTCGCCACCGATGACCTGGAACCGGCCACCGCGCTCGGCGCGGCGCTGCCCGGTGTGTCCGTCCGGCGGAAGGGCGGCGTCGACCACGCGCTCGACCGCGTCGGGGCGCCGGGCGACGTCGTGACGTCGCAGAACCCGGTCACGGGCGCTCTGCGGGCCCTGGACCTGCTCGGCACCAGTTCGGACTCGAAGTCCGTGCCGGACGACTACCTCCAGAACTCCGCGGAGGTCCGGCTCGCCGTCCTTCAGGGGCTGCTCGACTCCGACGGCGGCCCGGTGCCGCAGGCCGACCGGACCTGCCGCATCCAGTACACGACGACGTCGGCCCTGCTCCGCGACGACGTCATCGCGCTGGTCCAGTCGCTGGGCGGCGTCGCCCACAGCCGCCGCCGGGCGGCCGAAGGCCGCAACCAAGGGACGGCTCGTGGCGGCTACCACCGGGACGCGCACACCGTCGACATCCGCCTCCCCGAAGGCATCGAGCCCTTCCGCCTCGCCCGCAAGGCCGAGAAGTACCACGCGGCCGGGGGCGGCGGACGTCCGATGCGGTTCATCGACTCCATCGAACCCGCGGGGCGCGAGGAAACGGTGTGCATCCAGGTGGCGGCCGAGGACTCGCTGTACGTCACACAGGACTACCTGCTGACGCACAACACCCTCAACGACGCCTTCATCATCCTCGACGAGGCGCAGAACACCAGCCCCGAGCAGATGAAGATGTTCCTCACCCGCCTCGGGTTCGACTCGAAGATCGTCATCACCGGTGACGTCACGCAGATCGACCTCCCCGGCGGTACGAAGAGCGGTCTGCGGCAGGTCCAGGAGATCCTGGAGGGACTGGACGACGTGCACTTCTCGCGGCTGAGCAGCCAGGATGTCGTCCGGCACAAGCTGGTCGGCCGTATTGTCGACGCGTACGAGAAGTACGACAGCCAGAACAGCCAAAACGGCCGGCGAACCTGAGAAACGAGAAGCAGCACTACATGTCGATCGACGTCAACAACGAGTCCGGAACGGACATCGACGAGCAGGCGATCCTGGACGTCGCCCGTTACGCCGTGGCCCGGATGCGCATCCACCCGCTCTCCGAGCTGTCGGTCATCGTCGTGGACGCCGACGCCATGGAACAGCTCCACCTCCAGTGGATGGACCTGCCGGGTCCGACCGATGTCATGTCCTTCCCGATGGACGAGCTGCGTCCGCCGGCCAAGGACGACGAGGAGCCCCCGCAGGGGCTCCTCGGGGACATCGTGCTGTGCCCGGAGGTCGCCAAGAAGCAGGGGGAGGAGGCGCCGACGCGGCACAGCATGGACGAGGAGCTCCAGCTGCTGACCGTGCACGGCGTCCTGCACCTGCTCGGGTACGACCACGAGGAGCCCTCGGAGAAGGCCGAGATGTTCGGCCTCCAGGCGGCGATCATCGACGGCTGGCGTGCCGAGCGCGGGCTGACCGGCCCCTCCCCGGCCCCGACCGTCACCTGACGGCGGGAGATCCGGTGACCACCCAGCTGATCGCGGTCGCGGTGCTCCTCGTCGTCGTCGCGTGGCTCGCGGCCTGTGCCGAGGCGGGTCTCGCCCGGACGACGAGCTTCCGTGCCGAGGAAGCCGTGCGGTCCGGGCGGCGGGGCAGCGCCAAACTGGCCGCCGTCGCCGCCGACCCGGTCCGCTACCTGAATGTCGCGCTGCTGGTGCGCGTCGGCTGCGAGATGGCGGCCGGCGTGCTGGTGACGTACGCCTGCCTGCGCTCCTTCGAGGAGACCTGGCAGGCGCTGACCGTGTCCATCGCGGTGATGGTGCTGGTCTCGTACGTCGCCGTCGGCGTCTCGCCCCGTACGATCGGCCGCCAGCACCCGCTGAACACCGCCACCGCCGCGGCGTACGTGCTGCTGCCGCTGGCCCGGATCATGGGCCCGGTCCCGCGGCTGCTGATCCTCCTGGGCAACGCGCTGACCCCCGGCAAGGGCTTCCGCCAGGGGCCCTTCGCTTCGGAGGCCGAGCTGCGCTCGCTGGTGGACCTCGCGGAGAAGGAGTCGCTGATCGAGGACGAGGAGCGCCGTATGGTGCACTCCGTCTTCCAGCTCGGCGACACCCTCGTACGGGAGGTGATGGTGCCGCGCACGGACCTGATCTCGGTCGAGCGGTTCAAGACCATCCGCCAGGCGCTGACCCTCGCGCTGCGCTCCGGCTTCTCCCGCATCCCGGTGACCGGCGAGAACGAGGACGACGTGGTCGGCATCGTGTATGTCAAGGACCTCGCGCGCAAGGTGCACATCAGCCGGGACGCGGAGACGGAGCTGGTCTCCACGGCGATGCGGCCGGCCGTCTTCGTGCCGGACACGAAGAACGCCGGTGACCTGCTGCGCGAGATGCAGCAGGACCGCAATCACGTCGCGGTCGTCATCGACGAGTACGGCGGCACGGCCGGCATCGTGACGATCGAGGACATCCTGGAGGAGATCGTCGGCGAGATCACCGACGAGTACGACCGGGAGCTGCCGCCCGTGGAGGACCTGGGCGACGGCCGCTACCGCGTCACCGCCCGCCTGGACATCGGCGACCTCGGCGAGCTGTACGGCTTCGCGGAGCTGGACGACGAGGACGTGGAGACGGTCGGCGGGCTGCTCGCCAAGCATCTGGGCCGGGTCCCGATCGCGGGCGCCACGGCCGAGATCGATCTCAGCGAGAACGCCTCCGCCCTGTCGCCGAAGGCGCTGCGGCTGACCGCGGAGGCTCCGGCCGGCCGCCGCAACAAGATCGTCACGGTGCTCTGCGAGCCGGTCAGAGGCGGGGACGACGCAGCCGGTCAGGACTGACGGCGGCGGAGTGCCGGCCGGTCGGGGCCGACCGCGACGAGCAGTCCGGCGAGCGCCGTGGTGGTCCCGGTGAGCACCACGGCGGGCCAGCCGCCGCCCGACCACGCCACCGTGCCGGCCAGCGATCCGACGGCGATGCCCAGGAACCGCAGGGTGAAGTAGAGGGTGTTGAGGCGGCTGTGCACGGTGGGGTCAAGGCTGAACAGCGCCGTCTGTGAGGCGGCCTGGCTGCCCCAGACCCCGACGTCCAGCACGACCACACCCGCCAGCAGCCAGGCCAGGGCGCTGCCGCCGGGCAGCAGGAACAGCCAGCCCACGATCACCAGGCCGATCAGCGCCGCGAGCGCGCCCCGCCGCCCGAGCCGGTCGGCCAGCCGTCCGGCGTACGGCGAGGCCAGCGCGCTCGCCGCGGCCACCAGCCCGAACAGGCCGATCCCGGTCGACCCGTACCCGTACTGCCGCTCCAGCAGGAACGTCAGCGTCGTCCAGAACGCGCCGAACGCGATACCCACCAGCGCGCCGGACACGGTGATCCGCCGGACCAGCGGGTGCGCGGCGAACAGCCGCGGCAGCGAGGCCAGCGTCGTCCGGTACGGGGCGGACGCGGCGGCCGGGACGCGGGGCAGGGCCCGGCTCAGGACGAGCATGGTCAGCAGCGTCAGGACGCACGAGCAGCCGAACACCGCACGCCAGCCGACCTGCTCCGCCAGCGCCCCCGAGTACGCGCGGGACGCCAGCACCCCGACCAGCAGACCGGCCTGCACGGTGCCGACGACCCGGCCCCGGTTCGCGTCGCCGCCGCCCGCGGCCAGGGCCACGGCGAGCGGCGTGACGAGCTGCGGTACGGGCGAGAGCAGGCCGACCGCGAAGCCGGCCACCACCAGCCACGTCACGGTGGGTGCCACGGCACAGGCGGCGAGCGCGAGCGCGGACGCCGTACCGAGGCCCAGGATCAGCCGCCGCCGGTCGTGGCTGTCGCCCGCCGGGACCAGCAGCAGGATGCCCGCCGCGTAGCCGAGCTGGGTGGCGGTGGGCACCGCGCCGAGGACGTCCGGGGCCACCCCGAGCGAGTGGGCGGCGGCGCCCAGCAGCGGCTGGTTCAGATAGACGTTGGCGGCGGTGACGGCGCTGGTCGCGGCGAGCACCAGCGCTGTCGGACGGGTCAGGCCGGAGCGGGGCGGGCGGTCGGTGCGCGGGGGAGCGGAAGCTGGTTCGATCACATGAGACGACGCTAGGACGGGTCCGCCGTGGCAGGCTTGTGCGGTAGTGCCAAGTCCTGTCGAGATCCTGCCAGGCGGACGGACGGGCGAGGCGGGAAGGGAGCGTCGTGTACGGGAAGAGCGAGGACCGGGACGACTACCAGAACGTCCCCCGGCCGGTCGCCGCGATGGCCCGCGACCTGCCCGACGGCCACCACATTCCCGGTCACCGGCACCCGCGCGCCCAGCTGATCTACGGCACCACCGGCGCGATCACGGTGGCCACCGGGCACGGGGTATGGGTGGTGCCCGCCACCCGCGGCGTGTGGGTGCCCGCCGGACTGACCCACGCGATGACCTGCGCGGGCGCGGTCGCCATGCGCACCCTCTACATCGAGCCGCAGTCCGCCTGGCGCCTGCCCGACGCCCCCACCGTCGTCTCCGTCCCGCCGCTGCTGCGCGAGCTGATCGACGAGGCCACCCGGCTGCCGCTGGAGTATGACGTAGGGGGCCGCGACGGCACGGTGATGGACCTGCTCCTGCACGAACTCGCGCCGCGCCCCGTACCGGCCCTGCACCTGCCCACCCCGGACGATCCGCGGCTGCACGGCCTGTGCGCGGCGATCCGGCGCAGCCCCGGCGACAACTGGACGACCCCGTACGCCGCGGCCTACGCCCATCTGAGCCCGCGGAGCCTGCACCGCAGGTTCGGGGCGGCGACGGGGCTGAGCCCGGCCCGCTGGGTGCAGCAGGCCAGGCTCGTCCACGCGGTGACCCTGCTGGCCAGGGGCACACCGGTCACCTCCGTAGCCACCGGCCTCGGCTATGCCACGCCCAGCGCCTTCACGGCCATGTTCCGGCGGGCGCTGGGCACCACGCCGTCGGCCTACTTCGAGGGCGCGTAGCCGGTGCGGCGGCCGGGGCGCACGCCCCCTCGCGCCCGCCGGCCCGGGCGCCGCATATGCTCGCCCGTATGAGCGAAGCCGCACCGCTGGACCCGGAAGACCGCAAGATCATCACGCTGGCCCGTTCCGCGCGGGCCCGCAACGGGGTGCCGGAAGGCGCCGCCGTCCGTGACGAGACCGGGCGCACGTACGTCGCCGGAACCGTCGCCCTGGAGTCGTTGCAGCTCAGCGCGTTGCGTACGGCGGTCGCGATGGCCGTTGCGAGCGGCGCGCAGTCGCTGGAGGCGGCGGCCGTGGTGACCGAGGCGGAGTCGGCCTCGGACGAGGACCGCGCGGCCGTACGGGACCTCGGCGGCGCCGGGACGCCGGTGCTGGTCGCCGGTCCGGACGGGACGCTGCGGGCCACGGTCCAGGCGGGCTGAGGGGCCGTCGTACGGGCGGCGGTCCCTCACTCCGCCGCCTGTTCCGTCTCCACCCGTGCCAGCAGTGCCTTCTTGTCCGGTTTGCCGCTCGTCGCCACCGGCACCTCCCGTAGGACGGTGAGGGTGGCGGGCACGCTCGCCGGGCCCAGTTCCGCGGCGACGTGGGCGCGCAGTGCCGCGAGGTCGGGGTGCCGCTGCGCCGTCGATGCGACGAACGCGTGGGCGGCCTCGCCGGTGTGCTCGTCAGGGGCGCCCACGACGTACGCCTGGTCGACGTCCGGGTGCCGGGCCAGGGCCGCTTCGATCGCGCCTGCGTAGTGCAGGACGGCGTTGACGATGATCACGTCACGGGTGCGCCCGGTGAGCCGCAGGAAGCCGTGCTCGTCGAGACGGCCGAGGTCGCGGGTGCGCACCCAGCCGTCGCGCAGGACGGCACGGGTCTCCTCCTCGTCGTGGCGGTATCCGGCCAGCGCTCCGGGGGTACGGACCCAGATCTCACCGGCGGCCCCGTCGGGGACCGGCTGCCCGTTGGCCGGGTCCGCACGTCGATGTCCACCCCGTCCAGGGGCCGTCCCACCGAGCCGTACGCCGTGTCGGGCCATCGGGCCAGGTCGTCGGGGGTGAGCAGGGTCAGCATGCCGGTCTCGGTCTGTCTGTAGCCCTGGTGCACGACCGGGCCGAGCCGTGCGGCCGCCTCGGCGAGGCGGTGGGGCGCCAGGGGAGATCCGGCCACGAGGAGGGCCCGCAGGCTGGTGAGGTCCGTGGTGTGGGCGGGGTTGCTGAGCGGGGTGTTTTCCGTCTGCGGGGCGTCTTCGGTGTGCGCGGCGTCCTCGGTGCGCAGCGTGTCGAGGATGTGGTGCAGCCGGGGGACGGTCAGCAGGCAGGCGGTGATGCGGTGCCGTGCGAAGACCTCCGGGAAGTCCGGCGGCGGGTCCGGGACGATGGCGGTGCCGCCGCCCAGCAGGCACAGCCCCAGGTGCTCGAAGATCACCGCGCTGGTGACGACGGTGATGGCCACCCCCATGCTGACCCTCTGGGACCGACTCGACGCGCGCCGGGCGCCCGGCCGGCCGCGGGCCGAGCGGGTGGGGGCCGCACCCTGAGGCCGGGCCGGCCCATCTGGTCCGTACGACCGCGGCCGGACCGGGTGGTCGGCGTGCCCCCGCCGATCGGGGACAATGGGCGCCATGAGCGTTCGTACAGAGTCCTCCGCCCAGCACCGCGCCGGCTTCGCGTGCTTCGTCGGCCGCCCGAACGCGGGCAAGTCGACGCTCACGAACGCTCTGGTCGGCACAAAGGTCGCGATCACCTCCAACCGCCCGCAGACCACCCGGCACACCGTGCGCGGCATCGTGCACCGGCCGGACGCCCAGCTCGTCCTGGTGGACACCCCGGGCCTGCACAAGCCGCGCACCCTGCTCGGCGAGCGGCTCAACGACGTCGTACGGACCACCTGGGCCGAGGTCGACGTGATCGGCTTCTGCCTGCCCGCCGACCAGAAGCTGGGCCCCGGCGACCGCTTCATCGCGGGTGAGCTGGCCGGGATCAAGAAGACCCCGAAGATCGCCATCGTCACCAAGACCGACCTGGTGGACTCCAAGCAGCTCGCCGAACAGCTGCTCGCCGTCGACCGGCTCGGCCGGGAACTGGGCATCGAATGGGCGGAGATCATCCCGGTGTCCGCGGTCGGTGACAAGCAAGTGCAGCTGGTCGCCGATCTGCTCGTCCCGATGCTCCCCGAGAGCCCCCCGCTCTACCCCGAGGGCGACCTCACCGACGAGCCCGAGCAGGTCATGGTCGCCGAGCTGATCCGCGAGGCCGCGCTCGAAGGCGTACGGGACGAGCTGCCGCACTCCATCGCCGTGGTGGTGGAGGAGATGCTGCCGCGCGAGGACCGCCCGGCCGACAAGCCGCTGCTGGACATCCACGCCAACGTCTACATCGAGCGGCCCAGCCAGAAGGGCATCATCATCGGCCCCAAGGGCAAGCGGCTCAAGGAGGTCGGCGTGAAGTCCCGCAAGCACATCGAGGCGCTGCTCGGCACGCCGGTCTTCCTCGACCTGCACGTGAAGGTCGCCAAGGACTGGCAGCGCGACCCGAAGCAGCTTCGCAAGCTCGGCTTCTGAGGATCCCCGGGGCCTCACTCCACCCCGCGGATCCGCCGCACCAGCAGCGCCCCCGCCAGCCCGATGCCCGCCGCGACCAGGTACAGCACCCGATAGCCGCCCAGGTACGTCACGACGGGCGCGGCCAGCGCGGGGGCGGCGACCTGCGGCAGCGAGTTGGCGATGTTGACGACGCCGAGGTCCCGGCCCCGGTGGGCGGCGGCCGGCAGCACGTCCGTCATCAGGGCGAAGTCCACCGACGTGAAGACGCCGAAGCCGACGCCCAGCAGCGCGGCGGCGACCAGCGCGCCGGTCCAGGTCTGCCACCCGGCGAGCAGCGCGGTGGCCGCCGCCATGATCACGCCCGACCAGAGTACGAACGGTTTGCGGCGGCCCGTACGGTCCGACCAGATCCCACCGACGACGACGGTGGCGAGCAGCGTCACCCCGTTGACGGCGGTCAGGACCAGCACACCGTCCCCGGGGCGGGGCCGGTGCAGCGCGTCGCGCAGGTAGTAGAGCAGGTACAGCAGCGCGAGCGCGTTGCCGAGGTTGACCAGGAAGCGGGTCAGCCAGGCCCAGGCGAGGTCGGGGTGGCGGCGCGGGCGGATCCAGAACCCGGCGAGGAAGGGCCGCCACGCGAACGGCGGCCGGTCGCCGGGCCCGATCCGTAGATCCCGGTAGCGCAGCACGTACGGGAGCGTCGCCAGCACCGTGAACGCGGCGCAGGCCACATACCCCGCCGTGATGCCGCCCGCGACGGTCGCCAGGCCCGTACCGGCGACGACGCCCAGGATCTGCGCCGCGCCCAGCCAGCCGCCCACCGCGCCGCGCTGGAGGTGCGGGACACGGTCCGGTACGGCGGCGGTGACCGCCGCGAACGCGGCGTTGAGCGCGAGCTGCACCAGGCACCACCCCGTCGCCATCACGGCGACGTCGCGGGCGGCCGCCAGCAGGCACAGCGCCGCCGCACCCCCGAGGACACCGGCCACGATCCACGGCGTACGGCGCCCGAAGCGCGAGGCCGTACGGTCCGACAGCGCGCCGAAGACCGGGTTGGCGACGAGCGAGACCGCGGCGCCCAGGCCCGTGACCCACGCCAGCACCGACTCCTTCGGCGTACCCGGCGGCGCCAGCTCGGCGGCCTGGAGGGCCAGCAGGATCTGGATCGGGCCGTACCAGCCGACCCAGACCGCCCCGTTGGCCAGCGCCAGCGCTGCGGTCCAGCCGGGCCCCACCCGCCCGGCGGGCTCGGCGGGGGCCCCGGGCGTGCCCGCGGCCCCCGCGCCGGTCACCGCTGGGCCCGCAGCGCGTCCCGCAGCCAGTGGTACGAGGCTTTCGGTGTCCGCGCCAGCGTGCCGTGATCGACGTGCACCAGCCCGAACCTGCGGGCGTACCCTTCCGCCCACTCGAAGTTGTCCAGCAGCGACCAGACGAAGTAGCCGCGTACGTCGACTCCGGCGGCGATCGCGTCGTGCACGGCCCGGATGTGCGCGTCCAGGAAGGCGATCCGCTCCCGGTCCTCGACGCCCTCGTACGAGCAGCCGTTCTCGGTGACGACGACGGGCGGCAGGTGGTCGCCGTACCGGTCGCGGAACCCGGTGAGCAGCTCGGTCAGTGCCGCGGGCACCACCGGCCACCCGAAGTCCGTCAGCGGGTACCCCTTGATCTGCCGTGGCGCGAAGGGCAGCCCCGGCGGCAGCTCGATCCCGGCGAAGTCGACCGGCCCGGTGCCCTCCGGCGCCGGCGCTCCCACCTTCGTCGGCTGGTAGTAATTCACCCCGTACCAGTCCAGCGGCTCACCGATGATCCGCAGATCCGCGTCCAGCGGCCCGGCCCCGGACAGCAGGCCCGCCGTCAGCTCTTCCTCCGGGTAGCGCCCGAGCAGCACCGGCTCCGCGAACAAACGGTTCAGCAGCAGGTCGTACAGCCCGGCCGCCTCCTGATCGGCGGCCGACTCCGACGCGGCCCACGTCGGCCCGTGGGAATTGGCGATCCCGATATTGTCCGCGCCCCGCGCCCGCAGCGCCTGCACGGCCAGCCCGTGCCCCAGCAGCAGGTGGTGCGCCACGGGCAACGCCTCGAACCCCAGCTTCCGGCCCGGCGCGTGCTGCCCCAGCCCGTACCCCAACAGTGTCAGCTCGGCAGGCTCGTTGAGCGTGATCCACCGGTCCACCCGGTCCCCGAGGCGCGCCGCCACCGCATCCGCGTACGCCGCGAACCGCGGCGCCGTGTCCCGCTCCAGCCACCCGCCTGCCGCCTCGACGGCCTCCGGAGTGTCCCAGTGGAACAGCGTCGGCACCGGCCGGACGCCCGCCGCGCACAGCTCGTCGACCAGCCGGTCGTAGAAATCCAGCCCCGCCGCGTTGACCCGCGGACCGCCGTCCGGCATCACCCGCGGCCAGGCCACCGAGAACCGGTACGCACCGGCCCCCAGCTCCTTGATCAGCGCGACGTCCTCCCGGTACCGGTGGTAGTGACCGGTCGCCACCCGCCCGTCCGACCCGTCCTTGACCCGCCCGCCCCGCTCCACGAAGGCGTCCCACACCGACCGCCCGCGCCCGTCCTCGTCCACGGCCCCCTCGATCTGGTACGCGGACGTCGACACCCCCCACAGGAACCCCGCGGGAAAACGGGGCAGCACACCCGGCGAGAACCCCTCCGGCACACGGGAAACATCCATGCGCCGGATCCTGGTTACCGCCGCGTCAAGGTGTCAATAGACGTGCAGGAAACAGGAGTTCTGGTCAAGGGTGACCGGTCAGCTGCCCTCCTTCAGGACTCTGGTGATCAGCTTGCGCTGTTCCTCGGTGAGGCGGGGGTCCGAGGCGTAGACCGTGTGGCCGTCGATGGTGATCTGGTAGCTGAAACCGTCGGGGACGCCGACCGGGGGCGTGCCCCGGCCGGCGGCGGCTGCCCGCTCGGCCAGGGCGTGCCATTCCGCGGCATCGGGGAGGCCGGAGGTGTCGACCTCGGCGTGGCGCTCGATGCCGGCGAAGCCGCCGGTGCGCCGTACTTGAATCCGCATGACGGGCTTCCTACCCAGTGGGGCTCGGGGAAACGGACAGAACGGGCCAGAGTGTGGCGGATCAGCCGGTGGGCACGCCCACCTGGGACCATGCCTTCAGGACGGCCTGCACGACATCGCCCTCACCGTACAAGGTGCGTGCGGAGGCGACCGTCAGGCGTGCGAAGTCGTCGAACTGGGCGTCCTTGTCGAGTTCGCCACCGGTCAGCGTGGCGTACCAGACCTTGCCCGCCCGTTCCCACGCGTTGCCGCCGAGGGCCGTCGCGAGCTGGTAGAAGGCGTGGTTGGGAATGCCGGAGTTGATGTGCACGCCGCCGTTGTCGCGGGAGGTCTTGACGTAGTTGTCCATCGTCGCGGGCTGTGGGTCCTTGCCCAGTACGTCGTCGTCGTACGCGGTGCCCGGGGCCTTCATCGAGCGCAGCGCCTCGCCGGTGACGTTGGGGCCGAGCAGCCCGGCGCCGATCAGCCAGTCGGCCTGGGAGGCGTTCTGGCCGAGCGCGTACTGCTTGATCAGGGCGCCGAAGACGTCCGACATGGACTCGTTGAGCGCGCCGGACTGGCCGAAGTAGTCCAGGTTGGCGGTGTGCTGGGTGACGCCGTGGGTCAGTTCGTGGCCGATGACGTCGACGGGGATGGTGAAGTCCAGGAACAGGTCGTTGTCGCCGTCGCCGAAGACCATGCGCCGGCCGTCCCAGAAGGCGTTGTCGTAGTTCTCGCCGTAGTGGACGGTGGCGTTCAGCGGCAGGCCGGCGTCGTCGATCGAATGCCGGCCGTACACCTTCAGGTACAGCTCGAAGGTGGCGCCGAGGCCCGCGTGGGCGCGGTTGACGGAGGCGTCCTTCGAGGGCTTGTCGGCCTCGGAGTGCACCTTCTTGCCGGGCAGCACTTCCTGGCGCTTCGCGTCGTAGATCGTGCGGTTCGGCTTGTCCGACGGGGTGCCGGTGGGCGCCCCGAGGCCGCGGACGGTGGTGATGCGGCGGCGGGTGCGCTGCAGGGCGTCGTGCTCCAGGGTGCGCAGGGCGCGCTGGGAGCGGTCCGCGTCCTCCAGCTGGGACAGCGTGTCGAGGACGTGCGGCGGCACGATCGTGCAGAAGACCGGGTGGGCCTCAGTGGCTTCAGGGTTCATGCACGGCAATGTGGCACTGGGTCATCGGCGTGTCACTCCCTGCCGTCATGATTCCTGAAAACGTGTGGTTGATCGCGTTTGAGGGGTTAGATCCGCCCGGTCCCGCATAGTGATACGGGGCCGCCGATTCCGCGTCACCTCGGCTAGGGTGCTGTGCATCATGCGTTACGGGCTGCTTCTCCTTAGCTGCCGCGGCGAGGGTCTGTTGTCATAAGGCCGACCCCCTCCCCGCGGGATTCGGTGCTGCGATTTTCGCCCCGTCGGCCTCTTGCCCCCGCGGACAAACGAGGAGCCCCGCGCCACCATGACGAATCCGTCGATTCCTGCTCAGAACGCAGAAAATGCCGTCGGCCGCCCCACGCCCATCACCAACGCGACCCACACCCAGAAGCCCTCCGGCCTGCCGGTGCACCGCTACGGCGCCTACGAGGCCGTCGACATCCCGGACCGCACCTGGCCGGACAACCGCATCACCAAGGCCCCCCGCTGGCTGTCCACGGACCTGCGCGACGGCAACCAGGCGCTGATCGACCCGATGTCGCCGGCCCGCAAGCGCGAGATGTTCGACCTGCTGGTGAAGATGGGCTACAAGGAGATCGAGGTCGGCTTCCCCTCGTCCGGCGCCACCGACTTCGACTTCGTACGGTCGATCATCGAAGAGGGCGCGATCCCCGAGGACGTGACGATCTCCGTCCTGACGCAGGCCCGCGAGGAGCTGATCGAGCGGACCGTGGAGTCGCTGCGCGGCGCCCACCGGGCCACCGTCCACCTGTACAACGCCACCGCGCCGGTCTTTCGCCGGGTGGTCTTCCGCGGCTCGCGCGAGCAGGTCAAGCAGATCGCCGTGGACGGCACCCGGCTGGTCGTGGAGTACGCGGAGAAGATCCTGGGCCCGGAGACGGTCTTCGGCTACCAGTACAGCCCGGAGATCTTCACCGACACCGAGCTGGACTTCGCCCTGGAGGTCTGCGAGGGCGTCATGGACGTCTGGCAGCCCGAGGAGGGCCGCGAGATCATCCTGAACCTGCCGGCCACCGTCGAGCGCTCCACCCCCTCCACGCACGCCGACCGCTTCGAGTGGATGTCGCGCAACCTGTCCCGGCGTGAGCACATCTGCCTGTCCGTGCACCCGCACAACGACCGCGGTACCGCGGTGGCCGCCGCCGAGCTGGCGATCATGGCCGGTGCGGACCGTATCGAGGGCTGCCTGTTCGGGCAGGGCGAGCGCACCGGCAACGTGGACCTGGTCACCCTGGGCATGAACCTGTTCAGCCAGGGCGTGGACCCGCAGATCGACTTCTCGCAGATCGACGAGATCCGCCGGACCGCCGAGTACTGCAACCAGATGGAGATCCACCCGCGCCACCCGTACGCGGGCGATCTGGTCTACACCGCCTTCTCCGGCTCCCACCAGGACGCCATCAAGAAGGGCTTCGAGGCCATGGACGCGCAGGCCGCGGAGCAGGGCAGGAGCGTGGACGACCTGGAGTGGGCGGTCCCGTACCTGCCGATCGACCCCAAGGACGTCGGCCGCTCGTACGAGGCCGTGATCCGCGTCAACTCGCAGTCCGGCAAGGGCGGCATCGCCTACGTCCTGAAGAACGACCACAAGCTGGACCTGCCGCGCCGGATGCAGATCGAGTTCTCCAGGACCATCCAGGAAAAGACCGACGCCGAGGGCGGCGAGGTCACGCCGGACGCGATCTGGTCGGTCTTCCAGGACGAGTACCTGCCGACCCCGGAGAACGCCTGGGGCCGGATCGCGCTGCGCAGCGCGCAGACCTCCACGACGACCGAGGGCACCGACGCGCTGACCGTCGAGGCGGTCGTGGACGGCGCCGACACGGTCCTGACCGGTACCGGCAACGGCCCGCTGGCGGCGTTCTTCGACGCGCTGCACGCGATCGACGTGGACGTACGGCTGCTGGACTACGTCGAGCACACGATGAGCGAGGGCGTCGGCGCCCAGGCCGCCGCGTACATCGAGTGCGCGATCGGCGACAAGGTGCTGTGGGGCGTCGGCATCGACGCGAACATCGTGCGCGCCTCGATCAAGGCGGCCGTCTCCGCGGTCAACCGCGCGAGCCGCTGATCACCGGGCCGTCGTGCGGCCCGTGCCCCCGGCCCCCGGGCCGGACCGGCATCAGGGCCGCACACCGGCTGTGACCTGCGATGTACCGAGCGTCCCCGGGCTCTTCGGCCGAGCGCCGGGGGGCGCTCGGGTGGTCAACCGGTTTAAACGGCCGTCTTGTCCGGTCCGCACTACTGACGTCGCATCGCGGATGTGGCTAACATCACGTCAACGCGGCAAAGATGCCGGAGCGTTACGGAGGGTCGACGTGATGCACAAGCTGGCTGTGATGGGTGTGCGGACGTCCTGGCGCACCGTCGCCGACGGCGAGTTCTTCTGCCCCGAGTGCGGCGGGGACCGCAACTACCTCCGGCGGACCGGCCGCCGGCGTCTCACCGTCCTCGGTGTGCCGCTGCTCCCGCGCGGCACCGCGGGCCCGGTCGTCGAGTGTTCCGCCTGCCGCGGCCACTTCGCGCTGGACGCCCTGGACCACCCCACCACGACGCGCTTCTCGGCGATGCTCCGGGACGCCGTGCACACCGTCACGCTGGCCGTGCTGGCCGCCGGCGGCACGGCCTCGCCCGGGGTGCGCAGCACCGCGGTCGGTACGGTGCGCGCGGCGGGCTTCGCGGACTGTACGGAGGACCAGCTGCTGACCCTGCTCGCCGCGCTCGCCGCCGACACCGGCCGGCTGCCCGGCGCGCACGACGGCGCCCTGTCCCGCGCCGCCTCCGGGAGCCCCGGCCGTCCCGGCGGCGGCCTCGACCCGTGCGGTACGGCGCTGGCCATAGAGCTGCACGAGGCGCTGGAGCCGCTGGCCCCGCACCTCGCCCCGGCGGGCCGCGAGTCGCTGCTCCTCCAGGGCGCCCGGATCGCCCTTGCCGACGGCCCGTACCTCCCGTCCGAGCGGGAGGTCCTGACCACCGTGGGCGCGGCCCTGCTGCTGTGCCCGGACGACACCGCCCGGCTGCTGGCGGCGGCCCGTACACCGTCCTGAGGCGGCCGTACGGGGCCGCGCGGCCGGGTCCGCCCCCGTACGGCCGTCCCCGCCGGGTGCGGGAGAATGGACGGCATGAGTCTGTTCCGCGATGACGGCATTGTGCTGCGTACCCAGAAGCTGGGCGAGGCGGACCGGATCATCACCTTCCTCACCCGCGGGCACGGCCGGGTCCGGGCCGTGGCCCGGGGCGTACGCCGTACGAAGTCCAAGTTCGGCGCGCGGCTGGAGCCGTTCTCCCACGTCGACGTGCAGTTCTACGCACGCGGCAGCGAGCTGGTCGGGCGCGGCCTGCCGATGTGCACGCAGAGCGAGACCATCGCCGCGTACGGCGGCGGCATCGTCACGGACTACGCCCGCTACACCGCCGGTACGGCCATGCTGGAGACCGCCGAGCGGTTCACCGACCACGAGGGCGAACCGGCCGTGCAGCAGTACCTCCTGCTGGTCGGCGGGCTGCGTACGCTCGCGCGCGGCGAGCACGAGCCGCACCTGGTGCTGGACGCCTTCCTGCTGCGCTCGCTCGCCGTCAACGGCTACGCTCCCAGCTTCGACGGCTGCGCCAAGTGCGGCCTGCCCGGCCCGAACCGGTTCTTCTCCGTGGGCTCGGGCGGCGTGGTGTGCGGCGACTGCCGGGTGCCCGGAAGCGTCGTACCCTCCTCCGAGGCCATCGGGCTGCTGGCGGCGCTGCTGTCCGGCGACTGGGCGACGGCGGACGCGTGCGAACCCCGGCACGTCCGGGAGGGCAGCGGGCTGGTCGCGGCGTACCTGCACTGGCACCTGGAGCGCGGGCTGCGCTCGCTGCGGTACGTGGAGAAATAGATAGGCTCAGCAGTTCGGGGGCGACCGCCGGCCGGAGACGAACGGCGGCCCGGACACGAGGGCAGCACGCACCACGCACTACGCATAGGAGATGTGGACCGGATGGCACGACGCGGATTCCTGGGGCGCGGCCGACGCACATACGAGACGCCCGAGCCGCACCCGTCCGGCGCGCGTCCGCCGAAGATCCCCGGCGAGCTCGTCCCGAACCACGTGGCGATCGTCATGGACGGCAACGGCCGCTGGGCCAAGGAGCGCGGCCTGCCCCGTACCGAGGGCCACAAGGTCGGCGAGGGCGTCGTCCTCGACGTGCTGCGGGGCTGCATCGAGATGGGCGTCAAGAACCTGTCGCTGTACGCCTTTTCCACCGAGAACTGGAAGCGCTCGCCCGAAGAGGTCCGCTTCCTGATGAACTTCAACCGGGACGTCATCCGCCGCCGCCGGGACGAGATGGACGCGCTGGGCATCCGCATCCGCTGGGTGGGGCGGATGCCGAAGCTGTGGAAGTCCGTGGTCCAGGAGCTCCAGGTCGCGCAGGAGCAGACCAAGGACAACGACGTCATAACGCTGTACTTCTGCGTCAATTACGGCGGCCGGGCGGAGATCGCGGACGCGGCGGCGGCCATCGCGGCCGACGTGCGGGCCGGGAAGCTGGACCCGGCGAAGGTCACCGAGAAGACCGTCGCGAAGTACATGTACTACCCGGACATGCCGGACGTGGACCTGTTCGTGCGGCCCTCGGGCGAGCAGCGCACGTCCAACTACCTGATCTGGCAGAGCGCCTACGCCGAGATGGTGTTCCAGGACATTCTCTGGCCGGATTTCGACCGGCGGAACCTGTGGGACGCCTGTCTCGAATACGCCAAGCGGGACCGCCGGTTCGGCGCGGCCCCGGAGGCGGAGCCCGCGCCGCAGCAGTGAGCCCGTACGCGGAAGCGGGGGGGGGGGGGGGGGGAGGGGGGGGGGGGGTGGGGTCGGGGGGGGGGGGTTTGGGGGGGGGGTTTTCTTCCTCTGGGGGGCGGGCTCAGGTGGGCGCCTCTGTTGTGG
>NZ_JBVIBD010000008.1:0-241836 GCF_055573595.1 Streptomyces sp. NPDC030165 | reverse complement strand
ATGTTCTCGACCCGCCATTCCCCCCACCCCCCCCCCCCCCCCCCTCTCCCTCCTCCTCTGTTCTTTTTCCTTCTTTTTCCTCCCCCTCCCCCCCCCCCCTCCTCTCCCCCCCCCCCCCCCCCCCCCCCCCCCCCCCCCCCCGCTTCCGTATGCCGCTGCCGGTGCGCTCCGCGTCAGGCGGAGCCGGCGGCCGCCTTGGCCGCGCACTCACCGCACGTACCGAAGATCTCGATGGTGTGCCCGACGTCCTGGAAACCGTGCTCGGCGGCGATCTGGTCCGCCCACTTCTCCACGGCCGGGCCCTCCACCTCGACGGCCTTGCCGCAGTTGCGGCACACCAGGTGATGGTGGTGGTCGTCGGTGCTGCACCGCCGGTAGACGGCTTCGCCCTCGTTGGTCCGCAGCACGTCGACCTCGCCCGCGTCGGCGAGGGACTGCAGCGTCCGGTAGACGGTGGTCAGCCCGACCGAGTCCCCCCGGTGCTTGAGCATGTCGTGCAGTTCCTGCGCGCTGCGGAACTCGTCCACTTCGTCCAGTGCCGCTGCCACGGCGGCCCGCTGCCGCGTCGACCGGCCGCGCACCGGAGATCCAGCGCTCGCCACCGTTGCCTCCCTAGGTCTCGGGACGTCCCCCTGCACATCAGTCCGGCCATTGTGCCAGGTGATGACCGGAGCCCGGGTGCAACGCTTACGCAGATGCCTACCCCTTGGCCCCTTGCACGCTGACATCGTCGCCGGGGGAGCGGCTGCCGGGGACGTCCAGAGTGCACTGCCTGGCGGCCTCGGCTGCGGCCCGCGCGCGCTTTCTGGCCAGCGGGGCGGCCAGCGCAGCCATCAGCGCGAAGACCGCGATGGCCAGCAGCACGATGCTCGCGCCGGGCGGCACGTCCACGTAGAAGGAGAAGACCGTACCGGAGAGGGTGACCACGACACCGATGGCGACGGCCAGTGCGAGGGTCATCGCGAAGCCGCGGGTGGCCTGCTGCGCGGCGGCCACCGGAACCACCAGCAGCGCGCTGACGAGCAGCAGGCCGACGGCGCGCATCGCGACCGTGACGGTGAGCGCGGCGGTGACGGCCAGCAGCAGGTTCAGCCACCGCACGGGCAGGCCCATGACGCGGGCGAACTCCTCGTCCTGGCAGACGGCGAACAGCTGCCGGCGCAGGCCGAGCGTGACGGCCATCACGAAGGCGGCCAGCACGCAGGTGACCGTCACGTCCTCGGCGGAGACGCTGGTGATCGAACCGAAGAGGTAACTGGTGAGGTTGGCGGTGGAACCGCCGGGCGCCAGGTTGACGATCAGCACGCCGCCGGCCATACCGCCGTAGAAGAGCATCGCCAGCGCGATGTCCCCACGCGTACGGCCCTTGGAGCGCACCAGCTCCATCGCGATCGCGCCGAGCGCGGCGACCAGTACGGCCATCCACACGGGCGAGGTGCGCAGCAGGAAGCCCAGCGCGACACCGGTCAGCGCGACGTGGCCGATGCCGTCGCCCATGATCGCCTGGCGGCGCTGTACGAGGTAGATGCCGACGGCCGGCGCGGTGACGCCGACCAGGAGGGCGGCGAGCAGCGCGCGCTGCATGAAGGCGTAGTTCAGGAGGTCCATGTCAGGTCAGTCCGTCTCAGGTCAGCAGCCCGGTCCGGACCGGCTCGGCGGCCGGGTCCGCGTGCGGGTGGACGTGGTCGTGGCCGGGCAGGGCGTGCTGGCCGACCGCCTCGGGCGGCGGGCCGTCGTGCACCACGCAGCCGTCGCGCAGCACCACGGCGCGGTCGATCAGCGGTTCCAGCGGGCCCAGCTCGTGCAGCACGAGCAGCACGGTGGCGCCCGCCGCGACCTGCCCCCGCAGTGTCTCGGCCAGCACCTCCTGGCTGGCCAGGTCGACCCCGGCCATCGGCTCGTCCATGATCAGCAGTTCGGGTGCGCCGACGAGCGCGCGGGCGATCAGCACCCGCTGGTGCTGGCCGCCGGAGAGCGCCTCGACGGAGTCCCTGGCGCGGTCCGCCATGCCCACCAGGTCCAGCGCCCGGTGGACGGCGTCCCGGTCGGCTCGGCCGGGCCACTTCAGCTTCGTACGGGCCAGCCGGCCGGAGGAGACGATCTCGCGCACGGTGGCGGGCACGCCGCCCGCCGCGGTGGTGCGCTGCGGGACGTACCCGATGCGCGCCCAGTCCTTGAACCGGCGCTGCGGGGTGCCGAACAGCTCCAGCTCGCCGCTGGTCAGCGGCACCTGGCCGACGACCGCGCGGACGGCGGTGGACTTTCCGGAGCCGTTGGCGCCGAGCAGGGCCACCACCTCACCGCGCCGTACGGTCAGGTCGACGCCGCGCAGGACGGGGCGTGCGCCGAGCGCCGCACCCGCCCCGCGCAGCGATATGACCGTGTCCTGGTCCTTCATGGCCGCATCCTCCCGTCGTGCCGTACGTGCTGGTCCCGCCGGTCCGCCGGCCGCGCCGTCCGCCCGGTCACTTGGCGCCGAGCGCCTTCTGCAGCGCCGCGAGGTTGGCCTCCATGACCTGGATGTAGTCCTTGCCCTGGGACTTCTCGGTGATCCCCTCGATGGGGTCGAGCACGGCGGTCTTGACGCCGAGGTCCTTGGCCAGGGTCTTGGCCATCTGGGGACTGGTCAGCGTCTCGAAGAAGATCGTGTTGACGTGGTGGTCCGCGGCCAGCTTCTGCAGTTCCTTCATGCGGCTGCCGCTGACGTCGCCCGACTCGGGGTCGATGCCGTTGATGGCTTCCTCGGTCAGGCCGTAGCGCTCGGCGAGGTAGCCGAAGGCGGCGTGGGTGGTGATGAAGGTGTCCGACTTCTTGTTCTTCAGCCCGTCCTGGAACTTCTTGTTCAGGTCGTTCAGCTTCTTGACCAGGTCGTCGGTGTTACGGGCGTAGTCCGCCTTGTGCGCGGGGTCGGCGTCCGCGAGGGTCTTGCCCACTCCCTTGGCGACCTGGGCGAATTTCACCGGGTCGAGCCAGATGTGCGGGTCGTTGGCGTCGGCCTCGTGGCCGTGGTCGTGGCCCTCGTGACCGTGCTCGTCGTGGCCGGTGCCGTTGTCGCCGGTGGTGTGGTCGTGGCCGTCGACCTCCGAGCCGTGCTTCGTCAGCTCGGTCAGGGACGCCGCGTCGACGGTGTGCTCGACACCGGACTGCTGGACGGCCTTGTCGACGGCGGGCTGGACGCCCTTGAGGTAGACGATCGCGTCGGACTCGCCGAGGTCGGCGATCTGGTGGGGGCTGAGTTCCAGGTCGTGCGGCTCGGTGCCGGGCTTGGTGAGGTCGGTGACCTGGACGTGGTCCTTGCCGATCTCCTTGGCGAGGAACTCCATCGGGTAGAACGACGCCGTCACGTCGAGCTTGCCGTCGGCCTTGCCCCCGCCGGAGTCGGAGCAGGCGGAGAGGGCCAGCATGCCGATCACGGAGGCTCCGGCGATGACGGCGGCGGGTATGTGACGTCGTACGTTCATGACACTCATTTTCAACAAAAGTGGAAACGATTGTCAACAAGGGGGTCCGGAGCGGACGGGCGGCGAACCGATTTGATCCGGGGGGCAGGGCCGCCGGTAACCTGAGTCATTCGCCCGTACGCTTCCCGGCCACCACCCCTCCAGGAGGCGCCAGGGCGCCGCTCCTATTAATCGTTCGTCGTCGCAATGAAGAGAGCACCGTGGCCGCCGACAAGATCGACACAATCGTCAGCCTGAGCAAGCGCCGTGGCTTCGTATACCCGTGCAGTGAGATCTACGGCGGCCAGCGCGCCGCCTGGGACTACGGTCCCCTCGGCGTGGAGCTCAAGGAGAACATCAAGCGCCAGTGGTGGCGTTCCATGGTCACCTCGCGCGACGACGTGGTCGGTATCGACTCGTCGGTGATCCTGGCGCCCGAGGTCTGGGTGGCCTCCGGCCACGTCGCGACCTTCACCGACCCGCTCACCGAGTGCACCGCCTGCCACAAGCGGTTCCGCGCCGACCACCTCGAAGAGGCGTACGAGGCCAAGCACGGCCGCCTCCCCGAGAACGGCCTCGCCGACGTCAACTGCCCGAACTGCGGCAACAAGGGCCAGTTCACCGAGCCCAAGCAGTTCTCCGGCCTGCTCTCCACCCACCTCGGCCCGACCCAGGACAGCGGCTCCGTCGCGTACCTGCGCCCCGAGACCGCGCAGGGCATCTTCACCAACTTCGCCCAGGTCCAGCAGACCTCCCGCAAGAAGCCGCCGTTCGGCATCGCGCAGATGGGCAAGTCCTTCCGCAACGAGATCACGCCCGGCAACTTCATCTTCCGCACCCGCGAGTTCGAGCAGATGGAGATGGAGTTCTTCGTCAAGCCGGGCGAGGACGAGCAGTGGCAGGAGTACTGGATGGAGCAGCGGTGGAACTGGTACCGCGACCTCGGCCTGCGCGAGGAGAACATCCGCTGGTACGAGCACCCCGCCGAGAAGCTCTCGCACTACTCCAAGCGCACCGCTGACATCGAGTACCGCTTCCAGTTCGGCGGCTCGGAATGGGGCGAGCTGGAGGGCGTCGCCAACCGCACGGACTACGACCTGTCCTCCCACTCCAAGGCGTCCGGCCAGGACCTGTCGTACTTCGACCAGGAGGCCGGCGAGCGCTACACCCCGTTCGTCATCGAGCCGGCGGCCGGTGTCGGCCGCGCGATGCTCGCCTTCATGCTCGACGCGTACAACGAGGACGAGGCGCCGAACGCCAAGGGCAAGATGGAGAAGCGCACGGTGCTGCGCCTCGACCCGCGCCTGTCACCGGTCAAGGTCGCCGTCCTGCCGCTGTCCCGCAACCCGCAGCTCTCGCCGAAGGCCAAGGGCCTCGCCGCGGACCTGCGCAAGAACTGGAACATCGACTTCGACGACGCGGGTGCCATCGGCCGCCGCTACCGCCGCCAGGACGAGATCGGCACGCCGTTCTGCGTCACCGTCGACTTCGACACCCTGGACGACAACGCGGTCACCGTGCGCGAGCGCGACACGATGAAGCAGGAGCGGGTGTCGCTGGACCAGATCCAGTCGTACCTGGGCGGGCGTCTGCTGGGCTGCTGACGCCGTTCGGTTCTTCACAGGCCGGCCGGGCCGGGATCTCCCGGCCCGGCCGGCCTGTGTGCTGAGGCCGGGACATCGCGGCCCGGCCGGCGTCCGAGGCCGTCTTTCACCGTCCCGGCCGCACGGCGAGCGCCCCGCAGAGCACCGCCAGCGGCAACTCCGCCCCGACCGCCATGACCGCGGCACCCAGCAGCTCGCTCCCCGGCCCGGCCGTCGCCACATCGACGCACGCGTCGGCGAGGAGCAGCACCGCCGCCACCGCCGCGGCGGCCCGGTGGCCCGTCCGCCCGGTCATCAGCCGGGTACCGGCGGCCAGCAGGCACGCCGCCTCCGTCGCGTCCAGCGCCACCCACGCCGCCGCCTCCGCGGGCGGCAGCGTCCCCGCCAGGTAGCCCATCCACGGCAGCAGGGCCAGCCCGGCACCGGCCAGGACGCGGCCCGCCCACGTACGACGGCTCGCCGCCAGGGCGAACGGGCGGGTGCCGCAAGGGGAGTTGAGGGCGAGGAGCGCCATGAGTGTGCCTCTTCCGGGGTGGGCGAACCCGGCCTTCGGGCTCGGGTTCCACTCTTCCGGCGGGGGTGGCCACGGTCAGTAACGCCGGTGTCCGACTTGGGGTGGCACCAGTTGCACCTCCGGTGCGGACACTGCCTTCATGGCCCGCCCGCCAGGCCGCCGCATACCGTTTGATCATGACCATCCCACCGCGGCTGCGCCGTGCGCTCGTACGGCTGCGCCGCGACCTCCTGTTCATAGGCGCCGGGCTGCCGCTGCACGCCGTACCGCCGCTGCTGTGCCTCTGGGTGTTCCTGCACCTCAAGGACATCCTGGGCCCGGCGACCGACTTCGGAACCCTGGGGCTGCCGATTCCGGCGGGGCTGCTCGCCCTCTCCGCCTACGGCGTCACCGAGGCCCAGCGGTGGCGGTTCCGGTCGCTGTGCGGCGTGGACCTGCCAAGGTTGCGCTGGCGTGAGGGGAAGCGGCAGTGGGCCTACAACTGCCTGATCGGCCCGCTCTTCGGGGCACTCGAACTGCTCCTGCTGGCGGTGCTGGGAGCGGCCCTGGCGGCGGCGGCCAGCCCGGTGTGGATCTTCGCGGTGGACTGGCGGTGGCGGGTGGAACACCACGGGTACTCCACCCAGACCGGGTACGCCGCGGCCGCGGGCCTGCTCGTGCTGGCCGCCGTACCCGCCCTGGCCGGCGGCCTCGTACGGCTGGAGAACGCCGTCGGCCGGGCCGTGCTCCATGTCAGCCACTCCGAGGAACTCCGGCGGCGCGTCGACGACCTGACGGTCAGCCGGGCCGGCGCGGTCGACGCCGCCGACGCCGAACGGCGCCGTATCGAGCGGGACCTGCACGACGGCGCGCAGCAGCGGCTGGTCGCGCTCGCGCTCAACCTGGGGCTGGCCAAGGCCACGCTCAAGGACCTGCCACCCGAGGCGCAGCAGGTCATCGACGAGGCCCACCGCGAGGCCAAGGAAGCCATCGAGGAACTGAACAGCCTGGTGCGCGGCCTGCACCCGGCCGTGCTGGACGAACTCGGCCTGGACGCCGCCCTGTCGGGCCTCGCGGCCCGGGCGCCGCTGCCGGTGCGGCTGTGGACGGACCTGCCCGTCCGGGCCGCGCCCGCCGTCGAGGCGGTCGCCTACTTCGTCGTCTCCGAGGCCCTGAACAACGTGGCCAAGCACGCGGAGGCGACCCGGGCGGAGGTGACCGCGACCCGCTTCGGGGAGATACTGCGGGTGGTCGTCACCGACGACGGGGGGGGCGGTGCCGATCCGGCCCGGGGGAGCGGCCTGAAGGGGCTCGCCCAGCGTGTGCGCTCCGTGGACGGGACGTTCCGGATGAGCAGCCCCGTCGGGGGCCCGACCGCCATGACCGTGGAGTTGCCGTGCACGACCTGACGCCCGCCGTACGCCGCGCCGTGATCGCCGAGGACTCCGTCCTGCTGCGGGTCGGCCTGGTGAAGGTGCTGGAGGCGGCCGGTTTCGAGGTGGCCGCCGAGGTCGGTGACGCCGAGGCGCTGGTGGCGGCGGTGGACGAACACCGCCCTGATCTCGCGGTGGTGGACGTACGGATGCCGCCCGGCTTCACGGACGAGGGGGTGCGCGCGGCGCTGGAGATCCGGGAGCGGTGGCCGGACACGGCCGTATTGATGCTGTCGCAGTACGTGGAGGAACGGTACGCCGCCCATCTGCTCGCCTCGAACACCAGCGGTATCGGCTATCTGCTCAAGCAGCGGGTCGCGGACGTCGAGGAGTTCATCGAGGCGCTGCGCCGGGTCGCGGACGGTGGCACGGCACTGGACCCGCAGGTGGTGGCACAGCTGCTCGTACGGCGCCGCAGCGATCCGCTGGAGCGGCTGACCGAACGCGAACGGGAGGTCCTGGCGCTGATGGCGGAGGGACGCTCCAACGCGGGCATCGCGGGAGCGCTCGTGGTGAGCGAGTCGGCGGTGGCGAAGCACATCAACAACATCCTGGCCAAGCTGGACCTGCCGAGGGCGGACGCGGATCATCGGCGGGTGCTGGCGGTGTTGCGGTTCTTGGGGGTGTGAGGGGGTCAGGGCCGGACGAAGTCCGTAGTGTCCAGGACACAGTCGAAGGGCTCAGGGATGCGGAGCTTGTCACCGAACGGCACAGTGCGGCGCTTGGTGTAGCCATCTCCGGAGGGTTCCCAGAACACGATCGCGTGTTGCTCCTGCATGTCCAGGAGCAGGTACACCGGCACACCGGCGCGCCCGTACACAGGAAGTTTGTCCTCCCAGTCCGCGCCACGTGTCGATGTGGAGGTCAGCTCGCCGACGAGTGAGAGCGCTTCGCCGTCGAGGAAGGTGGCGTCGGTGTCGAACGCGCTCGCAGCGGCGACGTAAAGGTCTGGCCCGTAGCATCGGTCCTGGCCCGGGAACGCGACCAGGCTAGGAGCGCTTGCGATGAGGTGTCCGTCAGGGGCGTGTGGCCTCAGTTGTGCCTCGACCGACAGCATGACGGGCGTGTAGTAGAGCTTCGACCACGGCGACATGACGATCTTTTCCCCGATGATTTCCGCCCGGTAGCCATCGGGCACGTCCATGCTCAGGACGGTGCGGCACAGCTCCTGGAAGGCTGCCGAGCCGTGGGGAACGTCTATGATCTTCGGTCGTTCGAGCATCACTGTCATGATGCACCCTCCCCGCGAAGTGACCCAGTCAACACTCAGCGTAACGGGCATCGCCGACAGTCGCCGCCGTTACGTCAACCCCGCAACCCCCGCAACACCAACTCCACCACCGCCCCCAGCGCCTCCTCGATCCCCGGCCGTGACCACTCCGCCGCGTAGTGCGGATCGTGGAAGCGGCCGGTCGCGTCGAAGACGGCGCGTGCCAGGGTCGCCGAGTCGCCCGGCGCGAACGCTTCCTGGCCGATGCCGTCGAGGATGATGGCCGCCAGCTGGCCGGTCAGGTCGGCGACGTGCTGTTCCACGACGCCACCGCTCTCGCCGACCAGCGTCATGTAGGTCGCGAACAGTTCGGGGTCGTCGCCCGCCTTGTGCCGCTTCGCGGCGAACAGCGTGTGCACCCAGCGGCGCAGCCGCTCCGGCGCCGGGCCGTCCTCGGTGACGACGGCCCGCAGTTGGCCGCTCGTCCGGTCCAGCCAGCGCTGCGTGACCGCTTCGCGCAGCGCCGTCTTCGTACGGAAGTGCCGGTAGACGCTGCCGTGGCTGACGCCCAGCGCGCGCGCCACGTCGACGACAGTGGCCTTGGCCGGGCCGTAACGGCGCAGCACGTCCTCGGTCGCTTCGAGGATGCGTTCGGGGGTCAGGGTCTCGGCTGGTGGCATGGCGGGCGTACGGGCCTTTCGGTCGGGGGCGCCGCGCGGGGCGTCCTGGTACGGACGCGGAGGCGTCCTTCCAGGGACGGTACCCGCACGGTCCCCGCCCGTGCCCCGATGGTCAGCGCTCGCTGTCCAGGAGGGCCATCTGGTCCGTCGGGTAGCGGTCACCGGCCGCGGCGCCGGCCGGGACGGCGCGCTCGATGGCCGCGAGGTCGCCGGCGTCCAGCGTGACGTCCAGCGCGCCCAGCGCCTCCGTCAGCCGGTCCCGGCGGCGGGCGCCGACCAGCGGCACGATGTCCTCGCCCTGGGCGAGCACCCAGGCGATGGCGGTCTGCGCGACCGTGACGCCCTTCCGTTCGGCGATCGTGCGCAGCGCGTCGGTCAGATCGAGGTTGCGGTGCAGGTTCTCGCCCTGGAAGCGCGGGCTCGCGGCGCGGAAGTCGCCCGCGTCCAGCTTGCGGTCGCGCGTGAAGTGGCCGCTGAGCAGGCCGCGGGAGAGCACGCCGTACGCGGTGATGCCGATGCCCAGCTCGCGCGCGGTGGGCAGGATCGCCTCCTCGATGCCGCGGGAGATGAGCGCGTACTCGATCTGGAGGTCGGCGATGGGGGCGACGGCGGCGGCCCGGCGCAGGGTGTCCGCGCCCACTTCGGACAGGCCGATGTGCCGTACGTGACCGGCCTCGACCAGTTCGGCGATGGCGCCGACCGTCTCCTCGATCGGCACGGCGGGGTCGAGGCGGGCGATCCGGTAGATGTCGATGTGGTCGGTGCCCAGGCGCTGGAGCGAGTACGCGGCGAAGCTCTTCACTGCGGCGGGGCGGCCGTCGAAGCCGATGAAGTCGCCTTCGACGGTGCGCTGGGCGCCGAACTTCACGCTGGTCAGCGCCTGCTCGCGGCGGGCCGCGGGGGCGGTGCGCAGCGCCTCGTTGATCAGCAGTTCGTTGTGGCCCATGCCGTAGAAGTCGCCGGTGTCCAGCAGGGTGACGCCGGCTTCGAGGGCCGCGTGGATGGTGGCGACGGACTCGGCGCGGTCGCCCGGGTCGCCGTACAGGGCGGACATGCCCATGCAGCCGAGGCCGAGGGCCGAGGTCTGCGGGCCTGTGGTGCCGAGGGTACGGGTCTGCACGGGTGCTCCTCAGAAGCGGAGGGGGTGGGTGGAGGGCCGCCACGTGCCGCGGTGGACGCGGCACGCGCGGCGGCGCCCCTCAACCATGGCATGAGCGATGACAGATTTCAATATCTGTCATTCGGTCTTCGTGTGGCCCCGCCCGCACCCCGAACCCGCGCCCTACCGCACCGTCCGCGGCAGCCGGAATGTGAGCCCCGCGTTGAGCCCCACCGTCGCCAGCTGCGCCAGGAGCGCGACGATCAACGCGTTCTGCACGCCCAGCGACGGCAGCAGCGTGAGGAAGAGCGTGCCGAGCGTCGCGACGCCCAGCGCCAGACCGGCCTGCTGGGTGGTGACCATCGCGCCGCTGCCCACTCCGGCCTGCGCCGCCGGCAGCTCGCTGAGGACGATCCGCAGCAGGATCGGCAGGACCAGGCCCTGGCCCACGCCGAGCACCGCCATCGCCGCCGCCAGAGCGGGCGCGGACACGCCGGGCCACTGCGTACGGAAGACGAGCGCCAGCGCCAGCAGCCCGGCGCCCTGGATCAGCGACCCGGCCAGCACCACCCGCCGCCCGAAGCGGGCCACCAGCCGCGGCCCGGCCAGCGACGCGAAGAAGAACGTCACGCACAGCGGCGCGAGGGCGAGCCCGGCCGCCAGCGGCCCGTACCGCAGGCCGTCCTGGAGGGCGACGGCCAGCACGAACATGAAGCCGCCGAAACCCAGCGAGAACGGCAGGATCACGGCCAGACCGCTGCGTACGGAGCGCAGGCGCAGCAGGGACGGCGGGACGAGCGGGGTGCGTCCCGCCTGTTCGGCGCGCCGCTCCACGACGACGAACGCCGCGGCGGCGAACGGGAAGACGGCCGGCAGCAGCCAGGACCACACCGGCCAGCCCGCCGCGCGGCCCTCGGTCAGCGGCAGCAGGAGGCTGACCAGCGCGGCGGCCAGCAGCGCGGTGCCGGGCACGTCGACCCGGCTGGGATGCGGCGAGCGGGTCTCCGGCACGCTGCGCAGCGCGAGCACCAGCGCGACCGCGGCGATCGGCACGTTGACCAGGAAGACCGCGCGCCAGCCGGTCCCCGCCAGGTCGGCGGCGACCAGCAGCCCGCCGAGCACCTGCCCGACGGCGCTGGCGACACCGGCCGTACCGCCGTACAGGCTGACCGCCTTGGCCCGGCGCGTCCCGCTCGTCGTGGCCTGGATGGTGGCCAGCACCTGCGGCAGCAGCAGCGCGGCCGCCGCGCCCTGGGCGACGCGCGCCGCGACCAGCGTCCAGGCGTCGGGCGCCAGTCCGCAGGCGAGCGAGGTGAGCCCGAAGGCGGCCAGCCCCCACAGGTACAGGCGCCGCCGGCCGACCATGTCGCCGAGCCGGCCGCCGACGACGAGGAGCACCGCGTACGCGACGCCGTAGCCCGCGACGACCATCTCCAGCAGGGCCGGGCCCGCGCGCAGGTCGCGGTCGATGGTCGGCAGCGCGACGTTGACGATGAAGAAGTCGATCATCGGCAGGGCGGCGCCGAGCAGCACGGTGACCAGGCCGAGCGTGGTCAGGGCGGGGTGGGTGGGACGGGTGGGACGGGGGGCCGCGGACTCCGGGGCCCGTGTGGGGACGGTTCGTACGTCGGTATCGCTCACAGGGACGACGATCGTCCGCCGCCCAGAGGGGTACCAGAGTCTCCTTATCCTGGTACCGGCGCTACCTGGCAACCCGCTGAGCACTCCGGCATCCTGAGTTCATGACCGCCACCATGCCGGAGAGAACGCCGCGGAGCACCGGGCCCGCGCGGACCGACGGTGACGTCCGGCGCGGCGAGCTGGCCGCCTTCCTGCGCAGCCGCCGCGAGCGGATCACCCCGGAGCAGGTCGGCCTGCCCCGCGGCACCCGCCGCCGTACACCGGGCCTGCGCCGCGAGGAGGTCGCCCATCTCTCCGCGGTCGGCGTCACCTGGTACACGTGGCTGGAGCAGGCCCGCGACATCAAGGTCTCGCCGCAGGTGCTGGACGCCGTGGCCCGCGCGCTGCTGATGGACCGGGCCGAGCGCGGCCACCTCTTCGCGCTGGCCGGCGCGACCGATCCGGTGCGCGGCCAGGAGTGCACGGGCGTACCGCTGCCGATGCGGCAGATGCTCGACCGGCTGACGCCGTTCCCCGCCGTCGTGCAGAACAGCCGCTTCGACATCCTCGCGTACAACAGCACCTACGGGCGGCTGCTGTGCGGCCTGGACGCGCTGCCCGAGGAGGACCGCAACTGCCTGTGGCTGGCGTTCACCAACGAGGAGTGGCGGGCGAGCCTGGTGGACCTGCACGAGACGCTGCGCGTGATGGCCGCCAAGTTCCGCGCCTCCATGGCGGGCCATGTCGCCGAGCCCGCCTGGAAGGCGATGGTGGCGCGGCTGGAGGCGGCCTCACCGGAGTTCCGCGAGATCTGGGCGCGGCAGGAGGTCGTACGGCCGGTGAGCCAGTCCAAGCTCTTCCGCCACCGGGAGGTCGGCCTGCTGCGGCTGTCCTCCACCGGCCTGTGGACGGGCCCCAACCACGGTCCGAAGATGCTCACCTACACGCCCGACGACGAGCAGTCGCACGAGCGGCTGGAACAGCTTCAGGCCCTGATCCGTGCCGAGGACTGACCGCCGGGCCCCTGCGGCGGGGCCTGCGCGTCCGGTGCGGCCTCCAGCCGTTCCGCGGTACGGCGGGCGGTTCCGCGCGCCCAGCGGCCGGTGGTCAGCGCGCCCAGCAGCATGACGGCCGCGCCGCACCCGGCGATGATCCACCAGGCGGGGCGGCTCGCCTCGACGAACCGGCTGCCGGCGGCGGCGCGGGTGCCGCCGGCCAGTACGGCGCCGATCACCGCAACGCCCAGCGAGCCGCCCACCTGCCTGCTGGTGGAGGCGATGGCCGCGGCCACACCCGCCTGCGTACGGGGCATCCCGGAGACCGCGGTGTTGGTGATGGGCGCGTTGACCAGCCCGAAGCCGACGCCGAAGAGCACGTACCCGGTGAAGAGCAGTGGTGTGCTGGCCTCCGCCTCGAAGCCCGCGAACAGTACCCCGCTGGCCGCCATCGTCAGCCCGGCCAGCAGCAGCGGCAGCCGTGGGCCCACCGAGCCGACCAGCCGTCCGGACAGCGGCGCGAAGACCAGCGTCATGCCCGCCATCGGCAGCATGTAGAGCCCCGCGTCCAGGGCGGACAGGCCGCGTACGTCCTGGAGGTAGAGCGTGTTGACGAAGAGGAAGCCGCTGAGCGCGGCGAACGCGCAGACCGCCACGACCGTGGCGCCGCTGAACGGCGCGCTGCGGAAGAACCGCAGGTCGATGAGGGGATCGGTGCGGCGCCGCTCGTACAGCAGCAGCCCGGCGAGCGCGGCGGCGGCCGCCACGGCGAAGCCGAGGATCAGCGGCGAGGTCCAGCCGGCCGCCGGCGCCTCGATGATCGCGTACGTCAGCGCGCCGAGCAGCACGATCACCAGCAGCTGGCCGACCGGGTCGACGCGGCGCGGCCTGGGCGCGCGCGACTCCGGCACGTACCGCATGGTCAGGAAGAGCGCGAGCGCCCCGATGGGGACGTTGAGCCAGAAGATCGCGCGCCAGTCGACGGTCTGCGTCAGCAGCCCGCCGACGATCGGCCCGGCCGCCATGCTGATGCCGACCACGCCGCCCCACACGCCGATCGCGCGGGCCCGCTCCTTGGGCTCGGTGAAGGTGTTGGTGATGATCGACATGGCGACGGGGTTGAGCATCGAGCCGCCGACGGCCTGCACCATACGGAACGCCACCAGGCACTCCAGGTTCGGCGCCAGGCTGCACAGCAGCGAGCCGAGCGAGAAGACCACCAGGCCCGCCTGGAAGACCCGGCGGCGGCCGAGCCGGTCGGCGGTGGAGCCGGCCAGCATCAGCAGCGAGGCGAGGACCAGGGTGTAGGCGTCGATCGTCCACTGCATCCCGGAGAGAGAGGTGTCCAGGTCCTTCTGCATGGACGGCAGGGCGACGTTCAGGACGGTGTTGTCGAGGCTGACGATCAGCAGGCTCATGCAGCAGATCGCCAGGACGAGCAGGCGCCGCCGGTGACTCGGCTCGGACATAGGTGAACGGTACAACGAACGAGGGCCGACGGCTCCGGCACGGCCGCCGCCCGGGTGTGCGCCAGCAGGCACGTACGGCTCCGGTGCGGTCCGCCGCCCGGGTGCGTGACGACGCAGACCCACGGCTCCGGCAAGGCCGCCGCGCGAGTGCGCGACAATGGGAGGTCGCCCCGTCCACCGACCGTCGAAGGAAACCCGCTCCCCATGACTCAGCTGCAGATCGGCCCGCACGCGGTGCAGCCGCCCGTGGTCCTCGCGCCGATGGCCGGGATCACCAATGCCCCCTTCCGGACGCTGTGCCGGGAGTTCTCGGGCGGCAAGGGCCTGTTCGTCAGCGAGATGATCACGACGCGGGCGCTGGTCGAGCGCAACGAGAAGACCATGCAGCTGATCCATTTCGACGAGACGGAGAAGCCGCGTTCCATCCAGCTGTACGGCGTCGATCCGGACACCGTCGGCAAGGCCGTCCGCATGATCGCCGAGGAGGACCTGGCCGACCACATCGACCTGAACTTCGGCTGCCCGGTGCCGAAGGTGACCCGCAAGGGCGGCGGCTCGGCCCTCCCGTACAAGCGCCACCTGCTGCGCTCCATCCTGCGTGAGGCGGTCACCAACGCGGGTGACCTGCCGGTGACGATGAAGATGCGCAAGGGCATCGACGACGACCACATCACCTACCTCGACGCGGGCCGGATCGCGGTCGAGGAGGGCGTCACGGCCATCGCGCTGCACGGCCGGACCGCGGCCCAGCACTACGGCGGCACGGCCGACTGGGAGGCCATCGCCCGGCTGAAGGAGGCCGTGCCGGAGATTCCGGTACTGGGCAACGGGGACATCTGGTCGGCGGACGACGCGCTGCGGATGGTGCGCGAGACCGGCTGCGACGGGGTGGTCGTGGGGCGCGGCTGCCTGGGGCGGCCGTGGCTCTTCGGCGACCTGGTGGCCGCCTTCGAGGGCACCGGTACGTACGCACGGCCCACCCTCAAGGAGGTCGCGGCCGTGATGCTGCGGCACGCCACGCTGCTGGGGGAGTGGCTGGGGGACGAGGCGCGCGGTGTCATCGACTTCCGCAAGCACGTCGCCTGGTACACGAAGGGCTTCTCGATCGGCTCGGAGTCGCGCAAGAAGCTGGCAATCGCCTCGTCGCTGGACGAACTGGACGCTCTGATGAGCGAGCTGGATCTCGACCAGCCCTGGCCCGCAGGGGCCGACGGGCCGCGTGGCCGCACATCTGGCCGGAACCGGGTGGTCCTGCCGGACGGCTGGCTGGACGACCCGTACGACCGTGCGGGTGTCACGGCCGACGCGGAACTGGACACTTCGGGCGGCTGAGGAGCAAACGAGATGCGCGGGGCCGGGTGGAAGCCCGGCCCCGCGGCTTTCGGCAGGTCCGATTCCGGGTCCGCATGGCGGGACCGGGGGCCGCACAACGGCGTGATTCTCGCCACCCTTGATAGGGGTCGCGCTCAGATGAGCGTTTTGCAGGGGAGTGCACCTCTCCAATGGGTGGCACTCGGTGCCACCCCTCCCGTGTTCGCGTGATCAAGCGAATGTCGCGCCCTGTAGCCGTACGGCCCGCGGACGCTCGCTGTGCGCCACCTTGCCTTCGAGACTTGAATGCGCGTCTCCGCCCATCCCGACTTTCGATCTGCTGGCGGACGACGGGTTACAGGCGTATGTCGACCGAGTGGACGTACCCAGACGCCTTCGATCTGGGTATGTTCCTCGCCGTCAGGGCAGCCCGCGGCGAGGAGAGAGTCCCGTGCCGGAAACACAAGATCCCCACGTAACCCCGTCCGAGCCTTCGAAGTTCGTCTACGACTTCACCGAGGGCAACAAGGACCTCAAGGACCTTCTCGGCGGCAAGGGCGCCAACCTCGCCGAGATGACCAACCTGGGGCTTCCCGTTCCGCCGGGGTTCACCATCACCACCGAGGCGTGCAAGGTCTACCTGGACAGCGGCCAGGAACCCGCGGCACTGCGTGCCGAGGTCAGCGAGCACCTCGAAGCGCTCGAAGCGACCATGGGCAAGAAGCTCGGCCAGGCCGACAACCCCCTTCTCGTATCGGTGCGTTCCGGGGCGAAGTTCTCGATGCCCGGCATGATGGACACGGTGCTGAACATCGGTCTGTCCGACGCGTCGGTTTCCGGCCTCGCCCAGCAGGCCGGTGACGAGCGCTTCGCGTGGGACTCCTACCGGCGCCTCATCCAGATGTTCGGCAAGACCGTGCTCGGCGTGGACGGCGACCTCTTCGAGGAGGCGCTGGAGGAGGCCAAGCGGGCCAAGGGCGTACGCGTCGACGTGGACCTCGACGCGGCCGACCTGAAAACCCTCGTCGGGCAGTTCAAGGACATCGTCTCCAAGGAGACCGGCCGGGACTTCCCGCAGGAGCCCCGCGAGCAGATGGACCTCGCCGTCCGCGCGGTCTTCGACTCGTGGAACACCGACCGCGCCAAGCTCTACCGCCGCCAGGAGCGCATCCCCGGCGACCTCGGCACGGCCGTCAACATCTGCTCCATGGTCTTCGGCAACCTCGGCCCGGACTCCGGCACCGGCGTCGCCTTCACCCGCGACCCCGCCAGCGGCCAGCAGGGCGTCTACGGCGACTACCTGCAGAACGCGCAGGGCGAGGACGTCGTCGCCGGCATCCGCAACACCGTGCCCCTCGCCGACCTCGAAGGCATCGACAAGCCGTCGTACGACGAGCTGATGCAGATCATGGAAACGCTCGAAACGCACTACAAGGACCTGTGCGACATCGAGTTCACCATCGAGCGCGGCAAGCTGTGGATGCTCCAGACCCGCGTCGGCAAGCGCACCGCCGGCGCCGCCTTCCGCATCGCCACCCAGCTCGTCGACCAGGGCCTGATCGACGAGGCCGAGGCGCTCCAGCGGGTCAACGGCGCCCAGCTCGCCCAGCTGATGTTCCCGCGCTTCGACGAGAACGCGAAGACGCAGCAGATCGGCCGGGCCATCGCCGCCTCGCCCGGCGCCGCCGTCGGCAAGGCCGTCTTCGACTCCTACACCGCGGTCAAGTGGTCCCGCTCCGGCGAGAAGGTCATCCTGATCCGCCGCGAGACCAACCCCGACGACCTCAATGGCATGATCGCCGCCGAGGGCATCCTGACCTCGCGCGGCGGCAAGACCTCGCACGCCGCCGTCGTCGCCCGCGGCATGGGCAAGACCTGTGTCTGCGGCGCCGAGGAGCTGGAGGTCGACACCAAGCGCCGGTGCATGACCGCGCCCGGCGGCATCGTGGTCGAGGAGGGCGACGTCGTCTCCATCGACGGCTCCTCCGGCAAGGTCTACCTCGGCGAGGTGCCCGTCGTGCCGTCGCCGGTCGTGGAGTACTTCGAGGGCCGTATGCACGCCGGCGCCGACGACGCCGACGAGCTGGTCAAGGCCGTGCACCGGATCATGGCGTACGCGGACCGGGTGCGCCGGCTGCGCGTACGGGCCAACGCCGACAACGCGGAGGACGCGGCCCGCGCCCGCCGCTTCGGCGCCCAGGGCATCGGCCTGTGCCGCACCGAGCACATGTTCCTCGGTGAGCGCCGCGAGATGGTCGAGCGCCTGATCCTGGCCGACACCGACGCCGACCGGGAAGCCGCCCTCGGCGGTCTGCTGCCCCTCCAGAAAGCCGACTTCGTCGAGCTGTTCGAGGCCATGGACGGGCTCCCGGTCACGGTCCGCCTCCTGGACCCGCCGCTGCACGAGTTCCTGCCCGACATCACCGAGCTGTCCGTACGCGTCGCCCTCGCCGAGTCCCGCAAGGACGCCAACGAGAACGACCTGCGCCTGCTCCAGGCCGTGCACAAGCTGCACGAGCAGAACCCGATGCTGGGCCTGCGCGGCGTCCGCCTCGGCCTGGTCATCCCCGGCCTGTTCGCCATGCAGGTACGGGCCATCGCGGAGGCAGCGGCCGAGCGCAAGAACGCCGCCAAGGGCGACCCGCGCGCCGAGATCATGATCCCGCTGGTCGGCACCGTGCAGGAGCTGGAGATCGTCCGCGAGGAGGCCGAGCAGGTCATCGCCGAGGTCGAGAAGGCCCATGGCGTGGACCTCAAGCTCACCCTCGGCACGATGATCGAACTGCCCCGCGCGGCGCTGACCGCCGGCCAGATCGCCGAGTCCGCCGACTTCTTCTCCTTCGGCACCAACGACCTGACCCAGACGGTCTGGGGCTTCAGCCGCGACGACGTCGAGGCCAGCTTCTTCACCGCCTACCTGGAGAAGGGCATCTTCGGCGTCAGCCCGTTCGAGACCATCGACAAGGACGGTGTCGGCTCGCTGGTCCGCAGCGCCGCCGAAGCCGGCCGCGCCACCCGCCCCGACCTCAAGCTCGGCGTCTGCGGCGAACACGGCGGCGACCCGGAGTCGGTGCACTTCTTCCACGAGGTGGGCCTGGACTACGTCTCCTGCTCCCCGTTCCGCATCCCGGTCGCCCGCCTCGAAGCGGGCCGCGCCGCGGCGGAGTCCCTGGGCAGCGACAGCCGCTGACCCGGCAACAACCGTAAAACCAACCGGAGTTGGCGTCAGTTCACCACGACCCTCACCCTGACGCCGGCTCCGGAACCCGACGAGGGCGGCACCTGTGCGGAGGTGCCGCCCTCGCTTTTCTCCGGACTCCCCCCTCGGGAGCTGCCGTCAGCCATGTCGGCCTGGTTGACGGCCTTCCACGGCAAATGCTGAGCGGTCGGTCATTGCCTCGTCACCCCCCACGGGATCGAGCAATCCGTTCCATTCGCACTGCCGTCGAATTGAGTTACAGCTTTCCCTGAACGCCGTGTTGGCGCGACCCCTTTCAACTCTGGCCAAAAGGGCGTGGTGACAGGCTGTGTCTGCGTGCATACTCAGATGGCCGGGGGTCGACTAGGAAGCATTGGTGGGGGTTCGGTGCTACGCGTCCATTTCAGTGGACCGGATCTGGCCCGGGTGCGCATCGGTGCGCGCCCTGACGTGCTGTGGGAGACCGTTTTAAGTTTTCACCGACTGCGCGACCGGCGGCCCGGCGCGGCCTTCGGCAAATGGCGCTCCGAAGCCCGTTGCAGGTTGAATGGTGAAACACGACTGCTGGCGCCACTCGTTCCCACGCGCGGCTATTTTCCGGATTTCCTGACGCCGCCGGAGGGACTGCTCGGCATCGATGAAGGGCTGGAAGCGCTCCGCGCAACCCCGCCCGCCCGACTGCACGCCGAACTTTCGCGGTTGCCCGCGACCCGGCCGCTGCCGTCGTGGCTGCGGGAGCTGAGCGAGGGCGATTCCGCCGCGCTCGGCCGGGTCGCCGGCGCCCTGCGGAGCTATTACGAGAACGCGGTCGCGCCGTACTGGCCGCTGCTCCAGGCCCGTATCGAGGCGGACCGCGCCGCCCGTGGCCGGGCGCTCCTGGACGGCGGCGCGGACCACCTGCTGGCCTCGCTCCCGCCGACGATGCGGTGGCGGCCGCCTGTCCTCGAAGTGGACTACCCGGTGGACCGCGACCTCTTCCTGAACGGCCGGGGGCTGCTCCTGCTGCCGTCGTTCTTCTGTCGTCGCACGCCCGTCACCTTTCACAACCCCGACCTGACGCCCGTCCTGGTCTACCCCCTCGAACACCCCGCGCCCCGCGTCATGCCGACGGTCGCGCCCGGCCACTCGCTGGGCAAGCTCGTCGGACGGACCCGCTCGGCGATCCTGCACGGCGTCGGCGGCGGCTGTACGACCAGCGAGCTGGCGCGGCGCGTCGACGTCTCGCTGGCCTCGGCCAGCCAGCACGCGACGGTGCTGCGCGACGCGGGGCTGTTGCTGACGCTGCGTCATGGCAACGCCGTGCTGCACACGTTGACGCCGTTGGGTGCGGCGCTGCTGCGGGGCGGCCCGGAGGCCGACGTGCGCGGGGTGGACACCCGGGGGCTGGAGATATCGGCGCTGGAGGCGCGGGAGATGGAGGTGCAGGTGCCGGGGGCCGGGGCCGTGCGGTAACGTTCCGGCGCCCGGGGCGGGGGCGGCCCGTGCATCGGAACCGCCCCGGCCGAGCGCCCGCGCCCGGCCTCAGTGCGGCCGGTCGCCCGTGATCGCCACCCGCTCGGCCACCCGGCGCCGCGCCCCGTAATCGTTGACCGCGTAGTGCTGCGTGGCCCGGTTGTCCCAGAAGGCGATGTCACCCGCCTGCCAGCGGAACCGCACCTGGAACTCCGGCACATGCGCCTGCTGGAAGAGCAGCCTCAGCATCCGGTCGCTCGCCTCCCGCTCCCACCCCACGATCCGGGTGGTGAAGGAGGTGTTGACGAACAGCATCCGGCGGCCGGTCTCCGGGTGCCGCCGTACGACCGGGTGCTCCACCGGCGGGAACCGCTCCTGGAACGGCGCCAGCCGCTCGGCGGAGAAGAACCGGGCGAAGCCCGGCAGGAAGTCGTGCACGGCGGTCGCGCCGTCGATACGGTCCCGTACGTCCTGCGGCAGGTTGTCGTACGCGGCCGCCATGTCCGCCCACATGGTGTCACCGCCGAACGGCGGCACCTCGCGCAGTTGCAACACCGCTCCCAGCGCCGGGTGTTCGCGGAACGTCACGTCCGTGTGCCAGACGTTCTCGAAGGTCGGCACCGCGCTGCGGTCGAACCGTACGACGTCCTCGGTGTCCCCCGTCGCCAGCAGCGGATTGGTCTCCAGCTCGCCCCAGTTGCGGGCGAACGCGCGCTGTGCGGCCGAGGTGAGGTGCTGCCCCCGGAAGAACAGCACCTTCCACTCCAGCAGCGCGCGGTTCAACTCCTCGCGCAGTGCCGGGCCGAGGGGGCGGGACAGGTCGAGCCCGCGGATCTCCGCGCCGATGGTGGCGGCCTGCGGGACGACCTCGAAGCGCTCGTACGGCCGGTCCTCCCAGCCTTCGGGGGTGCGGCGGAGAACGCGGGCGCCTTCGTAGAGGCCGTCGGCGGGGATCCGGTGGTCGCGGAGGGCGGGGGAGGGGGAGCGCGGGGTGGGGGCCGGGGCGGTGTGGTCGGCGGTGGCCGTCAAGGGGTCCTCCTGAAGGCGAGGAGTGGACGTGCGGGTAGAGGCACGGCGTTCGTACCGGTGTCCAGGGAAAAGGTTCCCGGGGCTACGGGAACAGGCGCCGCTGCCGTACGGGTGCGGAGCTGCCGCGGCAGTCGGTCGCTGCCGTCGGGAGGGCGTTACGCCCGGGAATCACCGACAGCGGGGAAGAGTGGTGGCCGGGGGAGAACCCACCCGGCCACGGCGGCGCAGAAACGTCATGCCGCGGGGCGCGCACTCGCCGTGGGGGCCGCGGTGCAGCGGCTCCGTCTCACGGAAGGCCGAGTACGTGGTCATGGCACGCACCGTACCTCATGGCCGGCCGGCCCGTCGCCCCCTCTCTACCCCCCGGGACTCTCCGCCCTCAGCCCCTCAGCCCCTCGGCCCGTCAGCTCCTCAGCCCTTCAACTCCTTGTACAGGTACACGTCCGCGTGTCCGCCCGGCATCCCCGGCACGCGCCCGACCTCGGCGTATCCCTGGCGCTCGTAGAATCCCGGCGCCTGGAACGTGTACGAGGACACCGTGGCGCGGTCGCAGCCGCGCCGTACCGCCTCCTGCTCGGCGGCGCGCAGCAGCTTCGCGCCCCAGCCGGCCGCGCGGCTGTCCTCGCGTACCCACAGCAGATGGATCCCGCACAGCCCGCCCCAGGTCCAGGCGCTCAGTCCGCCGATCAACTCGCCCTCCGCGTCCGTCACCCGTACCGAGAATTCGGCCTGCTCGGCGTTGTCCGTCGCGGCGGCGTTGAACGCGTCGAGCTCGCCCTCAAGGCGCTTGTCCAGCCCTGGGTCGTGTGCGCCGACCGCGAGTGCGGCTTCCTGGGCCGGGGTGGTGGCATCGCTCATGCCTGAGTTCTCCCATACGTTCCCGGCGCACCGCCACCGAGTTTCCGCGCCGGCCGCGCACACGCCACCTGCCTACGGGCCGCCCGCCCACGGGCCTTCCGCCTACGGGCCACCCCCTCGCAGGCCACCGGCCCGGCGGGCCGCCAGCGCCGCTTCGAGGAGGCTCATGCCGGTGGCCTTCGTCGGGTCCAGGCCGGTCAGGGCACGGACCCGGCGCAGCCGGTAGTCGACCGTGTTGGGATGGACGTGCAGGGCGGCGGCGCTGGGGCGCCGGCCGCCCAGCCGCAGGTAGCCGATGAGCGTCTCCAGCAGCTCGGGGCTGTTGTCCAGACCGGCGAGCAGGCCGGACAGCCGGTCGCGTGCCGCGCTCGGCCGGGAGAGCTGGTACTCCAGCAGGACGTCGTCCAACTGATAGACACCCGGCGGCCGTTCCGTGGCGAGGACGACGTCGAGCACGTCGCGGGCCAGCGTGGCGGCGTCGCCCACCCCGGCGGGTACGGCGGGGACCGCGGCGGCCGTGACGCCCGCCTCGGCGGCCGCGGCCGCCGCCGACACCAGCTCACGCAGCCACGCCCAGTCCGGCGGCGCCAGCTCACCGGGCGGTACGGGGTGCGGCAGGAGGACCGTCCCGCCGTCCACCGTCAGCGACGACAGCACCGGCCCCCGCATCCGCCGTTCCAGCTCGGCGCGCGCCCGGCGCAGCTTGCGGCGGGCGGCCACCGTCGGGTCGACGCCGTCGGCGTGTTCGTCGGGGTGCCGCCCCAGGGAGACGGCCAGCACCAGGTAGCAGGGCGGCAGCCGTAACCCGGCCCTGGCCGCGATGTCGTCGTCCGGGGCGCCGTCGAGCAGCGCGGACAGCAAGGTGTGCCGGGCGGAGTGCTCGTCACCGGAGATCGTCTGCCGTTCCTCCACGTATCCGGCGGCGACGACGGGGGCGACCAGTTGCAGGTAGCGCAGGGACAGGGAGTGGGCGGCCAGCACGCCGGGGAGATCGTCGGGCCGGGCGTCGGCGACGACCGCGTCCCACACCACCTCCATGCCGATGTGGTACGCGGTGAGCACGAACTCGACGGGGACGCCCTCCTCGGCCCGGCGCGCCGCCGACTCGCGCAGGGCGTGCAGCTCCGCCTCGCCGGGCATGGACCGCGTCCGCAGGATCGTGATGACCGACCGCAGGTTCTGCCGGATCACCCAGCTGATGTCGCCGCCCAGCTCCTCGTCCGGCAGCTGCCGGTAGGCCGGGACACGGGCCACCAGGGCCTGGAGCACCGCGCTGGTCAGGGCGGGCAGGCGCGCGGTCAGCGAGGCGTGGAGGTCGAGGCCGCCGATGCGTATGGCCGGGGGTTCTGGGGAGTCTTCCTTGTCACGCGTCACAGAACGTGGCCGCTTTCTCTGAGATCCGCCCCATGTCGTCGGGGGAAACGGTGCCCCATCATCGTGTCGGTCATCAACCCACGAGTAGCAGGAGAGTGCGATGGTCCGAAGTCCGCGCCGGGCCGGACGCGTTGCCGCGGCGGCCGCCGTGCTGGCCGCGCTCGGCACCCCCACCGCCACGGCGGGCACCGCTTCCACCACGTCCGGCTGGAAACCCCACTACGTCGCGCTCGGCGACTCCTCGGCCGCCGGCCCGCTGATCCCGGCCCAGACCAGCCTCCCGTGCCTGCGTTCGCACCGGAACTGGCCGGCCGTCGCCGCCGCGCGCCTCGGTGCCCGGCTCACCGACGTCACGTGCAGCGGTGCCACCACGGGCGCCCTGGCCGGACGGCAGTTCGGTCTCGTACCGCCGCAGCTGAACGCCCTGCGGGCGGACACGGACCTGGTCACCCTGGTCATCGGCGCCAACGACATCAGCATGGGCACCGCCCTGCCGTCCTGCGTCCGGCCGCTTCCGCGGGTGGCGGGTGTGGGCCGGACGTGCGAGTCGCTCTACACGGCGGGCGGCCGGGACCGGTTGGCCGGGCGGATCACGCGTACGGGCCCCAAGGTCGCCGCCGCACTCGGGCAGATCCACCGCCGTTCCCCGCACGCGAAGGTGTACGTCGTCTCGTACGGCACGTACTTCCAGCCGGGCGGCTGCTGGCCGAAGGAGCCCTTCTGGCCCGGCGACGCGGACTACCTCCAGAACACCTTCGACCGCCTGCACACGATGCTCGCCGAGCGGGCCGCAGCGGGCGGCGCGGGCTACATCGACCTCCGGACGCCCAGTGCCCGGCACGGTGTCTGCGCCGCGAAGGGCGAGAAGTGGATGGAAGGGGTGCTGCCGGGCTCGGCGGCGGCGCCGTACCACCCGAACGGCGCGGGGATGGCGCATGCGGGGGCGACGGTGGCGGACGCGATCGGAGGTACCTCGCTGTGAAGAGCCCGCTCAGCCTGTCGAGACCCCTGCGCGCCCTCGGCGCCCTCCTCGCCGGCTCCCTGGTCACCGCCACGCTGACCCTCGGCGGCACGAGCCCCGCGACGGCGGCCCCTATGGCGGCGGCGCCCACTCCGGCGGCCTCCGGCTGCCCCTCCGTCCACGGTGCCTGGGCGGCCCCTGGCCCGTTCGCCGTCACCGTCGAACCCGCGGGCCCGGCCCACACCGTCTACCGCCCGGCCGGCCTCGGGGGCCTCGGCTGCGGCAAGCACCCGGTGATCGTCTGGGGCAACGGCACCGGCGCTCCCGTACAGGCCTACGGACCGCTGCTGCGGCACCTCGCCTCGCACGGCTTCATCGTCGCCGCCGCCCGTACGACGTGGTCCGGTTCCGGCCGCGAGATGCTGGCGGGCATCGACTTCCTCACCCGGCAGAACGGCACGCCGGGCAGCGTCTACGAGGACAAGGTCGACCTGTCCCGGGTCGGTGCGACCGGGCATTCGCAGGGCGGCGGCGGTGCTCTCGCCGCCGGTGCCGACCCCCGGGTGGACACCACGGTGGCGATCGAGCCCGGCCCGCAGGGCAGTGTGGGCGCACTGCGGGGCCCCGCGCTCTTCCTCGCCGGGCAGTACGACACGGTGGTGGTGCCGTGGCTCCTCGTCCACCCGCGCTACCGGCAGACCACCCACGTCCCCGCGGTCTACGCCGAACTGGCCGGCGCGACGCACCTCACGCCCGCGCTGGACGGCGGCGGGTTCCGCGGGCCGGTCACGGCGTGGTTCAGGGCACAGCTTCTCGGTGACCGGCGGGCCCGTGCCGAATTCTTCGGGGCGCACTGCGGCTACTGCGAGGGCGGCGGCCCGTGGTCGGCCTTCGAACGCAACCCGAAGGCGGCCGGGAGTTCCTGACGGGGCGGGGGGGGGGGGGGGGGGGGGGGGGTGCCCCCCCCCCCCCCCCCCCCCCCCCCCCCCCCCCCGCCACGATGTACCGCTGCAACAGCACGAACACGACCACCAGCGGCGCAATCGAGATCGCGGCGGCGACGAACAGTTCATGCAGGTTGAGGTTCTGCGCCGTGGTGAACGTGGAGAGCGCGACCTGTACCGTCCACGACTCGCGGTCCTGTCCGATGACCAGCGGCCACAGGAACGCGTTCCACGCGCCGATGAAGACGATCGTGCCGACGGCCGCGAAGACGGGCCGCGAGTTGGGCACCACGATCCGCCAGTACGTGCGCCAGTACCCGAGCCCGTCCACCCGCGCCGCGTCCTCCAGCTCCCGGGGGAAGCCCAGGAAGTACTGGCGGAACATGAAGCAGGCGAAGGCGCTGAAGAGGGTCGGGATGATCAGCCCGCGCAGCGTCGAGATCCAGCCGAGCGACGAGACGAGGACGAAGCTGGGGACGAAGGTGACGGCCGCCGGGACCATCAGGGTGCCGAGGACGGCGTAGAAGACGAGGTTCGCGTGCCGGTACGGGATGCGCGCCAGCCCGTACCCGGCCAGCGACGCCAGCAGCACCGTGCCCGCCGTCGTGGAGACCGCGATGAGGGTGGAGTTGAGCAGGGCCCGCGCCATCGGCAGGTTCGGGTCGTCGAAGACCTCGGTCAGGTTGGACCACTGGATCTCGCGCGGGAAGAACGTCCAGTCGGGGGCGGTGATGTCCTGCTCGGTGGCCAGGCCGTTGCGTACGAGGAGGTAGAACGGGACGAGGAACAGGACGGCGAGGACGGTGACGGTCACCGCGCGCAGCGCGCGCCCGGCCCGTACGCGGGGGTCCCGCGGGGCGCCCGGCCGTCCTCGTCCTGTAGGCACGGTCATCGGTGCTCAGTCCTCCTTCCGTCCGAGGCCGAACCAGCGCGCCTGTACGACGGTCGCCACGGCGATGATCAGCGCCAGGATCACCGCGCCCGCGCTGCCCAGGCCGAGGTTCTGCTCCTGCCCGAGCGCGGTGTAGTAGAGGTAGACCAGCGGCGGGCGGGCGTACGGCGGGTAGCCGCGCGCGTCGGACATCAGGTTGTAGAACTCGTCGAACGCCTGGAACGCGTTGATCACCAGCAGCAGGACGACGGCGACCGACGTGGCACGCAGCTGCGGCAGGGTGATGTACCGGAGCGTCTGCCAGCCGGGCCGCGCGCCGTCCACCGCGGCGGCCTCGTACAGGCGCGGTGAGATCCGCTGCAGCCCGGCCAGGAACAGGATCATGAAGAAACCCGCCTGGAGCCACAGCCGTACGGTGACGATCACCAGCCAGTACCAGGGCGGGTCGGTCGTGGACAGCCAGGCGGTCTGGTCCGCGCCGAACCATCCCAGCACGGTGTTGGCGAGCCCGAACCGCACCCCGTTGAAGATCGACAGTTTCCAGATCAGCGCCGCGACCACGTACGAGCACGCGGTCGGCAGGAAGAAGACCGAGCGGAAGAACGCCTGGGCGAAGCGCAGCCGGTTGACCATGAGTGCGAGGCCGAGGGAGAGCACGTACGTCGCCGGCACGATGAACGCCGTGAACAGCAGGAATGTGCCCAGGCTGTTCAGGAAGGCGTCATCGCCCAGCATCGCCGTGTAGTTGTCCAGTCCGACGAAGTCCGTCGGGGTGACCGTGTTGTGGGCGTCGAAGAAGCTGAGGTAGACGCTCCAGGCCAACGGTACGTACGTGAACAGCGCGAGGCCGATCGCGAACGGGCCCACGAACGCCCAGAACCACAGGTTCCGGTTCTGCTGCCCCCGGAGGCGCGCGAGCAGCCCACCGGACCGCGTGCCGCCCGCCTCCGTGCCCCTGCCGGCCGCAGCCCCGGCCCGCGCGCCGGACCCCGGCCCTCCACCGGCCGCAGCTCCGGCCCTCCTCACCCTCACTTCTTCTTCGCCCGCTGCAACTCGGCCTCGACCTTGCGCACCACGTCCTTCAGCTCGCTCTCCGGATTCGCGCCGCCCTTGATGATGCGGTTGAGGGCGTCCTGGTAGGCGGTGCTGCTCGGCGTCGTCCAGAGCAGCGGCTCGGCGTGGCCGTACTCGGTGGCGTACGAGACCGCGTCGGCCGCCGCGCCCTCCTGGAGCTGCTTCGCCTTCTTGGCGAGCGAGGTGCGGGCGGGGATGTGGAAACCGTACGAGAGGGCGAAGTCCTCCTGCTTGTCGGTCCCGTCCACCCACAGCCACTTCACGTACGCCTTGGCCGCCTCCCGGTGCTTGCCCCGGGCGCTGACCGCCGAGCCGTACGCGCCCACCGGGACGGACGGTTTCCCGGCGCCGTCCCTGGGGAACGGCAGCACCCCGAAGTCGTCCCCCAAAGCCTTCTCGACCTGTGGCAGGGCCCACAGCCCCGACCACTGCATGGCCGTCAGCCCCTGTACGAAGGCCGCCGGGTCGGACCAGTCAGTCGGCGCTCCCAGCAGCAACGATTCGTCGGCGTACAGCTGCCGGATCTTCCCGAGCACGCGGGCGGCGGCCGGGTCGTCGAAACCGGCCTTCCCGTCCTCCGTGACCAGACTCAGCCCCGCGGCGAACAGCGGCGTACCGCCCAGCACCGCGGCCCCGCCGTCATTCCCCAGGAACAGCCCCTTGACCTTGTCCTTCCGGTGCCGCGCGGTCAGCGCCTTCGCGGCCTCCACCAACGCGTCGACGCTCCGCGGCGGTTCGACACCCGCCGCCTTCAGCATGCTCTTCCGGTAGAACAACAACTGGGTGTCCACGGTCTGCGGCACCGCCCAGACCTTGTCCTGCCAGGTCTTCGGCGCGAGAACCGCCTGATGGAAGTCGCCCTTCACCGACTCGATCTCCGCCGTCAGGTCCACGACCTGACCACCCTTGATCTGGTCCAGCTTCGGCCCGTTGACCTCGAACACGTCCGGTCCGGAGTCGGTCAGCAGCGCGGCGGCGGTCTGCCGGTCGTAATCGCCGGGCCGCCACTGCACGGTCACCCGCGCCTTGTCGTACGCGGCGGCGTACCGCCGCACGGCCTGCTCGGTACCCGGCTCCCCGTACTGGTGGTACCACTGGCTGAGCTCCGGACCCGAACCCTTGCCGTTGCGTCCGGTGTTGGAACCACAGGCCGCCAGCACGGCGGTCAGGGCCGCACTTCCGGCCACACCTCCGGCCACACCGAGCAGCCGCCGTCTGCCGATACCGCGAGTCATACCGATCGCCCCCTGCGTCGCCCGTCGCCCGTTGCGCGACGGGCGTGATCGTCGTACGGCTGTCGTGCGGCTTCCGGTGATCGACGATCACCGTCCGCCACGGGCGCCCACTCTGCCGCACCGGCGTGAAGAACGCATTGCACCTGCGCGAAACCGGCCGGTGAGCGCGCCGTAAGAGTGAGCACCGGGCGGCGGCCCGGTGTTCCCGGGCCGGGCGAAGACGGCTGCGTCTCTTGACGCGGAGGTGAGCACGTACCGGATGTCCGGCGGCGAGGCCGTCCGAGCGGAACAGGGCCGGGACCCGGCACCCGTGATCTGGGTGCTCCTGGTCCCGGCCCCGGTGGGCACGTGTGCGCCCGTCGCCGCCCGCCCGTCAGGCGATGGTCTCGTGCGACGGCGTCTTGATGCCGGTCAGCTCGCGCGGCGCGAACGGTGCCCGCCAGCTGCCCGTGCCGTGGTAGACGTACGAGCTGCCGTCCGACGTGGAGACGAGCAGGTCGGCGCGGCCGTCGGCGTTGGAGTCGCCGGTGCCGACCAGCTGGCGGTAGCCGCCCCAGCCGGCGCCGATCTTCACGCGGGAGGCGACCTTGCCGTTCCCGGTGCCCAGGTACAGCCACAGGACGCCGGAACGGTCGCGGGCCACCAGGTCTCCGGCGGAGGCACCGGCCACATCACCGACGGCCGTGATGCTGTCGTAGCCGCCCCAGCCGCCGCCGATCTTCTTGCGCGGCGCGAACGGTGCCCGCCAGTTGCCCGTGCCCTGGTAGAGCCAGAGCACGCCGGACCGGTCCCGGGCCAGCAGATCGCCGCGGCCGTCGCCGTTCAGGTCGCTGCCGCCGGTGATCTCGTCGTACGCGTCCCAGCCGGCGCCGGCCTTCAGCCGCCGGTCGAAGGTGCCGTCCCCCTTGCCGAGGTAGAGCCACAGCACGCCTGCCGCGTCCCGCGCCACCACGTCACCGGCGGAGCCACCGGCCACGTCGCCGACGGCGACGACCTTGTCGTAGATGTTCCAGCCCCGGCCGGCCGATTTCGACTCCGTGGCTTCGAGGTGCAGCGAGCCCCACGAAGAGTGGTAGGTGTCCTGGAGCGACAGGTTGCCCGCCGAGTCGCGGAGGAGCACGTCCGGCGAACCGTTGTCGGTGTAGTCGTGCGGAGCGGGCTTGCGGCGGACGGTGAACTTGCCGTTCAGATCCAGGTCGGGGCCGATTCCGTTGTTGGGCCTGGCGGTGAGCTGCCAGGTGTAGTCACCATTGGGCGCGGCCGTGGTGTCGCTCTCGGAGCCGAGCAGACCGTCCCACTCCACGTCCAGGGACCTCGGCCCCGGGCCCCTGTCCATCGTGGGCAAGTCGATGAAGCGTTCCCTGCCGGACGCGGTGTGGCGCAGCGTGATGTACACGGAGGCATTGCGCCGCGAAAGCTGCCAGTGTGCCCACCAGCTACCGCGGCTCAGGTCGGCAACGGCGGGTACGGAAGAGCCGAGGAGGGTGAGCTTGGTCGGCTCTCCGGTGCTCGCGACGAGCTCGGTGACGGGTGCGCCCTTGGCCCCGGCGGAGATCCGGTAGAGGCCCTCGCCCTGCTCGACGGAGCCGCCCATCACCAGCAGGTCGCCCTCGGGCGTGGGTGTCGTGGAGGTGGCGTGGTCCAGCACCTTGTGCTCAGGGCCGCCGATGAAGTTGGCGTAGAAGGCCGAGGCATGCGCGGCGTACCCTTCGTACACCTGGTCCGCTTTTCCGTACAGCACCCAGTTGCCGACCAGGCCCACCATGGTGCCGTAGACGCCGTACAGCTCCCTGTTCCACGGCCGCCTTTCCGGCCCACGCTGCGCGACGCTGACGCTGACGCGCTTGTCACCGCTGTGGAGGGCTCCGATCGAGGCCATGTGCGTCGGGGACAGGGCGGCGCCGGCCGAGTCGCCGGTCATCAGCCCACGGTTGTCGCTGACCTTCGCGGTGGCCAGGTCGACCACCGCGAAGTCATTGCTCTCGAAGGGCTCCGACATCCCGGCGAACCGCACCAGAGCCGAGCCCGGTGTCCCGGCCACCGCCGCGATCCTCTGCGTCTTCTCCGGCAGCCCGGTGATCTTCCGGTCGGTGGGTTTGCCGTCCACGATCCCGAGGACGTGGGCTTCCTCGGTGTCCTTCAGGTGCTTGACCGCGATCACCCAGGGCCCGACCGCCCCTTTGTACTCGTAGCCGTACGTGTCGAGGTCCACGAGGGCGGACGACCCCGAGGCCATGTCCCGCAGAGTGATCTTGTGAGACGCGGTGATGGTGGTGTTGTCGCCCACCGCCACCACATCGGACGCGGAACCGTGCGTGATGTCCTGCGTGTGCCGGCCGCTGTCCTGGCCCACCTCGGTCGTCGTTCCGTCGGCGTAACGCGTCCACCGGAGGGTGTTCTTCGGGTCGACGGAGAGGAAGCCGGTGGTGCCGGCGCTCACGATCTCCGACCCCGGCGTGATCCTCAGAACCGGCTTCGCGGGGGCGGCGGCAGCGGGGGACGCGAGCGCCCCTCCGCTCACCGTGAGCCCGAGCGCGACGGCTCCGCCCACGATCTGCCGGAACGGCCGGGACCGTCTCGGCCCCGGCGCGGGTGAACGTTTCATGTGCCCTCCAGGCAAGGCGCGGCGCGGAGCGCCACGGTGCGCGACGGAGGGCAGGAAGAGGCCATTCCTCTCCCGACCGACTAAATGTACGAGCCCCCCAAGTTCCGGCAAATCCTAACAACCGGTAGGTCACAGGCTTACAGGGTGTAAGGCGTAGGGCCGGGGAAGGGCGTCGCGCCGCCGGACACCGGCAAAAGGGGAAGCGCCCGCGCCGACGGCCGACGAGAATGAATCTGTGCTGATCATGGATGCTGTCATGGAGACCCACGACGCCGTGGACTTCACCCTGTGGCCCGCCGCCGCGCCGCGCGCGGACCGTCTTCTGGTGCTCTCCGGTGAAATGTCACTTCGGCAAGTCGGTACGGCGATGGCGGTCCTGACCAGCGGCCACGAGGAGGACAACGAGGCCCCGGCCGCGAGCCAGGACCCGGACGCCGAAGCCGTGGCCCGGCGCTTGGTGCACCTGCTCAGCGTCGACCTCGCGACAGCGCCGGGCGGCATCCGCCTGAAGGACACCACGACCGGCACCGTGATCGCCCCGGGCTGCTGCTTCGGCCTGGAGAACTGGCGCGACTGGTACGACCTCATGGACGGCGAGGAACTGTGGCTCGGCCACGGCACCGTGGCACATGTCGAGCACGAGGGGGCATCCGTCAGGGTGTGGCCCGACACGGCGGCCTCGGCGAAGAGCCCCGTCGAGCTTCCCCTGACCGAACTGCCGGCCCTGCTCCGGGGCGTGCACGACGACCTCAAGGGTTTCCTCGCCCGCGCCGAACAGTGGGTTCACGGCCACGCTCCCGCGCTGACCGCCGCCGTGCTCGCGAAGCTGGACGAGGACCTGTGCGGTGGTGCTCCGCTGGGGCGCCTCTAGGCGCCGAGGCTGCCGTCGGCGACGGCGTCCCGGAAGGTCGTCCAGGCGGTGGGGGAGAGGCGGATCATGGGGCCGGTGGGGTGTTTTGAGTCGCGTATGGCGATGGTGTGGGGGTGGTTGGTGGCTACTTCGACGCACTCGCGTTCTTCGTTGCTGTAGCTGGACTTGCGGAAGGCGTAGGAGGGCATGGCTCACAGTTCTTTGCTGAGGCTCGTGATGAGGGCCAGGGTCTCTTCGGTGGTGAGAGCGTTCTGTTCGATGGTCTCGAACATGGCGCCGTACACGCCAGCCTCGTCGCCCCCTTCATGCCACAACTCGTTACGGGGAATCTCCATGTAGACCACGTCCATGGCGCCTGGTTCGGCGAACGAGAGGATGTTGAAGGCGCATCCCATGCCGGGCTGAGCCCCAGCGCTGAACGGAAGGACTCGCACGTCGATGTTGGGCTGCTCAACCATGGCGGCCAGGTGCTTCAGTTGTCTGCGCATCACCTCGACGCCTCCGACGATCGTCCTGAGCGCTGCCTCGAACACCACAGCGCGGAAGGCGAGAGGGGAATCGTCCACGAGGCGTCGCTGGCGCGCCATCCTGGCGTTCACGAAGCCCTCGTCCGGGTTCAACGCGCGCACGTACTCCGGTGCCTGTAGCAAGCCGGGTACGAAGGCCAGTTGCCAAGCCCTGATGATCGTCGCAGCGCACTCCAGCGCCACGTACTCCTGCATGGCGCCGATGCCCGGAAACTCACTCCACCACCCCCTCGCCTTCCGCCGCTCACGGTCCACCCTCGCCAGTTCCAGCAGGCCGCCCACGACGGCGGGGTCGTGCACGCCGTACAGCTCGCACAACGCGCGGATGTCCGGGTCGCGCATCGGTACCCAGCCGCCCTCCATTTTGGCGATCTTGGTGGTGGAAGCGGTGAGCGCCTTGGCGGCGTGGGGCTGGCGGAGGCCCGCTGCGGTGCGCAGGCGCATCAGCTCGCCGCCGAGTCTGCGGCCCAAGACGGTCGAGGTGCTGTTTCCCTGCGTCGGCTGGCTGGTTGCCACGTATTGCTCCTCCTGAGCGGTGCCGGGTCAGTCTGGTGGCGTCCGAGACGGCCTCGCAACTCGTTCGGAGGATCTCCTCCAAGAGGAACTTGTACGGCGCGCCTCGCTGCCCCTACCGTCCGTAACGACCGAACTGCTCGCGCGGCCGCATCAGTTGGCGCAAGGGTGCGCGCTGCCCGTAATCGGAGGTGGCCGTCGATGATCTCTCCGCATGACCCCACAGAAGTGGTCCTCCACGAGGACCTGCTCGACTACTCGCCGTTCCCGAAGAGCGTGCGGCTCGCGCGGTACCGGATGCGCGGCTGTTGTGGGACTGGGGGTACGGGCACCTCGTGGACGATGCCGAGTTGTTGGTGTCCGAGCTGCTGACCAACGCGATCACGCACGGCCGGGTGCCCGGGCGGCTCGTGCGGGTGCATCTGACGGTGGGGAGAGAGGTGTTGCGGGTGTCGGTCAGTGATGCGCGGGGGAAGTCCGGCCGTGCGTACGGGAGCCGGGGGGCGACAGGCCCGGCGGGCTCGGACTGGTGCTCGTACAGGAGGTGGCCGCGCGGTGGGGGGTGCGGGACCGGGAGATCGGTAAGACGGTGTGGTGCGAGGTGGACGTCAGGCAGGAGTGACCATGGGGGACGGGCCGCCGAGGACGATGTCCCAGTGGTAAGTGAGGGACGTGGGGCGGCCTGGTAGGGGTGGGGTCGGGGCGTAGGACGCGATCAGGGCGCGGCGGGCCGCCGCGCCGGGGGCCGCGTGCAGCACCGAGTCGTGGGCCAGGAGCGGGTCGCCCTCGAAGTACATCTGGGTGACCAGGCGTTGTGTGAACGCGCGGCCGAAGAGGGAGAAGTGCAGGTGGGCGGCGCGCCAGGCGCCGTCGGGGGTGCCGAGCGGGTACGGGCCCGGCTTGATCGTGGTGAAGGTGTAGCGGCCCTCGGCGTCGGTGAGGGCGCGGCCCGCCCCGGTGAAGTGGGGATCCAGGGGCGCGTCATGCTGGTCGCCCTGGTGCGCGTACCGGCCGGCGGCGTTGGCCTGCCAGAGTTCGAGGAGCTGGCGGGGGACGGGGCGACCGAGACCGTCCACGACGCGGCCGGTCAGGGTGATGCGCTCGCCGATGGGGGTGCCCGCGTGGTGGCGGGTGAGCTCGCTGTCGAGGGGGGTCACGTCGGTGTGGCCGAAGACCGGGCCGTACCGCTCGCAACTCTCCGGGTCGGCGGGGAGAAGGAACGGCGGCCGTGCGGGCCGGCGCAGGGGGAAGCCCTGGTACGGGGTCGGTGAGGTCGGCATGGGGTCGTTGTCGCACGGAGCGGCGGGGTCGGCAAGGACGGGAACCGGCCCCGGGCCCGGGGGGGCGATCGGCGGGCGCGCGCTGTGCGGTTCGCGATGGGGGGCGTACGACCGCGCCAAGTCGGTGCGCGGCGGGCGCTGTTCATGCCAGCTGTGTCTTCGCGCGCACCCGGTGAACGCTTCTGGCCCCGGGCATATGCGGGCGTCCGGTGTCATGGGTACGGGCATGCCCACCTGTGGGTGGTCCACCTGGTGGGCTACTACAAGAACAACACGGTCTACAGCTTCGAGAACAAGCGGGAGGGCAAACGGCCGGCGGTCAACCCGGCCAACCTCCGGGACGGCATGCGTTTCACGGACCCGCAGGACCCCAAGGCCCCGAACAGCAAGGAGCTGGAGGCGCAGCGGTTCTACGTATTGCCGATGTGCAACGGCGGGTACTCCATCATGCCGTTCCTCGGCTCCGACCTGGCGCTGATGCCGATGGGGAACCGGCCGGGGCCCGGCTGCGACCGGCCGCTGCCCCACTGGGGCGGACAGTCCTCGGACAACGCCTCGCACGACTTCGTCCGGGCGCCGGACCGGCCCGAGCGGGAGGACCCGACGGAACGGGACCTCCAGCCGCCCGGTTCGGGGAAGTGAGGCTGAGGGGCGTCCCGCTCCTGATGGAGCTGGTGGTGGGGCGCGGGTGGACAGGCAGGGCTGAGTTCCGAGAACCGGGCGGAGCCCGCCTGCTACGGTGCGCCGATGTCAACGATCAGGAAGTTCCAAGTCACCTTCGACTGCGCAGAACCTGAGCGCATGGCTCGTTTCTGGTGCGAGGTGCTGGGGTATGTCGTACCGCCGCCACCGCAGGGGTACGCCACCTGGGACGCTTTCAACAGCACCCTGCCCCCTGAGGAGCGGGATTCTTGGTTCGCCTGCAGTGACCCCTCGGGCGTGGGCCCGCGCCTGTACTTCCAGCGCGTTCCCGAAGGCAAGGCCGCCAAGAACCGGGTGCATCTCGACGTCCGGGCCGGCACCGGGCTGGTGGGGGACGAGCGCCTCGCCGTACTCGAAGCCGAGTGCGCACGGCTGGTCGCGCTCGGCGCCACTCACGTGCAGACGCTGTACGCCGATGACGAGAACGAGTCGTGCATCCCGATGCTGGACATCGAGGGCAACGAGTTCTGTATCGACTGAGCAACTCTCCGAGCCGGGCCGGGGAGGCGGGGAGCCGCCTCCCCGGGCAGGATCAGCCGGCAGGGGACGGACCGCAGGCGAGCGCCTACTTGCGGGCTCGCCAGACCACGGCCATGACGAAGGACGCGCTGCACACCGAATAGACACCGAGGCCGATGCCCCACCCGTCGCCGCGCCAGAAACCGATGGCGGCAACGGCGAGTGCGCAGAGCAGCGAGAGGGTGGCGAGTATGCGTCCGAGAAGCATGAACAGCAGGTCCTGGCAGAGGTGATCGATGGCGTCCGGTGCCCGGTGCCCCACCGGTTTCCGACCCCCGCGACCCTAACAGCGGCACCAGTCCGCCTCCCCTGCCCCCGCCCCTCCGGCCGGTTACGCCCGCACTCGGAACCGCAGCCGGCAGATCGTCGCGTCCGTCGTGCGGCGGACCGCGTGGGCGACGACGGCGCCGCGCTGGTTCTGGAGGAGGCGTTGCCACAGGTGGGCCGGTTCGACCTCGGGGATCAGGACGGTGACCCGGGTGCCGGGGCGACGGGCGCCGAGTTCGCGTACGTACGCGGCGACGGGGCGGCCGACGGTGCGCGTGGTGGAGGGCAGTTCGAGGAGGCTGACGCCGGGGTTCCACAGTTCCCAGTCGCGGCGCAGGGACTCCGCCGCGTGGCGGTCCTCGGGGGCGGCGTAGGTGACGGTGACGGCCACCACCTCGTCGCCGAGCGAGACGGCGGCGTTCAGCGCCTCGCAGGTCAGCTTGGAGAGGTGGGAGACGGGGACGACGACGAGGGAGCGGTCGCGGTGCGGGGTCTCGGGGATGCGGCCCAGGTGCAGGTGGTCCGCGATCCTGCCGTACGCGCGGTGCACCGCCTCGAAGGCGAGGACGAGGAGGGGTAGCGCGATGACGATCAGCCAGGCGCCCTCGGTGAACTTCGTGGCCGTGACGACGACGGCCGAGACGCCGGTCAGCAGCGCGCCGGAACCGTTGAGGACGGCCTTGCCGCGCCAGCCGGAGGATCGTTCCTGCCGCCAGTGGCGGACCATGCCCACCTGGCAGATGGTGAAGCCGACGAAGACGCCGATGGCGAAGAGCGGGACGAGGGTGTTCACGTCGCCGCCGGAGAAGGCCAGGAGCAGGGCGGCGACGGCGGCCAGCGCGAGGACGCCGTGCCGGTGCACCTGCCGGTCGGCCTTCAGGCCGAAGACGTGCGGCAGGTAGTTGTCGCGGGCCAGCAGACTCATCAGGACCGGCAGTCCGCCGAAGCTGGTGTTGGCGGCGAGGGCGAGCAGCACCATGGTCGCGAACTGGACGACGTAGAACGCCCAGTTGTGGCCGAGCGACGCGTCCGCGAGCTGCGCGAGGACGGTGACGCCCTCCACCGGCTGGAGGTGGAAGCGCCCGATGAGCACCGACAGACCGATCAGCATCACGCCGAGCAGGGCGCCCAGGGCGATCTCGGTGCGCTGCGCGCGCTTGGCGGCGGGTGCGCGGAAGGACGGTACGGCGTTGGCGACCGCCTCCACGCCGGTCAGGGCCGAGCACCCGGCGGCGAACGCCTTCAGCAGGAGCAGCGCGCCGACGGAGGTCGCGTTGTCGGACAGTACGGAGGCGTGACCGGCGGCGGACGCCGTGGAGGCGGGCGCGTCCCGGAACAGGCCGACCGCGATGAGGACGAGTACGGAGCCCACGAAGGCGGCGGTGGGCAGCAGGAACGCTTTCGCGGAGTCGACGATGCCGCGCAGGTTCACGCCGGTCACCAGGACGAGCACCGCCAGGCACAGCCACAGCCGTTCGCCGTACAGGGCCGGGAAGGCGGAGGTGAGTGCGGCGACGCCGGCCGTCACGGAGACGGCGACGTTCAGGACGTAATCGAGGAGCAGGGAGGCCGCGGCGGCCAGCGCCGTACGGCGTCCGAGGTGCGCCTTGGCGACGGCGTACGAACCGCCGCCGTTCGGGAACGCCGCGATCACCTGGCGGTACGAGGCGACCAGTACGGCGAGCAGCGCCGCGATGCCGAGGGTCACCGGGAGGGTGAAGCCGAGGCCGTACGCACCGGCGGCGGCCAGCACCAGGACGACGGACTCGGGTCCGTACGCGACGGAGGCCATCGCGTCGAGGGAGAGGGCGGCGAGGCCCTGGAGGGAGGTCAGGCGGTGCCGGGCGTCCGGGTCGGGAGCGGCAGGGGGCGGCGGGGAGGGAGGGGGCGCGGCCGGCTCGGGTACCCGGCCTGCGGTCCGGCCCGTGGGCTTCCACACCATCGACATCGTTCGCCGTACCTCCGTGCGCTGCGGGATGAGAACCCCGGTGACGGGGCCAGCCCAGCGTGAGTGCCGGTTCGTACGGGCGCGCCGGTTCTTGGCGTGGCTTTGGCGGATGATCCGGCCTTCTTCACGCCTTTTTGATGCCCGGCGGGGGCGTGCCGATGAGGACGGGTGGGTGGGGCGCCGGGTGGACGGTGCATCGGGTGGCTGCGGCCCCGAGGGAGATGCGGCGCGGACCTGGGAGTGTCCTGGGCGGGCGGCGTAGGGGCGCGCGGCGTTGCCGGTGGCGCGTCAGTGTTGTCAGCGGCGCGTCAAGTTTCCGGGAAGCGTCGTCAGCGCCGCGTCAACGTCCCGGCGGTTCCCCCGCCGTAGCCCTAGCGTCACGGCTATGGGACGGAGATGGGTGCCCGGGGCCGGTGCCACGGTCCACGGGGAGGACGGCGGAGACGGCGCGTACAGCGGCGGACGGAGAGGCGGTGGGGCGCGCGATGGACGGCACGCACGGCATACGCGGAAGAGGCACGCCCTTCCACCCCCGGTGCACGGCCCGGCGGCGTACCGCGACCGCCGGTGGGCGGCCGAACTGCGCACGGCGGCCGGCTGCACGGCCGGCGTGCTCTGTCTCATGCTCGTCGTCGACCTCGCCGGCCACACCCTCGACCCGCTGCGCGCCGCCTGCTGGACGGCCCTCGCGGTGGTGCTCTTCGCGGCGCTCTTTCCGGCACGGGTGACGGCCGGACCGGGCCGGCTCGCCGTACGCGGGCTGCTGCGCGAGCGCCGGGTCCGTACCGACCTGCTGGTCCTCGTGCACCGCAGCGACGGGGTGGCGCCCCGGCTGGTGCTGCGTGACGCGCTGGGCGACCGCGTCGAACTGGACCCCAAGGTCCTCACCGCCGACCCGGCCCTGTGGCACCTGCTCGACACCGGCGCCCGGCTGTCCCGGGAGCGCGGCCTGCTGCGGTCGGGCAGCGAGGTGCTGAGGGTGCTGGGCGAGCACGTCGACCGGGACGGGGCCCGGAAGATCTTCGAGGCTTCGGGCCTGGAGTGACGGGCCGCCGTCAGCCGCAGGCGGAGCTTGCCCCGGTGGCCGGTCCGCTCCTGCCCCGGTGGCCGGTCCGCGCCCCTGGCGCCCTCCGCCTCAGCCCTCCTGCTCACCCCTCACGCACAGCCCTGCTCGTCAGCCCTTCGCCCCGCCGAAGTCGTACCGCACGCCCGTAAGCTCCTGCGACGCCTCCCACAGCCGCTCCGACGTCTCGTCGTCGCGCGTCCACGGGGCGCGGGGGGACGGCGCGGTCGCGCCGCGCAGGCCGTTGCGGGGGCCGAGGAAGGCGTCCGGCTTCATGTGCGGGGCGGTGGCGGCGCACAGGGTCGGCAGGGCGCCGGACTCGGCGGGCTGGCCGACGACGCGGTTGGCCAGCGCCACCAGGCGCTCGGCGCCCGTACGCCCCTCCATCCGTACACCGGCGCTCTGCAGGTTGGTGTCGGCGTACCCGGGGTGCGCGGCGACGGCCAGCACCTGCGAGCCGGCCCGCGCGAGGCGGCGCGCCAGTTCGTGGACGAAGAGCAGGTTGGCGCTCTTGGAGCGGCCGTAGGCGATCCAGCGGCGGTAGCCGCGCTCGCTGTTGAGGTCGTCCAGGTCGACGTTGCCCAGCATGTGGAAGCCGCTGGAGACGGTGACGACGCGCGCTCCGGGGGTGGCCAGCAGCTTGGGCAGGAGGAGGCCGGTGAGCGCGAAGTGGCCGAGGTGGTTGGTCCCGAACTGCATCTCGAAGCCGTCGGCGGTACGGCGGTGCGGGAGCGCCATCACCCCGGCGTTGTTGATGAGCAGGTCCAGGCGGTCGCCGTCGAAGTCGTCGAGGCCCGCCGCGAAGGCGCGTACGGAGGCCAGGTCGGCCAGGTCCAGCTGCCGGAACTCGGCCTCGGCGGCCGGCACTTCGGAGCGCAGCCGGGCGAGCGCCGTGTGCCCGCGTGCCTCGTTGCGGCAGGCCAGGACGACCCTGGCGCCGCGGCGGGCGAGTTCGCGGGCGGTGATGTAGCCGATGCCGCTGTTGGCGCCGGTGACGACTGCCGAGCGGCCCGTCTGGTCGGGGATGTGGCTCGTGGTCCAACGGGTCACGCCTGCTGCGCTCCTTCGTCGGGACGTCGGGGGCACCAGCGTACGCCCGGACCGGTGGGGAGACTCCCAGGCCGGGCGGGGCCGCGGTTGCCGGAAGTCCGTATGCGGACGGGGAGGAGCGTGGTCTCCGGAGCGCCGGAACGGGCTGATGCGCCTGCCGACGGCTGTACGGGGCCGGACGGGGAACCACCGGACGTGGGACTTCGGGACGTCCGGGATCGGCGGCGGCAACAGCTGAGCGGAGCGCTCCTAACTCCCGACCTCCCGCACCCGGTAGACGGGCACCGACACCGACGGATCGTCCAGGCAGGCGCCCGTCTCCAGGTCGAAGCGCTGTTTGAGGAGGGGGGACGCGACGAACGGGCGGCCGTCCGCCGAGCCGGTCAGGCCGCGCGAGAGGACGTACGCGCCGGTGAACGGGTCGCGGTTGCCGATGGCGTACGGGCGGCCCGCGCGGTCCACGAACAGTGCCACCTGCCCGCCGTCGGGAAGGAGGGCGGCGACGCCCCGGCCCGGGACGAGGGCGGACGGGTCGCAGACCGGGAACCAGCGGGTCTCCGGCCGTTCCGGAGCGGGTGCGGGGAGTTCGACGGCGAGAGTCATCGGGCGGCGGTCCCTTCCAGGGTGCGGTCGTCTGTGGCGGTGCGGGCGGTGCGGACCGGCAGCTTCGGCCCGGCCAGCAGGCGCAGGTCCGGCTTGATCTGGTCGCGCTCCGGGACGAAGCGGACGGCCGGGTCGGGGGCGTCCGGCGCGTTGACGAAGGAGACGAAGCGGGCGAGGCGTTCGGGGTCGGCGAGGGTGTCGGCCCACTCGTCGCGGTAGGCGGACACGTGCGCGGCCATCAGCGCCTCCAGCTCGTCGCAGAGGCCGAGCGAGTCGTGCACGACGACGTCGCGGACGTGGTCGAGGCCGCCCTCGATGCGCTCCAGCCAGGCGGAGGTGCGCTCCAGGCGGTCGGCGGTGCGGATGTAGAACATCAGGAAGCGGTCGATCAGGCGGACCAGTTCGGTGTCGGAGAGGTCCTGGGCGAGCAGGTCGGCGTGGCGGGGGTCGGCGCCGCCGTTGCCGCCGACGTACAGGTTCCAGCCGTTGGAGGTGGCGATGACGCCGAAGTCCTTGCCGCGCGCCTCGGCACACTCGCGGGCACAGCCGGAGACCGCCGACTTGAGCTTGTGCGGGGAGCGCAGGCCCCGGTAGCGCAGTTCCAGGTCGATGGCCATGCGGACGGAGTCCTGCACGCCGTAGCGGCACCAGGTCCGGCCGACGCAGGACTTCACCGTGCGCAGCGCCTTTCCGTACGCGTGGCCCGACTCGAAACCGGCGTCGACCAGGCGGGCCCAGATGCGCGGGAGCTGGTCGACGCGGGCGCCGAACAGGTCGATGCGCTGGCCGCCGGTGATTTTCGTGTAGAGGCCGAAGTCGCGGGCCACCTCGCCGATGACGATCAGTTTTTCCGGGGTGATCTCGCCGCCGGGGATGCGCGGGACGACCGAGTAGGAGCCGTTGCGCTGGAGGTTGGCGAGGAAGTGGTCGTTGGTGTCCTGGAGGGCGGCCTGCTCGCCGTCCAGGACGTACCCGTCGGCGCCGACCGTGGGCGCCAGGGAGGCGATGATCGAGCCCACCGTCGGCTTGCAGATCTCGCAGCCGTCGCCGCCGCGCGCCTCCTCCCGGCCGTGGCGGTCCAGCAGCTCGGCGTACGAGGTGAGGCGGCGGGTGCGGACGATCTCGTACAGCTCGGCGCGGGTGTGCGGGAAGCAGCCGCACAGGCCCTGGTCCACGACCACGCCGCCGGCCGCCAGCTCGTCGTTGACCAGGGTGGTCAGCGCCTTGACGCAGCTGCCGCAGCCGGTGCCCGCCTTGGTGCACTTCTTCACCTCGGGCACGGTGGTGCAGGAGTGCTCGGAGACCGCGCTACGGATGGTGCCCTTGGTGACGTTGTGGCAGTTGCAGATCACCGCGTCGTCGGGCAGGGCGGCGGGCCCGAGGGCGGCCGGGGCGCCGGTGCCCGCGGGCAGCACGAGCTGTTCCGGGGCGACCGGCGGCACGCTGCCGGTGAGCGGGCGCAGCAGCCCGTACGACTCGGCGTCGCCGACCAGCACCCCGCCGAGCAGTTCGCCGTCCGCGCCGATGACCAGCTTCTTGTAGACGCCGGAACGCGAGTCGGCGTACACGACGTCGAGGCAGCCCGGGGTGGCGCCGTGCGCGTCCCCGAAGGAGGCCACGTCCACGCCGAGCAGCTTGAGCTTGGTGGAGGTGTCCGCGCCGGTGAAGCCGGGGGCGCCGGACGCCTCGGAGCCGCCCTGGCCCTCCGCGATCGCGGCCGCCGCCGTCTCCGCCATCTCGTAGCCGGGCGCCACCAGGCCGTACACCTGGCCGTCCGCCGCCAGCGCGCACTCACCGATCGCGTACACGGCCGGATCGCTGGTACGGCACCGCTCGTCGACGCCGATGCCGCCGCGCTCACCGACCACCAGCCCGCAGTCGCGGGCGAGCTGGTCGCGCGGGCGCACCCCGGCCGAGAAGATCACCAGATCGGTCTCGACGCGCGAGCCGTCCGACAGCTCCATGGCCGTCACCGCCCCGTCCTCACCTGCGACGATCGCCTTGCCGCCGACGCCGGTGTGCACGCTCAGGCCCATCTCCTCGACGGTCCGGCGCAGCGCGCTGCCGCCGCCCTCGTCCACCTGGACCGCCATCAGCCGCGGCTGGAACTCGACGATGTGGGTGCGCAGTCCGAGGCCCTTGAGGGCGCCGGCCGCCTCCAGGCCGAGCAGGCCGCCGCCGACGACCGTGCCGGTGCGGGAGTTCTCGGCGTACTCCTCGATCGCGAGCAGGTCCTCGACCGTCCGGTACACGAAGCAGCCGGTGCTGTCCGCGCCCGGCACCGGTGGCACGAAGGGGTACGAGCCGGTGGCCAGTACGAGCGTGTCGTAGGTGACCGTCAGCCCGGAACGGGCGGTGACGGTGCGCGCCTCGCGGTCGACGGCGGTCGCCGGGTCGCCGAGGTGCAGTTCGATGCCGTGCCGGGCCATGAAGTCCGGGTCGGTGAGGGACAGGTCGTCCGGCGTGCGGCCGGAGAAGTACGAGGTGAGCTGGACCCGGTCGTAGGCGGGCCGGGGCTCCTCGCACAGCACGACGACCCGGGTACGCGCGGTCACACCACGGTCGGCGAGGGCTTCGAGGAACCGCTGGCCGACCATGCCGTGGCCGATGAGCACGAGGGTGGGAACGGCGGTTGCGGCCATGGTCAGGAGCCTCCGTCGGGGGTGGGGGCGGTGCGGGGACCGCCGCTGTGGTCGGTGGTGAGCAGGTGCAGGAGGGGCGCCGCGGGCAGCGGGTCGTCGGCTTCCCAGGTACGGGCGAGGGTGCCGACGGCGCCCAGGTCGCCGAGGAGGATGCCGCCGACGAGGCGGTCGCCGCGGACGATGACCTTGCGGTAGGCGCGGCGGGTGGCGTCGGACAGGTGGACCACGTCGTCGCCGGGGCGGGGGGAGGGGGTGCCGAAGGAGGCGAGGTCGAGGGGGGTGGTGGACGGGCCGGGGCTGGAGCTGGGGCCGGTGAGGGTGAGACGGGTGAGGGCGCGGGTGCCGCGGTAGCGGGCGGCCTCCTCCGAGAGGACGCGCGCCAGCAGGTCGGCCTGTTCGAGGGCGGGGCCGGCCAGGCCGTACACCACGCCGTCGTGCTGCGCGCAGTCGCCGATCGCGTGGATACGCGGGTCGGCCGTCCGCAGGTGGTCGTCCACGACGATGCCGCGGTCCACCGGCAGACCGGCCCCCCGGGCGAGGCCGACACGCGGCCGTACGCCGCAGGCGAGGACGACCAGGCCGGCGTCGGACACGTAACCGTCCGCGAGTTCCACGGCCCGTACGGACCCGTCCTCGACGCGCAGCCCGCGCACCCGGCACCCCGTGTGGACCTCCACGCCCAGCGCTTCGAGATGGGCGCGCAGCAGGGCCGCGGCACCGGCGTCCAACTGTCGTTCCATCAGGTGCTCGCCCTGCTGCGCGAGCAGCACCGATACGCCGCGCTCGGCCAGCGCACGGGCCGCGGAGACGCCCAGCAGCCCGCCGCCGATCACCACGGCGCGCAGACCCGGCCGGGTGGCGGCCGCGTCCAGCGCCGCGCAGTCGTCCAGGGTGCGGAAGGGGTGGACGCCGTCGGGAAGATCGTCGTGGCCGGGCGGGAAGAGCCCCCGCAAAGGCGGCAGCACCGGGTTGGAGCCGGTCGCGAGGACGAGCCGGTCGTACGGTACGGCCTGCCCGTCGTCGCACAGCACCGTACGGCTCGCCCGGTCGATCCGCACCGCACGTACCCCGCCCAGCCACCGCACACCGTCGGGCGGGGCGGGCAGGGCGATGACCTCGTGCGCGTACCGGCCGGCCAGCACTTCCGCGAGGAGGACACGGTTGTACGGCGCGTGCGGCTCCTCACCGAGGACGGTGAGCGCCGGGCCGCCGCCGTCGGTGCCGTCGGCGGCGGCCGGGTGGAGGCGCTGCGCGAGCCGGGCGGCGGCCATGCCGCCACCGATCACCACCACACGCTGTTGCGAGGTCATGTCCGCCAGCGTGCGGTCCGGCTGTTACCCGTCCGCATCTGCGCTGTTTCCCGCGGGGAACGCTGCCCTCAGCGTGGGCGAGGGCGGGGTGTGAGGGCCGGGGCGGCCCGAACGGCCGGGGTGGGGCCACCCGAACCCCCGCCCCCCGTACCCGCACGGTCGATCCCGACGCGTCCCCGCCGTAAGTTGCTGCTCATGCGACCGCGCCACCTACTCCGCCGGGCTGCCGTGCCCTTCACTCCCCGCAACCTGGCCGCGGTGCTGCACGCCGTACTCGGGCTGCCGTTCGCGCTGCTCGGCATGGTGCTGGTCGTCGTGGGGCTGCTGGTGAGCACGGTGCTGGCGTGGACGGCGCTGGGCCCGTGGCTGACGGCGCTGACCGTACGCGGAGCGACGGCCCTCGGCAGCGCGCAGCGCGGCCTGGCACGCGGGCTGCTGGGACTGGACATCGAAGCGCCCGCGCGGCGCACCGGCGGCGGGGCGCTCGGGTGGCGGCGGGCGGTGCTCGGCGACCGGGCCGGATGGCGGGCGGCCGGCTGCGCCCTCCTCGCGCCGTTCACGGCCGTCGCGCCGCTCCTCGTCGTGCTGGCCGCGTACGTCTACGGGCTGCTCTTCCTCGCCCACCCCGTCCTCAAGAACCTCAATCACGTCACCGAGCGCGGCCCTGACGGCACCGAACGCCACATCTCCCTCCAGGTGAACGGGGTGGAGTTCGACTCCTGGCCCCGATGGCTGCTGGTCGTCGCCACCGGGGCCGCACTGCTCCTCGTAGCGCCCTGGCTGCTGCGCCAGGCCCAGGCCCCGCACCGCCTCCTGCTGCGCTCGCTGCTCGGCCCCGACCCGTCGGCGCAGCGCATCCGTACGCTGGAGGAGACGCGCGCCCAGGCCGTCGAGGACGCCGCGGCGACGCTCCGCCGCATCGAACGCGACCTGCACGACGGCACCCAGGCACGGCTGGTCGGGCTCGGTATGCACCTCACGGTGATCCGCGAAATGATCATCGCGGACGCCGGCCGGGCGCAGCTGCTGACCGTGGTGGAAACCGCCCGGGGCAACGCCGAGCAGGCCGTCGCCGACCTCCGCCACCTCGTACGGGGCATCCACCCGCCCGTCCTGGACCAGGGGCTGGACACGGCCCTCGCCACCCTCGCCGCCGACAGCGCGCTGCCCGTCACCCTCACCACCGGCACGGCGGCCCGGCACCGGCCGTCCCCCGCCATCGAGTCCATCGTCTACTTCTGCGCCGCCGAACTCCTCGCCAACGCGGCCAAGCACAGCGGCGCTTCGCGGGTCGAGGTGGAGGTGACGAACGGCGCGGAGCGGGAGGGGCACGGGCCCGGCGGGCGCGGGCCCGGGGGCGAACTCCGCCTCGTCGTACGGGACGACGGCCGCGGCGGAGCGGCCGTCGGCGCGGGCAGCGGCCTCACCGGGCTGCGCGCCCGGGTCCGTACCGTGGACGGCACGCTGACCTGTGACAGTCCACCCGGTGGGCCTACGGTGGTCACCGTCCGCATCCCGCACCCGTAACCCGCACCCCTCACCCCGCACACGGCAAAGGCAGGCTCCATGCGCGTCGTCATCGCCGAGGACTCCGCGATCCTGCGCGACGGACTCGTCCAGCTCCTCACCCTGCGCGGCGTGCAGGTGGCGGCGGCCGTCGGCGACGCCGAGGCGCTGCGGTCCGCGGTCGCCGAGCACCGCCCGGACGCCGCCGTCGTCGACATCCGCCTGCCGCCCGGCCACACCGACGAAGGACTGCGCGCGGCCGTCACCCTCCGCCGCGACCACCCCGGCACCGGCGTACTGATCTTCTCCCAGTACGTGGAGACCAGGTACGCGGCGCGGCTGCTCGGCGGCGGGGCGGGCGGCGTCGGCTACCTGCTCAAGGAACGGGTGGTGGACATCGCCGAGTTCGTCGACGCGCTGGAACGCGTCGCGGCGGGCGGCACCGCGCTGGACCCGGAGGTCGTCACCCAGCTCTTCGGCGCAGGGCGCCGCGCGGACGCGCTGGCCACCCTCACGCCACGCGAACGCGAAGTGCTCTCCCAGATGGCCCAGGGCCGCACCAACCAGGCCATCGCCGCCGCCTTCGTCGTCACCGAACGCGCCGTCGAGAAACACATCGCCCACATCTTCACCAAGCTGGACCTCCCGCCGTCCGATACGGACCACCGCCGGGTGCTCGCCGTGCTGCGGTACCTGGAGGCGGTGGGGTAGAGGCGGGGCGCACGAAGGGCGGGGGCTAGAGCGCGATGCCGGCCGGGGGCGACAGCTTCCACAACTGTCCCAGCGGCCGCAGGCCCAGGCGGGCGGCGACGTTCCGGGAGGAGCGGTTGGCGTCGGAGGTGCTGTAGAAGAGGTGGCGGCCGGTCGGCGCCAGCAGACGGGACCAGGCGGCGGTGACCGTGGCGGCGTGGCCCCGGCCGCGGTGCCCGGGGCGGGTCCAGGTCCCGGCTTCCGCGCCGTGGTCGGTCCAGCAGGGGGTGTGGCAGATCGAGACGATGTGGGCGGGGCGCCCGGTGCCCGGGGGCGGGGCGGCGGGGTCGAGGGCCATGGCCCACCAGCCGAGCTTCCCGTCGAGCAGGTCGCGCCATTCGTCGGTGTCCCAGTTGCCGGGGTTGGCGCTGCGCAGGGCCGCGACGGCGGCGGGGTCCGCGGTGTCGGACCGGACGACGGGGGCGGTCGGGGCGTACCGGATGCGGTCGGGGAGGACGAGGTAGCTGGGGCCCGAGGTGATGTGTACGGGGCCGAGGGCCGCCTCCAGCAGGTGCTGGATGCGGGGGAGGGCCGGGGGCGGTAACCCCGGGTCCACGGGAGTGGGCTGCGGTGTGACGGCCGCCAGCAGATCGGCGGCGAGCGCGTCCGGCAGGTGACCGGCGGCTGCCGGGACCTGGTGACGGCCGTCGGCCGATACGGCGATCACCATGTGGTGCGGGCCCCGGAAGCGGCCCCGTACGTCCGTGGGCCAGATGACCTCGATCTCGGTCCTGAGCAGGTCCGCGACGTGCGTCCGGCGCGTGTCGGTCACGGGATCTCCTTCTCCGGTGCGGGCGCCAGCAGCCGGGCGAGGGCGCGCCGGGTGCGGTCCTGGGCCAGGGGGTCGGCGAAGAGCTGGATGGCCTGGTTGAGGCCGGTGTAGAGGCCGATCAGCTCGAAGACGAGCTGGTCCGGGTCGGTGTCCGGGGGCAGTTCGCCCGTCTCGACGGCGTACCGGATCTCGTGGGCCAGGCGGCGGCGCCAGAGCTGGGAACGGCGTACCACCGCGTCCCGGACGGGGCCCACGCGCGCGTCGAACTCGACGGCCGCCGTGGTGAAGAAGCAGCCGCCGGGGAAGGCGCCGCGTTCCCGTTCCAGATAGGTGATCCAGTACTCGCAGACGGCCCGGAGCCGGGCGAGGCCGGGGGCCGTGCCGGCGGCCGGCTCCCACACCGCTCTGGAGAAGACCGCGGACGCGCCGTCCAGCGAGGCGAGCTGAAGCGCCTCCTTCGTACCGAAGTGGCCGAGGACGCCGGCCTTGCTCATGCCCAGGTCGGTGGCGAGGCGGCCGATGGTCAGCCCGTCCAGTCCTTCGACCGAGGCGATCGCGATGCTGCGGTCGATGATCCGCTCGCGGGTCCTGCGGGACTCGGCGACGGACTTGCGTGGGCTCATGCCGCCATCGTAGCCAGCGTGGTCCCAGAGCTCCCGCAATTAGCTTCCGACCGATCGGTTGCTATATTTCCGACCGGTGCGGCCGGCACCACCGCACCAGGCGCACCGGCCGCGCCCCGCCGTGCCGTCCGCGAGCCGAGGAGAGCAGCCGTGCCGGGAACCCGTATCGCCGCCTTGGGCCACCACCAGCCGTCCCGCGTCCTGACCAACGACGACCTGGCGGGCATGGTCGACACCAGTGACGAGTGGATCCGGCGGCGCACCGGCATCGTCACCCGCCGGATCGCCGACGAGGAGTCCGTCGCCGGCCTGGCCACGGCCGCCGCCGCCAAGGCACTGGCCGCCTCCGGGCTGGAACCCGGCGACATCGGCCTGGTCACCGTGGCGACCTGCTCGGCCATCGACCGCTGCCCGTCCACCGCCGCCCAGGTCGCCGCCGCGCTCGGCATCCCCTCGGCCGTCGCGTACGACCTGAACAACGGCTGCGCCGGTTTCTGCACCGCACTCGCCTCCGCCGACCACTCGGTTCGCGCGGGCGCCGCCCGGCACGCCCTGGTCATCGGCGCCGAGAAGATGTCGGACGTGACGGACTGGACCGACCGCAGTACGTGCGTCCTGCTCGGCGACGGCGCGGGCGCCGCCGTGGTCAGCGCCGCGGAGTCCGAGCACATCGGGCCCGTCGTCTGGGGCTCGGACCCCACCCGCTCCCAGGCCGTGCGCCTGACGGGCGACTGGCACCCGCGCTTCGCGCAGGAGGGGCAGACGGTGTTCCGCTGGGTCACCACCGAACTCGCCCCGCTGGCCCGGGAAGCCTGCGAACGGGCCGGTGTCGCCCTCGCGGACCTCGCCGGTGTCGTCACCCACCAGGCCAACCTGCGCATGATCGAGGCCCTGGCGCAGCAGCTCGGCCTGTCCGGGCACACGGTGATCGCCCGGGACGTGGTCGACTCCGGCAACACGTCCGCCGCGTCGGTGCCCCTCGCCCTGTCCAAGCTGGTCGAGCGCCGCGACCTGCCGTCCGGCGGGCCCGTACTGCTGCTGAGCTTCGGCGGGGGACTGTCGTACGCGGGGCAGGTGGTGGACTGCCCGTAAGGCGGGTTGGTGCGGTTCGCCGGCTTTCTTCCTGGTGCGTGTGTTTAGTCCCGGGGCGGGAGGCAACCCGCCTGACTGGAAGGAAACAGCCCCCACAACGAGTAAGGGTGAGTAGTGATGGCTGAGTCCACCAACAACGGCAACTTCGCCAACGACCGCGAGAAGGCGGCCCGCGCCGGTCAGAAGGGCGGCCACGAGAGCGGCGGCAACTTCGCCAACGACCCGCAGCGCGCGGCCGAGGCCGGTCAGAAGGGCGGCCACGAGAGCGGCGGCAACTTCGCCAACGACCGCGAGCGGGCCGCCGAGGCCGGTCAGAAGGGCGGCCGCAGCCGCCACGGCGAGTAGCACGGCCGGGCACCCGCGGAGAGCGCAGGGGCGGACGTCCACCGGACGTCCGCCCCACTGCCGCGTCGGACTGCTGCCTCAGCCCGTGATCTTCGCCGGGCACAGGCGGCGCGGCTGCCCGTCGCCCTTCAGCTTCGCGTCCACGCAGCCGCCGGGGAGCCCCGCGTACGGTGTGCTGCCGAAGTTGGCGGTGACGGTGAGCTTGCCGTCGCCGAACTCCGTACGCTGCACGAGGTTGTCGTCGGTCAGTCGGCGGAACGATGTCAGCTTCTCGGTGCCCGCCGCCTTGTGCAGCGGCGAGAAGTACTTCTGCAGCGCGGCCAGCTCCGGACCGGACTTCTTGATGGCCGGGCCGTCGAGCACGTAGTTCAGCGGGATGTTGTAGAGCATCGCCAGCAGCGCCCGGTCGGTCTTCTGCCGCGGCAGCTTGCCGTACGACAGCTCCCAGCGTTCGGCGTTGACGAGCGAGCTGTGCAGCGCGGTCTCGTACAGCGGCACCCGGTAGGCCGGGTCGTACATCGCCTTCGCCAGGTCGGCCGGCAGCTCCACCGGCTTGAAGAACGCCTTGGGGGCGTTCTGCGGGTACCAGCCGCCCCAGGTCTCCTTGTCGCGCTGGAGCTTCCACAGGCCGTCGGCGACCGGGGTGGCCGCTCCGTGGTTGAACGCCAGCACCTTGTTGGCCCAGGACTGGGCGCTCTCCGAGCCCAGGACGAGCTTCTTGTCCCGGGCCAGGCGCCGCATCCGGGCCAGCCGGTTCTCGCGGTCGCCGGCCTTGGTCATCGGGTGGGCGGCGCTGTGGTCGCGGAACTCCTCGCCGGTCGCGTCGACGTCGAGGAAGTAACTGTCGGCACCGTTGGCGGTCATGGCGCGGGTGCGGTCGGCGAGGTAGTGGTGCTGCGGCTCGGCCTGTTCGAAGGCGCGCGAGCTGAGGTAGCAGCCGCGGTTGCCGAAGCCGGTCGCCGGCTTGCCCTGGGCGTCCCGTACGCAGAAGTCCGGGTAGACGGTGCCGGGCCACACGGAGGTGGGGGAGTCGGCGGACTTCGGGTCCTGGCCGTTGGCGAACGTGTCGTACGGGCCCACCAGGTAGCCCGCCTTCTCGGCGGCCTTGACGGCCGCGGCGTCCATCGGGTCGGGCCCGGCGTCGTAACCGAGCCACATCCGGTCCACGCCCAGTTTCCGCAGCGCCTCGACGCCCCCGGCCTTGCGCGCGTCGCCCCACACGTAGGCGTGGAAGGCGCCGAGCAGCCGGCCGTTCGCCGGATTCTTCCTGATCTTCTCGCGCAGGCTGCCGAGCTGCCCGTGCTCGGAGAGCCAGGAGCGGTAATCGGCGCCGGGCGCAACGGGGTTGCCGTCGGTGAGGGCGAAGGTGACGGTGTAGTCGCGGGTGCCGTCGCCGCCGTTGAAGTCGTGGGTGGTGGAGGTGCGCAGCCGCCCGCCGTCGGAGCGGAACGTCAGCGAGGTGCCGAGGTCGGTGGGGGTGAGGTAGCTGACGCCGCGCCCCTTGCCCAGGGAGTAGCCCCACAGCGGCAGTTCGAGCTGGCCGCCCACGTCGATCGCGCCGTCCGTGAGCCCGGCCTTCGCGGAGTTCCAGAACGTGTCGCGTACGGGGATGTCCAGGCCCTCGCCGCGCGGCAGCTGGACGGACGACGCGGCCCGGTCGGTGCCGGTCACCGGCCAGCTGACCGAACCGTCGCGGTCCGCTTTCATGCTGACCCGCAGCCGCCCGTGCTCGGCGCGCGCGGTCACCGTCAGGCCCTTGTCCGGGTAGCTCCAGCGGGCGCCGCCGTCGGTGCGCTCGACCGGGCCGGGCTTGCCGAGGCCGGTGCCGGACGGGGCGGACAGGGCCACGTTTGCGCCGTCCGCCGTACGGGCGTTCACGGCGAGGGTGCCGGTGTCGACGGTGGCCGTACCGCCCCGGACGGGGATCTCGACGTGCCGCCCTTCGACGGTCCCGGCCACGGCCTGGCTGCTGCACCCGGAGGCGCCGACGGTGGCGGTGGCCGTCAGCACGAGGGAGGCGGCGAGCACGCGTGTGCCGGTGCGGGAGCGGGGGCGGCCGCTGGTGCCGGAGCGGGGGCGGCCGTCGGCTGGGGCGATCTTGGAATCCATGGACACGTGGATAGTCGGCGGGGTTAAGAACTCTCTAAGAGTCCAGGCGGCGGGCTGTTCCGGCGGCGGGCTGTTCCGGCGGCGGGCTGTTCCCCGTTCCCGTTCCGCCGTTCCGCTGCTTCCGGGGGCCGAGGTGTTGTCCCGGCGACCCATCTGCGATTAGGTTAGGCTTACCTAAGTCGAGGTCGCCGCGCGGTGCGTACGGCCCCGGCCGAAGTCGTCTGTGCCCGCGCCGGAGCGCCGGGCGGGAAAGCGGGTTGTCGATGGGAGCGTCGATGAAGACATCGGTGGGCACGTCGACGGGCGCGGTCGGGGCAACCCTGCCGGGCACCGCGACGGGTACGGCGACGGGGGCGGCAGGGGGGACGGTGCCGGGCGCACCCTCCGGCGGACCGGCGGGGACGGCGACGGGGGCGGCGGAAGCCGTACCCGCCGGCCCGCCGCGCACGTCGCGCCCGGCACCGGCCGAGATCGTGGACAGCCCGCGGATCGTCGCGCTGGCCGCCTCCGTCGCGGGCGGACGCGACGCCGCCGTACGGGAGTTCTGGGCCGAGGCCGGGACGCAGGGGACCCCGCTCGTCGAGCCGATCCCCTGGGACCCCGAGCACCGGGCCGTCACCTTCCTGTGGCGCGGCACGGACCGCACCCGCCGGGTCCTCCTCCTGGTCGACCGCCTCGTGGACCGCTCGCACCTGGCAGGCAGCCTGATGCGCCGGATCCACGGCACCGACGTCTGGCACCTCACTTACCGGCTGCCTTCGGACCACCGCGGGTCGTATGTGATCGCACCGGATGCGGGTACGGCGGGTGGCCGCAACCGTACGGAAGACGCGGGGGCCTCGTCCGTACCGGCACCCGTACACGAGCCGTCCGCGCCCGTACACGAACCCCCGTCCGCGCCGGCCCCCGAGCCCGCGGACGACTTCCAGGCCCGGCTGCTCCCACTGCTCGCCACCGCCGGGCCCGACCCGCTCAACCCGCGCGTCATGCCGTCCCGTTGGCGCGGCGAGGGCGGCTCGGTGTTCGAGCTGCCCGACGCGCCGCCGCAGCCGTGGCGGCCGTGGGCGGCCGTCGCCGGACCGGGCGGGGGCGGCGGCCGGGGCATGGTGGAACGGCACCGGCTGACCAGTGCCGCGCTCGCCGCCCGCCGCGACGTCTGGACGTACGCGCCGCCGGGGCCGCTCCCGGACGGCGGGGCCGACACGCTGGTGCTCCTGGACGGTGACATGTGGTTCGGGCGGCTCGGCGTACCGGACCTCTTCGACCGGCTGATCGCGGACGGCGTGCTGCCGCCGCTGGTCGTGCTCGCCCCGGACGCCGTGGACAACGCCACCCGCGCCCGTGAGTTCGGCGGCCGGCAGGCGTACACGAACTTCCTCGCCGCCGAACTGCTGCCCTGGGCGGCGGCACGGCTGCCGGTGACGTTCGACCCGTCGCGCACGGTCGTCGCGGGCGAGGGCCTGGGCGGGCTCACCGCGCTGTACGCCGGGTTCGCGGCGCCGCGCCGGTTCGGCAAGGTGCTGGCCCAGGCGCCGTCGCTGTGGTGGCGGCCGGAGGGGCCCGGGCCCGTGGCCGGGGCCGGTGCCGCGGGACGCCCGTCCTGGCTGGCGGAACGGTTCGCCGAGGGAGGCCGCCGCGAACTGCGGACCCACCTGCGGGTGGGCCGGTACGCGGGGGACGCGCGCGGACGGTGCCGGGAACTGCGCGACACCCTGCGTGTCCTCGGCCTTCCCGTCACGTACAGGGAGTACAACGGCGGTCATGACCACGTCTGCTGGGCGGGCGGCCTGGCGGAGGGGCTGGCGGACCTCCTGGGCCGGCCGGACGCCGCGCCGGGGGACGGCACGGGGACAGCGGGGCCCGGCGCCGGAACACCGGGGTCCGTATGAGCTCCTTCACGCCGCGCCTCGCGTACTACGTCCTCAAGTCCCGCGCGTACCGCGCCGTCCTGCGCACGCCCCGCTTCCGTACGGCCAAGCCGTCGGCGCCGGCTGCCGCGGAACGCCGTCCGGACCGCCCGCGACGGCCCGCCTCGGACCGCCCGCGACGGCCCGCCCCGGACCGTCCGCGAGGGTTCTCACCGGACCGCCCCCAGCGGTCCGTCCCCGACCGTCCTCACCGGCGTACCAAGGCCCTCGCCGGGTGACGGACGCGGCGCCCCGCCCCACCAGTGCCGGGGCGGGGCGCCCCTGATACGGACGGGTGGTGGGCGGCGGTCACGGGCTGCCCATCACCCGCCCACCGCACGCCCCTTCTGTGACTCCCGCCACGCAGACCTCTCCCGCCCCACCCGGCTCCATAAGATCGGCCGGTGCCCGCAGACATATCGCTGACGACGACCCTCCTGCTGTGCCTGGCCGCCCTGGCGGCGGGCTGGATCGACGCCGTCGTGGGCGGCGGCGGTCTGCTGCTCCTGCCGGCGCTGCTCGTCGGCCTGCCGCACACACCCGCCGCGTACGTCCTGGGCACCAACAAGTCCACGGCGGTCGTCGGCACCGCCGCCGCGGCCTGGACCTACGTACGCAAGGCCCCGATCGATCTGCGCACCGCCCTGCGCATCGGCCTGGCCGCGCTCGGCGGCTCACTGGGCGGGGCGTTCTTCGCGGCGGGCATCGACAGCGCGGTGCTGCGCCCGCTCATCATGACCGTCCTGGCGGGCGTCCTGGCGTTCGTCCTCCTGCGCCCGGCGTTCGGCACCGCCCCGCCGCCCTCGGGGCCCGTCACCCGGCGGCGCGTCCTGGCCGCGGTCCTGGTGGCGGGCCTGGGCATCGGCTTCTACGACGGTTTGATCGGCCCCGGCACCGGAGCCTTCCTCGTCGTCGTGCTGGCCGCGATCCTCCACATGGACCTGGTGACGTCCTCGGCCACCGCCAAGGTCGTCAACGTGTGCACCAATGTCGGTGCCCTCGCCATGTTCGCCTACCAGGGCACGGTCCTGTGGCAACTGGGTGCGCTGCTCGCGGCGTTCAACTTCGTCGGCGGCACGGCCGGCGCGCGGATGGCCCTCAAACGGGGCGCCGGGTTCGTACGCGGGGTGCTGGTCGTGGTCGTCGTGTCGCTGCTGTGCAAGCTGGCCTTCGACCAGTGGCTGGCCTGAGGGCGAGCCGGCTGCCGGCCGGTTCCGGCCTGACGACCGGCCCCGCCCCGGGGTCAGTTCATGGACTTCGTCGCGGTGACGGCGGTCAGCAGTACGGCGGAGTCCTGGAGGGCCTTGAGGCCGTGCCGCTCGTGGGGGACCGGCATCACCTGCCCGGCGATCAGGTCCCGGTCGTCGCTGGTCCCGGTCAGCCGTACCCGGCCGTGCAGCACCTGGAGGCTGGCGGCGGGCGGCGTGACGTGCTCGTCCAGGGCGGCGCCCTCGATGAGCGCGATCACGGTCTGCCGGAGCGGGCCGTCCTGGAGGAAGAGATGGGCGCTGCGCCCGTGAGCGGAGGCCCTGGCGTCGTCGAGCTGGCGGCGGGCGAGCGAGCTGAGGTCGTCCATGACGCGGCCTTTCGTTCGGGGTCCACGGCGCCGGTGCCGGCACCGGCGCCGGTACTGGTACCCGTATCGGCCCGGCCCATCGCACCCTCGCCGGGCGCGGTCCATCCTGACGGGTGGCCGGTCGGCTGCCGAATGGCCGGTGGACTGCCGGACGGCCGGCGGGCGCGCGGCGGTGTCCGTAAGCAGGACGGTCACGGTGGTCCGTACGATGCGGGGAACTGATCATCGACCGGTGCCCGAAGGAGGCGTCCAGGTGCGAGGCGAACCGGCGGAGCAGGGCCGGACCGAGGCAGCCGCGGCGAACGGCGGCGGCCCGGCCGGCTTTCTGACCGTCATGACGACGACCGACAGCGCCGAGAAGGCGGAGACGCTGGCGCGCGGCGCGGTCGAGGCGCGGGTGGCGGCGTGCGCGCAGATCAGCGCGCCCGTCACGTCCGTGTACCGGTGGGAGCAGGCCATCGAGACGGCACAGGAGTGGCAGGTGCTGTTCAAGACGGCGGCCGCGCGGTACGAGGCGCTGGAGGCGTACCTCCTGGACGCGCACGACTACGACACGCCGGAGATCATCGCGACTCCGGTCACGCGGGGCGGGGCGGGCTACCTCGCCTGGGTCGCGGAAGAGACGAGCTGACGTGGGGCGGCGACACGGGAGGCCGCCGGGCGGGGACCGGCGGTCCGGGACGCTGCCGGGCGGGGACCGGCGGTCCGGCGCGCGGCACGGCCGCCGGCGCCGGGGCGGATGGCCGGTCCTGAGCCGGACGGCCGCCGCCGGGGCCGGGCTCGCCCTGTGCCTCCTGATGGCGCCCGCGAGCGGGGCGACCGCCGACGACGATGACGGCGCGGGCGGCTGGACGAGCGAGACCGCGGCCCAGTACTGGACGGCCGGGCGGATGGCGGCGGCCGTCCCCGCCGGGACGCGCACCGGCAAGAGCGCCGGTGCTCCGGGGGCGCGCACCACGGCAGGCGCCGCCCGGTCCGCCCGGCACTTCGACGGCGTGCCCTCCGTCGGCGTGCTGTTCTCCGTCGACAAGGACGCGCGGGCGCACCACTGCACCGCCAGCGTGGTCCGCAGCCCGCGCCGCAACCTGATCCTCACGGCCGGGCACTGCGATCCGGGGTCCCGTGCGGCCTTCGTCCCGCAGTATCGTTCCGGCGCCACCACCCAGCCGTACGGCATCTGGGCGGTCGACCGCGGCTTCACCGACCCCGGACACACCGGCACCGGCCCCGGCTCGGACCTCGACTTCGCGTTCGCGACGGTCGAGCCGGACGGCGAGGGCCGCGCCCTGGAGTCGGTGACCGGCGGCAACATCCTGGCCCGCACGCCCGGTTACACCACGGACGTCACCGTCATCGGCTACCCGACCGTCCGCAACGACCCCGCCGACCGGGCCATACGGTGCGGGGTGCGGACCGCCCGGCTCACCGGACAGCGGCAGCTGCGCATGGAGTGCGGCGGGTTCTACGGCGGCACCTCCGGCAGCCCGTGGCTGCACCGCTTCGACGAGCGGACGAAGACCGGGTACGTGGTCGGCAACATCGGCGGCCTCAACGGCGGCGGCCCGTCCGGCCCGGACGGCCACCGGACCTCGTACAGCCCGTTCTACGGTGCGGAGATCTTCCGGCTCTACGCCCGCGCCGTCGCGAGCTGAGGACGGACAGCGGCGGGCGGGGTGGCGGTCAGCGCAGGGCGACCGCCACCCCGTCCTCCTTCGGCCCGAGGAAGTGCGGATCGGGCCGTACGGCAGCCTCGGCCGCCGCCTTCGCGGCCGCGAACACCTCGCGGGCGCCGCCGTAGTACCAGGTCACGTCGTGCCGGTCGTCGACACCGACCCCGTACGCGTCCAGGCCGGCCGCGCCGCACAGCGCCAGCGCGCGCCGGATGTGGAAGCCCTGGCTGACCAGGACGGCCCGGTCCACCCCGAAGACCCGGTGGGCGCGGGTGCACGAGTCCCACGTGTCGAAGCCCGCGTAGTCGCTGACGATCCGGTCCGCCGGGACGCCGTGCGCGACCAGGTACCGGCGCATGGCGTCCGGCTCGTCGTAGTCCGTACGGCTGTTGTCGCCGGTGACGAGGACCACGCGGACCGTGCCCCGCTCGTACAGACGGGCGGCGGCGTCCAGCCGGTGCGCCAGGTAGGGCGACGGCTCGCCGTCCCACAGCCCCGCGCCGAAGACGACGGCGACCGGCGCCGGGGGCACGTCCTCGACCGTACGGACCCGGGACGAGGCGGCGGCGTTCATCCACGTCGCCGGCAGCAGCGCCAGCACACAGCCGAGCACGACGGCCTGGAAGGCCCGCCGCCGGCCGCGCCGGGTCCGGGGCAGACGCACCCGTCTCCGTACGCGCCGCAGCCACCCGTCCCGCTGTGCCTCCTGTGTCTCCTGTGCCTGCGGTGTCATCAGTTGCCCCTGTTGTTCTTGTCACCCCTGCAAGCAGCGACGCGCCGTGGCCTGGCATGGTTGCGGGAACGAAGGAGGCCGCCGGATGACCACCGAGCCCGAGCGCCTGCCGTTCTTCGTCTACGGAACGCTGCGCCCCGGCCGGGCCAACCACGCCCGGTTCCTGCGCGGCCGCACGGCGGATGAGGAAACCGCGCTGGTCAGAGGCGTGTCACTGTACGAGGGACCAGGCTATCCGTATGCCGTGACCGGCCCCGCGGAGGGCGTCGTGCACGGCGGTCTCGTCCGGCCGCGGGAGGACGTCCACGACGTGGTGCGTGCCGACCTCGACCGGCTGGAGGGATACGTGCCCGGCGCTCCCGGCAACCTCTACGAGCGAGTGGTGTGGCAGGCCGAGTGCGCGGACGGCCGGACCGTACGGGCCTGGGTGTACGTGGCCGCCGAACCGCTCGCCGGGCGGCTGCGCGCGTCCGGAACGCCCGTCCCCGGCGGCGACTGGTCGCGCGGACGAGCACGCTGAGAACCCCGCCACTCCCGATGGGGGAGTGGCGGGGTCCAAGGTCGGGCAGCGCTGCCGCGCCGCATCACGAGGCGGAGAACGCGCCACCCTTGACGCCCGCGATGAACTCCGCGAACGAACGGGTAGGGACGGAGAGAACGGGGCCGTTCGGGTGCTTGCTGTCCCGGACGGGGACTATGCCGGTGGTCGCCTGGGCCGGGGCCCACTCGACGCAGGTGCCACCGTTGCCGCTGTAGGAAGACTTGGACCAGACGAGGGATCGGGGTTCGGTCGTCACAACGTGCCCTTTCGTACCTGCTGGATCATGGCCACTGATTCTGCCTGCGAGAGAGCTTCGGTCTGTAGCTGATGGTAGGCCCTCACCAGCGGTAGGACGGATGTGAGTTCCCTGTCCAAACGGCCGTGCGTCTCGGACTCGACGTAGGAAACCACGGAGCGGTCAGGCAGGGTCAGAAGGTTCACCGACCGGTTGAACGGACGTCGCTCACCTATGGCGTACGGCGCTACTTGGAGAGTGGTGTTCCACTGGTCGGCAAAAGCGACCAGCCGGGCCAACTGCGCGTCCATGACGGCGGACCCGCCGATCGGCCGCCGGATGCAGCTTTCGTCCAGGACCACGATCACCATGGGCGGTACGCGCCGTACCAGGGACGCCTGGCGTTCCGCCAGGAACTCGACTCGCTCGCGCGCCTGTTCCGGGCTGAGCGTGCCCCGCCTCACGTTGCCCTCTTCCAAGGCGTTCGCGTATTCCGGTGTCTGGAGCAGTCCGGGAATCGCGCCTACTTCGAAGAGCCGGATCTCCGCCGCGCGGGCCTCCTGTCCCAGGTATTCCGGAAAGCCCTCCAGCAAACTCCCGTTGCGGATCTCCGCCCAGGCGCGTTCGAAGGATTCTGTGGTTCCCGCCAGCGCGAGGGCGGTGTCCACGGCGCGCGAAAAGCGGAGCGTTGGCGGTTTGCGTCCTGTTTCCACCGCCGAGATGTGCCTGCCCGAGTAACCGATCCGGTCGGCCAACTCGTCCTGCTTCCATCCGCGAGCCTCCCGCGCGCTGCGCAGACGAGCACCGAACGCCGCCCTCGGTCCTGCCTCCGGGTTCAGCTCCTTGAGATTCACCAACGTGCCCTCCCTTTCTGCCACGTTGAAGACGGGGCGACTGTAGGCCACGCTGAGCCTCTCCGGTAGTCATGTGACCACGGAGAGGAGTGAACCTGCGCCGGATTGACACCCGGACTGCGCGACTCGATCGCATTTCGACGTTCCCTCACGGACGGTGATCACAAATGACCAACTTCAACCCCAGCCCCGGCCGGGTGAAGCTCACCCGGCTCATGCGCTCACGCGGACACGACGGCGTGCTCCATGTGCGCACCAGCGGCGGCAGTGACGCTGCCCCCGGCATTCCCCGATCCGAAGGCAATTCCATGTCGACTCCCGCCCCCGTGCCCACGCGCAAGGAAATTCAGATCACCGGCATCCGGAAGCACGTCGCCGAATGCGTCACCGAAATCGGCGGTACTGAATGTGGCGCCCGCTCGAACGTCTGGGACTCCGCCACGCACCTGGACGTGTGGATTCGCGCCCACGCGGACGAGTACGAGCACAAAAAGTTCGTGAAGCTCACGGAAGAGCCGGCCAACGTCTACTCCACGCCCGCCCCAAGGCAGCAGTGAGAGAGAAGTGAGAGAGAGCGGCGGCGCGTCAGCGTGAACGTGCCGGCCGCCTGGGGGCGCCGGCGGACCGCTGTGAGCAGGTGACACGGGGACCGGGGCGCGGTCGCGCCGCGGGCACGGCGCACCGTACGGCCGCCCCGGCCCCCGCCCGGCGCCCCCGCCCGGTTAACCTGGACAACTTGTCCGAACCGCACAGGCCCCGGCCGCCCCGGAGGCCCCGGCCGTCCCAGCAGTAGACAGGTGTGATCCCAGCGTGCCCCCGACCTCCCCGGCCCCGGCCCCGGCGAACCCGTTCCCCAAGGCGGAACTGCACCTCCACATCGAGGGCACCCTGGAACCCGGACTGGCCTTCGCCCTCGCCGCACGCAACGGCGTCACCCTGCCGTACGCCACCGAGGACGAACTGCGCCGCGCGTACTCCTTCACCGACCTCCAGTCGTTCCTGAACCTCTACTACGCGCTGATGGCCGTGCTGCGCACCGAGGACGACTTCGCCGACCTCACCCACGCCTACCTGGCCCGCGCGCAGGCGCAGGGCGTCCGGCACGCGGAGATCTTCTTCGACCCGCAGGCGCACACCTCGCGCGGCGTCCCCGTCGCCACCGTCGTCGAGGGCCTGACGCGAGCCCTGGACACCGCCGAGGAGCGGTACGGCATCACCACCCGCCTGATCATGTGCTTCCTGCGCGACGAGAGCGCCGAGTCCGCGCTGGCCACCTTCGAGGCGGCCCGCCCGTACCTGGACCGGATCACCGCCGTCGGCCTGGACTCGGCGGAGGTCGGACACCCGCCGTCGAAGTTCAAGGAGGTCTACGCGCTGGCCCGGGAAGCCGGGCTCAAGTGCGTGGCGCACGCGGGCGAGGAGGGCCCGCCCTCGTACGTCTGGGAGGCACTGGACATCCTCGGCGTGGACCGCGTCGACCACGGCGTGCGCTGCCTGGAGGACGAGCGGCTGGTCGCCCGCCTGGTCGCCGACCAGGTGCCGCTCACCGTCTGCCCGCTCTCCAACGTCCGCCTGCGCGTCATCGACGAACTCGCCGACCACCCGCTGCCCGCGATGCTCGACGCCGGCCTGCTCGTCACCGTCAACTCGGACGACCCCGCCTACTTCGGCGGCTACGCCGACGACAACTTCACCGCCGTACGCGACGCCCTGGACCTGGACGAGGAGACGCTGCGCACCCTCGCCCGCAACTCCTTCCGCGCGTCCTTCCTGGACGAGGCGACCCGCGAGGCGTACCTCAAGGAGGTCGAGGCGCACGGGCGGGACTGACCGGTCCGGCCGGGGGTGACGGGCGCCGGGCACCCTGTCCGTGTCTGCGGGCACACAGGCCCGGTGGTCACTACTGCGGTGCGCCCTCAGCTCCCTTCCCGTTACTCCAGGAGTAATCGACCGCTCGTCCCTCCCACGGCAGGATCGAGCACACGGAGGAAGCCGAGCCCTCCGGGACCCGCCCGCAGCAGCGAGGAGCACGCGATGACCGCCGCGCCCACCACCCGCACGACGAGTTCAGCCACTCCCGCACGTTCCGTCGCCGAAGCCACCCGGGCCGTCGTGCAGGAGTTCCTCACCGCCCGGATGGCCGGTGACACCGGGCGGCTCGCGGAACTCTTCGCCGACGAGGTCGACTGGCTGCTCGCCGACAACCCGGCCGTCCCGTGGATCCGCCCCCGGCGCACGGCTGCCGAATGCGCCGCGCAGGCCGAGGAATTGGCGGCGCACACCGTACCCGAGGAAGCGCGCGCCTCCGTCGACACCTTCCTCGTGGACGGCACCGACGCCGTCCTGACGGGACACGTGGCAGGAACCGTACGGGCGACGGGCAAGTCCTACGAGGGCCCGTTCGCCCTGCACCTCACCGTCGAGGACGGCCGCATCACCCGGCACCACCTCTACGAGAACAGCCTGTCGGTGGCCGGGGCCTGCACGCCGTGAAGGGGGCGCCGCTTCCCGCTGCACTGAGTACCGCTCAGATGTCCGCCCCCGTCACCCGTTCCAGCCGCACCGCGCACATCTTGAACTCCGGCATGCCCGAGGCCGGGTCCAGGGCCGGGTTGGTCAGGGTGTTGGCCCGGCCGGAACCGGGCCAGTGGAAGGGCATGAAGACGGTGTCGGTGCGGATGGCTTCGCTGTAGCGGGCGGGGGCCACTGCCCGGCCGCGGCGGGAGATCACCGCGACCCGGTGGCCGTCCTCGATGCCGTACCGGCGGGCGAGCCGGGGGTGGATTTCGACGTACGGGCCGGGAGCCGCGGCATTCAGGTCCGGGATGCGGCGGGTCTGGGCGCCCGACTGGTACTGGGCCAGTACGCGGCCGGTCGTCAGGACCACCGGGTAGCGGTCGTCGGGTTCCTCGGCCGCCGGGCGGTGGGTGACGGGGGCGAAGCGGGCCCGGCCGTCGGGGGTCGCGAAGCGGTCGAGGAAGAGGCGCGGGGTGCCGGGGTGGTCCTCGTCGGAGCAGGGCCAGAAGACGCCGTCCTCGGTGGCGATCCGCCGGTAGGTGATTCCGGCGTAGTCCGCGGGGCCGCCGGCCGAGGCACGGCGCAGTTCGTCGAAGACCTCCTCCGGGTCGGTGGGGAATCCTTTTTCCCAGCCGAGGCGGGTGGAGAGGGAGTTGAGGACGTGGAGGTCGGTGCGGACGCCGGGGGGCGGGGTCAGGGCGCGGCGCCGTAGCAGCACCCGGCCCTCCAGGTTCGTCGTCGTCCCGGTCTCCTCGGCCCACTGGGCCACCGGCAGGACCACGTCCGCGAGGGCCGCGGTCTCCGAGAGGACGACGTCGGCCACCGCGAGGAAGTCCAGTGCCCGGATGCGCTGCTCGACGTGGGCGGCGCGGGGTGCGGAGACGACGGGGTTGGAGCCCATCAGGAGCAGGGCGCGTATGTCGCCGCCCAGGGCGTCCAGGAGTTCGTACGCGCTGCGGCCGGGGCCGGGGAGGGACTCGGGCGGCACGCCCCACACCCCTGCGACGTGCGCTCGCGCGGCGGGGTCGGACAGCTTGCGGTAGCCCGGCAGCTGGTCGGCCTTCTGGCCGTGTTCGCGCCCGCCCTGCCCGTTGCCCTGGCCGGTCAGGCACCCGTAACCGGAGTACTCGCGTCCGGCGCGGCCGGTCGCCAGGCACAGGTTGATCCACGCGCCGACCGTGTCCGTCCCCTTGGACTGCTGCTCGGGGCCGCGCGCCGTGAGCACCATGGAGGTGTCCGCGTCGCAGAACAGGCTTGCCGCGGCGCGGAGGTGGGGGACGGGGACGCCGGTGATACGTTCCACCAGTTCCGGCCAGTGCGCCATCGCGGCGGCCCGTGCCGCCGGCCAGCCGCTGGTGCGCGCCGCGATGAACTCCTCATCCGTACGGCCCTCCGCCACCACCAGGTGCAGCAGGCCGAGGGCGAGGGCCAGGTCGGTGCCGGGGCGCGGCGCCAGGTGCAGGTCCGCCTGCTCGGCCGTACGGGTGCGGCGCGGGTCGACGACGATCAGCCGGCCGCCGTTCTCCTTCAGCTCCGTCAGGTAGCGCAGCGCGGGCGGCATGGTCTCGGCCAGGTTGGAGCCGACGAGGACGACGCAGCCGGTGCGGGCGATGTCGGCCAGCGGGAAGGGCAGGCCGCGGTCCAGGCCGAAGGCCCGCTGGTGGGCGGCGGCGGCCGAGGACATGCAGAACCGGCCGTTGTAGTCGATCTGCGACGTGCCGAGCACCACCCGCGCGAATTTGCCCAGCGCGTACGCCTTCTCGTTGGTCAGGCCGCCCCCGCCGAAGACGCCCACCGCGTCCTTGCCGTACGCGGCGCCGGCACGGGACAGGCCCGCGGCGACCCGGTCGAGGGCCGTGTCCCAGTCCGCCGGGACGAGACGGCCGGTCGCCTCGTCGCGCACCAGCGGCTCGGTCAGCCGGACGCCGGGCGCGAGCAGTTCGGCGGCGGTGCGGCCCTTGCCGCACAGGGCGCCCCGGTTGACGGGGAAGGCGGGGCGTTCCACGACCTCGGCGGGGGCGCCGGTGGCGCCCGCCGGGAGGCGGCGCAGACTCATGCCGCACTGGAGCGAGCAGTAGGGGCAGTGGGTGTCCACGGGCGTGTGCGGATCGGGGAGTGGCGGCGGAGTGGCTTCCGGGGCCGCCTCCGGCAGCGGGGTCGGGAGGGGGGCCGCCGCGGTGGCGGTGGAGCGGGGGGTGGCGGCGTTCATACGGCCAGCCTGCGGCGCCCGTGTTTCCGCCGGTCCGGGGCGGCGTTACGGGCCGGGGAAGCGTGCCTCACGGCGTCCGTACGGGGGAGGTGAGGAAGCCCAGGGGTCAGAGGTCAGGGGCCGGGGACCGGAGGTCGGAGGTCGGAGGTCGGAGGTCGGGGGAGCTTCGGGCGCTCCTGGTGCTCCGGGCTTCCGGGCGCACTCCTCACGCCTGCTCTCCGCACCCCTCACCCCCGCCCCCGGCACCCCGACAGCCACCGGTAACCAGCCGTCACACCCGCGCAACGGCCCGGCAACGCCCGGCTGCCAGGCTCCCCTCATGAAGGCGTCGATACCGCCCCCGCCACCCGTGGACCCTTCGCTCCCCGCGGTTCCCTTCGACAGTACGGCGCAGCTCATGACGGAGATCAGCAACCGGCTCAGCGACCGGCTCACCCGGGTCGGGCTGCGCGGCCTCCCCCCGCGGCCCCCGGCCGCCCGTACACCCGGCGGCCCCCGCCCCGCCCACGTACCGGACGGCCCCCGTCCCGCCCACGTACCGGACGATTCCCGCCCCTCCCTCAGCGCCTCGACGGCCTGGCAGGCGCCCCCGCTCGTCGCCGTCGCGCACGGCAGCCGTGACCCCGCAGCGCTGCGTACCGTCACCGCCCTCCTGGACCGGGTACGGCGGCTGCGCCCCGGGCTCGTCGTCCGTCTCGGCCACATCGAGCTGAACGCGCCGCTGCTCCCGGACACGCTGGCGGAGCTGAGCGGTACGGCCGTCGTCGTACCACTGCTGCTCGCGCGCGGCCGGCACGTCGGCCACGACATACCGGCCGCGCTGGCCGGAGCCCCCCACCTGACGGCGCGTTCCGCCCGCCCGCTCGGCCCGCACCCCCTGCTCGCCGAAGCCCTGCACGCCCGTCTCGAAGAGGCCGGGGCCCGGCGCCCGGACGCCGTCGTGCTGGCCGCCGCCGGCTCCCGCGCCCCCGAAGCGGCCGCCGACACGGCCCGTACGGCGCGGCTCCTGTCCCAGCGGCTCGGCGGCGTACCGGTCGTGCCCGCCTACGCCTCGGCGCCCCCGGACGGCGGCCCGGCCGGCACCCCGCTCTCCGTCCCCGCCGCGCTGCGCACCCTCGCCGCCCGCGGCCACCACCGGCCCGCCCTCGCCTCCTGCTTCACCGCGCCCGGCCGCTTCGCCGCGCAGTGCGCCGCGGCCGTCCCCGGGCCCGCCGCCGCACCGCTCGGTGACCATCCCGCGCTGGCGCGGCTGGTCCTGCACCGTTACGACCAGGCACTCGCTGCACGCGGCGGGTGCGTCCAGGACTCCCTCGGGGCGGCTACCGTCGCCGTATGACGGGCACACGAACGACGACCGGCCGCGAAGCGGGCCACGACGGTACGGGGTACGGAGCGGCCGACACCGAACGCTGGGTCCCCGAGCCCGACAAACGCCCGGGGCGCACGGCTTTCCAGCGTGACCGGGCCCGGGTGCTGCACTCGGCCGCGCTGCGCCGCCTCGCCGGCAAGACCCAGGTCGTCACCCCGGGCACCACCGGACACCTGTGGGACGCCAGCCCCCGTACCCGTCTCACCCACTCCCTGGAGTGCGCCCAGGTCGGCCGCGAACTCGGCGCGGCGCTCGGCTGCGACCCGGACCTGGTGGAGACCGCCTGCCTCGCCCACGACCTGGGCCACCCGCCCTTCGGGCACAACGGCGAGCAGGCGCTGAACGAGGTCGCCGCGCCCTGCGGCGGATTCGAGGGCAACGCCCAGTCGCTGCGGCTGCTCACCCGCCTGGAACCGAAACGGTTCGTCCCCGACACGGACGGCACGGCCGTCAGCGTCGGCCTCAACCTGACCCGCGCCGCCCTGGACGCCGCGACCAAGTACCCGTGGCCGCGCGGCGGCCACCCCACCGATCCCGGTTCGTCCAAGTTCGGTGTCTACGAGGACGACCTGCCGGTCTTCAGCTGGTTCCGGCAGGGCGCGCCGGAGGCGGCGCGCAGCTTCGAGGCACAGGTCATGGACTGGGCCGACGACGTGGCGTACTCGGTGCACGACGTGGAGGACGGGCTGCACGCCGGCCACGTCGACCCGAACTGCCTGCTCGCCGAACCCGAACGTGCCGAAGTGTTCGCGATCGCCGCCGAACGTTACGCCCCCGGCGCGGACCCGGAGGAACTGGGCGAAGCCCTCGACCGCCTGCTCGACCAGGAGTGGTGGCCGCACGGCTACGACGGCACGGCCGTCGCCCAGGCCCGCCTGAAGGACGCCACCAGCCAGCTCATCGGCCGCTTCTGCCTCGCCGCGGAGACCGCCACCCGCGCCGAGTGGGGGTACCTTCCCGGCCGTTCCGGCACGGCGGCCGGTACGGGGGGATTCACCCGGCACCGCGCCCGGCTCGTCGTACCGCCCGGAACCCGCCTGGAATGCGCCGTGTTGAAGGCCGTCGCCGAACGGTACGTCATGCGCCGCCCCGAGCAGGAAGCGCTCCGCGCCGACCAGCGCATCGTCATCGCCGAACTCGCCGAGGCACTGGTCGCCCGCGCCCCGGACGGCCTGGACCCGCAGTTCCGCGCCCTGTACGACCGGGCCGAGGCGGCCGGCGACGACACCGCCCGGATGCGCGCCCTGATCGACCAGATCGCCGCCCTCACCGACGTCTCGGCGCGCTCCCTGCACGCCCGGCTCACCCGGCCGCGTGGCACGCTCTGACCAGCAGGCACCCGCGCCACCGGGCCACCATGGACGGGGCCGGTGCGACCCCTGGGGAACGGGCCCCCTTCCCGCGGCGCGCGCGGTGCGGGACGCTCGAGCCTGAGTGTTTCGAACGGGGGAAACACATCAGGGGCACGACAGGGTGGACGGCCGCGGAACGCGGTATGTCCCCCAGTACCTGAACGGCTTGGGGGACGTCCCCACCCGCGTCACACGACCGGGCGGGGACACGCGGCGGGCCGCGCCGGGCAGTACGCGGCGGAAGCACTGCGGGGGGTAGAACGGGGACACGACCGGGGGCGTTCACGGACGCGGACGCACCGCGCCGCAGCGAGGAGGAAGCAAGTGGTCGACGCACACCAGACGTTCGTCATCGTCGGAGGTGGCCTGGCCGGGGCAAAGGCCGCCGAGACCCTTCGTGCGGAAGGCTTCACCGGCCGGGTGATACTGATCTGTGACGAGCGCGACCACCCGTACGAGCGCCCCCCGCTCTCGAAGGGGTACCTGCTCGGCAAGGAGGAGCGCGACAGCGTCTTCGTCCACGAGCCCGCCTGGTACGCCGGCGCGGACATCGAACTGCACCTCGGCCAGCCCGCCGTCCACCTGGACCGCGCGGCCCGCACCGTCCGCCTCGGCGACGGCACCCTGATCGCGTACGACAAGCTCCTGCTGGCCACCGGCGCCGAGCCGCGCCGCCTGGAGATCCCCGGCACCGGCCTGGTCGGCGTCCACCACCTGCGGCGCCTCGCGCACGCCGAGCGACTGCGCGGTGTGCTGCAGTCCCTGGGCCGGGACAACGGCCACATCGTCATCGCCGGCGCCGGCTGGATCGGCCTGGAAGTCGCCGCCGCGGCTCGCTCGTACGGCGCCGAGGTGACCGTCGTGGAGCCCGAGCCGACCCCGCTGCACGGCGTCGTCGGGCCCGAACTGGGCAGCCTCTTCACCGACCTGCACAGCGAGCACGGCGTCCGCTTCCACTTCGGCGCCCGCCTGACCGAGATCGCCGGACACGACGGCGTGGTGCTGGCCGCCCGCACCGACGACGGCGAGGAGCACCCGGCCCACGACGTGCTCGCCGCGATCGGCGCCGCGCCGCGCACCGCACTGGCCGAGCAGGCGGGCCTGGACCTGATCGGCCGGAAGGACGGCGGCGGGATCGCGGTGGACGCCGCGCTGCGCACCTCCGACCCGCACATCTATGCGGCCGGTGACGTCGCCGCCTTCCCGTACCCCCTGCCGCCCGGCGCGGGGGACGACGGCGGGCCCGCCGGGCTGCGCGTCGAGCACTGGGCCAACGCCCTCAACGGCGGCCCCGCCGCCGCCCGCGCCATGCTCGGCCAGGACGTCACCTACGACCGGATTCCCTACTTCTTCTCCGACCAGTACGACATCGGGCTGGAGTACTCCGGCTACGCGCCCCCGGGCTCGTACGACCAGGTCGTGTGCCGTGGCGACGTCGGCAAGCGCGAGTTCATCGCCTTCTGGCTGTCCGAGGGGCGGCTGCTGGCGGGCATGAACGTCAACGTGTGGGACGTCACCGGACCGATCCAGCAGCTCATCCGCTCGGGCCGAATCCTCGACCCGGCCGCGCTGGCCGACCCGGAGGTGGCCCTGGACTCGCTGCTCTGAGCCCGGTTCCCCGCGCCCGGAGGACCCGCGCCCGAGGAGCCGGGCCCGGGGACCCGCGCGCCCGGAGGACGAGGACCCGAACCGCAGCCGACGCCCAGGGAGACCCGCCCATGAGCGAAGCCACCGTCACGCTCGACGACGTCCAGGACGCCGCCGCCCGCATCAAGGGCGTCGTCCACCGCACCCCCGTGCTGCGGTCCCGCACCCTCGACGTCCTCGTGGGCGCCGAGACGCACCTGAAGTGCGAGAACTTCCAGCGGGCCGGCGCGTTCAAGTTCCGCGGCGCCTACCACGCCGTCTCCCGGCTGGCGCCGGAGCAGCTCGCGCGCGGCGTCGCGGCGTACTCCTCCGGCAACCACGCCCAGGCGGTCGCCCTGGCCGCCCGGGAGCTGGGCAGCAGCGCGGTGATCCTCATGCCGCAGGACGCGCCGCGCTCCAAACGGGACGCCACCGAGGGCTACGGCGCCGAGATCGTCACCTACGACCGCTACACCGGCGACCGGGCCGCCCTCGGCGCACGGCTCGCCGCCGAACGCGGCCTGGCCCTGATCCCGCCGTACGACCACCCGCACGTCATCGCCGGTCAGGGCACCGCGGCCCTGGAACTGATCGAGGAGACCGGCCCCCTGGACGCCCTGCTCACGCCGGTCGGCGGGGGCGGGCTGATGGCGGGCTCGGCCGTCGCCGCGACCGCGCTGTCACCCGGCATCCGCATGATCGGCGTCGAGCCGGAGACCGGGGACGACACCCGGCGCTCGCTGGCGGCCGGCGAGCGGGTCCGCATCCCCGTACCGCGCACCATCGCCGACGGGCAGGCACTGGCCGAGCCCGGCGAGCTGACCTTCGCCGTCAACCGGCGACTGCTGGACTCGGTGGTGCTGGTCAGCGACGACGAGATCAGGGCGGCGATGCGGCTGGCCTTCGAACGGCTGAAGATCGTCACCGAGCCGAGCGGGGCGAGCGCACTGGCCGCCCTGCTGGCCGGGGCGGTCGAGCCGCTGCCGCGCCGGGTCGGCGTGGTGATCTCCGGGGGCAACATCGGGCTGGACCGCTTCCTGGAACTGATGGCCTGAGGACGGCCGCCCCGGGCCCGTACGGCGGCGGCGACCCGGCCGCCGGGCGGGCCCGGACGGGATCGCCGTACCCGGCCGGACGTGATCGCCGTACCCGTCCGGACCGGACCGTCCCACCCGGCCGGGCGGGCCCGGACCGGACTGTCGTACCCCACCCGTAGAATTCAGGCGTGGCAGGCAGGATCAACGATGACGACGTGAAGGCGGTACGGGACGCGGTCCCGATCGACGCCGTCGTGTCCGAGTACCTCCAGCTGCGCAGCGCGGGCGGCGGCAACCTCAAGGGCCTGTGCCCCTTCCACGACGAGAAGTCCCCGTCGTTCCACGTCAGCCCGGCCAAGGGCCTCTACCACTGCTTCGGCTGCCAAGAGGGCGGGGACGTCGTCGACTTCATCATGAAGCTCGACCACCTCTCCTTCGCCGAGACCATCGAGCGCCTCGCCTCCCAGGCCGGCATCACGCTGCGCTACGAGGAGGGCGGCTACACCCCGGGCCGCCAGCAGGGCGAGCGCACCCGCCTGGTCGAGGCGCACAAGATCGCCGCCCAGTACTACACCGAGCAGCTGGACAGCCCCGAGGCCGAGATCGGCCGCAAGTTCCTCGCCGAGCGCGGCTTCGACCAGGCCGCCGCCCAGCATTTCGGCGTCGGCTACAGCCCGGCCGGCTGGGACCACCTCACCCGCTTCCTGCGCGGCCGCGGCTTCAGCGACAAGGAGCTGATCCTCTCCGGCCTCTCCCAGGACGGCCGCCGCGGCCCCATCGACCGCTTCCGGGGCCGCCTGATGTGGCCGATCCGCGACATCGCCGGCGAGGTCGTCGGCTTCGGCGCCCGCAAGCTGCGCGACGACGACAACGGCCCGAAGTACCTGAACACCCCGGAGACCCCCCTCTACCGCAAGTCCCACGTCCTGTACGGCATCGACCTCGCCAAGAAGGAGATCGCCAAGACCAACCGCGCGGTCGTCGTCGAGGGGTATACGGACGTCATGGCCTGCCACCTGGCCGGCGTCCGCACCGCCATCGCCACCTGCGGTACCAGCTTCGGCGAAGGTCACATCAAGATCCTGCGCCGGCTGCTGATGGACAATTCGGGCTCCGAGGTCGTCTTCACCTTCGACGGTGACGCGGCCGGCCAGAAGGCCGCGCTGCGCGCCTTCGAGGACGACCAGAAGTTCGCCGCCCAGACCTCCATCGCCATCACCCCCGGCGGCATGGACCCGTGCGACCTGCGCCTGGCCGAGGGCGACGCCGCCGTCGCCGGCCTGGTGGAGTCCCGTACACCGCTGTTCGAGTTCGCGCTGCGCCAGGTCGTCGCCCGGCACAACCTCGACACGACCGTGGGCCGCGCCGCCGCCCTCGACGAGGCGGCGCCCATCGTCGCCAACATCAAGAACAGCTCCATCCAGCACGAGTCCGCCGTGCAGCTGGCCGGCATGCTCGGCATCCTCGACACCCAGTTCGTCGTCCGCCGGGTCGGCCAGCTCGCCCGCTGGGCCCGCGAGCGCGGCCGGGAAGGACAGAACGGCCAGGACCCGTCCCGTACGGGCCGCCGCGCCGCCCCGCAGGCCCCCGAGGCCGCCCAGCCGCCGCCCGCCCCCCGCGGCCCCGCGCTGAACCTCCGCAGCCCCGCCCTCCTCGTCGAACGGGAACTGCTCAAGCTGGCCCTCCAGCGCCCCGACCTGGTCTCGCCCGCCTTCGACGCGTACGGCGCGGACGAGTTCACCGCGCCCCCGTACGCGACCGTCCGCCGGTGCATCGCCGACGCGGGCGGCGCGATGTCCGCCGCGGGCGACAACACCTACCTCGCCCGGGTCCGCGAGGCCGCCCCCGACGACACGGTCCGCGCCCAGGTCACCGAGCTGGCCGTGGAACCGCTGCACACCCGCCGCGACCCCGACGAGGCGTACGCCGGCGTCCAGTTGGTGACCGTCCGGCTCGCCGCCGTCAACCGCCGCGTCACGGAGATCCGCGGCGCCCTCCAGCGCCTCGGCCCGAACGCCGACCCCCAGCACCTGGCCGCCGTCCAGAACGAACTGTGGGTCCTCCAGCAGTACGGCCAGTCCCTGCGCGAACGCGGCTACGCGGCGCTGTAGCCGCCCACGCCCGGCGGCCGGGCACCCCGGCCGGCCCCTCGGAGCCCGCCGCCCGCGCCGGCGGCCCGTACGCGGCCGAGGCGCGGCGCACGGCCCGTACCCACCCCGCCGTAGCCGCGCGGTCACCGTCCGGACCCAAAAAGTGCCCGCACGCCCCTCGTGGCGGACCTGTGTCGTACTCCACACTGAGGAGCGGTGCCTGAGTCCTCGGAGCGCGGCGGGTCCGGACGTACGGAACCGGAATCCCCCGCGGAACCGCTCTTGATGTACGGGACGGACAGCGGCTCGGCCGCAGACGCTCCCGGCCTTTCCGCCGCCTCAGCAGCGATCACACTGGAGGTCGCCCCCGTGCAGACCCGGACCCTCGCCGACGCGCCGGCCGCGGATTCGGCCACCGTGCCCCAGCAGGCCGAGCCGCCCGCGCCCGAAATCCTCGTGGAGGAGATCGCCCCGGAGCCGCCGCCACGTGCCGAGGCCGGCGGCCCCTCCTCCGACCTGTTCCGCCAGTACCTGCGCGAGATCGGCCGGATTCCGCTGCTCACCGCCGTGGAGGAGGTCGAACTGGCCCGCCGCGTCGAGGCCGGCCTGTTCGCCGAGGAGAAACTCCGCCTCACCCCCGACCTGGACTCCCAACTCGCCCTGGACCTCGACAAACTGGTCGTCCTCGGCCGGATGGCCAAACGCCGCCTCATCGAGGCCAACCTGCGCCTGGTCGTCTCCGTCGCCAAGCGCTACGTCGGCCGCGGCCTGACCATGCTCGACCTCGTCCAGGAGGGCAACCTCGGGCTGATCCGAGCCGTGGAGAAGTTCGACTACGCCCGCGGCTACAAGTTCTCCACCTACGCCACCTGGTGGATCCGCCAGGCCATGTCCCGCGCGCTGGCCGACCAGGCCCGCACGATCCGCGTCCCCGTACACGTCGTGGAACTGATCAACCGGGTCGTACGGGTACAGCGCCGGATGCTCCAGGAGCGAGGGTGCGAACCCACGCCCGAGGAGGTCGCCGCCCAGCTCGACCTGGCCCCCGAACGGGTCAGCGAGGTGCTGCGGCTCGCCCAGGAGCCGGTGTCCCTGCACGCCCCCGTGGGCGAGGAGGACGACGTCGCGCTCGGCGACCTCATCGAGGACGGCGACGCCGCGTCCCCCGTCGAGTCGGCCGCCTTCCTGCTGCTGCGCGAGCACCTCGAAGCGGTCCTGTCCACGCTCGGCGAGCGGGAGCGCAAGGTCGTCCAGCTGCGGTACGGGCTCGTCGACGGCCGCCCCCGCACCCTGGAGGAGATCGGCCGGATCTTCGGCGTCACCCGCGAACGCATCCGCCAGATCGAGTCCAAGACGCTGAACAAGCTCCGCGACCACGCCTTCGCGGACCAGCTCCGGGGCTATCTGGACTGACCCGGAGCTGCCCGGACCGCTCCGGGGCCTCCGGACAGAGGGCTGTCTCCCGCACCTGCGCCTGCACCTGCACCGGAAGGCAGTCCTCCTGGGCCGGACAACGGACCCGCGGCCCCGGGCCGCCTGCGCGCCTACCGCCCCTGAGCGGACCTGTGGGCCCTACGGCCCCTGGCCCGTCCTGTACGTCTCACTCTCTCCCGACCGCCCTCGCACACTCTTCCGCCGCCCCGCTGCCGCTCTTCCGTCGCCCTACTGCGCGGACAGGAACGCCCCCGCGTAGCTCTCCTCCCGTACCGCGATGTACTGCTGGCGCACCGCCTGCCCGACCGGCAGATCCTCGCCCGGCTCGAAGACCTGGCTGGCCGCCGCGGGCCAGCGCGGCGGCTCGTGCGGCGCCAGCGTGCCGTGCGCCGCGCCCAGCGCCCAGGCCGCCTGCCGCGCCGCGCCCAGCGCCGCGTAGTCCGCCGGCTGCGGCACCACGACCTGCGCCCCGAACAGTCCCGGCGCCGCCGCCTGCACGGCGCCCAGCTCGGCCGCCGCGCCCAGCAGGAACACCCGGCGCACCTCGACACCGCGCCCGCGCAGCACGTCCAGCGCGTCCGCGAGCCCGCACAGCATGCCCTCGAAGGCCGCCCGCGCCAGATGCTCCGGCTTCATGCTCTCGCGGCGCAGCCCGTGCAGCGACCCCGCCGTGTGCGGCAGGTGCGGCGTCCGCTCGCCCTCCAGATAGGGCAGCAGCACCATGCCGTACGAGCCGGGCGTCGACTTCAGCGCCAGCTCGGACAGGCCCTGGAGATCGGTGCCCAGCATCTCGGCCGTGCCGCGCAGCACCCGTACCGCATTGCTCGTGTGCACCACCGGCAGATGCATCCCCGTCGCGTCGGCGAACGAGGTGATCGTCCCGTTGGAATCCGCCAGCGCCTCGTGGTGGATGCCGAAGACCGAACCCGAGGCGCCCAGCGACACCACCGCGTCGCCCGCGCCGACCCCCAGCCCGAAGGCGGCGGCCATCGTCTCGCCCGTACCCGCGGAGATCAGCAGCCCTTCGGGCGTGAACCCGGCGGTGCCGGACGGACCCAGCACCTCCGGCAGCCGCACCTGGTGCCCGAGCGCCAGCTCCACCAGATCGGGCCGGTACGCGCCGGCCGCCGCCGACCAGTACCCGGTGCCGGACGCGCCGCCCCGGTCCGTCGTACGCCGCGCCGGGCGCCCCAGCAGCTGCCACACCAGCCAGTCGTGCGGCTGCAGGACCTCGGCGACACGCGCCGCGTTCGCCGGTTCGTTACGGGCCAGCCAGCGCAGCTTGGTCAGCGGCTGGGCGGCGTGCGGGACGGCCCCGACGGCCTGCGTCCAGGCGGCCCGCCCGCCGAGCGCGTCGATCAGATCGGCCGCGGCGCTCTGCGCCCGCTTGTCGTTGCCGACCAGCGCGGGCCGTACGAGAGCGCCGTCGGCGTCCAGCGGCAGCATCCCCTGCTGCTGGGCGGAGACCCCGATCGCCTGCACGCCTTCGAGGAGCCCGTTGCCCGCGGCCTCGCCGAGTGACATCAGCCACGCCTGCGGGTCGATCTCGTGTCCCTTTTCGGCGGGGTGCGGCGCGTACCCCTGCCTGATGACGGCACCCGTGTCCGCGTCGCAGACGACGATCCGTGTGCTCTCGGACGAACTGTCCAGCCCGGCGACTATCCCCATGCCCCCAGATGATGCCCCATCGACGGGACAGGACGGCCGCCAGGTTCACACCCCCGGGGGCCGGGACGGTGGACGCGGGCGGCCGTTCCCGGCCGCCCGCGCGCTCCGGAGGTCAGGTGTTGCTCGTACCCCAGTCGTCCTCGTCGGAGCCACGCTGCTCGCGCAGCGCCCGGATGCGCTCGGCCACCGGCCCCGGCATCCGGTCGCCGACCTTGGCGGACACCTTGTCGAACGCCTTGGTGGCCACCTCACGGCCGCCGAGGGCGGCGGACTCCGCGGTATTGCGGACGGCCGGGTTCTGCGCGATCCGCCGGGCACTCTTACGGAGCTGCTCGTAGCGCTCCCGGCCGGCTTTGGTGCCGAGCACGTACCCGATGGCCAGTCCTGTGATGAACGTGAGCCGGTAGCGCATCGTCGCTCCACCTTCCCTCTCGTCGGTCTCGCTCGCGCGCGCTGTAGGTCGGTCCGCCGGGCTCGTGCTGCGCGCCTGCCCGCGGGTCCGCCGGTCTGTGCTGCCCGCCTACCCGCGGACCAGAAGATCATCCGGGGCCACCCGCAGGCGTACCGATTGGCGGAGCACCCCCCTGCTTGCGCTAATGTATGTGCAGCAGCGAGCGCACGCCGTCCGGAGCCCCCGGATCGGAGTGCATTCGAGGCACACAGAGCATTCCCCTGTAGCTCAATTGGCAGAGCAGCCGGCTGTTAACCGGCAGGTTACTGGTTCGAGTCCAGTCGGGGGAGCTCGGTCCCCTGTAGCTCAATTGGCAGAGCATTCGGCTGTTAACCGGAGGGTTACTGGTTCGAGTCCAGTCGGGGGAGCAGCACGGAAGAGGACCCCCACGGGGGTCCTTTTTCCTGTCCGGGGGAACCGAACACCCGGTGCCCGAAGTCCTCTTGGACGAGCATGGCGGCCCATCGAGGACCCACCCGCGCAACAGATCGTATGAGCGGCTATGCTGCGGCAGACGGCGCGCACAAATGTGCGCGGCGCGCCGTTTCGGGGCGGTAGCTCAGCCGGTTAGAGCAGCGGACTCATAATCCGTCGGCCGTGGGTTCGAGTCCCACCCGCCCCACTCCTGCGCATCTGTGCAGAAACGATGTGACCTGCGGAAACGTCACTCTGTGGCCGTGAGGCGACGTTCGTCGCCTCACGGTTGTCTCACGCGCCTCTCGGGCGCTGGTCGGCATGGCGCACATCAAGACCCACACGAGCAAGACCGGGACCGTGTCCTACGGGGTCGTCTGGCGCGCCGGTGGCACCCGCGACGGCAAGTGGCAGCGCGAGGTCTTCGACGACGAGACGGCGGCGAAGCGTTTCCGTGACCTCGTGAACGGTCGCGGGCAGCGATGGCCGCTTGGCTGGGTCAAGGGCGAGGGGTTCGTCGAGGAGGCGGCCGAGCCTGCGTGCCCGGCCGAGGAGATGTTCCCGGCCATGCCGTCAAGTACGTCGAGCTGCTGACAGGCATGTCCGGGCGTACCCGGACCAACTGTCACAGATTCACTGAGAACCACATGGCCTCATGATTCCGGGACCTGGCAGTCTCGGATGACGCGAACAAGATCATGCGCGGTCGCGTCAGTCAGTGGATCAACGGCCTCAAGGAGGGGCGCCCGGGGCCGCGGCGCGAGCCCGGGACCGTGCGGCCGCTTACGCCCCGAAGACCATCGTCAACCTCCACGGATTGCTCTTCAGCGTCCTCCGGACCGTCGTGACCGCCGATCCGGCTCTGCGCGACTCGAATCCCTGCTCTTACACGCGTCTGCCTGAGGGGGACGAGGCCGAGGACGAAGAGGTCTTCCTTGAGCCGGAGGAGTACGCAGTCCTCCGTACCCATCTGAAGGGCGACGCTGTCGATCTTGTTGACGCCTTGGCCGGCACGCGCCTGCGCTGGGGGCAGGCGGCGGCACTTCAGCCCTGCGACTTCACGTTCAGCGGCAAGCGCCCCAAGCTCCGTGGGCAACGAGCTTGAAAGCGTCGGGTTGAAGGCGAAACGTACCTCGGTGCCGCCGAGACGAAGGGGTCCCGGCGGATGCTTGTCCTCAGCCATGATCAGGTGAAGTTGTTCAGGGGGACTGTCGGGGCAAGCAGCCGCAGGGGCTGATCTTCACTGTCCCCGGCGGAGGGTTTTTCCGGCTTCTTCATCGCGAACCGCTGGAAGCCTGCTTTGGATGCCGCCAACGTCGCCGGCCTGACGAAGAGGCTCCGCATCCATGACCTTCGCCAGACGCATGCCTCGAGGCTGATCGCCGGGAAGATCCCGCTGCCCGTGATTCAAGTATGGCTCGGGCACGAGTCCATCCCTGGACAGAGCCGGCCGCCGGAGGCCTGACGTTCGTACGCCCGAACTCCGGCGCGCGGCAAGGTCCCGCCTCTACCCTTGCACCGCGGCGTCCAAGTGTGGAAGCCCGATGATGTCTGCCAGGGGGCGGGACATGGGGAACCGGGGGAGAAGGACCGCGGTCGTGCTCGCGGCGGTGCTTGCGTTGCCGCTGGCCGGGTGCGGGTCCGCAAGCGACGGAGCGGAGAAGACGCCGAGGACGGACGGGCCGACTGTTTCGTTGCCGTCGTCGCCGTCGACATCGCGTACGCCTAGGGGTTCGGGATCGGCCGGCGGGCCCAGTGAGGCCACCGGATCGGAGCAATCCACCGGCCCTGGCAAAACCACCGCCACCGCCTCCGGTAACGGCACCTGGCCCGGCGTGACGAACAGCCCCGGCGCCGGTCGGCGCGGTCCGGGTGGTCAGGGCGGGACGTGGACACCCGATGGCCCATCGTCCCGCTCTCACGGAAACCCGTCATCAGGTGGCGGCGACACCCCTGAACGTCCGGAGCCGAGGAAAGAACTGGCCTGGACGCCGTTCGGCCCCAAGTCGCCGTCCAACGACTACGCCAACTTCGATCACGTCTACGACCTGGTGCAGCGCAAGGACTGCCAACTGGCGCAGAGCCGCTACCGGGACGCGGGGCGGCAGGGCAAGTGGGAGAGCGACCCGCACCCCTGGAACGTGATCAAGGGACTCGTCGCCGCCTGTTTCGTGGCCCAGGGACAGGCCGATCGGTGGCAGACCGTCACCAGCGCGTACTCCCAGGTGAAGGGCCACTCGTCGGGCAGTTGCAAGTACCGGGCGGGCTTCCGGGTGCTGGAGAGACTCGCTCTGTTCCGGATGCGGCACCCGGACGGCAAGGTCGTGTTCGGGGCCGCGCCGGCAGGACGTAACGCGTGCCCGAACGGGATCACCGAGTACAGCTCGGCGACCGTGCACCAGGGCGGCCATTTCGGAATCTCCGGAACCTGGCCGGTGCCGGTCTCGGTGTACTTCGATGAGAGGAAGGCCCAGTTCAGGCAGGGGGATCCGAACGACCGCTGCTGTCACAGGGGAGCGCTGTCCGTCGAGGTGCCGGCCGACTTGCCCCTCGGGAAGGCCAAGGTCTCACTGCGGGGCGACGGCAACGCGTTCCGCCTCGCCGGGCCCACCGTCAGCGTGCTTCACCCGCAGTCATCACCGTGACCCGGGTCGCGTCGCTCGTGGCCCGCGTGCGCCGACGCGTTCGCGGTGGGCGGGAGCTGCTGGGGCCGGGGCCAGCGCCAGGGCCGGATCCTGGGCTTGGGCCCGGGCGGGGGCCCGGCAATGACATCGGCCCTGGCCCCGCACGCGGTCCAGACTCGGATCCCGAACCGCACCCCACCCCCAGCCCCAGCTCTGGCCCCAGCCCTACGGTCGTGCCTGGCTGGCTGGAACTGGCCGGTACGGTCGGCTCGTTGGTGACTCTGCTGACGGCGGTCCTCTTCTACTTCGGCTGGGCGAGCAGCGACGCGGAAAGCCGTGCCCTCGGTCTTCAGGACTCTGTCTTCCACCTTTCCACCAGCGACTACCTGCTGCGGAGCGTGCAGGCGCTGTTCCTGCCGGCATGGCTGATCGCGGGCGCGGCGCTCGCTGCGGTGGGCCTCCACCGGTGGACCGCCGACGAGCCCCGCAGGATTGCATGGGCCGCGCGCCGCCTGCGGTTCGCCTGGCTGCCGCCACTGGCACTGTTCGTGCTCTACCGCTTCCACCCCGGCCTGTTCGACCTGCTCATTCCGCTCAGCGCCATCGTCGGTTTCCTGCTCACGGCGTACGCCCGCACCCGCCCGCCGACCGCCGTGCCAGAAGCCCCCGGCGCCACCGGACCGAGCGAACTCCCCGGACTCACCGAGACGCAAAGACGCCACCACCAGCGCCTGTGGTCACTGACCGTGCTGATCAGCGTGCTCCTGCTGTTCTGGGCCGTATACGCCTACGCCGGTCTTGTCGGCCGGGGCCGGGCCGCCGACACCGCGCGGAGCATGAGCACCAAGGACCCCGCCGTGGTCGTCTTCAGCAAGTACGACCTCATGCTCCGAGGTGGTGGCAGTTGCTACTTCCACGTCCGGGAGAAGGGCAGCGCCTTCGGCTTCCGGTACTCGGGGCTGCGTCTCTTCCACATCGCCGGGGATCGCGTCTACGTCGTACCGGTCCACTGGAGCCCGGACGACGGGACGCTATGGGTGCTGGAGAAGAACGACAGCGTGCGGGTGGAGTACATCAGCGGCCCGGCGGGACGGGCCGAGAAGTGCGAGTGAGGAGACTCTGGCGAGCGCGACTCGTCGCCGCATGTGACGCCGCGACCGGTGCCACATGCGGACGCGAAGTGCGTCCGGTTGTGCGGCGCATGGCATGTGTGATCCGTTCGACCACGAGAAGTTCCATGGTGCTGGCCGCGCCAACATCCTGTCAGGGGTAGCCGGGGATTTCTAACGCCCATGAATTTATAAAAATTTCTTCCCTGAATTCTTTTCCGTCTCAGGGAGTGGCCTGCATGGCTAGTTGGGTGCTGTGCTGGTCGGGGCGGAACGGCAGTCGAAGAGGCCTTTGTCTGGGACCGCAGCGGCTCGCCGGTATCGCGTGGTGTGCGTCGACGTGACGGGTGGACTGCTGTGCGCCCTTCTCGCAACTGGGTGTGCGTTCTGGCAAATGCGCCGAAAGACCGATCCGCCATTCCCTGAGACGTGTGAACGTACGCAGATGCGTGCGGCTTCAGGTCGGTGTGTGAGGCCTGTGTCGTAGTGCCCCTGCCGTGTCGGGTGCCGGCGTGCCTTGGCGCCGGGCCCGAAAGTGAGGGGAACTCAGGAGAACCTGCGCATGTCCGTACCGCCCTCTCTGCGTGCGCCTGACGGCCGCCGGTCTGCTAGGTGACGCCACGACTGCGCGTCTCGTCGGCGGCAGGTCCGCGGGCCTGCCGCCCGCCATTCGTCGGATCAGGTGGGAGAAGAAGTGGCTCCGGTCGTCGGAGACGTGTACCAGTTTTGGCACACTACAAGCAACGGAAAGAAGCTTCACTGGTGGTGCGATGACGAGATGAAGGAGGAATCCGAGACGAAGGCGCACTGGGTGTTCCATGCCCTGGACGTCTCGGACAGGAAGTATGTCTTCGCTCGCCGCAGCATTGCGGACCGAGGGAGCCTCGGCTCCGGGTATCTGATGCACCCCCGCGACGGGAAGCCGTGGGATGACGAACCGGACAAGATCGACTCGCCGGCAAAGATTGAATGGCAGATAAAGGAAGACGGCGGCTATCACTGATTCTACAGCCTTGCTGAGGCCAAGTACGTCTACTTCGACGAAGATGCGTCCCGGCTGCGATTCTCGGACAGTACGGAAGGCGCCAGGGGGCTTTTCGACCTGGTGAAGGTCGGTGAGTATCCGGCCGTTGTGGAGCTTTCCCGCGTGCTGCCACCAAAGCTGCCAACCCCGAAACCGGCGAGCCTTGACAAGCCGGATACGTGGACGTCCAACCCGCCGGTACTTTCCGCACAGGCTCTGGTGCCGTGCTACCTCATCCCAGATGACCACGGACACGAGTACACGTGGCAGGGAATCATGACCCCCTACTGCATCGTGCGCCGCTGGTCCAGCTGGCACCTCATCGACGACGCCTTCAGGGTTCACCCCGCACTCACCACGGCCACCCATGCGTGGCATGAAACCGAAGGGGTCGCTGTAAGCAAGGCACAAGAGATCGACCGCACGCTCAACATGAGCGTGTCTGCCGAAGCCGGGTTCTCCCTCAAGGGGCTCAGTGCCAGTCTCAGTACGTCACTCAGCCATTCGATGAGCGTCAAGACCTCGACCCAGTGACAGCGCTCCTATACGCATGAGGAATTGGGGAGCTTCCAGGTTGGACCTCTCCAGAAAAATACCGCCTAGGCGGACTGGTACTGCCACGACATTTACCGCATCTACCGCTCCAACGGCGAAGACCGAATCATGGAGTTCACGGTCAGCCGCCCGAAAACCTACGTGTCCAGCGCATGGCCCGAAGGGCCGGAGCTGCCACGCGCAGGTTCCCGGGCCCGCTTCGCCGCGTCTGGAGACGCAGGCGCCTGAACTGCCACTGGAGCACTCCGCCGAGGGCCGGCGATGCCTCTGCGGACGCCTCTGATCGGTTACATGGGCGACCCCGCCACCATGCCGCCGCACCCGAGCCGGCGGAAACACCGCTGATCACTATGGGCAGATCGGCTGGTGTCCGGGGACCTCATGCCTACGGCCCTCGGCTCATGCCCCCAGCCGTCCCTGGTTGTTGTCGGTGACAGCGGCGGAGTGGTTCACCTGTGGTCCCTTGCCGCGTATCAGCCGGCCTCGCGGTCCTGTCGCCTGCCTGGGACCGTTCAGTCGGAAGCTGTGTGCTCGCCATCCCGAAGCAGGTCGCCGAGCACAGTGGGAACACGATGCTCAACGGGCCGGTATGGCCGACGGTGTCAGCAGGCGTCGCTGGGGCAAACAGCGTGGTTCGCAGCCGTCAACGGCGTGCGGACTCTCCTGCGACTCGCGCCGACGGCACAGGCAGGAGTCGGCCCACGGGGGCTGCTGAGTTCCAAGACACCTGCCCTGCCACGGCTGCTCCACAAAGGCTCCTACGATCTCGACATTGCTCTGATGCAAGAGGAGACCCGCATGACGCTGTCCCGATCGCTGGATACGTCGGGTGGCCGTCCGGGCCGGGGCCTCTTCGGGCGGCCGGTCTCGGAGGGGTGGCTCAGGGGGAGACGGTCAGCCGATGGGGTTGACGTAGGTGGCGGGGTGGGTGGCGCCGTCCTGGTGGGTGAGGGGGCCCCAGGGCCACTTCAGGGTGAGGGCGGTGGTTTCGTTGGGCGGGGTGACGGCGACGGTGGCGGGCTTCCAGGAGCCTTCCTCGTTCTCCTTGGCCATGCCGAGGTTGAGGGTGAAGTCGGTGCTGTCGCCGGGGGCGAGGGTGATGGAGCCGTGCTTGGCCGAGGAGCGGGCGAGCGACCAGCTGGGGCCGCCGGCGTCGGGCTTGAGGTCGACGCCGGCGAAGCCGCCGATCTTGCAGGTGCGGTTGCTGGTGTTGGTCAGGACGATGCTGGTGGTCGTCCCGCCGTTTGCGTTCGGGTCGGGGGTGGCGTCTTCGCCGGTGGCGAAGGCCGCTTTGAGGTCGGAGGTGTGGCAGCGCTGGTGGCCCGCACCGGTCTTGCCGCCGCCGCGGGCGGCCTGCGGGCCGCCGGTCTGCTGGCCCGCGGCACCTGCCTTGGTGTCGGTCTTGGTGCCGGAGCCTGTCTGGGGGTTGGAGCCCTGGGTGTCGGTGGAGGAGGAGCCCGTGCTGCTGGAGTTGGCGGCGCTGGGGTCGGCGGCGGCCGCGTCCATGTGGGCTGCGGCCTTGGTGCCGGTGGCGGCGTCCGAGCCGGAACAGGCGGTCAGGGTCAGGCCGGCGGCTGCGGTCAGGGCCGCGGCGGCGATGCGCAGGGTGCGGCGGCGGGCGGTGCGGGTGATGGTGCTGGCGCTCATTTCGGGTTCCCCCCGGGGCAGTTGGTGTCGCGGTCTCCTCGGTACGTCGTTCACTCTGCCCGGGGCCGCTGGCGCGAGGCTGCCGCTCCGCTAACACCCGGCTAACGCCTCTACGGGGCCGACGGGGAGGAGTCGAGGAGGGAGCAGCCGAGGGGGTGCGGGCGCGTCACCGTGAGGTCTGCGCCACCTCGACCCACTGTGCCCACCGGATCGCTCACGGCCCTGACCGGCCCGAACGGCTCCGGCAGAACTGCCACGATGCGGCTGCTGCTGGGCTAGGACCGGCCCGACGCGGGCTCGGCATCCCGTGGCCCTCCTTGGCCGGAACCGAACCGCGTCCGTTGTCCATGGGTGAACCCGTCAACGGGCATCGGCCCGGTCGACGTCGCACACCTACACGCACCCCTGCGCGTCGTGGCGTCCGACGGAACCGCCGTGCCGATCTTCAGCCACCAGGCCGGCGAACTCGATGCCGCCTGCGGCTACCTGCGGCCGCTTCCTCTTCCCGTACCAGGCGGCTCCGGTACGGGAACCGTCTGCCGGTCGGCGCCACGGCCGAGCGTGCGGCCGGACTGCACCGTACAGCGGCCGCCCAAGACAGTGCCCTGGTCCACCTCACGTGATGGGCGACAGGGCTCGACGGGGCCGCCCGGAGCCACCGGATAGGATTTTTGTCCGATCATGTTCCTGCGGTGAACGGGGGTGTGCCGCTGGAGCGATCAGGGACCTCACTCCCACAGGCAGGGAGCCACCCCACGCGCAGCCGTCCGCCGGGCGGCGGCTCTCGAAAGCCCGTGCCTGATTCCGGGCTGCACCGCCGGCCCTAGGACTTGAACGCCCTTCATGACCAGTCACATATCAGCCTTCCGACGACGCCTGCCCGTATGGCTGCTTCCGCTGCTGTGGACCCTCCTCCTCGGCCTGTGGGGGCTCTCCCGGCAGAACAGCGTCTGGCGGGACGAGGCCGCGACCTGGCAGGTGGCCCAGCGGTCCACCGCGGAGATCTGGCACATGCTGGGGCAGGTCGATGTCGTCCACGGCCTCTACTACCTGCTGATGCACGAACTCTTCGCATGGTTCGGGCCCAGCACCACGACCCTGCGGCTTCCCTCCGTGCTGGCCATGGCGGTGGCGGCGGCCTGCGTGACGGCCATCGGCAAGCGGCTGGCGGGCGGCTGGGCCGGGCTGGCAGGAGGGCTGGCGTTCGGTCTTCTCCCGGCGGTGCAGTTCCAACTCCAGGAGGGACGCCCGTACGCGCTGGTCACGGCGGGAGCGGCCGTATCGACCCTGCTGCTGATGACCGTGCTCAGGGGTGCCGGCAGAACGGTGCCCTGGGCGGGGTACGGGGGAGCGGTCCTGGTGTGTGCGCTGTTGAACTGGCTGTCGTTGCTGATCCTGCCCGCGCACTTGGCGACCTTGGTCTGGGTGAAGGCCGGGCGCAGGATGTGGACACGCTGGGCGACAGCGGCGTCGGTCGCCGTGGCGGGGGCGCTCCCGTTGGTCCTGTTCAGCCGGACCCAGTCCGGCCAGGTGTCCTGGATCCCGCCGCTGACGTGGCACATGATGATCGGCCCGGCGGTGCTGCTGGCGATCGGCGGCCTCGGGGCCGTACTGGACCGGCCGCGGGCGGGCCGGCTGTCGGTGGCGGCTGTCGGCCTGCCGCTGCTGGCGGTGCCGCAGCTCGGCCTGATCGGGCTCTCCCTGGTCCAGCCGCTGTTCCTGGACCGCTACATCCTGTTCAGCATGCTGGGGCTGGCGCTGCTGATCGGCACGGCGCTGGGTACGGCGGTACGGGCGGCCAGGCCGCGGTTCCCCCGGGCGGCGCCGTGGCTGGTCCCGGCGGTGGTCGTGGTGGCGGTGGTCGCGCTGCTGCCGCAGTCGCTGGAGAAGCGCTCTCCGGGGAGCCGGGTGGACGATGTCCTGTCGGTGGCCGCGGAGGTGCGCGAGCTGAAGAAGCCCGGTGACGCGGTGATCTTCATACCGGCAGCACGGCGGGACAGCGCCCTCGTCTCTCCCGGCGACTTCGCCGGCCTGCGGGACATCGCGCTGGCCGAGAGCCCGGCGGCGTCCGGAACGCTGAAGGGCGAGGAGGCCGGCCCGGAACGGATACGGGCCGCGATGCTCGCGCAGCGGCGGATCGTGCTGGTCACCGACGCTGCCGAGGTGGCCCGGCCGGTATCGGCGGAGCGGGACCGGGTGAAGGCCGCGGTGCTCAAGGAGCGCTTCGCGGTGACGGCGGACGAGCAGGACCGTGGGCGGCGGGTGCTGGTGTACGAGCGGCGCTGACGGGCCGTCGGTCCCTGCGCCCCGCGCCCAGCGGTCCGCTATCGGCCGGTCCCACCGCTCCCGCCGGCCGTTCCCTGCGGTCCGCCCCCGGCTTGTCCCCACCACCCCACCCCGCCGCCCCCACCGGTGTCATTCGGGCCGTCCGCCCACCCGAGGGGGACCAGGGGGGCGTGAGTGGGGCCCGGCGGTGGAACCGGACAGGGGGCCGGGGAGGGCCACCTGTTGTCCCGCTCGGCTGTTCGACCCTGCTTGTCGGATGAACCACATGGTCGGCAGCTCAGCCGGGCCGTGACCGGATGCCGATTCGAACGCTCCGCTGTCCGGTTGCGCACGATGTGTTCCAGGGGTGGCAGCCATAGCGTGAGCCCGCCTCTTCTCAGTACGCCGACGAGAAAGGAACGGACGCAATGGCTGTCATCAACCTCATGGTCCTCGAAGGGGACGAGCAGGAACCCGAGGGCTGGACGAAGATCAGCAAGGACCTGAACGCCGGTGCCGGCGGCCAGTACCTGTACTTCGCCTTCGAGACCGACAGCAAGCTCGCCGCGCCCAACGCCGCGTTCGGGCCCATCACCGACATCATCTTCCTGTCCAAGGGCGACGAGGCCCCGCACGGCTACCGCAAGCTCAACAAGGACCTGAACGCCGGCGCGGGCGGCGAGTTCATCTACGCCGCGTACACCCGCAGCACCGACCAGGGCTCGCCGATCAACTCGCTGGACGTCGCGCTCACCGACAACCGCGACTACCAGCCCCCGAAGCCCTGGGAGCGCTACGACAGGGACCTGAACGCGGGCGCGGGCGGCAGGTACGTGTACCTGCTGCACATCTGACCCGTACGGCAACCGGACGGCAACCACCGGAAGCGGGCGGGCGGGACGGCGGCTGCCGTCCCGCCTTTCGCGTGCGTCCTCCGTAGCTGCGCAGCCCCGTGAGCCGTCTCTTACGCCGCCCCCTCCGCAGCTCCCGTGCGGCACAGCAGGGCCGCGTGCAGGTCGAGGCGGTGGCTCAAACGGGTGAGGTCGCGGTCGGTGAGGTGTTCTATGCGCTGGATGCGGTAGCGGACGGTGTTGACGTGGAGGTGGAGGGCGGCGGCGGTGCGGGCCCACGAGGCGTCGTGGCGGAGGAAGACCTCCAGGGTGTGCAGCAGGGTGCCGGTCCGGTCGTGTTCGGGGAGGAGCGGGCGCAGGGTGCGGGCGCTGAAGACGGCGCGTACGTCGTCGGGTACGGCGGCCAGCAGCCGTTCGAGGGTGGCGGGGGCGGAGCTGTCCCCGGGGGCGGGCGGGGTGGTGTGCGGCATGGGGCGTGCTCCTCGTACCGTTCCGGGCGCCGGGCCCGGGTTTCTGCCGTGCGCACTCGCCAGGTGAGTGTGCGGAATCGCATCGTAAATGCCAGGGGAATGGGTGGGTAGTCGCGCTGGTGCGAGGGGGCGGGGGAGAGGGGGAGAGGTGGGCGGTGGAGTCGCGGTTCCGGGCGTACGGGGTGGGCGGTTGCGTGGGCGGCGGAGTGGCGGGTTCGTGCGTGGCTGCGACTGTCGGTGGGGTGCGCTTGTTTCACTCGGAACATGGACCTGAATACGGTGCGGGAGGTCCGGGACGCCCGGGAACGTCCGGAATGGCGGCCGGGTGACGCCTGGCTCGGCGGCGGTACGTACCTCTTCTCCGAGCCCCAGCCGGGGCTGCGGCGGCTGCTGGACCTGAGCCGGATGGGCTGGGAGCCGCTCCGGTGGCTGCCGGACGGCGGGCTGGAGATTGCGGCGACGTGTACCGTCGCCGAGGTGTCCCGGGCCGGCAGTGGGACGGGCCGGCCGGCGGGGCCGCTCTTCGAGCAGTGCTGCCGCGCCTTCCTGGCCTCGTTCAAGATCTGGAACACGGCCACTGTCGGCGGGAACCTGTGCCACGCGCAGCCCGCCGGCCCGATGATCGCCCTCACCGCCGCGCTGGACGGCACCTGCCTGCTGCTGGCCACGGACGGGACCGCCCGGCGGCTTCCGGTGGCGGATCTCGTCACCGGCGCCGGGTGCAACGCGCTGGCAGAGGGTGAGTTGCTGCGCTCGGTCACGTTGCCGGCCCGCGCGCTGGAGTGCCGTACGGCGTTCCGGCAGACGTCGCTGTACGGGCTCGGGCGCTCGGCCGCGCTGCTGATCGGGACGCTCGACCCGGTGGACGGGGCGTTCGCCCTGACGATCACGGCTGCCACCGTACGGCCGGTCCGGCTGCGGTTCCCCGTGCTGCCGGACGCCCGCGCGCTGCGGGCGGCGATCGGGGACGCCGTGCCGGACGACGGCTGGTTCGACGACGTCCACGGGCTGCCGGAGTGGCGGCGGCACATGACGTACCGGTTGGGGGAGGAGATCCGGGAGGAGTTGGGCGCGCGGACGCCGGCGGGGCCGGAACCGTCTTCTAGCCGTACCGATACCGATAGCCGTACCGATTCCCGCACCGATAGCCGTACCGGGTTCCGCACCGATTCCCGCACCGGTTCCCGCACCGATTTCCGTACCGAGATCAACGGCAGCTCCACCGAGGCCGTACCACGCCCAGGCCAGTGCCTGCGTACCTACCTGCGCGAGCGCGGCTGTTTCGGCGTCAAGAAGGGGTGTGATGCGGGGGACTGCGGCGCGTGCACGGTGCACGTGGACGGTGAGCCGGTGCACAGCTGCGTGTTTCCGGCCGTACGGGCGGACGGGCGGGCGGTCACCACCGTCGAGGGGCTGGCCGACGCGGAGGGCGGCCGGCTGCATCCCGTGCAGCGGCGGTTCCTGGAGGCGCAGGGTTTTCAGTGCGGATTCTGTACGGCCGGGTTCGTGATGACGACTGCCGCGCTCGACGAGGGGCTGCTCGCCGACCTGCCGCGCGCCTTCAAGGGGAACCTGTGCCGTTGCACCGGCTACCGGGCCATCGAGGACGCCGTGCGGGGTGTGCGGCATACGGAGGAACCCGGGGACGGGGCCGCCGTCGGCCGTAACGCCCCCGCGCCCGGCGGTAGGGACGTGGTCACCGGCACGGCCCGCTACACCTTCGACGTCGACATCGGCGCCCTGCCGGGCCTGCTGCACATGAAACTGCTGCGCTCACCGCACGCCCACGCCCGGATCACCGCCGTCGACACCCGCGCCGCGCTGCGGGTGCCGGGCGTGCACGCGGTCCTCACCCACCGCGACGCCCCTGACCGGTACTTCTCCACCGCTCAGCACGAGCACCCCGAGGACGATCCGCACGACACCCGGCTCTTGGACGACACCGTCCGCCACGTGGGCCAGCGGGTGGCCGCGGTGCTCGCGGACAGCGAGGCGGCGGCGGAGGAGGGCTGCCGCCGCGTCGAGGTGACGTACGAGGTGCTCCCCGCGGTCCTCACTCCGGAGGATGCGATGCGGCCGGGCGCTCCCCTGGTGCACGACAAGGGGGAGCCGTACGGGGGCAGGGGGGAGCCGTACGCAAGTGGGCCGCCCGTGGTCAATGTGGCGGGTGAGGTGCACGGGGAGACCGGTGACGTGCGGCGCGGGTTCGCGGCGGCCGACGTGGTGTACGAGGAGACCTTCCGTACGCGGCGGGCGCAGCACGCGAGCCTGGAGACGCACGGCGCGCTCGCATACTTCGAGCCGGTGGAGGGCGGTGCGGGCGGCGGTGCCGGTCCGGGGCGGCGGCTGGTGGTCCGTACCGGCACGCAGGTGCCGTTCCTCGTACGGCGTTCCCTGTGTGCGCTGCTGGACCTGCCGCCCGACGCGGTGCGGGTCGTCGCGGGGCGGGTCGGCGGTGCCTTCGGCGGCAAGCAGGAGATGCTCGTCGAGGATGTGGTGGCACTGGCGGCGCTGCGGACCGGGCGCCCGGTCAAGCTGGAGTTCACCCGGGCCGAGCAGTTCTACGGCGCCACGACGCGGCACCCGTTCACCGTACGGGTCAAGGCCGGCGCGCGCCGGGACGGTACCCTCACCGCGCTCCGGCTGCACGTGGTGTCCGACACCGGCGCGTACGGCAATCACGCCCGGACCGTCCTGCTGCACGGATGCGGCGACGCCCTGTCCCTCTACCGCTGCCCGGACAAGAAGGTGGACGGTTTCGCCGTCCACACCCACACCGTCCCCGCCGGTGCCTTCCGCGGATACGGGCTCGGGCAGGTCGCCTTCGCGCTGGAGAGCGCGCTCGACGAACTGGCGCGGCGGCTGGGCATCGATCCGCTGCTGCTGCGGGAGCGCAACGCGGTGCGGCCGGGGGACGACCTGGTGCCGGTGGTGGGTGGGGAGACGGATCTGCGCATCGGGAGTTACGGGCTCGACGCGTGTCTGGACGTGCTGCGCGAGGCGTCCACGTCCGGGGGGACCGCCGCGCCGGACGGCTGGCTGGTGGGCGAGGGCAGCGCGGTGTCGCTGATCGCCGCGGGCGGACCCGGCGGGCACCTCGCCGACGCGCGGGTCACGCGCAACGCCGACGGCACGTACGAACTGGCCGTCGGCACGCCCGAATCCGGCAGCGGGACCACCACCGCCCTGTGCCAGATCGCCGCCGCCGAGCTGGGCGTCCCCGCGGAGCGGATCACCGTACGGCAGGCCGACACCGACGTGGTCGGGCACGACACCGGGGGCTTCGGCTCGGCCGGGACCGTGGTGGCGGGCAAGGCGGTACTGCGCGCGGCGCGGTCCTTGGCCGGGACGGTCCGGGAGCGGGCCGCCCGCGGGGGCGACGACAGCGGTGACGGAGGTGCCGACGGTGTCGGCGTCGACGGCCCGCTGACCGGTTTCGGCCACTTCGCCGGTACGCCGCGCACGGTCGCCTTCAACGCGCACTGGTTCCGCATCGCGGTCGACCCGGACAGCGGGGAGATCCGCATCCTGCGCAGCGTGCACGCGGCGGACGCCGGCACTGTGATCAACCCCATGCAGTGCCGGGGGCAGGTCGAGGGCGGGGTGGCGCAGGCGCTGGGGGCGGCGCTCTTCGAGGACGTACGGCTGGACGGGCGCGGCGCGGTGTGCACCGTGGCGTTCCGCGAGTACCGGCTGCCCGCCTTCGCTGACGTGCCCCGTACCGAGGTGTATTTCACACCGACGTCCGACGCGATCGGCCCGGTCGGCGCGAAGTCCATGAGTGAGAGCCCCTTCAATCCGGTCGCGCCGGCCCTGGCCAACGCGCTCCGCGACGCCACCGGGGTGCGCTTCACCCGGCTGCCGCTGGCCCGGGACCGGGTGTGGCGGGCGCTGTCCCGCGGGGTGTCCGGGGCGCCGCCGTACGGCCGTGGAAATTCATATGGATAGGTCGGCGTTTGCTGGGCAGGGGTGCGGGACGGTCCGGCGTGCGGAATAGGTCGTGCGATCCACCCGTTGTCGCAGCGGGACCGAGAAGAGACCGGAACCGGAAGCAGGGAAGTGCGCATGAGCACGGTAGAGCTCACCAAGGACAACTTCGACGAGATCGTCTCCGGCAACGATTTCGTCCTGATCGATTTCTGGGCCGAGTGGTGCGGCCCGTGCAAGCAGTTCGGCCCGGTTTTCGAACGGTCGTCCGAGAAGAATGACGACCTGGTCTACGCGAAGGTCGACACGGAGGCGCAGCCCGAGCTGGCGTCCGCCTTCCAGATCCAGTCGATCCCGACCGTGATGATCGTCCGCGAGAACATCGCGGTGTTCTCGCAGCCCGGCGCGCTGCCGGAGGAGGCACTGGAGGACGTCATCGGCCAGGCCCGCAACCTGGACATGGACGAGGTCCGCGCCTCCGTTGCAGAGGCCCAGAAGCAGGAGGGCCAGGCGCCGGAGGGACAGACCGGCGGTGAGTGAACTGCTCCTGGTCCGCCACGGCGAGACGGAGTGGAGCAGGTCGGGGCAGCACACCAGCTGGACCGACCTGCCGCTCACCGCCCGCGGTGAGGAGCAGGCCCGCTCCCTGCGGCCGGTCCTGGCAGCCCGGAAGATCGGCGCGGTGCTCAGCAGCCCGCTGCAGCGGGCCCGGCGCACCGCCGAGCTGGCCGGGCTGCCGGACCCGCAGGTCGATGCCGATCTGAGCGAATGGGACTACGGCGGGTACGAGGGCGTCTCCACCGACGAGATCCACCGCACGCGCCCCGACTGGTTCCTGTTCACCGACGGGGTGACCGCCGGTCCCCCGGGGCACCCGGGTGAGTCGCCCGAGCAGGTCGGCGCACGTGCCGACCGGGTGCTGGCCCGCATCGAGGAACAGCTGCGCACGGCGGACGGCGACGTGGTGCTGGTCGGCCACGGGCACTTCCAGCGCGTGCTGACGGCCCGTCGGCTCGGCCTGCCGCCGTCGGCGGGCGCGCTGTTCACCTTCGAGACAGGCACGGTGGGCGTCCTCGGCGAAGAGCACGGTCGGCCTGCGGTGGTGGGCTGGAACACGCGGACGCTGTGAGCGGCGGGGTGCGACTGGAGGGTGCGCCCGGAAGGGGCGCCGTCCGGAGGAGGCGCCTTGAGGGTGCGGCCGAAGGGCGCGCCTAAAAGGTGCCCCGGGAAGGCGCGTCCCCCGTTCGCTAGGTGGCCATCGGATCGAGGTGCAGGGGTTCCACCTTGCCCTCGATCATGGCGCCCAGCCCCAGCACCGCACAGGTGTCCGGCCGGTCCGCGATGTGCACCGGCATGGTCGTGGCCTGCCGGATCATCGACTGGAGGCCGGGGATCAGCGCGCTGCCGCCCGCCAGCATGATGCCGCGCTCGCCCAGGTCCGCGACCAGGTCCGGCGGGCAGCGCCGCAGCACCGACCCGATCCCGTCCAGGATGGTGGTCAGCGGTGAGGCGATGGCCCGCTGGACCGGCTCGGCCTCGACCATGACCGAACGGGCCAGCCCGCTGACCACGTCCCGGCCGTGCACCTCGGTCGGGCCCGCCACCAGGTCGCCGTTGCTGGAGAGCATCAGGTGCAGCGGCCGTACGGACTGGCCCGGCATCATCAGCTTGTGGTGCAGCCTCAGGTGCTGGACGACGGCGTGGTCGATGGCGTTGCCGCCCACCGTGACGGTCTGCGCCGCCACGATCGAACCCAGCGAGAGCACCGCGATCTGCGTGGTCCCCGCCCCGCACACCACGATCATGGTGGCTTCGGGCTGCTCCACCGGCAGGTCGCAGCCGACGGCCGCGGCGACCAGGGTGTCGACCATCTCCACCCGGCGGGCGCCGATCCCGTTCAGCGTCTCCACCGCGGCCCGCTGCGCCAGCGGCTCACTGCCGTACGGCAGGCAGATCGCGGCCCGCATGGTGGGTCTGCGCCGCCACGCCTTGCGCAGCTTGTCGTCGACCAGGTTGCGCAGCAGCCGCTGGGCCATGTCGATGTCCACGACGGTGCCGCCGGAGACCGGGCGTACGACCCGGATGTGGTCCGGCGTACGGCCGTCCATCACCTCCGCGCGGTCCCCGACGGCGATCAGCGCGCCGGTGCGGATGTTGACGGCCGCGACGGTCGGCTGGTCCACCACCAGGCCCTGGTTCTTGACGTACATCCGGGTGCGGGCCGCGCCCAGGTCGACGGCGACCGAGCATCGGAGCAACTGTGCCAGGCTGGCGGTCATGGAGGGTGCCTCCCCGGGGAGCGTTCGGCAGTATGGGCCGAGTGGCCGCCGGCGGCCACTCGTGATCCATCGTGTGCCAACGGGTCGTCAGGTGCGCGTTGGAGAGGTCCGGTTGGGGGACGCGGGGGCCTGCGGGCGGGCGGGTGCCGCCGGGGGCATGGAGCGGTGCGAGGCGTCGAGGAGGCGGGTGCCGAGGTCGTGCAAGTAGACGATCAGTTCCGGCGGTTCGTGCACCTCGAAGGGGACGCCCAGCAGACCGAGCCGGAACGCGAGCCAGTCCAGCGCGTCGCCTCCCGTACGCAGCAGGCAGGAGTCCGGCGTGAGCGGCTCCAGAAGGCCGGTGCCCGCGGGGAGCCGGGCCGCCGCGTCCTCCAGGGTGGCGTGCAGGGTGACCAGTGCCCGGTGCCGCGCGCGGTGGCTGGTGACGGACTCGGCGACGAACGCGGCGGCGTCGGGTGTGGGCGGGCGGCGGTCCGGCACACAGCGGGCGCCGGTGGGCAGCGGGCCGCTGATCCGGTCGGCGCGGAACGTACGCCAGTCGGCGCGGTCCAGGTCGTACGCGACGAGGTACCACCGCTGGTCCGCGCTGACCAGGCGGTACGGCTCGGCGTGCCGCCTGCCCGTCGCGCCGTCCGCCGCCGCGTACGCGAAGCGCACCCGCTCGCGGCGGCGGCAGGCGGTCGCGAGGGCGGTCAGCACGGCCGGGTCGGTGACGGGCGCCTCGCCGCCACCGGTGAGCAGGCCGTAGAGCGGGACGGTGGCCTCCTGGAGGGCGGTGACCCGCTCGCGGAGCCGGGCGGGCAGCACCTGTTCCAGTTTGGCCAGGGCCCGTACGGAGGTCTCCGCCATGTCGGCGACCGTGCCGCCCGCCGCGGCGTGCAGGCCCACGGCGATGGCGACGGCCTCCTCGTCGTCCAGGAGCAGGGGCGGCATCGCGGTGCCGGAGGCGAGGCGGTAGCCGCCGATGGCGCCGATGGCCGCGTCCACGGGGTAGCCGAGGCCGCGCAGCCGGTCGATGTCGCGGCGGACGGTGCGCGGGCTGACGCCCAGGCGTCCGGCCAGTTCGGTGCCGGTCCGCTCGCGGCCGGTCTGGAGGAGGGTGAGGAGCTTCAGGAGGCGCGCCGGGGTGTCGCTCATGTCCTCAGGGTGCCGCAGAAGGCGGCCATCTTCTGACCTAATTCGTTCCTAGCGTGGCCCGTATGGGAGCACAGAACGCCGACCGCAGCACCATCGCTGACCGCGCCACCGGCACTGACCGCATCACCATCACCGGGGCCCGCGAGCACAACCTCAAGGACGTGGACCTGGAGATCCCCAAAGGGCGTATCACCGTCTTCACCGGGGTCTCCGGTTCGGGCAAGTCCTCGGTGGTCTTCGACACGATCGCGGTGGAGTCGCAGCGCCAGCTCAACGAGACGTTCACCTGGTACGTACGCAACCAGCTGCCCAAACACGAACGGCCGAAGGCCGACACCATCGAGCGACTCTCCCCGGCGATCGTCGTGGACCAGCGGCCCCTCGGCGGCGGCGCGCGCTCCACCGTCGGCACGCTGACCGACATCTACGCGATCCTGCGGGTGCTCTACTCACGCTGCGGCACGCCGAGCGCCGGCGAGGCCACCGCGTACTCCTTCAACGACCCCGCCGGGATGTGCCCCGAGTGCGCCGGACTGGGCCGCACCACCCGCATCGACCTGGACCGCTTCCTGGACACCGGCCGCTCCCTCAACGACGGCGCGATCCGCTTCCCGCCGCTCGCCGTCGGCACGGCGGGCTGGCAGATCTATGCGACCTCCGGCCTCTTCGACCCGGAAAAGCCGCTGGACCGGTACACGCCGCGGGAGTGGGAGCTGCTCCTGTACGGCAAGGGATTCACGGTCAAGCGCGGCGAGCGGGCCTACAACAACACGTACGAGGGACTGGTCGAGAACTTCGACCGGCGCTACGTGAACCGGGACCTCTCGGCGCTCTCCGAGAAGACCAGGGACATGGTGCGCGGCTTCGTACGGGAAGGGACCTGCCCGCAGTGCCAGGGAGCACGGCTGACCGCGGCGGCCCTGAAATCCCGGGTCGCCGGGCGGTCCATCGCCGAGATGGCGGCCCTGGAGGTCGCCGAACTGAGCGAGGTCCTGCGGGGCATCGACCCGGCCGAGGAGCCGGTGGGCGCGGCCGTCGCGGCGCGGGCGGTCACCGCGCTGGACCGGCTGACCGGCATCGGCCTCGGCTACCTCAGCCTCGACCGCCCGGCTGCCACCCTGTCCGGCGGCGAGGGGCAGCGGCTGAAGATGGTGCGCCACCTGGGCAGCAGCCTGACGGGCATGACGTACGTCTTCGACGAGCCGAGCACCGGACTGCACCCCAGCGACGTCCGCCGCCTCAACGACCTCCTGGTGCGCCTGCGCGACAAGGGCAACACCGTCCTCGTCGTCGAACACGACCGGGACGTCATCGCCGTCGCGGACCACGTGGTGGACATGGGCCCGGGGGCCGGGACGCACGGCGGGCAGGTGGTCTACGCGGGGACGGTGCGCGGGCTGGCGGCGGCCGACACGCCCACGGGGCGGGGGCTGCGGCGCGTGACGGGCGTGAAGGAGGACGTCCGTACGCCGGGCGGCCGGCTGACCGTACGGAACGTGACGCTGCACAACCTCAAGGGTGTGGACTTCCGCGTGCCCACCGGGGTGCTCACGGTCGTCACCGGGGTCGCGGGCTCCGGCAAGAGCACACTGGTGTCGGAGGCGTTCGTGGGCGCGCACCCGGAGGCGGTCGTGGTCGACCAGTCGGCGATCGGGGTGTCCGCGCGGTCCATTCCGGCCACGTACGTCGGGGCGATGGACGCGGTGCGCGCGCTCTTCGCGCGGGAGAACGGCGTGCCGGCGGGGCTGTTCAGCTTCAACGCGGCCGGGGCGTGCGAGGAGTGCCGGGGGCGCGGGGTGATCCACACGGACCTGGCCTACCTGGACCCGGTGACCTCCACCTGCGAGGCGTGCCGGGGACGGCGCTTCAAGGACGAGGTGCTCGGGCTGACCCTGCGGGGCAGGTCGGTCGCGGACGTGCTGGAGATGACGGCGGCGGAGGCGGCCGGCTTCTTCGGGGCGGGCGGCCTCGCGCGCGCCGGTGCCGACGAGGCGGCGGGGATCGTGCGGAAGCTGACGGCCCTCGTCGAGGTCGGGCTCGGCTACCTGACGCTGGGACAGTCGGTGTCCTCCCTGTCGGGCGGCGAGCGGCAGCGCCTCAAACTGGCCACCCGGCTGCACCGTACGGGAAGCGTGTACGTGTTCGACGAGCCGACCACCGGGCTGCACATGGCCGACGTGGACGGGCTGCTGGCGCTGCTCGACCGGCTGGTGGACGGCGGCAACACCGTCCTGGTGACCGAGCACGACCTCGACGTGGTCAAACGGGCGGACTGGGTGGTCGACCTCGGACCCGGCGGCGGACGGCGGGGCGGGCAGATCGTGTTCGCCGGGACGCCGCGCGACCTGCTGTCGGCACGTGGCTCGGCGACCGCCGACTGCCTGCGGGCCTCACTCGACGGTGCGCTGTAGCAGGCCCCAGGTGAACTCCGCGACCGTCGCGCGCGGTTCACCGTCCGGGCCGGGCGCCGTGAAGGCGAGCCGCCAGCGGGTCGGGGCGGTGCCCTCCATGGGGCGGGCCGGGGCGAAGGCGCGCGCCACCTCGTCGACCGTGCAGGACCAGGGGACCAGGTCGTCGGTGGTCCGCAGGGCGGGGGCGGCGGCGCCCGGCGCCCGGACGAGCCACGCGTTCCACGCGGTGCCCTGCGGGCCGGTCAGGACCTCGAACCGCAGGTCGGGCCAGAGCGGTACCGGCCAGGTCAGCGCCTCGCAGGTCAGGTCGCCGATGTGGCGGGCGGTGACGGACTCGGGACGGCCGAGCAGCGAGCGGTAGCGCCGCACCGCGCCGCGCGACCGGGGCGAATGGGCCCACGCCTGCCAGCGGCGGTTGGCCTCACGCAGCTCGGCGCGCGAGGCGCCGAGGGTGCGCAGCGCGTCCTCGACCAGGCCGGGCTGGTGGTCGGCCATGCGGCGCAGCAGGACGAGCTGGAAGGCGCGGGGGCCGTCGAAAGGCCCGCCGGGGCCGCTGCCGGATGCGTCGGCCGGGCCGTTGTCAGTGGTGGGGTCCATGATGGACATGTTCGCGGACGGCGGGCGGCGGCGGGGCCTATCGGGCCTCGCCGGGTGGGCCGGCGTCCGGGGGCAGGCGGCGCAGGATGGCTTCGTGTTCGGTCTCGGTGACCTGTTCACCGCAGGAGGGGAGGAGCTGGGGGATGTTGTCGAGAATCGGGTAACGGCGGCGCAGCCGCGGGTTGTAGAGCACGCCGTCCGGGACGAGCAGGGTCAGCGGGCCCTTGTCGATCGGACAGGCGAGGATCTTCAGCAGCGGGTCGTCGGGGGTCACGGCTCAGCTCCTCGGGAGGTCGGGTTCGGCCGACTGGGTGCCTGACGGGTCGGACGGCTCGGCGGCCGGGGGACCGGACGGCTCGGCGGCCGGTGGTTCCGGCGGCGGGGTGTCCTGGCGGGGCAGGGCGAGCAGGACGAGTACGGCGACCGCGGTGCCGCCCAGGCGCAGGGCCAGACGCAGGGGGTCGGCGGGCAGCGGCTCGCTGAAGGCGACCGTGCCGCAGACGGCGGTGAACACACAGGTCACGGTGGTGCAGACGGGGACGATCAGGGAGGCACGGCAGCGCTGGAGCGCGGTCTGGGACAGCACCAGACCGACCGCGCCGGTGAAGAGCAGCAGATACGGATACGGGGAGGTGAACAGGGCACGGACGGCACCCGCCGGGTCGCGCGCGTCCAGCAGACCGGAGACGCCCTTGACGGCGAGCGAACTGACGCCGTAGAGCAGGCCGACGGCCACACCGTAGGGGACGCCGGAGGACGGCTGGCGGTGGCGGCGCTTGGCGCGCTGCTCGGCGGCGCCGTACAGCCACAGCCCCGCGGCCAGCGAGGGCAGTGCGATGGCGAGCAGGATGCCGGTGGGCGCGGTACGGGTGACGGTGCCGGCGCCGCTGCCCTGGAGTGACGCGACGACCATGCCGAGCGCGAGCAGGATCGCGACGATGCTCCGCCGCTCGCGGCCGGTGGTGCGCTCGCCGAGGAAGACGGAGGACAGGAGCAGCAGCAGGACCAGACCGGAGACGAAGACGCCCTGCGCGGCGGCGATGGGAAGGGTGCGGTAGACCGCGAGCTGGGCGGTGAAACCGGCGGCGAGGGCGAGCGAGCCGCCGAGCCACAGCGGACTGCCCAGCAGGTGACGGACGAGGCGGGCGGGCCGGCGGGTGCTGAGCGCGGGCAGCGCGGACAGGGCGCGCTTCTCCAGCACGAAGCCGGTGCTGTACAGGACGTTGGCGAGCAGTGCGGCCGCCACGCCCCACCACAGCACCGCCCTACCCCCTTCTCCGGCGGGCATGGACGAGCAGGACGGAGGCCAGCGACGGCAGGTGACAGGCGGCGCGGTCCAGGGGCCGCAGCGGACGCGGTACGTCGTGGTACGGCGCGCCCGCGATCCGTACGACCTCGAAGCCGCAGGCCGGCAGGAAGCCGCGCAGCGCGCGGGCGGTGTACAGGCGCAGATGGCCGACGACCTGGGAGCCGGGCCGGCCGTGGATGCCTCGCATGCTCACCTCCGAGAAGACGGGCTGGACTCCCGCGAGGAGGAGTCCGCGGTTGTACCAGGCGGCGAGATTGGGGGTGGACAGCATCAGATGACCGCCGGGACGCAGCACCCGGCGCAGTTCGTCGAGGGCCGCGTCGGGGTCGACGAGATGCTCGATGACCTCGCTGAAGAGGACCGCGTCGGCGCTGCCGTCCGCGAACGGCAGCCCGCAGCCGCCCAGTTCACCGCGCACGGCGTACGGGACGCGGGCCGCGGCGCGGCGCAGCGCGTCCTGCGACCAGTCGACGCCGACGATGCGGTGACCGGGCAGGACCCGGGCCGCGACGGCGGCCGCGCTCCCGTCACCGCAGCCGACGTCCAGAACCGTGGCCCCGGAGGCGCCCGGGCGTACCGGGCCCAGGGCGCGGGCCAGCATCAGCGCCTGACGGCGGCTGCGGGCGTCACCGGAGGCGACGGGCACGGCGGGGTTCTCGTAGAACTCCCGGAGGCCGTCGCGGGGTTCGTCGTGCGGTGCGTTCCGTGGCTTGTCCGAGGGTTCGTCGTGCGGCGGGTCCCATGGTTCGTTCGGGAGCTCGTCGTGCGGTGCGTTCCGCGACCGTTCCGGGGGGTCGTCGCGTGGTGCGTCCTGTGGATCGGCCGGGCGCCCGCTCCGCGTTCCGGCCCGCGGGGTGGCGCTCTGCCGGGTCACGGGGCGGCTCCCTCGGCTTCGGCGTCCCCGTACCCGCCCGGTGACCAGGAAGTGGCCGCGAGGGAGCGGGCGAAGAGGGAGCCCAGGCGGGCGCCTGCCTCGTCGTCCAGGAGGGCGTGTGACCAGCGCAGTGCGAGCTGGACGCGTCCCCCGACGGAGACGGTGGTGACGGTCAGGCCGCGTGGCGTCCGGGCCGGGGCCGAGAACCACACGGCGGTGGGGCGGCCCGCGTCCCCGAAGTCGAGCGGGTAGGGGATGCGGCCGATGTTGGACAGCAGTGTGGTGGACGCCAGCGGCGCGGCGGCGGTACGCAGCGCCCGCGTGAGGACGCCACGCGCGCCGACCGGAAGCACAGGTGCGGTCAGCAGTGAGGCTCCCAGGCCGAGTTGGGAGCCCGGCGCGGCCTTCAGGGACCGGGTGCGGGCGGCGGTACTCCGCAGCAGCCGGGCGACCGCAGCCGGATCGGGCGGGTCGGCCGTGAGCAGCGCCGCGTCCCGTTGATCCGCCGGACCGAAGCCGACGGAGACCAGCCGGGTGCCGTTGCCGATGGGCATGTCCGTACCGCGTGGCCGGTCGTCCACCGGCATGGTGACGACGACGGGAGCGCTCGGGCGCCCGTGCACGTGATTCCAGCGGGCCACCATCAGGCAGGTGGCGACCAGGAGTTGATCATTGACGGTGAAGGCGGCGACGCCGTCTACGCGGGGCGGCCGGGCCGGCACGGGCAGCTCGGTGATGAGCATGCCGTTGCCCCGGCCGTCACGGCTGCCTCCGCTGTCCTGATCGCCCAAGCCGCCCCCGTTGCCCCTAGTGTCACGGCCACCCCGGCCGCCCGCGCGGTGCTGCCCGCGTTCGGCGGCGATCCGTACCGGCCGCACCAGGCCGCGTCCGCCGGACGGCGCGTCCTGGAGGGCGTCACCCGTGGCGGCCCCGGCCGCACGCACGGGCGATGGCGCGGGGGAGTTGTCGGCACCGCCGTAGAGCTGCGCGGCGGTGGCCAGTACCCGCAGGCAGGCCGGGCCGTCCAGCGCGGTGTGGTTGATGGTGACGAGCAGAACCGTTCCGCCGCCGGTGCCGCCCCCGGCTCCGCCTCCGACGCCACTCCCGTCCGGCCCCCGATCGATCACCTCCAGCCGCACCGGCGGCGAGGCGTCCAGCGGCGGCAGCTCGGCCAGCGCGCGCTCCCGGGCCCGTTCGAGGGCGTCCGGGCCCGGCGGCGGGAAGACGACCGGGTCCACGTCCGGTACGCCGGTCAGCTCCCACTCGTACCGCCGCCGCCACCAGCGGTGCGGGGCCTGACGCATCAGGATGCGGGGGTGCCGGCACAGCGCCTCCCGGAACGCCGCCCGCAGCCGGTCGGGGTCCGGCCGCCCGGGCAGGTGCACCTCGATGTGCACGGTTTCCGGTTCGTCGTCCGTGAGGCAGTGCCGGGTGATCTCGTCCACCACCGGGAACGGGATCCGCCGTACGGTCCGGTCCGCCGCACCGGGCGGCCCGTCCCCGGCGGGTTCCCGCCGTGCCGGTTGCAGTGCGGTCATCGGGTGGGTCCCTCCCCGCTGCGGTCCGATGGTGTTCCGTTCGGTGGTGTCCCGTTCGTTGGCGCTCTGCCCGGTGGTGCTCCGCCCGCTGGTGCGCCGTACGGGGGCGTGTCGTTCGGTGGCGTGCCTCCCGGTGCTGCCCCCTCTGGACGTACCCCCTCTGGAAGTGCACCCTTCGGAGGCGCACTGTCCGGAGGCGCACTGTCCGGTGGAGTGGCGCGCCGCCGCCTGCGCCGGGGCAGCGGCGGAACCGGAGACCCGGACGCCGTCGGCCGCGTCGTCCCCGTTCCGGTGGTCCCCGTCCCGGAAGTCCTCGCCCCGGAAGTCCCGGTGGCGGTGTCCGGCGCCGACCCCAGCGGTTCCGGGCCCGCTCCCGGGCCGCTGGGCGCACCGGCCGTCGCCGGCTCCCCACGAGGCCCCGCCCCCGTCCGCGCCCGCGCCCTCCGCCGCGTCACCGGGCCCGGCACCGTCACCACCGCCGCCGTCAGCGCCAGCAGGGCCAGCGCCTGTGCCGTGGCGCTGAAGGCTCCGGCGTCGGCAGCGGCCGGTTCGCCCGCGTCGAGGGCGGCCGTGATGCCGGCGCCCACCATGGCCAGCAGCGCGACCGGGACGAGGAGTCCCGGCCGGAACCGGGCCGCCAGTGCGAGCAGGGGCACGATCACGGCGTACGGCCCGGCGGCGAGCGCCACGACGATGGTGAGGGCGACGACGCCGAGCACCCAGGAGGGTGCCGGCGGCGCCTGCGGTTCCTGCTGCGTGCGCGGTGTGCGGCGTACCAGGGCGGAGCCGATGAGCACGGCGATGCCGAGTGCGCCGCCGAGCAGCCCGAGGTCGTACGTGGTGGACGGCTCGTACGACAGCTTCACCAGCCCGCCTTTGCCCGCCGGGACCAGGAAGCCCTGCTGCCAGCCGTCGAGCCGGACCGGTGACAGTTCGCGTCCGTCGAGTGTCGCGTGCCAGCCGTCGTTGGCGTTCTCGTACATCTGGAGGTACGCGGCGGCGCCGGTGCCCACCTGGACCGACCGCTGGTCGCCCGCCCAGTCCTCGGCCGTCACCGGCCGGCGCTCGCTCGCGGGTGCGGGGGCGCTGCCCCGGCTGAGGGTGACGTCCGTCAGCGCCAGCGGGCCCTGGTCGCCGGCCTCGACCTGGTGCTTTCCGGTGGGGAGTTCGAGGCGTCCGTCGCGGGCGTCGCCGGCGCACAGTTCGACCGTGACGGGCCGGCGCTCGGTGAGGTCGCGGACGTACCCGGAGGCCTTGGTGGCGTGCAGGGTGCCGTCCACGGCCAGCGGCGGGCCCTGGCCGCACGCCAGCGTGAACCGGTCGGCCGCCGAGGGCGGCGGGGTGCGCAGCGCGTCCAGCGCCGGGATGTGGACCTCGCTCAGGCCGACGGGCAGTTGCAGTGCCTGGTCGGCGACCGGGTTGTGGACGGTGAGTTCCTTGACCTTGCTGATGGTGATGTCGAGACGGTCGGTGGTGATGGGATCGAAGCGGGCCTGGCCGTTCTCGTCGACGCCGGCGGTGGCGGCTCCGTCGGGGGAGTTGACCAGGATCTGTTCGGGCCGGGTGGAGATGCCGCCGGCCGCGGCCAGCACGATCTGGTCGATGGTGCGCTTGCCGGGCCAGCGCAGGTGCAGGGTGGGCTTGTCACCCGCGATCCAGGCGGTGGTGAGGTCTCCGTCGACGAGGTTGCGGGGGCTGATCGAGGTGCCGGAGCCGAAGCTGGTGGAGTCGGCGGTGGCGGTGATCCGTTCCTTCTGCCCGGGGGCCACGCGGTCCAGCAGCTGGTCGAGTTGCGGTCCCGGTACGGCCAGTGCCTTGGCCGACACCTCGTACGACGCGCTCGTGCCCGTGCGGAACTGCCGGTGCAGCCCCACCTCCGCGGAGACCGGTGACAGGCCGCCGGGGTCGCTGCCGCGGTGCAGGGAGTACGTCGCGGACGGTGCCGTGGACTTCTCGGCGTCCGCGGGGAGTTGCAGCAGCCGGGTGACCTGCACGCCCGGTATGGACACTTCGGAGAAGCCCGCGCCGGACAGCCCGGCGCGTGGTGTCTGCGACCCGGTGATGGTGATCTTGAGCCACTTCGCGGTGCCGGCCGGTGCTCTGACCTGCTGCTTCCGGCCGTTGGCGAGCAGCTGGCCCGCCACACTGCCCCGGTCGGTCTGGACGCGTACGGAGGTGGGTGCCGCCCGCATCCCGTCGCCGGGCAGCGGCGTCAGCGCGATCGTGGACGGTATGGACGTGGGCCGGGTGAAGCCGATCCGCAGCCACTGGCCGGCCGGTTCGCCCGCGCTGCCCTCGGCCCAGCCGGTGTCCGGATCGCCGTCGAAGGCGTGCACCGGGTCGTACTGCGGCAGGTGGAAGAGCCAGTTGCCGCTGCTGGAGGCGGTGACGGAGGCGGCGCCGCGCAGCACCCCGGTGGTCTGGTGACCGATGCCCTCGGTCGGCAGGATCTGGCGTGGTGGGCGGCCGGCGTCCTGGACGCTGTCCGGGTGATTCCGCTCGCCGGGCGTGTACGTGTACGAGGTGTTGGAGTTGACCAGTCCGAACCGGGTGTCGGCACGGCGCAGCCCGTCGCCGGTCAGCTGGAGCGGCGGGGTGCCGACGCCCGGGTGGTTGTCGCCGGTCAGCACGGCCGGGCGGTGGCGCAGCGTGGGGTCGGCGGACAGCGGCAGCAGTGCCTCCGGCCCCCCGCTGACCTGGGCGGTGTCCGACACCGGCAGGGCGGTGACCGGTCCGGGCCGCGGGGTGTCCACCGGTTCGTAGATCTCCACCGACCGCTGGCGCGGGTACAGGCCCTGGATCTGCACCGGCGTGTCGGGGGCGATCTTTCCGTCCGTGGTCAGCGGCCCGAAGGCGGCGACCTTGCGGTATCCGGACGCCTCCAGGGTGCGTTTGACGGTCTGCGTCGGCACATGGCCGATCTGGTCCGGGTCCAGGTCGTTGCGTACGACGACGTCGTACAGGCCCGCCCGGCCCAGGAAGTCCCGCAGCCCCGGCACCTCGGAGCCGGACATCAGGGCCTGTTCGACGGCGTCCAGGGCGCGCCGGACGCCCGGTGTCCCGAAGGGCACGTAGTCGCGCTGCGCCCACCGGGAGCGGGCGAGCACGTCCAGGGGCTGGTCGATGGGGGAGCCCCAGGTGTAGACGCCGTGCGCGGTGGCGGGGACGACGAGGGCGCGGTTGTCGGGGGTGTTCTTCTCCAGCCAGTCGGCGGTCCGCTCCCAGGCGGACGGCAGCTTCTTGAAAGCGCCCGGCTGCAGGACGGTGCCGTTGAGGTACGGCAGGGCGAGCGCGGGGACCGTCAGCAGCGCGACGGCCAGCGGGATGTGGCGGCGCCCGGGGACGCGCCGGGTACCGCGCCGCTCACCGGCCACCCCGAGGAGGTGCGCCAGGCCGAAGGCGAGCGCCAGGGCGAGGCCCGGCTCGAACTTGTAGATGTTGCGGAATGGGCGCAGCCAGCCGTTCAGCCAGTCCTGCCACAGCCCGTGGAACGGGCCGCCCAGCGAACCGGCGTACCCCGTGAGGCAGATCCCGGCCACGACCAGCACGGTCAGCAGCAGCCAGCGCCGTTCCGGCGCGTCCCGGCGGGCCAGTCCGGCCAGGCCCAGCGCGGCGGCCAGCGCCGAGCCGAGGATCGCGGCGGCGCCGGCCGCCATGGTCCAGCCGGCCGGCAGCCAGGGTTCGCCGAAGTTGAGGTAGCCGGTCCAGTTGCCGGCGCCGCGCAGCAGCTCGGTGGCGGACATGGTGCCGGTCGTGGTGTCGGCCTGCTCGATGTACGGCATGAAGTTCTCGCCGTACACCCCGAGCAGCAGCAGCGGCACGGCCCACCAGGCGGTCGCCAGGACGACGCCCGGGATCCACCAGGCCAGCAGGGACCTGCGCCGGGGGCCCGTACGCGTCAGCACGTACAGGAGCGCGGGCAGCAGTGAGGCCAGGGTCGAAGCCGCGTTGACGCCGCCCATGAAGGGGATGAGCAGCGCGGACCGGGTGGCGGCCAGGCGCGGCGTGACGCGGTGGTCGGTGAGCGGCAGCAGTACCCAGGGGAGCAGCGCGCCGGGCAGGGCCGCGGCGGACGTGGAGCCGACAACCATGGTGAACGTAGGCCACAGCGCGTACGCGACGGCGGCGAGCAGCCGGGCCGGCGGGGAGCCGACGTGCAGCCGCTCGGCGAGCCGCAGCGCGCCCCAGAAGGCGGCGGTGACGATCAGCGACATCCACAGCCGCTCGGCGAGCCACACCGGCAGGTGCACCAGGTCCGTCAGGGCGTAGTACGGCAGGGAGGGGAACGCGTAGCCGACGTACTGGTCCGTGATGCCGCCGAACCCCGCCCGGTCGTGCCACAGCTGCCCCAGGTCGCTCAGGAACCGCCAGGGGTCGGTCGTCACCCCCAGCTTCGTCTCGAAGGTCATCTTCCCGAAGGACGGCGCGAGGAAGAGCACGAAGGTGACGGCCCAGAACGCCAGCAGCCAGCGCCGGGACCGCGGCGGACCGGGCGGCGGCGCGCCCGGCGCGGACGCCGGGGTGCCGCCGGCGTCCGGCGATCCCGGCTCTGAGCTGGACTGGAGCGTCTGGGTCATGGCAACCGCCGCAGGATGAGGAGAAGGTTCCAGGTGGCTACTTCGCGTACGCCCGGCAGGCGCGGGATCGTTTCGGCGAGGAACGGCGCGTACCGGGAGCGGGCCGTCACGATCCCTACGTCGTCCCGCGCCCTGATCTGGCGCAGGGTCCGTCCGATGTGCAGCACGAAGAGGTTCTCGCCCACGGTGTGTTTGGCGGCCCGGCCGGTACGCCGCCGATAGAGCTCGCGGGCCCGCCGGGCACCCAGGTAGTGCCAGGGCGCCATCTCGTGTCCGCCCCAGGGGGAGAGCCAGTTGGTGAACGACAGGTAGATCAGGCCGCCGGGCCGGGTGACCCGCACCAGCTCGCTGAGGAAGGTCTGCGGGTCCGCCACGTGCTCCAGGACGTTGGAGGAGAAACAGATGTCGGCCGTGCCGTCGGCCAGCGGGAGGAGGTAGCCGTCGGCGAGCACCGCGCCGCCCGGCGCACGGCCGCGCGCGGCCAGTTCGCGCAGGTCGGGCTCGAAGAGGTAGCCGTGCGCGCCGCGGCGCCGGAACTCCTCGGTGAAGTGCCCGCTGCCGCCGCCGATGTCCGCGACGACGCGGCCCTCCAGCGGCTCGTACCGCTCGATCTGGTCGGCGGCGTCCCGCGCGAGCAGGCCGTAACAGTGCTCGGGGTCGCGCTGCTCGCGCAGGAACGCGCGGAAGAGGGTGAGAGATCTGCGCAGGGAAGGGTCCCGCACCTCAGCATCACCGCCCGGCGGGGAGGTCGAGATGCGCCCCGGCGTACGACTCGGCCGCCACGGCCCGGAAGCTGCGGACCGTGGCGCTCCACCGGAACCGCGCGGCGCGCTGCGCGGCCGCGGCGCCCAGGGCCTGCCGGCGCGGGCGGCTGAGCGCCAGCGTGCACCAGTGCGCGGCGAACGAACTCTCGCCGCGCGCCAGCAGCCCGGTCACCCCGTCGTCGACCGAGTCGCGCAGGCCGGGGATGTCGAACCCGACGGCCGGGGTGTGCCGGGCGGCTGCCTCCATGACGACCAGGCCCCAGCCCTCGACCAGCGAAGGGTGCAGCAACAGCCAGGCGCGGCAGAGGAGTTCGTGCTTGTCCTGCTCGCTGATCCGGCCGGTGAAGTGCACGTCGGGGCCGGCCATGGCCGTCAGGCGGTCCCGCTCCGGACCGTCGCCGACGATCACCAGCCGGCCGCCGGTGACCGGCCGTACCCGCTCCCACAGGCGCAGCAGCAGGTCGACGCGCTTGTACTCGACCAGCCGGCCCATGGCCAGGAACAGCGGCTCCGGCGACTCGGGCAGCAGCGGCCCCGGCTCCTCCACGCCGTTGTGCACCAGCCGGATGCGCTCCCGCTCCACTCCGAGCCCGCGCAGCGCGGAGGCGGTCGAGCCCGACACGGCGACCATGAGGTTGCCGCGGTGGGTGCCTGCCAGCGCCCAGTGCTCCAGCCGGCGGCCGAGCCGGGCGGCGGGCGCGGGGTAGCGCATCCCCCACAGGTCCGTGTGGACGTGGTTGACCAGGCAGAGCGTCGGTCCGGTGTGCCACAGGGGAGCCAGGTACGGCATGCCGTTGCAGACCTCGACCAGCAGGTCGCACGCGCCGACCCGGCGGCTGAACTGGCGCCGTACGCGCAGGAAGTGCCCGGCGTCACCGCCCGCGGACACCACCCGGTAGCCCCGGTCGGCGGCGGGCCCGCCGCACAGCAGGGTGACCTCGTGGCCGTGCGCGGTCAGGCCCTCGGCGATCCGGTCGACGAGCAGCTCGGAGCCGCCGGCGGCGGGGTTGCCCAGGTCGCGGCGGGCGAGGAAGACGATGCGGCGGGGGAGCGGGGGAGTGTGCCGGGCGGGCGGGGCCGGGGCGGTGGGTGGTGTCGAAGCGCTGGGTGATGCCGGTGCTGAGGGTGCTGAGGGTGCTTTGGGTGCTGCGGGTGTTTCGGACGGTGCGGGTCCTGCGGGCGCTGCGGCGGACAAGGGCGGTCGTACGTGCTGGGGCATGTGCGCTCCAACTCGTCTCAGGGTGCGGTACCAGCGGTGTGGGGGGACGTACTGCGTACTGAGTCGTGCGGACCTGCCGGCCTGGGGCTCCGGACGGGGGGAGGGGGCGGACGGGGGCGGGTGCGGGGACGGGGACGCGGGTGGGTGAGCTGGATAGTTTTCGCCGCCCTGTTCGATGCGGCTACTCACCGGCGTGACAATTTCCGCCCCGGTTCCGCCTGACGCCTCATCACTTCGCGCAGAATCAGCTGAACCGCCGCCTCCCGCGCAGCACCAGCACCACCCCGAAGAGTGCCGATCCGCCGCCCGCCACGGCCGCCGCCAGCGGCGCCGTCTCGCCGACCGTCTTGAGCTTGGTGCTGTCCGCGTCCGCCAGCGCCACCTGCCGGCGCTGGGTCGCGGGCGTGAATTCGAGCCCCGATCCGCGCAGCAGGGTCACCGCGTCGGTCCGCGCCCCGGGCGCCCGCAGCGTCTTGTGCGGCGAGATCGACGCATTGATGATCCGGCCGGTACGCGGCTCGACGACCAGCTCGATCCCGCTGTTCGCATACCACTCCTCGGCCTGGACCTGACCCTGCGCCGGCCGCCCGACCAGCCGCCCCGGCACCTGCCGGCTGCCCGTCCTGGTGGGCTCGACGGTTCCCGTGAAGCGGTAGCCCTCGTAGCCCTGTACGCGCTTGGTGCCGGCGAAGCGGAGCGGGACCGCGGCGCCGAGGGTGTTGTCCCACCAGCGGTAGGTCCGGCGCTGCACGTCGAAGGGGAACTTGAGGTACGCGTCCCCGTCGAAGCGGGTCGGCGCCTCCTTGCAGCAGTGCACCGGGACGTTGGTGCGCCGGTCGGTGACCCACCGCTCCAGCGTCCACTGGAACGCCCGGCGCGGGTCCTTCAGCTCCAGTGTGGCCGGTGTGTCCACGGTCGTGGACACGTCCCACACGGCCCGCCCGCTGCGCTCGCTCTCCGCCACGTCCCCCAGCACGTGCCGGGTGATGGTGATCTTCTGCCGGTCCTTCGTGCGCAGGGTCCCGGTGTCGAAGTAACTGCCGGTGCCGGTGAAGACGGTGGTCACGTCGACGTCCACCGGGGTGCGCTGGGCGCGCGGCGCGACGTACCAGGCGAGCATCGGGGCGAGTACCAGGAGGAAGACACCGAGTCCCAGCAGGACCAGGGAAAAGGGTGAGGCGGTCTTGCGCATACGAGCACTCCTGAGGGCGGCGGGGGCAGTGCACGTGCGGCGTGGCGTTGGTCCGGAGGGAACGGGCGGGAACCGTAGGCGAATGCTTGACATGCCGTCAATGCCCCCACACACTCGGCAAGCACCGCGGCCGACGCGGACCGGCATCCGGCCGGCGCGGTACGGCACCGCGGCCGCCGCCGTGCGGTCCCGCGTGCGCCCGAGGCCGTCCGCGGACCGGGGCCGGACCGGTGCGCTGCGCAACCCTCGACGTACCTGCCACGAAGGGGCTCGCCGCGCCATGCACAGACTGCTCGCCGCCGCACTGACCTCGCTGGCCGCCGCCGCCCTCGCCGTCGGTGCCGCTCTCGGCATCGTCGCCGCCCTGGACGCCACACCGGAACAGCCGAACGTGCCCCTGGTGACCTTCGACCGGACGCCTTAGGGGAGGCCGCAGGCGTGGTGGAGACCGTCCGCTCGGCCTGGCGTGACGTACCCCCGGCGCAGGTACGGGAGTTCGCCGCCCGCGCCCTCGACGAGGTTCCGGCGCTCGCCCAGCGGATTCTGGCCGAGATCCGCCGCGAGTACCCGCAACTGCCGCTCGCTCTCGACGAGTACGGTGAGCCGCGCGCCCTGGTCGGCATCCGGCAGTCCCTGGAGCACTTCGTCGAGCACATGTCCGCGGGGCTGGACCTCCCGCACGTCCACCCGCGCATCTTCCAGGAGTTCGGCCGCGGCGCGGGCATCCAGGGCCGCAGCCTGGACGCCCTCCAGGCGATCTACCGGCTGGGCGTACGGCTGGCCTGGCGGCGGCTGGCGGAAATCGGCCAGCAGGTGGCGATCCCGGCCCCGGCCATGTACGAACTGGCCGAATCCGGCTTCGAGTACCTGGACGGGCTGGTCGCCGAATCCGTACGCGGCTTCGCCGAGGCCGCGGCCCGCCAGGCGGGCGAGCGGCTACGGCATCAACGCCGCCTCATGGAGCAGCTGTTCGCGCCCGGCACGCGGCCGCACGTCACCCCCGCGATCACGGACCGCGCCGCCCGGATCGGCTGGGCGCTGCCCGAACGCGTCGCCGTTGCCGTACTGCTGCGCCCGGCCCGCGAGTCCGTCGCCCCGGCCGTCGGTACGGACGTCCTCCTGGACATGGAGTGCGAGCGGCCCCGCATGGTGGTGCCCGAACCGGACGCCGCCGGACGCAGAGAACTGCTCCAGCGCGCCACGGCGGGCTGGTCGGGCGCGCTCGGCCCGGCCGTACCCCTGGCGCACGCCGCGAAGTCACTGCGCTGGGCGGGCGCCGCGGTCGACCTGATGGAACGCGGCCTGCTGCCCTCCGGACAGCTGCTGCACTGCACCGATCACACCGAGGCGCTGGTCCTCCTGCCGCCCGAGGAGCTGATCGAGGACCTGACCCGGCGGCGCCTGGAACCCCTGGCGCACTGCGGCCCGACCCATGGGCGGCGGCTGGCCGAAACCCTCCTCGCCTGGCTGGAGACGCGCGGCGGCGCTCCGGAGGTGGCCGCCCGGCTCGGCGTCCACCCGCAGACCGTCCGCTACCGGCTGCGCCAGATAAGGGAACTGTGGGGCGACGAGGTGGACGACCCGGACCGCCGCTTCGAACTGGAACTGGTGCTGCGGGCCCGGCGGCTGCGCGGCGAACTCGGTGTGCGGGGCGGGCCTGCCGGTTCCCGGTGAACGGGGTGTGCTGGGCAGTCCCGCCAGGTCCTCGGTGAAGTCAGTGTGCTGGACGGCCCTGCCGGCCCCCGGTGGAGTCAGCGTGCCGGACGGTCCCGCCGGCCCTCGGTGAACAGCTCGAAGCCGTCGAGCAGCCGGGCCAGGCCGAACTCGAACATCGCGTCCAGCCGCAGCGTCCCCGCGTCGTCCATGTCACCGATCCCCGCGTACATGGGGAACGAACCTGACCCGATGATCCGCTCGTACTCCGGCTCCAGCGCCGCCATCCACTGCTCCTGGTCCATGCCGGTGTGCTGTTCGGCCTCCAGGTCCTCCTCCAGGGCGACCGCCGTGCCGCGTACGTGGTTGAGCAGCGTCAGAGCCAGCCGCAGCTTGGTCAGCGGATCGAACCGCGTCACCGCTCCCATGGTCCACTCGATGAGGATCATCGCGTGCGGCATCGGCTGCGGGCGGGTGACCGACAGCCACTGGGCGACCCACGGATGCCGTTGGTACAGCTTCCACTGGAGGCGGGCCCCGGCCTCCATCCGCGCGCGCCACTGCCGCGGTGCCGGGTCGGGCAGCTCGATCTCGGCGAAGGCCGAGTCCGCCATCAGCATGACCAGTTCGTCCTTGTTCGCCACATGGCGGTAGAGCGCCATCGAGGACGCGCCGAACTCGGCGGCCACGCGGCGCATCGACAGCGAGCGCAGTCCCTCGGTGTCGGCGATCCGGACGCCGGCCCGCACGATGCGGTCGCGGCTGAGGGCGGGAGGCTGGGCGGGACCGGCCGGGAGGGGCCGGCGGCCGGCGCCGGAACCACCGCTGCCGCGCGGCCGGGGCGCGGCCCCCTCGTCCGTACGCGGCCGGGTGTCCGCGACCACCGTGCCCACTCCCGGCACGGCACGGACCAGTCCCTCCTGGCGCAACGTCGTGAGGACCTTGGTCGCGGTCGCCATCGCCACCCCCCACTCCTGGGTGATCCGCCGCGTCGAGGGCACACGGTCGCCCGCGGCCAGTTCTCCCACGTCGATACGTCGCCGGATCTCCGCGACGATCCGGCGGTACGGCGGGGTGGGGGAACGATCCATGGCGGCGACCTCCGGACTCTGCGTACTAGTGCACCAGGGAGCTGTGAGGGTAGCAAGGCGGCGACGGCACCGGTCGGAGCGCCCTAGGTGCACTAGTGTGATGCACGTCCAATCGGCGTGATAGGTCTGAGGTTTGCGCTGTACGCGTGCCGTGTCTACCTTCCTGGATATGACGTTTACTCCGTACGCACCACCCCCGCGCGCCGGGCGCCGCGAGTGGGCCGCGCTCGTCGTGCTCCTGCTGCCCTGCCTGCTGGTCTCGATGGACGTCTCGGTGCTCTACTTCGCCGTACCGTTCCTCTCCGAAGAACTCGCGCCCAGCGGCGTCGAACAGCTGTGGATCCTCGATGTCTACGGCTTCGTCCTGGCCGGACTCCTGGTCACCATGGGCGCGCTCGGCGACCGCATCGGCCGCCGCAGGCTGCTGCTCTCCGGCGCCGTCCTCTTCGGCATCGCCTCGGCCCTCGCCGCCTACGCGCAGAGCGCCGAAATGCTCATCGCCGCCCGCGCGGCGCTCGGCATCGGCGGCGCCACCCTGATGCCGTCCACCCTGGCCCTGATCCGCAACCTCTTCCACGACGCCAAGCAGCGCGGCAAGGCCGTCGCGATCTGGTCCGGCGGCATGATGGGCGGCATCGCGATCGGGCCGGTGCTCAGCGGCGTCCTGCTGGAGCACTTCTGGTGGGGCTCGGTGTTCCTGATCAACGCCCCGGCGATGGTGCTGCTGCTCGTGGCCGGCCCCCTGCTGCTCCCGGAGTTCAAGAACCCGGCGGCCGGCCGCTTCGACCTGCCGGGCTCGCTGCTCTCGCTGGCCGCGATGCTGCCCATCGTCTACGGGATCAAGGAGATGGCCCGCAACGGTTTCCAGCCGCTGCCCGCGCTGGCCGTCGTGGCCGGCCTGCTGGCCGCCGCCGTGTTCGTCCACCGCCAGCGCACCGCCCGGCACCCCATGCTGGACCTCGAACTCTTCCGCCACCGCGGGTACTCGGGCTCCGTCCTGATGAACCTGATCGCGATGTTCGCGCTGGTCGGCAGTGCGGTCTTCTTCACCCAGTACCTCCAGTCCGTACGCGGCATGAGCCCGCTGGAGGCAGCTCTGTGGAACGTCGTGCCGACCGTCGCGGTCGGCGGCATGGCCCCGGCCGCCACCGCCCTCGCGCAGCGCATGGACCGCGCCTTCGTCATCGCCGGCGGCTTCCTGGCCGCGGCCGGAGGGTTCCTGTGGGTGTCCCGGATGGCGGCGGACACACCCCTGTGGGTCGTGCTCCTCGGCGCCGGCGTCTACGCGGCGGGGCTGGTCATGGTGATGTCGCTCGGCACCGAACTGGCCCTCGGCGTCGCCCCGCCACAGCGCGCGGGCTCGGCCTCCGCGCTCCTGGAGTCCGGCTCCGAACTGGGCGGCGCCCTGGGCCTGGCGCTCCTGGGCACCCTCGGCAACACCGTCTACCGCGGCGAAGTCGACGGCGCCGTACCCGGCGGGCTGCCCGCGGGCGCGGCGGACGCCGTACGGGAAACCCTGGCCGGAGCTGCGGCAGTCGCGGGAGAACTGCCGGGCCGGGCAGGGGAGGCGCTGCTGTCGGCGGCCCGTACGGCGTTCCTCGGCGGCCTGCACGCGGCGATGCTCGGCGCGGCGGCCGTGATGGTCCTGGGCGCGCTCCTGGCGGCGGCGCTGCTCAGGGGCGTACGGACGCAGCCCGCCGACGCCGGGGGAGAAGGCGGTCGGCAGTGCGACACCGAAGCGCTGGCCGATACCCCTGCGGAGATCCCCGTCACCCAAAACTGACCCGCTCCAGCCAGAAGTCCAGCAGCTCCGCATCACCGCCGATCTCGATGCCGGGGCTGCGGGCGGGCAGCCGACGGTAGACGACCAGCAGCAGGTCGGTCAGCGGGCCCCGTACGGTGACGGCGGCCTCCTCGTCGTGCGGCGCGCGGCGCCAGGTGATCGCCCCGCCGGTGAGGTCGACCAGCCAGTCGGCGCCCGTCCCGGGCGCCGTGCCGGTGGCCCGGAAGCGCAGCGTGCGCCCGGGGCCGAGCAGTTCGCGCAGCTCCGGCCGGTGGTCGGACATCTGCGGCTGCGAGCCCAGCTCCAGCCACTCCTCGAAGCAGTCGGCGGCGGTCTCCTCGCCGAGGGTGAACGGCGCGCCCTCGGCCAGGAACACGTCGGCGCGGTGGATCGCCGTCTCGTCGGCCATCCGGCGGGCGAAGAACGCGGCCGCCGGGCCCAGCCGGGGGAGCGGCACCCAGGCCTCCGCCCCGGGCCCCGCGGTCCGCAGGGTCTCCGCCAGCAGCGCGGCACCCTCCCCCAGCCAGCCGTCGAGCACGGCCGGGTCCTCGTCGGCGTACGGCGACAGATCACGGAAGTGCCCGTCGGGCGGGGGTGCTTCCGCCCCCGTCCGCACGACCTCCTCGGCCCAGCGGTGCGCGCCGCCCAGATGTCGCAGCAACTGGCCGACGTTCCAGCCGGGACAGGACGGCACCGGCGTTCTCAGATGGTCCGCGTCCCGCACGAGAGACCTCAACAGGTCGGTCTGCGCGACGATTTCGGAGCAGTGGCGGTCGTACGTCGAAGCGTTCATGACGCCACGGTAGGTCCCGCCACTGACAACCGGCCCGGACTCAGCTGAAGTCCAGGTCCCCCGTCCGGGTCCGCTTCAGCTCGAAGAACTTGTCGTAACCGGCGAGCAGCCGGGCGCCGTCGAAGACGCGCACCGCTTCCTCGCCGCGCGGGATCGCCGTCAGCACCGGGCCGAAGAAGGCGACGCCGTCGATGTGCAGGGTGGGCGTGCCGACCTCCTCGCCGACCGGGTCCATGCCCTCGTGGTGGCTCTTGCGCAGCGCGTCGTCGTACTCCGTGCTGTCGGCGGCGCGGGCCAGTTCCCCGGGCAGCCCGGCCTCGGCGAGCGCCTCCTCGATGACGGTGGCGTAATCGTCCCGGCCGCCGTTGTGCAGCCGGGTGCCGAGCGCGGTGTACAGGTCGCGCAGTACGCCCTCGCCGTGCTCCTGGGCGGCGGCGATGCACACCCGCACCGGCCCCCAGCCCTTGGCCAGCAGCTCCTGGTACTGCTCCGGCAGCCCCTCGCGGCCCTCGTTGAGGACGGACAGGCTCATCACGCGGAAGCGCAGGTCGATGTCGCGATGGGCCTCCACCTCCAGGATCCAGCGCGAAGTGATCCAGGCGAACGGGCAGAGGGGATCGAAGTAGAAGTCGACCGTATGACGGGTGGTGTTCGGGGAAGACGCGTTCTGAACAGTCATGACGCCACGATAGTTCGATACGGAACTTCCGGCCGGGAGTTCGATCCGCGCCCCTACTCCGGCGGGATGCGCAGCATCCGCTGGAGCAGCTCCTTGAGCAGCGCGCGCTCCGCGACGGACAGCTCGCCGAGCGGCTCGCGCGCGAAGTCCAGGGAGTCCCGCAGCTGTGCGGCCGTCGTCCGCCCCGCCTCCGTGGGAGCGGCCAGCTTGACCCGGCGGTCGGCCGGGTCCGGGCGGCGCTCGACCAGGCCACGGGACTCCAGCCGGTCCACGATCCCGGTCACGTTGGACGGCTCGCACTTCAGGCTCCGGGCTATCCGGCGCATCGGCATCGGCTCGCGGGCGAGCAGGCCGAGGACGCGCGCCTGGGCGCCGGTGAGGGAGTGCTCGGCCGCCGCGTGCTCGTACTCCTCGTGATAACGGGCCACGACGGTGCCGATCAGCTCGACGACCTCGACGGTCAGGTGGTCTGGGCGAGGTGTCATGACACCAGGGTAGCGACTTGCTTGACAACATGAAATATCGAAGAGCATTGTTGTTTCAGCACCTGAAGTATTCCGAGGAGGAGCAGCCCATGTCCGCACCGCCCACGTCCGGCCGCGAATGGCACCTGGTCGCCCGCCCGCACGGCTGGCCGAAGCCGGAGGACTTCGCGCTGCGCGAGGCCGAGATCGGCGAGCCCGGCGAGGGCCGGCTTCTCGTGCGCAATCTCTACTTCTCCGTCGACCCGTACATGCGCGGCCGGATGAACGACGTGAAGTCCTACACCCCGCCCTTCAAGCTGGACGAGCCGATGGAGGGCGGCGCGGTCGGCGAGGTCATCGCCTCCAATGCGGACGGCTTCGCGGTCGGCGACCACGTCCTGCACTTCAAGGGCTGGCGCGAGTACGCGGTGGTGGACGCCGCCAAGACCGCCAAGGTGGACGGGTCGCTGGCGCCGCTCTCCGCCTACCTGGGTGTGCTCGGCATGCCGGGCCTGACGGCCTACGCGGGCCTGCTGGAGGTCGCCTCCTTCAAGGAGGGTGACGCCGTCTTCGTGTCCGGCGCGGCCGGCGCGGTCGGCAGCGAGGTCGGCCAGATCGCCAAGCTCAAGGGCGCCTCGCGGGTCATCGGCAGCGCGGGCTCCGACGAGAAGGTCAAGCTGCTGACGGAGGAGTACGGCTTCGACGCCGCCTTCAACTACAAGTCCGACCGGTCCGTCAAGGAGCAGCTCCGCGACGCCGCCCCCGACGGCATCGACGTCTACTTCGACAACGTCGGCGGCGACCACCTGGAAGCCGCCCTCGACTCGCTGAACGTGCACGGCCGGGTCGCCGTCTGCGGCATGATCTCGCAGTACAACGCCACCGAGCCGACCCCCGCGCCGCGCAACCTCGCGCAGGTCATCGGCAAGCGGTTGCGTATCCAGGGTCTGCTCGTCGCCGACCACAGCCACCTCCAGGAGCAGTTCGTCGACGAGGTGTCGGCCTGGGTGCGCTCGGGCGAGCTGAAGTTCAGCGAGACCAAGGTCTCCGGCATCGAGAACGGGTTCGAGGCGTTCCTCGGCCTGCTGCGCGGTGACAACACCGGCAAGATGATCGTCGATCTCACGGACTGACCCCTGACGGAGCCGGTCCCGCCGGGCCACTAGGCTCGGCCCCAAGCCGTCGCGATCGTGGGCGCGAGTCGCGGCGAACCACAGGAGGATTCCTATGTCCATCCAGCCCGTAGACGTCGTCTACACCGCCGTCGCCACCGCGGAGAACGGCCGGGACGGCCGCGTCGCCAGCGACGACGGCAAGCTGGACGTCGTCGTCAACCCGCCGAAGGAGCAGGGCGGCAGCGGCGCCGGCACCAACCCCGAGCAGCTCTTCGCGGCCGGCTACAGCGCCTGCTTCCAGGGCGCTCTCAGCGTCGTCGCCCGCCAGGAGAAGGCGGACGTCTCCGGCTCCCGGGTGACCGCCAAGGTCGGCATCGGCAAGACCCCGTCCGGCGGCTTCGGCCTCACCGTCGAGATCTCCGCTTCCATCCCGAACGTGGACGCGGCCACCGCCAAGGACCTGGTCGAGAAGGCCCACCAGGTGTGCCCGTACTCGAACGCCACCCGCGGCAACATCGACGTCAAGCTCAGCATCGACTGACGTCCGGCTGTCGGCCGACGCGCCGGCACGAGGCTCCGGGCCGAGGGCCGCACTCCCGCACGGGGTGCGGCCCTCGGTCGTTCCAGTGGCTCCCGGATGTGGCTGTCAGGTTCGCGCCAAATGTGGCCGACGCTCTGGGGTGCCGTACGGGCAGTGGCTAACGTGGTGGCGTAAGGCGTCCGAGGGGGCCGAGTGACGGTAGAGCCGGGCGATTCACCGCCGCCGCCTGCCATCCCCAGGGCCCCGTATGTGACGCAGGCCACTCGGGCGCCATCTTGACGGTATCGGCGTGTAATCGATTACGTAAGCCCACACGAAATCGATTACACGCCGATGTGCGATCGAGCCGCCCTGCACCGCGGTGTCCTCGCCCGGCCTGCGCGAACCCGCACGGAAGGGCTGGAGCGGCATGGCGAAGATCAAGGATGTGGCCGAGCGGGCCGGAGTGTCCGTGGCGACGGTTTCCCGGGTGCTCAACGGGCGCAGCCCGGTCGCCGAGACCCGGGAACGGGTGCTCGCCGCCGTCGAGGAGCTGGGCTACCGGCCCAACAACATTGCCCGTGCCCTGCGCACCGCCCGTACCGGCACACTCGGCCTGGTCATCAGCGACCTGACCAACCCGTTCTTCACCGAGCTGGCCGACGCCGTCGAGGACGCGGCGCGCGGCCTCGGCTACAGCCTGATCATCGGCAACGCCGCCGAACGCACCGGCCAGCAGGACGACTACATCCGCACCCTGCTGGACCGCCGCATCGACGGCCTGCTGGTCAGCTCGGCCGGTACCGGCTCCGCGATGCTGCGCGAGGCCGCCGCCTCCGGCACGCCGCTGGTGCTCCTGGACCGGATCGTGCCCGGCATCGACGCGCCGTGCGTACGGGCCGACGGTGCCGCGGCGCTCACCGACCTCGCCGCACACCTCGCCGCCCTCGGCCGGCGGCGCCCCGCGATCATCGTCGCCCCGGCCGGCACACCGACCGGCGACGAGCGGCTGAGACTCTTCCGCACGGCGCTGGCCGCGCACGGCACAGCGCTGCCGGACGAGCGCGTCGGCTCCACGCCGGACCTCCAGCCCACCGGCGGCCGCCAGGTGATGCGCCGCTTCCTGGACCTGCCCGAGCCGCCCGACGTCGTACTGGCCACCGACAACCTGATGGCGCTCGGCGCGATGGACGAGATCCGCGCGCGCGGGCTGCGGGTGCCGGACGACGTGGCGCTGGTCGTGTACGACGACGTGCCGTGGTTCGCGCACACCGACCCGCCGCTCACCGCCATCGCGCAGCCCACCCGCGAGCTGGGCCGGGCCGCCCTGCACACCCTGCTGGAACGGATCGAGGGGCGCGCGCCCGGCTCCGTACTGCTGCCGGCCCGCCTCGTCACCCGCCGCTCCTGCGGCGAACCGGGCACCACCCGTGAGGACACCCAAGTGGAGGAGGGCAGCGCATGACCGACGTCAACGACGACGTCCGGGGCGACGCACCGGCCGGCCGCGAACTGCTGCGCATGGAGGGGGTGACGAAGTCGTTCCCCGGTGTCCGTGCGCTGGACGGTGTGGACCTGAGCCTGCGCGCGGGCGAGGTGCACGTGCTGCTCGGCGAGAACGGCGCGGGCAAGAGCACCCTGATCAAGATGCTCTCCGGCGCCCACCGGCCCGACGCCGGGCGCATCCTCGTGGCCGCCGGACCGGGCGGTGGCGGATCGGCTGGCGGTGGTTCGATCGGCGGCGGTTCGACCGGCAGTGGTCCGGCCGGCAGTGGCCCGACCGGCTCCGGTCCGGTCGGCAGCGATCCGACTGGCAGTGGCCCGGCTGTCAGCGGTCCGAGCGTCAGCGGCTCGACCGGCACCGGTCCGGCTGTCGGCGACCCGGCTGGCAGCGGCCCGACCGGCGCCGGCCCGACCGGCGCCGGCTCCCGCGACGGCCTTCGTGAGGTGCACATCCGCTCCGCGCAGGACGCCGAACGGCTCGGCATCGCCACCATCCACCAGGAGTTCAACCTCGTCCCCCGCCTGACCGTCGCGGAGAACATCTTCCTCGGCCGGCCGCCGCGCACCGCGCTCCGCCTGATCGACAAGAAGACCATGCGGGCACGCGCCGCCGAACTGCTGCGCCGGGTGGGCCTGGACGTCTCCCCGGACACCCCGGTCGCCGAACTGGGCATCGCCCGCCTCCAGATGGTGGAGATAGCCAAGGCGCTGAGCCTGCGCGCCCGCGTCCTGATCATGGACGAGCCGACCGCCGTACTGACCTCCGAGGAGGTCGAGACGTTCTTCGCCATCGTGCGCGAACTGCGCGCCGAAGGGGTGGGGATCATCTTCATCACCCACCACCTGGAGGAGATCGGCGCCCTCGGCGACCGCGTCACCGTGCTGCGCGACGGCCGCTCGGTCGCCGAGGTGCCCGCCGGTACGGACGAGGACGAGCTGATCCGCCTGATGGTGGGCCGGGACATCGCCGAGCAGTACCCGCGGCAGCGCCCGGACGAGCCCGGCGCGCCCCTGCTGCGCGTCCGCGGTCTGACCCGGCACGGCCCCAACGGCACCCCGGTCTTCGAGGACGTCGGCTTCGAGGTGCGGGCCGGCGAGGTCGTCGGCCTCGCGGGCCTGGTCGGCGCGGGCCGTACCGAGGTCGCCCGGGCGGTCTTCGGCGTGGACCGGTACGACGCCGGGACCGTCGAGGTCGACGGGCAGGTGCTGGCCCCCGGCGACGTACGGGCCGCGATGCACGCCGGGCTCGGCCTGGTCCCCGAGGACCGCAAGGGCCAGGGCCTGGTCCTGGACGCTTCGCTCCAGGACAACCTGACGCTGGCCCGCCTGGACCGCGACACCCGTGGCGGCCTGGTCGACCGGCGGGGGCAGCGGCGCGCGGCGGCCGGCGTGGCCGCGCAGCTGAAGGTGCGGATGAGCGGCCTGGGGCAGCCCGCGCGCACCCTCTCCGGCGGCAATCAGCAGAAGGTCGTCATCGGCAAGTGGCTGCTGGCCGACACCCGGCTGCTGATCCTGGACGAGCCGACGCGCGGCATCGACGTGGGCGCCAAGGTCGAGATCTACCAGCTGGTCAACGAGCTGACGGCAGCCGGCCGCGCGGTGCTGATGATCTCCAGCGACCTGCCCGAGGTGCTCGGCATGAGCGACCGGGTGCTGGTCATGGCGCAGGGGCGGCTCGCCGGTGAACTCGCCGGCGGCGAGGCGACGCAGGACGCGGTGATGGAACTGGCGGTGCGGCCGGCCGACGGCGCGTCCGGACCGCACCGGACGTCATCGGACCGGAAGGCACCGGGCCGGAAGACGCCGCACAAGACGACGAACGAGAGCGCGAAGGAGGGCTCCGATGTCCGCTGATGTGAAGACGGGAGCGGCCGCCGAGGCGGTCGGCACCGCCCCGCCCGGTGCCGGTTTCGGCCCCTGGTTCACCCGGGCCGTCCTGAAGAACGGCCCGCTGGGCGGCCTGATCGCCCTCGTCGTGGTCATGGCGATCCTGTCCGGCGACTTCCTGAACGGGCAGAACCTCCTGAACGTCGGCGTCCAGGCGTCCGTCACCGCCATCCTCGCCTTCGGCGTCACCTTCGTGATCGTCTCGGCCGGCATCGACCTGTCGGTCGGCTCGGTCGCCGCCCTCAGCGCCACCGTGGTCGCCTGGGCCGCGACCGACGCGGGCCTGCCGGTGTGGGCCGCCGTCCTGCTGGGCCTGGCGATCGGTGCGGCGGCGGGCCTGGTCTCGGGCGCGCTCGTCGCGTACGGCAAGCTGCCCGCCTTCATCGCCACGCTCGCGATGCTCTCCGTCGGCCGCGGCCTCGCCCTGGTGATCACCGGCGGTACGCCGATCCCCTTCCCGGCCTCGGTCAGCAGGCTGGGGGACACGCTGGGCGGCTGGCTGCCCGTCCCGGTCCTTGTCATGATCGCGATGGGGCTGACGGCGGCGCTGGTCCTCAACCGGACGTACGCGGGCCGCACGATGTTCGCGATCGGCGGCAACGAGGAGGCCGCGCGGCTCTCCGGTATCGACGTCAAGCGCCGCAAGCTGGTGATCTACGCGCTGTCCGGGCTGTTCGCGGCGGTCGCGGGCATCGTCCTCGCGGCCCGGCTGACCTCCGCCCAGCCGCAGGCCGCCGTCGGATACGAACTCGACGCCATCGCCGCCGTCGTCATCGGCGGCGCCAGCCTCTCCGGCGGTTCCGGCAAGGCGTCCGGCACGCTCATCGGCGCGCTGATTCTCGCCGTGCTGCGCAACGGCCTGAACCTGCTGAGCGTCTCGGCGTTCTGGCAGCAGGTGGCCACCGGCCTGGTCATCGCGCTGGCGGTGCTCCTGGACACGCTGCGGCGCCGGAGCGCGCGATGAGGCGGCGTACGGGGCTGCCCGACGGCGGTACGCCCGACCGGGGTACCGGCTCGCTCCGCAGGCGTTCGGGCGTGCTCGGCGCGGCAGTCCTGGCCGGCGCCCTCGCCCTGTCCGGCTGCGACCGTGGTGGCGACACGGACCTGGGGCTGGCCCTGTCCACCCTGAACAATCCGTTCTTCGTCGCCGTCCGGGAGGGTGCGCAGGCCGAGGCGGACCGGCGCGGCCTGAACATCAACATCACCGACGCGCAGAACGACCCCATGCAGCAGATCAACCAGATGGAGACGTTCACCAGCCAGGACGTCAAGGCGGCGATCATCAACCCGGTGGACTCCGACGCCGCCGTGCCGGCCGTCGGCGTCGCCAACCGGGCGGACGTGCCGGTGATCTCCCTCGACCGCGGCGTCAACGGCGGCCGGGTCGGGTCCGCCATCGCCTCGGACAATGTCGCGGGCGGCCGGCTCGCCGCGAAGACGCTCGCCGAGTCCCTCGGCGGCAAGGGCAAGGTGGCCTTCCTGGAGGGCCAGCCCGGCACTTCGGCAGCCCGCGAGCGCGGGCAGGGCTTCGAGGAGGGCATCAAGGCGTACCCGGGCATCGAGGTGGTGGCGCGGCAGCCCGCCGACTTCGACCGGGCCAAGGGCATGGATGTGATGTCCAATATGCTCCAAGTACACCGGGACATCGGCGGCGTCTTCGCGGCCAACGACGAGATGGCGCTCGGCGCCGCCAAGTCGCTGGGCGCCCGGGCGGGCAAGGACGTGAAGGTCGTGGCGTTCGACGGGACGCCGGAGGGCGTCGCGGCCGTACGCGGCGGGACGCTGACCGCCACGGTCGCCCAGCAGCCCAGACTGCTGGGCAAGCGGGCCGTGGAGCAGGCGCTCAAGGCGGCGCGCGGCGAGCGGCTGCCGAAGCAGATGAAGGTGCCGGTGGTCCTGGTGACCGGCAAGAACGCGGCGGAATTCGATGGGTGAGAAGCAGATGTACGACGTACTGGTAGTGGGCTCGGCCAACGCGGACCTGACCGTCCGGGTGGCGCGGCGGCCCGGCGCGGGCGAGACCGTGCACGGCTCCGACCTGGTCGAGTCGGCGGGCGGCAAGGGTGCCAACCAGGCCGCCGCCGCTGCCCGGCTCGGCGGCCGCGTCGGTCTGCTGGCCCGGGTCGGTGACGACGCGTACGGTGAACTGCTGCTGGACGCGCAGCGCGCCGCGGGCACGGACGTCGCGCACGTGATCGTCGAGTCCGGTGCCCGTACCGGCACCGCGATGATCATCGTTGGGCCGGACGGCGACAACAGCATCGTCGTCTCCCCGGGCGCCAACGCGGCACTGACCCCCGAGGACGTGGCGGCCGCCCGCGACGTCATCGCCGCGTCCGCCGCCGTCTCCCTCCAGCTGGAGGTGCCGATGGAGACCGTACGGGCCACCGCCGCCACCGCCACGGAGGCCGGCACCCGGGTCGTCCTCAACCCGTCCCCGACCCCCGAGCGCCTGGACCCCGAACTCCTCGCCGCCGCCGACCCCCTCGTCGTCAACGAGCACGAGGCACAGCAGCTCGCGGGCCGCAGCGAAGGCACCCCGGAGGACTGGGCCCAGGCGCTGCGCGAGCAGGGCGCCCGCTCGGTCGTCGTCACCCTCGGCGGCGACGGCGCGCTGGTCGTGGACGGCGCGGGCAGCGCCGGCCGGGTCCCCGGCGTCAAGGCCGAGGCCGTCGACACCACGGGCGCGGGCGACGCCTTCACCGGCGCCCTCGCGACCCGCCTGGCCCGCGGCGACTCCCTCACGGACGCGGCCCGCTTCGCCGTACGGGTGGGCGCCGCCGCCGTCACCAAGCCGGGCGCCCAGCCGTCCTACCCGACGCTGGACGAACTGCCGTCCTGAGCGGGGGCACGGCGGGAGCGGAGGCCCTGGCGGGAGCGGCGTACCCAAACCGCTCCCGCCATGCCCGTTCAGGCATCCGCCCGGGCCCGTTCAGGCACCCGCCCGGACCCGTTCAGGCACCCGCCCGGACCCGTTCAGGCCTGCTCAGCAGCCTGAGCGACCGGCCCGGCCCCCGTGCCGCCGGATATCCCGGCTCCTTCGCGCCCCGCCGCTGTGCGCCCGACACCCCGCCCGACCTCGGCCACCGCCAGGCCGGCCCCGCCGGTCGATCGCGCGAGGCACGTCCCGTCCGCCGCCCATATGCCGCTGTGCCCGCAGGCGATGCCCGCGCTCCCCGGACCGATGGCGTTGGCGAGCAGCACGTCGAGGCCGTGGTCCCGCGCCGTGGCGGCGTACCGCTCCGTGCGCTCCACCGCGTCGTGGAACGAGCTGGCCAGATACACCTGGCAGCCGTCGGCCGCGGCCTGCTCCGCCACCTCGCGGAAGGCGTTGTCGTAGCAGGTGGCGAGGGCGAACTTCAGGTCACGGTAGGTGAAGCGGCCGCCCGCGCGAGGTCCGGGCGTGAACAGCTCGTTCTCCTGGCCGTGCAGGTGGTGCTTGTCGTAACGGGCCAGCAGTGCGCCGTCCGGCCCGTACACGAACGACGCGATCGTCATGCCGTCCGCCGTGCCCGAGGGGCCGGCCCCCGGGCAGTTGACCACCGCGGCCACGCCCGCCGCCCGGCAGGCGTCCCGGACGGGGGCGAGCCGTGGGTCGTCCGGCGCGAGGACGTACCGCTCCGGGGCGGCGGCTATCGCGTCGAGCTCGTAATTGGTCAGGGCCAGCTCGGCGAGGACGACCAGCTCGGCGCCGAGGCCGGCGGCCTCGGCGATCAGCTCGGCGGTGCGGGCCGCGTTGGCCTCGACGTTCAACGGTGTGGGCGCGAACTGCGCCGCTGCAACGATCATTTCTCCATCATGCCCGGTGCCACTGACAACGCGGCGGTCAGGATGTTCCGCACCTGTCCGGTGATGGCGGTCCGGTTGCGTACGAAGCCGGGGTCGGTGACCTCGCCGGTCGCCGGATCGGTGTTCCCGGCGCCGAACTGGAGTACCGGCGTGTGCAGATGGCCGCCCGGCACCTTCTGCTTCAGCGCGTCCCGCAGCAGCGTGGCACGGTAGCCGATCTCGTTGGACAGGTAGTCACCGCCGCCGCCCTCGCGGGCCGTCGAGCCCGGTGTCGGCCCGTCCGGCCGCTCGACGGGCGCCCCGCCGCCCGCCGGGATCTCGGTCACCGCCGTGTTGTCCTGTACCGGGAACGGCCCGGTGGCGGCGCTGGTGAGCCGCGCGTACGGCAGGGTCGTGGTGGTCCACTGCGGCTGCGGCCGTACGGTCGGCACCCCCTTCGGGACGGGGACGGTGCCGGTACGCGACTCCCGCGCGTTGTCCGGATAGCCGCCCCGCCAGGCGCCGTTCGTCCGCTCCAGGTCGAACCGGCCCGGCCGTCCCTGGCTGACGGTGGTGAACAGGTCCACCTGCCGCGGCCCGTGCCGGAAGTGCGGCAGCAGTGTCCGTTCCACCGTGCCCGCCGCGAAGTCGGCCCACCGTACGGGGAAGACGGCGGTCTCGATACGGGCGAGCCGCCCCGAGGACGTACGGACCGTGGTGCCGTCCAGCGCGAGCGCCGCGGCGCCCGACGGGTTGCTGCGCCGTGCGTCCGCGTCCAGCTGGAAGGGGTCGAAGCCGGTCACGACGACGCGCAGGGTCCGGGTCCTGGAGTGCCCGCCGCCGGGCAGGTCGATCGAGTCCTGCCCACGAGAGCCCCGCTCCAGCACTCCCATGAGCGCGTCCCGTTGGCCCGGGGTCAGCCGGAACCGCGGCTGCCACTCGCGCAGCGCCTTGGTCATGCCCAGCCGCGCCCAGTACAGCGGCCGGTCGTCGTCCCGGCTCAGGTCGCCGCCCTGCGGCCCGCGCCCCTGGACGCGGTCCACCGCGCGCCGCCACAGTCCGCGCCCCGCATCCGTGACGTAACGTTTCGCCGCTCTGTACGAGTGCACCTGCCCCAGTCCGTCCGCGAATCTCCCGGCCACCGGGGCGAAGCCGCTGCGCCGCAGGATCTCCTGCGGCACGCGTTGCGACAGCCGCTGTTCCTCGACGGCCGGCGCGGTGGCGGCCTGCTGCCGCGTAACGGCAGTGGCCGAGGGGGCCGCGGTGGCGGAAGGGGCGGCAAGGGCGAGCGGAGCCACGGTCAGCAACGCGGCACCGAGCACGCCCACCGAGGTACGTATGCGTCTCATGGGGTGAGTAAACCGGCGCGCTGCCCGCGGCGGAAGGGGAGATCCAGTTCGGTGTACGGGCCCGGGCCGGGCACCGACGCCCCGTTCACGCCGCTCAGAGCCGCGCGCCGACGCCGCACGCACGCCGCTCAGGACCGCGTGCCGCCCTCGTCCGGCTCCCCGAGCAGCGACAGGAAGTCCCGGAACGCAGCAGGCATGTCCACCTCCCGCGGCTCCAGCAGCCACTGCAACTGGAGCCCGTCCATCACCGCGGCCAACAGCGGCGCCGTCCGCTCCGGGGTCAGCCCGCCCGGCAGCCGGTCGCCGAACTCCGCCCGCAGCGCCTCGGCCAGCGTCTCCCGTACGCGCCGGAAGCGCCGCTCGAAGAAGTCCCGGGCCGGATGGTCCTCGGTGACGCTGTCCCCGGACAGGACCGTGTAGGTCTGCACGACACCGGGCCGCCCGGCGTTGTACTCGACCAGCGCGGCCAGCGTGTCCGTGCGCCGGACGCCGGAGGCCGCGGCCGCGGCGGCCGTGTCCCAGCGGTCGCGCTCATCCAGGACGCCGACGAGCAGCAGCTCCTTGGTGGGGAAGTGGTGCAGCAGGCCCTGCTGGGTGAGTCCGGCGCGCTCGGCCACGGCGGCCAGCGACGTGCCGCGGTAGCCGCGCTCGGCGATCAGCTCCATGGCGGCCTGGAGGATCGCCGCGCGCCGCTCCTCGCGCTGCGCCTCGCGCCCGCCGCCGCTGCGGCGACGGCCGTCCGGCCGCACCTCGTGTCGTGCAGTCACCGGCCGAGCGTAACTCCGCCGCCCGCCCCTTCCGTAAGATTACGTGACGATAACGATACCTACCGGCCACCAGGTGAACGCGTCACAATCGGGCCAGGGGACTCGGACCCGCACGTCCACCCAGGGAGAGCCGTATGACCGACCACCGAAGCGCCCACGCCACGGCAGCCGACCGGGCCGTCGAGGCGGCCCTCGGGAAGCTGGACCTCGACACCAAGGCCCGGCTGCTGTCCGGGCAGGACGTCTGGACGCTGCCCGCCGTCCCGGAGATCGGGCTGCGGTCGCTGGTCATGTCGGACGGGCCGGTCGGCGTACGCGGCCAGGGGTGGGGCGCACAGGACCCGTCCGTCGCGCTGCCCAGCCCCACCGCGCTGGCCGCCACCTGGGACCCGGACCTGGCGCGCCGCGCGGGCCGGCTGCTCGCCCAGGAGGCGCGCCGCAAGGGCGTGCACGTCCTCCTGGCGCCCACCGTCAACCTGCACCGCTCCCCGCTCGGCGGCCGCCACTTCGAGTGCTTCTCCGAGGACCCGTACCTGACCGGCGTGATCGGCGCGGGATACGTCGCCGGGGTCCAGGACGGCGGGGTGGGGACGACCGTCAAGCACTTCGTGGGCAATGACGCCGAGACCGAGCGCTTGACGGTGAACAACCGGATCGCCCCGCGTCCGCTGCGCGAGCTGTACCTCGCGCCCTTCGAGCACATCGTCGAAACCGCCCACCCCTGGGGCATCATGACGGCCTACAACCAGGTCAACGGCTCGACCATGACCGAACACCGCGAACTGGTCGCCGGTGTCCTGCGGGACGAGTGGGGTTTCGACGGGGTCAACGTCTCCGACTGGACGGCGGCCCGCGACACGGTACGGGCGCTGCGCGGCGGCCTGGACATCGCGATGCCGGGGCCGCACACCGTCTTCGGCGCCCCGCTCGCGGCGGCCGTCCGCGCGGGCCGGGTGACGGAAGCCGAGGTGGACGCCGCGGTACGCCGCGTGCTGCTGCTCGCCGCCCGTACGGGCTGCCTGGAGGGCGTCCCGGCCGCCGTCGCCCCGGAAGACGTGCCGCAGGACATCGACGGCCGCGCACTGGCCCGCGAGACCGCCCGCCGCGCCTTCGTCCTCGTACGGAACGAGCCGGTCGTACGCGACGAACCGGCCCCGAGCGACGACCCCGCCCCGCATCAGCCCCCCGCCCTCCCCCTCACCCCCCACTCCCTCCGCAAGCTCGCCGTCATCGGTGCCGCCGCCAAGGACGCCCGGGTGCTCGGCGGCGGCTCCGCGACCGTCTTCCCCGAGCGGATCGTCTCCCCGCTGGAGGGCCTGCGCGCCGCCCTGCCCGGCACCGAGGTCACGTTCGCGGTCGGCGCCGACCCGCGCACGAAGGTCCCGCACGCCCGCGCGGGCTTCGAGCTGTGCGCCCGCTACTACGGCGCGGACGGCGCGCTGCTCGCCGAACAGCCGCAGTTCGACGGCAAGGTGCAGGCCATGGGCCGGTTCCCCGACGGCGTCACACAGCACAACCTGCACAGTGTGGAGCTGGCGGGCACCTTCACCCCGCAGGCCGACGGCGCACACACCTTCGCCGTCTCCGGCACCGGCGAGCTACGCCTGACCGTCGGCGGCCGGGTGCTGTTCGACGCCGCCTGCGCCCCGGACACGGACGACCCGTTCGAGGCGTTCATGAACCCCGCCGAACACCGCCTGGAGGCGGAGCTGACGGCCGGACAGGCCCTGGACGTGGCCCTGCGGTTCGTCCCGCGCGGTACCGGCCTCGGCGCGGACATGCCCGTACTGACCTTCACGCTCGGCCACGCGGAGCCGCAGCCCGACCCGGACGCCGAGATCGAGGAGGCGGTACGCGCCGCCGCGGAGGCGGACGCCGTGGTGGTGGTCGTGGCGACCACCGAGGAGACCGAGTCGGAGGGCTTCGACCGTACGAGCCTGGCGCTGCCGGGCCGCCAGGACGAGCTGGTCTCCCGGGTGGCCGCCGCCAACCCGCACACCGTCGTGGTCGTCAACGCGGGCTCCCCGGTGGAACTGCCGTGGCGCGCGCAGGTGCCCGCCGTCCTGCTCGGCTGGTTCCCCGGCCAGGAGGCGGGGGCCGCGCTGGCCGACGTACTGCTGGGGACACACGAGCCGGGCGGCCGGCTGCCGACCACCTGGCCCGCCCGCCTGGCGGACGCCCCGGTGACCCAGGTCGCCCCGGTGGGCGGCGAGGTGGCGTACGAGGAAGGCGTGTTCATCGGCTACCGGGCCTGGCAGCGCCGGGCACGCGAGGAAGCGGGCCCGGCACCGGCGTACCCCTTCGGGCACGGGCTGGGCTACACCGACTGGAGCTACGAGTCCCTGGAGGCGACCCCGGCACGCGCCACGGTCCGGGTGCGCAACACCGGCACGCGCCACGGCCGTGAGGTCGTACAGGTCTACCTGGCGCCCCTGGACCGGGTCGCGGGCGAGACGCCGGCGGACCGTCCGGACCGCTGGCTGGCCGGTTTCGCGACGGTGGAGGCCACCCCGGGCGAGACGGCGGAGGCCGAGATCGCGCTGCCGCGCCGCGCGTTCGAGATCTGGGACGAGACGGCCGGCGCCCGCCGCTTCGCCGACGGTACGTACGCGATCGAGGCGGCCCGCAGCATCACCGACCGCCGGCTGACCGCGCAGGTCACCGTGGCCTGACGGCACCCGCCGACGGGTCCCCCCAGGGCGCTTCTGATAGATCTCCGTGGCCTCGCGACGCCCGGCACGCACCCTCGCCGCACGGCGCGAAGGGACAGGTGGCTCCGCCACATGACCCTTCACACCGCACCCCGAGCGCACGCACCGAACGTCGCTCGGTGCCCTCCACGGAGATCCATCAGAAACGCCCTAACGTCCGGCCAGTACCTCCACGTCGCCCCCGTCGCTGTGCACCTTGACCTTGTGCGGCGAGCCGCTGTCCACGGTGCCGGTGACGCGGCGGCTGCCGCCGTCCGTGGTGGCGTCGACCGCGTAACGGCCCTGCGGGAGCCGGACCGAGACCGTGCCGCCGCCGCTTTGGGCGTCCACCCGGTCCGGCACGGCGGTGAAGCGGGCGTCGATGTCGCCGCCGTCGGTGTGCACGGTCGCCTGCTTGCCCGCGCCGTCCCGGAGGCCGATGTCGCCGCCGCTGGTCCGGGCGTCGACGGCGCCCGCCGGTCCCTTGACGTCGATGTCGCCGCCGTCGGTCGACAGCTTCATGGCGACCGACCGCGGCACCCTGACCCGGTAGGTGACGTTGCACTTGCTCCTGACGCCCCCGCAGTCGTCCGCGGTGAGCTTGAGGTTGCCGTCTTCGAGGGCGTGCCGGGTGCCGGGCTTCCGCTCGCCGTACTGGAGCCGTTCCGTCACCGTGATCTTGCCGCCCGCCGTGTCGTCGGCGACGACCTCGATGTCACCGCCCGGCGTCGTCACGTCCAGCTTCGTGGTCCGGCCGTCCACGGTGTAGCTCCGCTCGCTCTCGGTGACCTTTTCGGTCAGCTCGCAGCCGGTGACCGCGACGGTCACCGTGACGAGGGCGGCCGAGGCGAGGGCGATACGGGTGGTGCGGTGTCCCGGTCTGGTGGTGCGGCGTGCGGTCATGGCGGGTCCCCCCGGAAACGTTGCGCGGTGTGCGAGGGTGCGCGGCGGGGTACGGGGCCCGCGCGCACCGCTCGGGTCGGCTGCCATCCTCTCGCGGCCCGCGTCCCGTCCGGGTCCCCAGCAGGAACGATCTCCCCGCCGTCCCCCCTAGGGGTGTCCGCGCCGTCCCGTCAGGGACGCTACCTCCCCTTACGGGTGATCTCCTGGAACGCCATCCGGGCCAGCTCCCGCTGCCCTTCCCGGCCGGGGTGGAACCAGTCCCAGGTGCTCAACTCCGCGCCGGTGAAGCGGAAGTCGAAGACGGACCGGTCGAAGCGGCACAGCTCGTCGCGCCCGCAGACCGACTCCAGGGCCTTGTTGTAGGCCATCACCCGGCCCCGCACGCTCTGCCGGCGGGTGTCCGCGGCCTTCGAGAGGTCGTCGGGGTCGCGCAGCATCGAGCCGCATATCCCCAGCTTCCACACTTCCTTGCCCAGCGGGTTCTGCCGCCCCTGCGACCACAGCCGCATCAGGTCGGGCACGGCCGCGACGTACACCTGCGTCTTGGGCAGGGCGCGCCGCAGCTTGCGCAGTGACGCCTCGAAGCCGGCGCGGAAGGCGTCCGCCGTGGTCATCGCGCCGACGTCGGTACGGCAGGCGTCGTTGGCGCCCACCAGGACGGTGACCAGCTCGGGCCGCTTGCGTACGGCCTGGTCGATCTGGGCCGGCAGGTCGCGCATCAGCGCGCCGGTCTTCGCGAAGTTCCAGCTGTGCGTGGCGGGGTCCTTCACCAGCCGCCGGGCGACGCTGTTCACCCCCGGGTCGGTGCCGGTGGCCCAGGAGACGGCGGGGCAGTCGGACAGTACCGAGCAGGCGTCGAACCCGACGGTGATGGAGTCGCCGACCGCGGCCACCGACGCGGGATCGGTGCGCCAGGCGGGAGAGGGCTTGGGGGAGGGGTGCGGGGCCGGCCGGCCGCCGTCGTCCGGGTCGTTGCCGCAGGCGGTCAGGGAGACAGTGAGTGCGGCCGCCGTGAGGGCGGCGGCCGCGGCGGTACGGGCCCGGATTGGCCGAAAGGGTTGATTGACCACGGTCATCCCCTGTCCCCCTCCGGCGTGCGAGTGATATCTGTTCCGGTACCGACGGTACGTCACCCCCCGACGCCTGCCGCGCGGTAGCTTGTGCCGTGACCCGTAGGGTCCTCACCCGACGGCACCGGCACAGTCGGCACGCGTGTATTACATCACGTCATTTACTGTCCCTTTTGCGGCAAATTGGGGCTCATGGTGTTTACTGTAGGTAACCTCGGACGCTGGTGCCGACGTGATCACTGGGGCAGAATGCTTGCAGCTGTCCCGGCCGCGACCGGAACGGGCACGAGGCCGCTGGGGAAGGCGAACCTCGAACCGTACTGGAGGTCCCGGTGACGACACGTGGAGTTCTGTACGTCCACTCCGCACCGCGCGCGCTGTGCCCGCATGTCGAATGGGCCGTCGCGGGCGTCCTCGGCGTGCGCGTCAATCTCGACTGGATCCGCCAGCCGGCGTCCCCCGGCACCTGGAGAGCAGAGTTCTCCTGGCAGGGCGAGGCCGGCACGGCCTCCAAGCTGGCCTCCGCGCTGCGCGGCTGGCACCTGCTGCGCTTCGAGGTGACCGCCGAACCCTGCGCCACCGCCGAGGGCGAGCGCTACAGCGCCACGCCCGAACTGGGCATCTTCCACGCCGTCACCGGCATCCACGGCGACATCCTGATCCCCGAGGACCGGCTGCGCGCCGCGCTCGCCCGCTCGGCTGGCGGTGAGACGGAGCTGGCGGCCGAGGTCGCCAAGCTGCTCGGCAAGCCCTGGGACGACGAGCTGGAGCCCTTCCGGTACGCCGGTGAGGGCGCCCCCGTCCGCTGGCTGCACCAGGTCGTCTGAGGCGGCCGCGGCGGCGCGCCGACGCCGCCCTTGTCCTGGAGTCCGCTCCAGGCCGTAGCGTGCGGTCATGCCTGACAAGACCTCAGTGGCGGTGCTCGGCACCGGAATCATGGGCTCGGCGATGGCCCGCAACCTCGCCGGAGCAGGTCTGGACGTACGCGCCTGGAACCGCACCCGCGCCAAGGCCGAACCCCTGGCCGCCGACGGTGTACGGGTCACCGGCACCCCGGCCGAGGCGGTGGACGGCGCGGACGCCGTCCTGACCGTCCTGCTGGACGGACCCGCCGTCCTGGACGCCGTGCGGCACGGCGCACCCGCCCTGCGCGAGCGGACCCTCTGGCTCCAGATGAGCACCGTGGGCGCCGACGGACACGCCCCGCTCGCCGCCTTCGCCCGCGAACACGGACTGGACCTCGTGGACGCGCCCGTGGTCGGCACGAAGGAACCCGCGGAGAAGGGCCTGCTGACCGTTCTCGCGGCCGGGCCGCAGGACGTACGGGACCGGGCCGCACGCATCCTCGACATCGTCGGACAGCGCACCCTGTGGGTCGACGAGGACGCGTCCTCGGGCGCGGCCAACCGCCTCAAGCTCGTCGTCAACAGCTGGGTGCTCACCGTCATCAACGGCACGGGCGAGGCGCTGGCCCTCGCGCAGGGCCTCGGTGTGGACCCCCGCGCCTTCCTCGAAGCGGTCCAGGGCGGGCCGCTCGACCTGCCCTACCTCCGGATGAAGTCGGAGCTGATCCTGTCCGGCGCGTATCCGGCCAGCTTCACCGTCTCCGCCGCGCGCAAGGACGCCCGGCTGATCGAGGAGGCGGCCGCGGCGGGCGGGGTGCACCTGGACCTGGCGGCGGCCGCGGCGGAGCGGTTCCGGCGGGCGGAGGCGCAGGGGCACGGCGACGAGGACGGCGCGGCGGCGTACTTCGCCAGTTTCTGAGGCACGCGGCCCGCGGGTACGCGGAAGGGGCCGCGCCTGACGGCACGGCCCCTTCCCACGTGTCACGGACCGGTGGGCCCGTCTTGCGGTCACACGGTCCGGAAGGCCAGCACCACGTTGTGACCGCCGAAGCCGAACGAGTCGTTCAGCACCGCGATCGTGCCCTCGGCGGGCAGCGCGCGCTTCTCGTCCCGGACGATGTCCGCGTCCGCCGCCTCGGGGTCGAGGTTCTGGATGTTGATGGTCGGCGGCGCCACCCGGTGGTGGATCGCCAGCACCGAGGCGACGGTCTCCACGCCGCCCGCACCGCCCAGCAGGTGGCCGGTCATCGACTTGGTGGCGGAGACCGCCATGTGGTCGACGTCGGTGCCGAAGACCTTGCGCAGCGCCTTGATCTCGGCCAGGTCGCCCAGCGGCGTGGAGGTCGCGTGCGCGTTGACGTGCGCGATCTCCGCCGGCTTGAGGTCGGTGCCCGCGAGCAGGTTCTGCAGGGCGTGCGCGATGCCGTTGCCGGAGGGCTCGGGCTGCACGATGTCGTGGCTGTCGGCGGAGATGCCCTGGCCGACGGCCTCGGCGTAGACCTTCGCGCCGCGCTTGGCGGCGTGGTCGGCCGACTCCAGGACGATCACGCCGGAGCCCTCGCCGAGCACGAAGCCGTTGCGGTCCGCGTCGTAGGGGCGGGACGCGCCCTGCGGGTCGTCGTTGTTCTTCGACATCGCCATCATGTTGCCGAACGCTGCGATCGGCAGCGGGTGGATGGCCGCCTCCGTACCGCCCGCGACGACGACGTCGGCACGGCCCGTACGGATCATCTCGATGGCGTAGCCGATGGCTTCGGCGCCGGAGGCACAGGCGCTGACCGGGGTGTGCACACCGGCTCGCGCGTTGACCTCCAGGCCGACGTTGGCCGACGGGCTGTTGGGCATCAGCATCGGCACGGTGTGCGGGGAGACGCGGCGTGAGCCCTTCTCCCGCAGGATGTCGTACTGGTTCAGCAGGGTGGTCACGCCGCCGATGCCGGAGGCGATGACCGCGCCGAGCCGGTCCGGGTCCACCGACGAGTCCTCGCCGGCCCGGGCCTGGAAACCGGCGTCCGCCCACGCCTCGCGGGCCGCGATCAGCGCGAACTGCGCCGAGCGGTCCAGCTTGCGGGCCTGCGCCCGGGGGATGACCTCACCCGGGTCGACGGCTGCCGCGGCGGCGATGCGGACCGGAAGGTCGGCCGCCCAGTCCTGGTCGAGGCCGGCCACGCCGGAACGGCCGGCGAGCAGCCCCTCCCAGGTCGAGGCACTGTCGCCACCCAGCGGTGTGGTTGCGCCGATACCGGTGACGACCACGGTGCGATTGGTCGCATTCACGGAAATTCCTACTCCACAGGTTGAGGGGTTGAGAATCGACGGCGCCACCGCGGGGTGGCGACATGCGCCGGAGCTGGATCAGCTCTGGTGCTCGAGGATGTACTTGGTCGCGTCGCCGACCGTCTTGAGGTTCTTGACGTCGTCGTCGGGGATCTTCACGTCGAAGCGCTCCTCGGCGGCGACGACGACCTCGACCATGGACAGCGAGTCGACGTCCAGGTCATCGGTGAAGGACTTGTCCAGCTGGACGTCCTCGGCGGGGATCCCGGCGATCTCGTTCACGATCTCGGCGAGACCGGCGACGATCTCTTCCTGAGTGGCGGCCATGATGGCGCTCCTTCGGTAATTTGTCGGGGGAACGGTAGAAAGTCTGCAGTTCCGGGTCATGGAACAAGGTCCGTGCGGCCACCGGGACGCTGGGACACGGTGACGCCGCGCGAATCTTGCCTAGGGGAGGGTAACGACCGTCGCGGCGTAGACGAGACCCGCCCCGAAGCCGATGACGAGCGCGGTGTCTCCGCTCTTGGCCTGCCCGGTCGCCAGCAGCCGCTCCATGGCGAGCGGAATCGAGGCGGCCGAGGTGTTGCCGGTGGTCTCCACGTCACGGGCGACCGTGACGCTCTCCGGCAGCTTCAAAGTCTTCACCATCGAGTCGATGATCCGCATGTTGGCCTGGTGCGGGATGAAGACGTCCAGGTCGTCCGGGCTGACTCCGGCCGCGTCCAGCGCCTGCTGGGCGACCTTCGCCATCTCGAACACCGCCCACCGGAAGACCGCCTGGCCTTCCTGGGTGATGGCGGGGTAGCGGATCTCGTCCAGTGCCGGGCGGGCGTCCGGGCCGTCACCGCCGGGCACCGGGGTGCGTCGGTAGATGTCCCAGCCGAACGTCTGCTTGATCGTCTCGGCCTTGTCGCCCTCCGAGCCCCAGACGGTCGGGCCGATCGCGGGCTCCTTGCCGGGGCCGACGACCACGGCGCCGGCGCCGTCGCCGAAGAGGAACGCGGTGGCCCGGTCCTCCAGGTCGGTCAGGTCCGAGAGCCGCTCGACGCCGATGACCAGCACGTACTCGGCGCTGCCGTCGGTGATCATGCCCTTGGCGAGGGTCAGGCCGTAACCGAATCCGGCACAGCCGGCGGAGATGTCGAACGCGGCGGGCCGGCCCGCGCCGATCTTGTGGGCGATCTCGGTGGCGATGGCCGGGGTCTGCTTGAAGTGCGAGACGGTCGAGACGACCACCGCGCCGATCTGCTCGGGCGTGATGCCGGCGTCCGCGATGGCCTTGCCGGCCGCCTCCACCGACATGGCCGCCACGGTCTCCTCCGGGCCGGCCCAGTGACGGGTGGCGATGCCGGAGCGTGAGCGGATCCACTCGTCGGAGGAGTCGATGTGCTTGAGGATCTCCTCGTTCGGCACCACACGGGTCGGGCGGTAACCGCCGACACCCATGATGCGCGCGTACGCGGCGCCCTTGGCGGGCTTGATCTTCGAGGTCATGCTCTCGGGGCTCCTATTCGGCCTGGGCAGAGTGCTCGGCGATCAGCGTGCGGGCCGCGTCGAGGTCGTCGGGGGTCTTCAGCGCGAGGGTCTTGACGCCGGGCAGGGCGCGCTTGGCGATGCCGACGAGGGTGCCGCCGGGGCTCACCTCGATGATGCCGGTGACGCCCAGCTCCTTGAACGTCTCCATGCACAGGTCCCAGCGCACCGGGTTGGCCACCTGGCCCACCAGGCGTCGCACGACGTCCTGCCCGTCGGCGACGACGCCGCCGTCCTTGTTCGAGACGTACCGGGTGTGCGGGTCGGCGGGCGTGACCTGCGCGACCGCTTCCTCCAGGACCGTCACGGCCGGAGCCATGTGGACGGTGTGGAAGGCGCCGGCCACCTTCAGCGGTACGACGCGGCGGGTGCCCTCGGGCTTGTCCTCGGCCAGCGCGGCCAGCTGCCCGGCGGTGCCCGCGGCCACGATCTGGCCCGCGCCGTTGACGTTCGCGGGGGTCAGGCCCAGCTTCTCCAGGTGTGGCAGGACGACGTCCTGCTCGCCGCCGAGGAGGGCGGCCATTCCGGTCTCGGTGACGGCGGCGGCGTCGGCCATGGCCAGTCCCCGCTTGCGTACGAGCTCCAGCGCGGCGTCCTCGGTCAGTACGCCGGTCAGGGCCGCGGCGGCCAGCTCGCCGACGCTGTGTCCGGCGGCGGCGCCGACCAGCCGGGAGAAGTCCTCGGCGGTCGCGAACAGCTGCCGGGCGGAGATCAGGGAGGCCGCCACCAGCAGCGGCTGTGCCACCGCGGTGTCGCGGATCTCGTCCGCGTCGGCCTTCGTGCCGTAGTGGACCAGGTCCAGGTCGATGGCGGCCGACCACGCGCGAAGCCGGTCTTCGACTCCGGGGAGGTCGAGCCAGGGGGTCAGGAAGCCGGGCGTCTGAGCGCCTTGGCCGGGAGCGACGAGTACGAGCACCCTCACACTCTCTCTTGTGGGAGGTCCCGCCCGCCCGTGGGGACAGGGACGAAGAACCATCAGGGGAATTGTCGGTGTTCTACAAAAGACTAGAGTTGGCTGTCACCGTCGGCCAGACGCCCCAGGATCAGTGCGATGCGCAGCGTGAAGGCGGAGCGTACGTCCGAAGGTGACCACCCGGTGACGTCGGTCACACGTCGCAGCCGGTAGCGCACGGTGTTCGGGTGCACGAAGAGCATCCGCGCCGCGCCCTCCAGACTGCTGGCCTGTTCCAGATACACGCTCAGCGTCTCCAGGAGCGCCGAGCCTGCCTCCTCCAGCGGCCTGTAGATCTCCTCCACCAACTGCTCACGCGCCGCCGGGTCGGACGCCATCGCCCGCTCCGGCAGCAGGTCGTCGGACAGTACGGGACGGGGCGCATCCGGCCAAGCGGCGCACGCCTTCAGGCCCGCCGCCGCGGCCTGCGCGGAGCGGGTCGCGGCCAGCAGGTCCGCGACCACCGGACCGGCCACCACCGGGCCCGCCGCGAACGGTCCGATCAGGGCTTTCGCCGCCTTGAGCGGATCGTCCGAGCCGCCCGCAATGACCACCAGGCGGCTGCCCAGGACGCCGGTGAGCACCTGGAGCTTGGCGTGGCGGGCCGCACGGCGGATGGCTTCCACCGTCAGTTCACTGTCCCCGTCGGGGGCCGTACCCAGCACAACGCACACATGTTCGGGAGAATTCCAGCCGAGCGCGGCGGCCCGCGACACCGCCCCCTCGTCGGCCTCCCCGGAGAGCACCGCGTTGACCACCAGCGACTCCAGCCGCGCGTCCCACGCGCCCCGCGCCTCGGCGGCCTGCGCGTACACCTGGGCGGTGGCGAAGGCGATCTCCCGCGCGTAGACGAGCAGCGCCTCCCGCAGCACGCCCTCGTCGCCGGGGGCCGCCACGTCGTCGATCGCCGTCTCCATGACCTCGATGGTCGTACGGACCATCTCCACGGTCTGGCGCAAGGTGATCGCCCGGGTCAGCTCGCGCGGCGCCGTGCCGAAGACGTCGGTGCTGATCGCCTGCGGCGTCTCCGGATGCCGGAACCACTCGGTGAAGGCCGCGATGCCCGCCTGGGCCACCAGCCCGATCCACGAGCGGTTCTCCGGCGGCATGGCGCGGTACCACGGCAGCTGCGCGTCCATGCGGGCGATGGCGTTGGCAGCCAGCTTGCCGGAGGACTTCTCCAGGCGGCGGAGGGTCGCGGTGTGCGGATGCGGGTGCGGGTCGCGCGGTGCGGGTTCAGACACGGGGACAAGCCTGCCTTATCGGGGCGGTGTGATGGCGCGGTGGGCTCTCGGGGGCGGGAGCTACGGTGGTCGGGTGACCCAGGTACACAGAGGCGACGAACGCTATCCGGGCGGCGAGGTGGCCGGCATCGAGACCCGGCACGCCTTCTCCTTCGGCCCGCACTACGACCCGGACAACCTGCGCTTCGGCGCGCTCATCGCCTGCAACGAGGAACGGCTGGCACCCGGCTGCGGTTTCGACGAGCACCCGCACCGCGACACCGAGATCGTCACCTGGGTCGTCGAGGGGGAGCTGACCCACCGCGACTCCACCACCGGCCACCGGACGGTGGTGCGGCCCGGCGACGTGCAGCGGCTCAGCTCGGCGGACGGTGTGCGGCACGAGGAGCGCAACGACGGCGCCGAGCCCCTGACGTTCGTGCAGATGTGGCTCGCGCCCACCGGGTTCGGCGGCGAACCGGAGTACGAGGTGGTGCGCGGCATCGCCGACGGCACGCCGTACGCGCTGGCCAGGGCCGCCTCGATGCTGCACGTACGGCGGCTGGCCGACGGCGAACGGTCCGCCGTGCCGGACGGGCCGCGGGTGTACGTGCACGTCGTGCGCGGCGCGGTCCGGCTGGCCGGCGAGCGCCTGGCGGCCGGGGACGCGGCGCGGATCACGGACGCGGCGGACCTGGAGCTGGCCGCCGAGGGCGCCGCCGAGTGCCTGCTGTGGGAGATGCCGGGCGAACCGTCGTACGGCTGAGGGGGCGGCGGGCCGCCGTACGGCCCGGGCTCCCGCGGCACCGCTGCGGGTGTTCAGCGCAGCTCGGCGAGGATCGCGTCCGTGAGGGGCGGCCACGCCTCGATCGCCCAGGGGCCGAAGGCCCGGTCGGCCAGCGCGACGCAGGCCGCGCCCGCGTCCGGGTCCACCCACAGGAACGTCCCCGACTGCCCGAAGTGCCCGAAGGCGCGCGGCGACGACGTAGCGCCCGTCCAGTGCGGCGACTTGCCGTCGCGGATCTCGAAGCCCAGGCCCCAGTCGTTCGGGTTCTGCATTCCGTACCCGGGCAGCACACCGCGTACCCCGGGGAAGACCACCGACGTCGCCTCGGCGAGCGTCTGCGGCGCCAGCAGCCGCGGCGCGAGCAGTTCGGCGCCGAAGCGGGCCATGTCGGCGGCGGTCGAGACGCCGTCCTTGGCGGGCGAGCCCGGCAGGTCGGTGGCGGTCATGCCGAGCGGTTCGAGGACAGCCTCGCGCAGGTACTGCGGGAAGGGGATGTCGGTGGCCTTGGCGATGTGGTCGCCGAGCGCCTCGAAGCCCGCGTTCGAGTACAGGCGGCGCTCGCCCGGCGCGGCCTGCACGCGGTCCTCGTCGAAGGCCAGGCCCGCGGTGTGCGCGAGCAGGTGGCGGACGGTCGAGCCCGGTGGCCCGGCCGGTTCGTCCAGCTCGACGGCCCCTTCCTCGACGGCGAGCAGCGCGGCGTACGCGGCGAGCGGCTTGGTGACCGAGGCCAGCGGGAAGCGGTGCTCCTGGGGACCGTACGATCCGGCCACCGTCCCGTCGGTCCGTACGACAGTGACGGCCGCGGTCGGCACCGGCCAGTTCTCGATCATCCGAAGGCTCTGCAAGGGCATGGCCACGAGCCTAACGCTCCCGGGGGCGGGGTCGGGACGGGCCGGGAACGGGCGGGCGTCCGCGGATCTCCTCAAGACCGGGTCAAGACTTCGCTTGCTTGGAGTGCACTCCAAGTCTCTAGCGTTGAAGCCGTCGTGAGAGATCCGGAGAAGGCGTCCCGGCGGTACCGGGGCATCCGGCGACTACGGGAGGCGCGGCATGACGGTGACGGCGACGGACCGGACGGTGGCGGAAACGGCACGGCCGACGGCCTGCAAGGGAACGGTTCTGCACCCGCGGCCCGACGGCCGCGACCAGTACACGATCAGCGAGGTCGCCGAGCACACCGGACTGAGCGCGCACACCCTGCGCTGGTACGAACGGATCGGGCTGATGCCGCACGTGGACCGTACGCACACGGGCCAGCGCCGCTTCAGCAACCGCGACCTGGACTGGCTGGACCTGGTGACCAAGCTCCGCCTGACCGGCATGCCGGTCGCGGACATGGTCCGCTACGCCGAGCTGGTGCGCGAGGGCGCCCACACCTTCCCCGAGCGGGAACGGCTGCTGACCGCGCACCGCGAGGACGTACGGCAGCGGATCGCCGAGCTGCAGAGCACCCTCCAGGTCCTCGACTACAAGATCGACATTTACGCCGACGCCCGCCGGGCGTCGGAGAGAGTCTGAGGACGGCATGACCACCGAGAAGACAGCCACCGTTCAGCTGGGCGCCTCCGGACCGCAGGTCGGGGTCCAGGGCCTCGGCTGCATGGGCATGAGCTTCGCCTACGGCCCCACGGAGGACGAGGGCGAGGCGCGGGCCACGCTGGAGCGGGCGCTCGAACTGGGCGTGACGCTCTTCGACACCGCCGACATGTACGGAATGGGACACAACGAGGAGTTCATCGCGCCGTTCATCCGGGCGCACCGCGACGAGGTCGTCCTGGCGACGAAGTTCGCGATCGCCGCGGACCCGGCCGACCCGCTGAACCCGGCCCGGCGGATCATCCGCAACGACCGTCCGTACATCCGCCAGGCCGTCGAGGCGAGCCTGCGCCGCCTGGGCGTCGAGACGATCGACCTGTACTACATGCACCGCCGCGACCCGGCCGTCCCCATCGAGGACACGGTCGGCGCGATGGCCGAGCTGGTGGCCGAGGGCAAGGTCAAGCACCTGGGCCTGAGCGAGGTCACCGGCGGCGAACTGCGCGCGGCCCAGGGCGTGCACCCGATCGCCGCCGTGCAGTCGGAGTGGTCGCTGTTCAGCCGCGACGTGGAGAACGGGGTGGTGCCGGCCGCGCGCGAACTCGGCGTCGGCTTCGTGCCGTACTCGCCGCTCGGCCGCGGGTTCCTGACCGGCTCGTTCGTCAGCGCCGACAAGGAGCTGGGCGAGGACGACTTCCGCCGCCGCCAGCCCCGCTTCACGGGCGACAACGCGAAGGCCAACGCCGCCCTGCTGGAGCCGGTCCGCGAGGTCGCCGCGGCCCACGGGGCCTCGCTCGGGCAGGTCGCGCTGGCCTGGGTGCAGCAGCAGGCGCAGGTGCACGGCCTGGCCGTGGTGCCCATCCCGGGGACGCGCAAGCGCAGCCGGATCGAGGAGAACACCGCCGCCACCCGCATCGTGCTCAGCGAGGAGGAGCTGGCGCTGCTGGAACCTGTCGCGGGGAAGGTCGCGGGGGACCGGTACGCGGACATGTCGTCCACCTCGGCGGGCAGGGAGTAGCACGCGCGCCCCGGCCCGGAACCCGGGCCGGGGCCAGTCGCGCACCGGCTCAGGCGAGCCCCAGCGCGAACACCGCGAAGGCCGCCGCCAGCGTCCCCGCGATCGCCCGGCGGGCCGCCGTGACACCGGTCCACGGCGCCTCGAAGCGGCGGGTCAGACGGCCGATGAGCAGCAGTGCCACGGCGAACACGGGCAGCCAGGCGACGCGCGCCAGGACCCAGCCGACGGTGTCCGGCGCCGTGGTGAGACCGGGCACGGACCCCAGGAACGACGCCGGAACGGCCGCCGAGAACATCGCCGTCTGGTGCCAGCACAGGACCGTCATCGCGCAGAGGTTGACGACGACCACGGGCGCCCAGAGGGCGGGACGGCGCAGCAGCCGGGCGATGCGGTCGCGCAGCAGGATCGCGGCGCCGGACTGGGCGGCGGCCAGCGCGAGCACCAGCAGCGACGGCGGGTGCGAGTTCGTACGGTCCTGGCCCGGGACGCCGACCATGCTCACCGGATAGTGGAAGAACAGCAGCAGCGCGGCGAACAGGGCGGTGCCACCCAGCAGCAGCACCCAGGCGGCACGCCGGCCGAGCCGCTTCTCTCCCCAGGACACGCCCAGCTGGTACGCGAACATCCAGCCCGGCAGCAGGTTCAAAAGGCTCAGCCACGACGGCATGGCGTCGGCGTACGGCCCGTAGCGCAGGAAGTCGACGACGGCGACGGCGGCCAGGAGCGGCGCCGCGGCCCAGACACCCGCCCGGCGTGCCGCGCGCACGCAGTACGGCGTGAGCGCGGTGATCCCCGCGTAGACGCCGACGAACCACAGGGGCTGGATGACCAGCGTCGCGCCCGTACGCAGCGTGGCCTCCGGCACGCCGAACGTGGACAGTACGGGAATCAACGCCGCCCACACGGCGGTCACACCGAGAACGGGACGGCCCAGCCGCGCCAGGCGGGCCCGCAGCCAGCGGCCCGTCGACTCACCGCGCGCGGCGGCCCGGTGGAAGGAGAGCACCGAGGCGTACCCGCCGACCAGGAAGAAGATGCCGAGCATCTGGAGCACCCAGCTCGCGGGCGCCAAGGCGGCGAAGGAGGACAGCGGACTCGCATTGTGCAGCGCGCCGCCGGGGCCGAGGGTGAAGCCGCCGAGCAGCCAGTGCCCGGTCGGCACGGCGAGCAGCGCGAGCGCGCGCAGGCCGTCGACGGCACGGTCGCGGTGGGCGGGGGTACGGCCCTCGATGGTGCGGACGGCCTTGCGGACGGGGGCCAGGAGCGGGGTGGCCATGAGGGCCTCTCTTCGAGGTGGTCGGGGAGGGCAGCGGCGGGGCGGGTGTCCGACGCCCGTCAGCGCACCTGGTCGTAGCGGCCGAGCGCGATGTCGGCGAAGTTGCGCAACGAGTCCGTGCCGGGCGCGAGATAGCCGGTGTGCCCCTCGGCCGTCCTCGCGGGCACCCGGCGCGCGCCGAAGTCCGGGTCGGTGGGGTCCGTACCGTGACCCAGGCCCAGGAACTCGACGTTCGGCACGTTGCCGATCCAGTCGGAGGCGTCGCGGGCGGCCCACACCCGGGCGGTGGTGTGCAGCGCCGCCACACTGTCCGTACGCATACCGGGGGAGCCGAAGACGATGAGGTCCGCGATCCGCCCCTGCTCCAGCAGCGGTACGGCCTGGGCGCACACGACCGTTCCGTAGCTGTGGCACAGCAGGGCGGGCGCCCGGACGCCGACGGCGGCCAGACCGTCCAGGAAGCGGGCCAGGCGCGGGGCGCCGGCCTCCGCGAGCCGGCCGGTCGCGGCGTCCGGGCCCAGGCCGACCGGCGTGGTGTAACCGGTCCAGGCGATCGCGGCCGTACGGACGCCGGGCGCCTCGGCGGCCATCCGGGCCCGCAGCGACTTGGCCATGCCGGACGGCGTGCCGTACGGGTCGCGCTCACGGTCGGACGAGGACAGGTCGATGTCCGAACCCGGCACGAACACGGACGTACGCTGCGCCGCCACCAGGTCCCCGAACACCTCGGCCACCTGGCCGCGGCCGCGCGGGTCGAAGGCGAGGATCTGCCGCCCGGGGCGCAGCAGTTCGGCGTACCGGTCGGCCAGCCGGCGCGCCTCCCGGTGGTCCTGGAGGGTGCCGGCCGGATCGGTGGCGCGGGCCGTCTGTCGGTCGCGTTCCGCCTTCAGCGCGAGGGCGTTGGCGCGGTAGCGCAGGGCCACGGGCGCGCCGTCCAGATTGCCCACGGTCAACGGGTGCCGGGCCGCCAGCTCCTGCCGCCGAGCCTCGCTCAGCGACGCGAAGAACCGGGCGACGTCCGCCGGGGAGGCGGTCGCCGGATCCGGCAGCCGCATGCCCAGTGAGTGGTCCGCGCGCCAGGCGGTGGCCCCGGGCGCGGGCCCGGTGACGGCCTCCTGCGTGGACCCCGCCGCCCAGCCGCCGGTGCCGCCGACGACCGCCGCCGCCAGCGCGACCGCGACGAGCGTGCGCCTACCGCGTGGGGTGAACCGGCGCAGCTTGGACATGGTGGGGTCTCCCTCTGCCGTTGACGTGACGGAGGGAAACGTAGAAAGCGGGTGGGTGACACGGCGTCACACCGCGGAGCCAACTGTCCGCTGATACCGGGGTAGGGGGTGCCTGACCTGCTCGTCCTTCAGCACGACCGGCCACCACCAGGCGCTCCAGGGGGGCTACCCCCACCACCGGCCGCGCCGGCCTGCACGGCGACGGCGCTCACCGGGCGGACGGCTCGCCCCGTTGCCCCGTAGGGAAGGGGGCGGGCGGGTGTCAGTTCACGCCCGGCGACACCAGCCCCGACTCGTACGCGAAGATCACCGCCTGCGCGCGGTCGCGCAGCTCCAGCTTGGCCAGCACCCGGCCGATGTGGGTCTTCACGGTCTGCTCGGCGAGCACCAGCGCCTCCGCGATCTCCTGGTTCGACAGTCCGCGGGCGATCAGCTCCAGCACTTCCGTCTCGCGCGGGGTCAGCCCGTTGAGCCGCAGCGCGGACCGGTCCTTGCGGGGCGCGGGCCGCTGCCGGGCGAAGTCGGCGATCAGCCGCCGCGTCACGGACGGCGCGAGCAGCGCCTCACCCGCCGCGACGACCCGTACCGCCGAGATCAGGTCGGCCGGCGGCGCGTCCTTGAGCAGGAACCCGGACGCCCCGGCCCGCAGCGCCTCGTACACATAATCGTCCACGTCGAACGTGGTGAGCATCAGCACCTTCGGCCGGTGCACGACGCCGGGCGGCGGGTCCAGCAGCTGCCGGGCCGCCTCCAGCCCGTCCATCTCCGGCATGCGGACGTCCATCAGCACCACGTCCGGGTGCGCACGGCGGCTCAGTTCGACGCCCTGCACGCCGTCCGGCGCGTCACCGACGACGTCGATGTCGCTCTGCGCGGCGAGCAGCGCGGCGAAGCCGGCGCGCACCATGGCCTGGTCGTCGACGATGATCACCCGAGTGGTCATGCTGGATGGTGGTCCTTTGCTGTTATGGGGAGTTGGGCGGCGACGCGGAAGCCGCCGTCGGGCAGCGGCCCGATGTCCAGGGTGCCGTCCACCAGCCGTACGCGCTCGCGCATACCGACCAGCCCGTGGCCCGTACCGGAGGGCTCCAGCGGTGCGGCGGCGCGCGGCGGGGCGCTGTTGACCACCAGCACGGTCAGCCGGCCGCCGTTCTCGTCGGCCGTGACCGAGACGCGGGTGTGCGCGCCCGGCGCGTGCCGCACGACGTTGGCCAGCGCCTCCTGCACGATGCGGTACGCCGACAGGTCCACCGCGGGCGCCAGGACCACCGGCTCGTCGGGCAGCGCCAACTCGACCGGCACGCCGGCCCGCACCGTCCCCTCGACCAGCTTCGGCAGCTGCGCCAGGCCGGGCTGCGGCGCCTTCTCCGGGCCGCCGTGCCGCTCCGTCTCCTCACTGCGCAGCACACCCAGCAGCCGCCGCATCTCGGCCAGCGACTCCCGCGCCGTGGCGGCGATCGTACTGAACTCCTCCTGGGCCGCTTCCGGTATGCCGCTGATGCGGTACGGCGCGCTGTCCGCCTGGACCGTGATCACCGACATGTGGTGGGCGACGACGTCGTGCAGCTCACGGGCGATGCGCGTGCGCTCCTCCAGCAGGGTGCGCATGGCCCGCTCCGCCTCGCTGATGTTCTCCTGCTCGATCAGCTTGCGCTGGGCCGCCCCGCGCTCGCGGAGCGCGCCGCCGACCAGCAGCACGACACCGGCGAGGACGAACATCAGCACCCAGGTGCCGTCGCTGCGCTCCGGTCTGGCGAGCTCGAACAGGACGCTCACGGCGCCGGTCGCTCCCCAGACGGCTGTCAGCGTCCGGCGCCGCTCGCGCAGGGAGAGCGCCAGCATCAGGACCAGATAGCCGATGATGACCGTGGCCGGCCAGGGCCAGACGCGGCCCACGCCCGCCGGTTCGGCGGCCAGGAAGATACCTCCGACGACATCCGCCGCGAAGATCACCCACCACGCCTGGAGCGGTCTGGTCACCGCGAGCAGCAGCGGCACGGTCTGGGCGGTGGCCAGGGCGCCGGCCGGTCCGCCGCCGAGCCCGTAGTCGTGCGTGAAGACGTTCACCGACGAGGGCAGCAGGGAGACCATGAAGGTGAAGGCGACGACGTACGGCAGCAGGCGCAGCCAGCGGTTCTGCACCTGGCCGAAGAGCGGGGCGCCGGGGCCGGTCGGCCTGCCGAGGTCCTCGGCGAGGGTGCGCAGCGCCTGCCGCCCGGCCCGCAGGGCGCGGGTGCGGGGGGAGCGGCGGTCGCCCGGGGGGCGTGGTGTGGTCTTCATGGCCTGGTCAGCGTATGCGGCGGCGGGGTGCCGGGGCGTCATACCGAGGGCTGGCCTCCGGTGTCATACCCCGGTACGGGGAGAGCGGGCGTCATACCACGGTACGGGCCCGTACCTCCGCTCCGTACTGCCCTGCTGTACGGCCCGCAGTCCGCCCGTCCGAGCCCCGCACACCAGAATCCCGCACCCCCTCTCCCTCTCTCCGCGCCGCTACAGCTCCGCCAGCAGCTCGGCCTTCTTCGACGTGAACTCGTCGTCCGTCAGCAGGCCCGCCGTGTGCAGTTCGCCCAGCTGCCGTATGCGGTCGGCGATGTCGGCCGGATCGCGGCGCTCGTCGGCACGGGTCCGCACCGGCCGGCACGGCGCCGCGCCGGCGCCGGGCGCGGCCGCCCGTACCGCCTGGAGGACCGAGGCGGCGAACGGCAGCGACTCGTGCACCGGCCCGTACCCCAGCCCGAAGACCACCGAGGCCGGGTCCTGGTCCGCCTCGCCGGGCCGCCGGCCCTCCGCGCCGCGTTCCACCAGCCGCAGGTACCCGTTGCCCGACAGCACCCCGGCGCCGCCCTCCGGCGAGCGCCACTCCACCCCGGTCAGCTCGCCGACGGGGAAGTGCTGGTCGCCGCACTTCCACTTGGCCGACGACGCTCCCGTCCAGAACCAGCGGAAGGCGACCGAGCTGCCGTCGAAGGAGGCCTTGCCGTCGTACGCCTTGAAGGTCAGCGGCGGTTCCGGCGCGGCCACCAGATGCTCGTCGGCGGGGAGCGCGGCGGCGGGCCCGAGTACGGTGCGCAGCTCGTCGCGGTAGTACTCGGCGAGGGTCTCGCGGTCGGCCGGCAGCGCCAGACGGTACGGGTCGAGATCATCCTTGAGCTGGCCGTCGGCGGCCTCCATCAGCGGGTCGGCGCCCGGCCGGGGCACCGCGCGCAGCACGACCGTGCCGCGTCTGCCCGGCGTCAGCTCGACGGACCTCAGCGCCTCGTAGGGGACGCGCCGCTCGCCGAGCGCCTGGAAGAGCTTCGGCCTGCGTATCCCCCGTTCGAAGCGGATGAGCACGGAGTCCGTGTCGAACTCCCAGACGGCGTGAAAACCGGCCAGCACATCACCCATGCGGCTCATCGTAAGCGGCGGTCGCCCGCCCGTCCCCCTTCCGGACATCATGCGCTACGCGCGTCAAGCCGCTTTTGCCCCATGCCGCTCCCGCGCCCGGCCCGTCCTGTACGCGCCACCCTGACACGCGCCACCGGGGCCCGGCACCGCGCCTCTCGCACCCGGCACGACGCCACCCGTCCCCGGGCCCGCACGCCCGCTGCTCAGGCAAGGTCGGCCGAGCAGTCCCGGTCCTGCGCGGCGCAGTCGACCGAGGTGACCGCGCCCACCCCGATCCGCGCGAAGTTGCGCAGGCTCTGCGTGCCGGGCACGAAGTACCCGGCGTGCCCCTCCGCGCCGGCGGCCGACAGCACCCGGGAGCCGAAGGCCTCGGTGACCGGGTCGGCGCCGTGGCCGAGCCCGCCGACCTCCATGTACGGCACGTCCTGGATCCAGTCGTCGGCGTTCCGCATCGCCCAGACCCGGGCGTGCGTACCGAGCCCGGCGGCGGTCTCCGTCCGCATCCCGGGGCTGCCCGCCACCGCGATGTCACTGACGCTGGACGGCAGCCGGTGAGCCGCGACGCCGCACACCACGGAGCCGTAGCTGTGGCACATCAGCGAGACGGAAGTCGACTCCGGCAGCGCCCGCACCAGCGCGTTCAGCCGTACGGCGCCCGCCTCGGCGAGCTGCCCGGTGGCCGCGCCGACACCGAGCCCGGCGGGCGCCGTGTAGTCGGCCCAGGCGATCACGGCCGTACGGGAGTCACTGCCGCGCACGGACCGCTCGGCGTCGTACAGCGACTTGGCCATGCCGGCGGGCGCGCTCGTCGCCCGCGCGGTGCGCTCGAAGGTCGCGAGGTTGGTGTCCACACCGGGCACCACCACGGAGACACGGCGCGCCTGCCGCAGGTCGCCGAAGACCTCGGCGGCCCGGCCGCCGCCGGCCGGGTCGAACGCGAGGATCTGCCGGCCGGAACTGCGCATCGACTCGAAGCGGTGCATCAGCCGGCCCGCCTCCTGGCGGCCCACCGGCGTCAGCCGCCGGTCGTGCATCCGCTTCTGCTCCACCTCACCCGCCTGCCGCAGAGCCTCCTTGTTGGCCTGGTAGCGCAGGTCCACGGGGGCGCCGCCCATGTTGCCGACCACCAGCGGGAAGCGGTCGGCGAGCGCGGCCCGGTCGGCGCGGTTCAGCTTCCGGAAGAAGGCGGCGAGCGTGCCGGGCGCGGCGTCGGTGTCCGGCAGCCGGTGGCCGCGGAAGGAGGCGTGCTCCCAGGCGGACCGCGCGGTGGCCAGCGGATTCGCGTCGTCCTTGCTGCCTCTGACGGCCGTCCAGCCGGTCATCGCGAGCATGACGAACACCACCGCCAGGGCGAGCGCGGCACGCCAGACGCTGGACTGCAGGAAACCGAAGGAGGGGGCGCCGAGCCCCGGAAAGGAAGAAGTCACCGCGGGCCACCCTAGGAGAAGTGACGGGGCGCCCGCTGAGGGGGTGAGAGATATCACGTTTCGCGCTGGTCATATGGGACCAGTTCGGACACGGTGTGGCCCGGCCCATCGCTCAGACGTGCGGAAACGCACTCACGCGGACACTCGGGCGGCCGCCGGAGCACCCGAAACGTTCCGCCACCGGGAGGCGCGCCTCCGGTGTCCGCTCAGTGGTCCTCCGGCCGACCGCCTCCCGGTTCAGCGGTTTCCCGGTTCAGCGGTCTTGCGGTTCAGCCGTCCCCCGGCCGCGCCACTCCCCGCACACGGCCGGGCCGATCTTCGCGAGGTACTCCTCGGTGATCTCGCGGATCGACTCCACGCTGACGTCCTCGCCCTCGCCCCAGACCTTCCCGGCGACCCGCATCACGCCGCTGAACGCCGCGACCACCACCCGCGGCCGCGGATCGGCCGACACGTCCAGCCCCTCGCGCCGCGCGATGAGCCGCGCGATCTGCTCCTCCAGTTCCGAGTAACGGCGCCAGTGGGCGGCGACGAGCGCGGGCGTCGACTCGATCATCCGGTACGTCCGCATGTGCAGTTCCAGCGGGATCACCGACTGGATCGCGCCACCGATGTCGTCCCACGAGGTCATCACGGCGCTGTGCAGCGCCTCCAGGGGCACTTCGGCCGCCGGCCGCCGCTCCAGTTCCTCGATGAAGCGCGCCTCCACCATCTCCTGGACGGCGAAGACGACCTCCTCCTTGCTCGCGAAGTAGCGGAAGAACGTGCGCTGCGAGACGTCGACGGCCTCGGCGATCTCGTCGATCGTCGTCTCTTCGTAGCCGTGCGCCGTGAACAGTTCGAGGGCGGAGCGGATCAGTGCGTCCCGGGTGCGCTGCTTCTTGCGCTCGCGCAGACCGCCGGTCCCGGTGGGGGCGGAGGGTTCGCCTCCGCGGGGCCAGACGGTTTCAGGTCGGGTCACCTGCGGCGTGGAGCCGGTCATCCTGCGCCGCCTTTCTCGTTGTTGCCGCTGCTCAGAATACCTGTGAGCTAAATGACAGTTACCGACTGTTGAATTACTTTGTCAACTGTCAGTGGCTGACATTAGCCTCGTGGAATGAGCTCTCAGACCCCGGTTGCCCAAGCCGCGCCGGACCTTTCCGCACCGGAGCCTCGCAAGGGGCTCCGGGGCCATCCGTGGCTGACCCTGTTCTCCGTCGCGATCGGCGTGATGATGGTGGCCCTCGACGGCACCATCGTCGCTATCGCCAACCCGGCCATCCAGGCGGACCTCAAGGCGTCGCTCGCCGACGTCCAGTGGATCACCAACGGCTATCTGCTGGCCCTCGCCGTCTCGCTGATCACGGCCGGCAAGCTCGGTGACCGCTTCGGCCACCGGCAGACGTTCCTGATAGGCGTGGTGGGCTTCGCACTCGCCTCCGGAGCCATCGGTCTGTCCAGCGAGGTTTCGCTGGTCATCACTTTCCGCGTGCTGCAGGGCATCTTCGGCGCGCTCCTGATGCCCGCCGCGCTCGGTCTGCTGCGCGCGTCCTTCCCGGCCGAGAAGCTCAACATGGCCATCGGCATCTGGGGCATGGTCATCGGCGCCTCCACCGCGGGCGGCCCGATCGTCGGCGGTCTGCTCGTCGAGCACGTGAACTGGCAGTCGGTGTTCTTCATCAACGTGCCGGTCGGCGTCCTCGCCCTCGTACTGGGCCTCGCGATCCTCAAGGACCACCGCGCCCAGAACGCCCCGCGCTCCTTCGACATCCCCGGCATCGTGCTGCTCTCCGGCGCCATGTTCTGCCTCATCTGGGCCCTGATCAAGGCCGGTGAGTGGGGCTGGGGCGACGCCAGGACACTGGGCTTCCTGGCCGCCGCGGTCGTCGTCTTCGCCGCCTTCGCGGTGCTGGAGACCAAGGTCCGCGAGCCGCTGATCCCGCTGCGGATGTTCCGTTCCGTACCGCTGACGGCCGGTACGGTCCTGATGGTGCTGATGGCCTTCGCCTTCATGGGCGGCCTGTTCTTCGTCACCTTCTACCTGCAGAACGTGCACGGTCTGAGCCCTGTGGACAGCGGTCTGCACCTGCTGCCGCTGACCGCGATGATGATCGTCGGCTCGCCGGCCGCGGGCGCGCTGATCACCAAGTTCGGCCCCCGCATCCCGCTCGTCGGCGGCATGGTGTTCACCGCCGTCGCCATGTTCGGCATGACCACCCTGACCACCGGGACCGGCACGCTGACGATGTCCCTGTGGTTCGCGCTGCTGGGCCTGGGCCTCGCGCCGGTCATGGTCGGCGCCACCGAGGTCATCGTCGGCAACGCGCCGCTGGAGCTCTCCGGCGTGGCGGGCGGCCTCCAGCAGGCCGCCATGCAGGTCGGCGGCAGCCTCGGTACGGCGGTCCTCGGCGCGGTGATGTCCAGCAAGGTCAGCTCGGACTTCGCGGGCAACTGGACCAAGGCCGGCCTGCCGGGCGCTCCGGACCCGGCGCTGAAGGCCGCCGCCGAGGTCGGCGCGGTGCCGCCGCAGGTGGCGCAGGCCCCGGGCATGACGCCGCAGATCGTCGGCCGCATCAGCACCGCGGTGCACGACACGTTCGTGTCGGGCATGGGCCTGGCCTTCGCCGTGGCCTGCGCCGTGGCGGTCGTCGCGGCCGTCGTCGCGCTGTTCACCAAGCGCGGCGCCAACGCGGAGGCGGGCGCGGGCGTCGGTCACATCTGACGTCCGCCGGACGACCGGGTCGCGTCGACGCGCGGCCGGCCGGAGCTTCCCGCTCCGGCCGGCCGCGCGTTTCGTTTCTCCACAGGCGCGCGGTCCCCCGTACGGGCCTGCGGCTTCCCGCACCCCCGGCGTGCGCCGACCGGCCGTGCGCAGGGAGAACAGGCGTCAACGCCCCGCCTTCCCAACCGTGTTGAAGGCCCGGCGGCAGCGCATCGCCTATCCGGGTGGGCCGGCCGGCGCGGGCTTGGCTCCGGCGCCCGCACGCGGCCAAGCTCGGAGCACCGACCAGCGGCGGGCAACCGCCCGCCGTGCCAGGCCACTTCGTAACCCACGGGGGAGTGATGCACATGCGTACGATCCACACCGTCGCGCTGCTGACGGGAGCCGCCGCACTGGCCGCCGCCCACCTCGGCGTACCGTCCGCGCACGGAGCGCCGCAGCAACGGCCACGGGCCCATCCGGGGCCGGCCGCGGGCGACTGCGCCACCGGCCAGTTCTGCGTCTGGCCGGGCCGCGGCTTCGGCGGCAAGCGGCAGACCTACGAACTGTCCGGCACCGACATCGAAAGCTGCGTCACACTGCCCGCCGGGGCCCGCGCCGTCTCGTTCGCCAACCGCACGGGCCGGCCCGTCACCACGTACCAGAGCGCCGAGTGCGAGGAGACCGGGGAGTTCGACACCTACCCGGGCGGCGGCAGCTGGGTCCCCGAATCCCCGTACCAGGTCAGGGCGTTCAAAATCTGGGAGCGCTGACCGGGGGAGTGGGTACGGCGACGCGGGGTACCCGGGATCCGAGCCCGAACCACGCGACCCCGGGAGGGATGATGGCGGGCCTCGGACAGCACAGCCGTACCCGATGGCGTACCCACCTGCGGAGCAACCCCCGCTCACGAGACCGGACGGGGCCTCGGACCGGGCCGGACCGCGCGACGCTGGGCGTGATCGGACTGATCTGCGCGGTCGCCGGATTCTTCATCCTGAGCATCGTTCTCGGGCCGGTGTCCGTGCTCCTCGGCTGGCTCGCGATGGGCCGCCGGTGGAGCAGCGGGAGCCACGCGCTCCCGGCGCTGGTGGCTGTCGTCCTCGGTGTGATCGACACAGTATTCGCGATCATCCGGATCACCACCATGGCCGTCGGGGCCCCGTTCTGAGCGGACCTCGCCACGGCCGTACGCGATCACCTGCCCGCCTCCGAGCCACCGGCGGGCAGGGCCACCGCAACAGCGACGCGAGGCGCCCCCGGCCGGATCTCTCCGGCCGGGGGCGCCTCGCGGTGTCAGCTCTCCCGCTGGCGACTACGCGTCGCCGCCGGCCTCGCCGGCCTCCGCGGCCGCGACGTCCAGCAGCTGGTAGCGGTCGATGGCCTGCTTCAGCAGCGAGCGGTCGACCTTGCCCTCCTTGGCCAGCTCGGTGAGCACGCCCAGCACGATCGACTGCGCGTCGATGTGGAAGAAGCGGCGGGCCGCGCCACGCGTGTCCGCGAAGCCGAAGCCGTCGGCGCCCAGCGACTGGTACGTGCCCGGTACCCAGCGCGCGATCTGGTCGGGAACCGCACGCATCCAGTCGGAGACGGCCACCTTCGGACCCTCGGCGTCGGCGAGCTTCCGCGTCACGTACGGGACGCGCTGCTCCTCCTCCGGGTGGAGCAGGTTGTGCTCCTCGGCCTCCACCGCGTCGCGGCGCAGCTCGTTCCAGGAGGTCGCCGACCAGACGTCCGCCTTGACGTTCCACTCGTCGGCCAGGATCTGCTGGGCTTCCAGTGCCCACGGCACCGCCACGCCGGAGGCGAGGATCTGGGCCGCGTGCTCGCCCTTCTCGCCCTGCTTGAAGCGGTACAGGCCCTTGAGGATGCCCTCGGCGTCCACGTCCGCCGGCTCGGCCGGGTGCTGGATCGGCTCGTTGTAGACGGTGAGGTAGTAGAAGACGTCCTCACTGTTCTCGCCGTACATCCGGCGCAGACCGTCCTTGACGATGTGCGCGATCTCGTACCCGAACGCCGGGTCGTAGGCGACACACGCCGGGTTGGTCGAGGCGAGCAGCTGGGAGTGGCCGTCCGCGTGCTGGAGGCCCTCACCGGTCAGGGTCGTACGGCCGGCGGTCGCACCCAGCACGAAGCCGCGCGCGAGCTGGTCGGCCATCTGCCAGAACTGGTCACCGGTGCGCTGGAACCCGAACATCGAGTAGAAGACGTAGACCGGGATCAGCGGCTCGCCGTGCGTCGCGTAGGCGGAGCCCGCCGCGATCAGCGAGGCGGTGCAGCCGGCCTCGGTGATGCCGTCGTGCAGCATCTGGCCGGTCGGCGACTCCTTGTAGGCCAGCAGCAGCTCGCGGTCGACCGACTCGTAGATCTGGCCCAGCGGGTTGTAGATCTTCGCGGACGGGAAGAACGCGTCCATGCCGAAGGTACGGTACTCGTCCGGCGCGATCGGCACGAAGCGCTTGCCGATCTCCTTGTCCCGCATGAGGTCCTTCAGGACCCGCACGAACGCCATGGTCGTGGCGATCTTCTGCTGGCCGGAGCCCTTCTTCGCGCCCGCGTACGCCTTCTCATCCGGCAGCGGCAGCGGCTTGGCGCGCACGACACGGGTCGGGACGTACCCGCCGTTCGCCTTGCGGCGGTCGTGCATGTACTGGATCTCTTCGGAGTCGCGACCCGGGTGGTAGTACGGCGGCAGGCCGTCCTCCAGGTCCTTGTCCGGGATCGGCAGGTGCAGCCGGTCGCGGAACATCTTCAGGTCGTCGACCGTCAGCTTCTTCATCTGGTGGGTCGCGTTGCGGCCCTCGAAGTTCGGACCGAGCGTCCAGCCCTTGACGGTCTGCGCGAGGATCACCGTCGGCTGACCCTTGTGGGCCTTGGCCGCCGCGTACGCCGCGTAGATCTTCTTGTGGTCGTGACCGCCGCGGCCCAGGTGCTGGATCTGGTGGTCGGTCATGTTCTCGACCATCGCGCGCAGGCGGTGGTCGTCACCGAAGAAGTGCTCGCGGATGTACGCGCCGGTCTCGGTCGCGTACGTCTGGAACTGGCCGTCCGGGGTCGTGTTCAGCTTGTTGACCAGGATGCCGTCGCGGTCCTGGGCCAGCAGCGGGTCCCAGCTGCGGTCCCACACCAGCTTGATCACGTTCCAGCCGGCGCCGCGGAACTGCGACTCCAGTTCCTGCATGATCTTGCCGTTGCCGCGGACCGGGCCGTCCAGGCGCTGCAGGTTGCAGTTGACGACGAAGGTCAGGTTGTCCAGGCCCTCGCGCGCCGCGATGGACAGCTGGCCGAGCGACTCCGGCTCGTCCATCTCGCCGTCGCCGAGGTAGGCCCACACATGCGAGTCGGAGGTGTCGGCGATGCCGCGCGCCTCCATGTAGCGGTTCATCCGCGCCTGGTAGATCGCGCCGAGCGGGCCGAGGCCCATCGAGACGGTCGGGAACTCCCAGAAGTCCGGCATCAGCCGCGGGTGCGGGTAGCTGGACAGGCCGTTCGGGGCCTTGGACTTCTCCTGGCGGAAGGCGTCGAGCTGCGCCTCGCTCAGGCGGTCCAGGAGGTAGGCGCGGGCGTACACGCCGGGGGAGGCGTGGCCCTGGAAGAAGATCTGGTCGCCGCCCTTGCCGTCGTCCTTGCCCCGGAAGAAGTGGTTGAAGCCCACGTCGTACAGGGAGGCGGAGGACGCGAAGGTGGCGATGTGGCCGCCGACGCCGATACCCGGGCGCTGCGCCCGGGAGACCATCACCGCGGCGTTCCACCGGGTCGCGTTCAGGATCTTGCGCTCGATCTCCTCGTTGCCGGGGAAGAACGGCTCGTCCTTGGTCGCGATGGTGTTGACGTAATCCGTGCTGCGCATCTCGGGCACGGCCACGCGCTTCTCGCGGGCACGCTCGATCAGGCGGAGCATGAGGTAGCGGGCACGTTCCCGGCCTCGCTCATCGACGGCTGCGTCGAGCGAGTCGAGCCATTCCTGGGTCTCTTCGGGATCGAAGTCCGGGACCTGGCTGGGAAGGCCGCCAATGATGATCGGGTTGCGATCGGATCCGGAAGCCACGCTGTTCCTTCGCTGTTCGGTCTTGCTCTGCTTGGTGTCGCGCCGTCTTCCATCGTGTACCGGCTCGCCGGGATACGTCATCTCTACCGGTGGGTAACCACTCCCTAAGAGACGGGCGCTCTGAGGCCGGTTTTTGAGGTCGGCCAAATCGCAACCATACGCCCACGCCGGAACCGGTCGCCGTACGGTCGTACGAACCCCGAGAAGAAGTCCGCGCGCCGAGTGACGCCCCCCAAAGAGCCCAGTCCCCTGACAAAACCTGATAAAGGTGGCAAAGCAGTGTGGGGTGAATCACTTCCCGTCGTGCGCGCGGGGTCGTAGTTGCGGCGAGACGGCGGTAATCGTCACCGTTTCGACGGTCTCGGACGCCGGGTACTTGCGCGATCCGCCCGGCCCGTGTGGACTACGCCCAATGCCCCGCGCACGCGTGGGTGCAAGTCATTTACCGAAACATGACAGGAGGCAATCCGTGAGCGCGACCGCGGACCACGCGGAGGAGCGGACCAACCCTGCCACCAGGCTGGGGTTCGAGCCCGGACAGGTGGTCCAGGAGATCGGCTACGACGACGACGTCGAGCAGGAGCTCCGAGAAGGCATTGAGGCCGTGACCGGCCAGGACATCGTCGACGAGGACTACGACGACGTCGCCGACGTCGTCCTGCTGTGGTTCCGGGACGAAGACGGCGACCTCACGGACGCGCTGGTGGACGCCATCGGTCTGATCGACGAGGGCGGCGAGGTCTGGCTGCTGACCCCCAAGACCGGCCGCGACGGGTACGTCGAGCCGAGCGACATCAATGAAGCCGCGCAGACCGCGGGCCTGACCCAGACCAAGAGCATCAACGCGGGCAAGGACTGGAGCGGCAGCCGCCTGGTCACCCCCAAGAGTGCCAAGTCGGGCAAGCGCTGAGCTGCGCCCCCACGTTCCGTACCGAGCCCTCCGCCGGCCGATCCGGTGGGGGGCTCGGCGTGTGCGCCCCGGCGCGTAGGGTTGACCGCAACCTGTTGGAATCCGCCGGAGCGGCCGCTGCCGACGGTGCCCCGCGCCGCACGCCGTGACGGCACCGGGCACGGCGAAGGCGTCCGCGCCCGGTGTCTGCGAAGGGAACGGTCCCCATGGCGATCGAGGTCGGCACGAAGGCTCCGGAATTCGAGCTGAAGAACCAGCACGGCGAGCTGGTCAGGCTCTCCGACTTCCGCGGCGAGAAGGCCGTCGTCCTCCTCTTCTACCCCTTCGCCTTCACCGGCGTGTGCACCGGCGAGCTGTGCGCCCTGCGCGATGAGCTGCCGAAGTTCGTCAACGACGATGTGCAGCTGCTGGCCGTCTCCAACGACTCGCCCTTCTCGCTGCGCGTCTTCGCCGAGCAGGAGGGCCTGGAGTACCCGCTGCTGTCGGACTTCTGGCCGCACGGCGAGGCCTCGCGGGCGTATGGCGTCTTCGACGAGGAGAAGGGCTGCGCGGTGCGCGGGACCTTCATCATCGACAAGGAGGGCGTGGTGCGCTGGACGGTCGTCAACGGCCTGCCCGACGCCCGCGACCTCAACGACTACCTCAAGGCGCTCGACACCCTCTGATTCTCGACACCCTCCGATTCCGGGCGCCAGGCCGGTCCGGGACAGGCCCCGGGGCTGCTCCGGCGCGGTCCCCGGCCGGTGTCCGGCCGGTCCTCAGCCGGCCTCTTCCGGCGGCCGGACCTGCCGAGGGCGGCTCCCGCCACGACATCGGCGCGGTGTCCGTACCGGTACCTGTAATCGGTGGGAACCGGTCACTAGGATCAAATCGTTGATCTGATGCCATGCACGATGGGGGCGCAAAGCAATTCGTACCCCTCGAACCCAGGGAGGACTCGTGGGAGTCAGCCTCAGCAAGGGCGGCAACGTCTCGCTGACGAAGGAAGCCCCCAATCTGACCGCGGTCGTCGTCGGTCTGGGCTGGGACGCCCGTACCACCACCGGTACGGATTTCGACCTGGACGCCAGCGCGCTGCTGACGAACGACCAGGGCAAGGTCGCCAACGACCAGAACTTCGTGTTCTTCAACAACCTGAAGAGCCCGGACGGCTCGGTCGAGCACACCGGCGACAACATCACCGGTGAGGGCGAGGGCGACGACGAGCAGATCAAGGTGAACCTGGCCGGCGTGCCGGCCGACGTCGCCAAGATCGTGTTCCCGGTCTCCATCTATGACGCCGAGAACCGCCAGCAGAGCTTCGGCCAGGTGCGCAACGCGTTCATCCGGGTCGTCAACCAGGCCGACGGCAACGAGCTCGCGCGCTACGACCTGAGCGAGGACGCCTCGACCGAGACCGCCATGGTCTTCGGCGAGCTGTACCGCAACGGCGCGGAGTGGAAGTTCCGGGCCATCGGCCAGGGGTACGCCTCGGGCCTGCGCGGCATCGCGCAGGACTTCGGCGTCAACGTCTGAGCCGAGCCGTAACCCTTCCGCACCCGGCGCTGTACACCCCTGTCCGGGGAGTACGGCGCCGGGCGCGCTTGGAGCCCGTACGCAGGCCGTACGGGACACGGGTCCCGGAGCGCGGCGTGCGCGTACCGCGCACGGTCCACGCGCGCGCCGTAAAGGTGGCGTATCCGAGGCCGTGTCCGTCTCGTACGGGCCCTGTACGAACCCGCATGAAAGCCGTGGGCAACCGCGGCACCACCGTCACCGGGGAGGATGCGAACACCATGGGCGTCACGCTCGCCAAGGGAGGCAACGTCTCCCTCTCCAAGGCCGCTCCGAATCTCACGCAGGTCATGGTCGGCCTCGGCTGGGACGCGCGCTCGACCACGGGAGCGCCGTTCGACCTGGACGCCAGCGCGCTGCTGTGCAGGTCGGGGCGGGTGCTCGGCGACGAGTACTTCGTCTTCTACAACAATTTGAAGAGTCCGGACGGCTCGGTCGAGCACACCGGCGACAACCTCACCGGCGAGGGCGAGGGGGACGACGAATCGATCCTCGTCGACCTCAGCACGGTCCCCGAAGAGGTCGACAAGATCGTTTTCCCGGTATCGATCCATGAGGCGGATGTCCGCGGCCAGAGCTTCGGCCAGGTCAGCAACGCCTTCATCCGGGTCGTCAACCAAGCGGACGGCAGTGAGCTGGCCCGTTACGACCTCAGTGAGGACGCCTCCAGCGAAACCGCGATGATCTTCGGGGAGGTCTACCGGTACAGCGGTGAATGGAAGTTCCGCGCGGTGGGCCAGGGGTACGCGTCGGGGTTGCGAGGCATCGCTCTAGACTTCGGGGTCAACGTTTCGTAAAGCGCCGCGCGCTGCGCGCGGGGGACCCCATACAGCGAGGGATTGGGTTAGGCAGTGCTCCTGAAAACCTTTGGCTGGTCGTTCGCCGTCACGGCGGCCGGACTGGCCTTGGCCGGCGTCCTCTGGGGGTGGCAGGGGCTAGCGATCGTCGGCATCCTGTCGATCCTGGAGATCTCGCTCTCGTTCGACAATGCGGTCATCAACGCCGGAATCCTGCGCAAGATGAACGCCTTCTGGCAGAAAATCTTTCTGACCATCGGCATTCTGATCGCCGTCTTCGGCATGCGCCTGGTCTTCCCGATCGTCATCGTCGCGATCACCGCGAAGATGGGGCCGATCGAAGCCGTCGATCTGGCGATCAACGACAAGGCGCAGTACGAGCACCTGGTCACGGCGGCCCACCCGGCCATCGCGGCCTTCGGTGGCATGTTCCTGCTCATGATCTTCCTCGACTTCATTTTCGAGGAGCGCGAGCACAAGTGGCTGGGCTGGCTGGAACGGCCGCTGGCCAAAATGGGCAAACTGGACATGCTGTCCGTCATCATCGCGCTGGTCGTCCTGCTCGTCGTCGCGATGACGGTGGCCACCGACGTCGCGCACGGCGGTGGTGACAAGAGTGCGACGGTGCTCCTGTCCGGTGTCGCCGGTCTGCTCACCTATCTGGTCGTGGGCGGCATCTCCGGCTACTTCGAGGACAAGCTGGAGGAGGCCGAGGAGGACGAGGACGAGGAAGACGAGAACGGCTCGGCGAAGGCGGCCGTGGCCGCTTCGGAGGCGGGCCCGAACGGCGCGGCCTCCCGGAGCGGCTCGGTCTCGGGCGTGGGACTCGCGGGCAAGGCCGCGTTCTTCCTGTTCCTCTACCTGGAGGTCATCGACGCGTCGTTCTCCTTCGACGGCGTCATCGGCGCCTTCGCCATCACCAACGACATCTTCGAGATGGCACTGGGTCTGGGCATCGGCGCGATGTACATCCGTTCGTTGACGGTCTTCCTGGTCCGCAAGGGCACCCTGGACGACTACGTCTACCTGGAGCACGGCGCTCACTACGCCATCGGCGCGCTGGCCGTCATCCTGCTCATCACGATCAAGTACGAGATCCACGAAGTCATCACCGGAATGATCGGAATCATGCTGATCGTGCTGTCGTTTTGGTCGTCCGTGCGCAAGAACCGGAAGGACGGCAAACCGGGAGAAGATTCCGCGGCAAAGTCGGAAGTTGCCTCCGGAGTGTGACGACGCTCTGATTGAGGAACGCTCTCAGCGGGGCGGCCATGGAGTGCTCACTCCATGGCCGCCCCGCGGCCGTACCGGGCCATGGGGCGGCCGGGACAGCCGGGACGAGAAGCAGTCAGGCCGTCAGGCCATCGGGGCGGGCGGCCTTCGGGTCGGATCGATGGGGTGGGGCAAGGTGTCGTTCTTGGACAACTGGCGTCGGGGCGGGGCGCCGAAGTTCGAAGCCGGTGGCGCGTCGTACGTGGTCGAGCTGACCAAACGCAATCCGGTCGTCTCGCTGACGAAGCAGGGCGCGGCCTCCGGCCACCTGCGGGTCAACCTGTCCTGGCAGATGCGCACGTCCGACATCGGGATGCGTGGCTCGCAGCGGAGCGGGAGCCTGCTGCGCAACCCGGTCAAGATGTTCAAGCCGGAGGTGGTGCAGGCGCAGGGACCGGCGGTCGTCAAGATCGACCTGGACCTGGCCTGCCTGTACGAGCTCAAGGACGGCACCAAAGGCGTGGTGCAGCCCCTCGGCAACTTCCTGGGGGACATCAACGCCGCGCCGTACGTGAAGCTCAGCGGCGACGACCGGTTCGGCTCGCCCTCCGGCGAAACGCTCTACATCAACCTCGACCACCGCGACGAGATCAAGCGCCTGCTGATCTTCGTCTACATCTACGACGGCACACCGGCCTTCGACCGTACCCAGGCCGTCGTGACGCTCTACCCGAGCAACGGCCCCCGCGTGGAGATCAGCCTGGACGAACGCGCGCCACAGGCCCGCTCCTGCGCCATCTTCATGCTGGAGAACAACAAGGGCGAACTCACCGTCCGCCGCGAGGTGAAGTACGTCTACGGCTTCCAGTCCGAACTGGACCGCCTGTACGGCTGGGGCCTGCAGTGGGGGCGGGGGTACAAGTCGAAGGTGTGAGGGGCGGGGGTGTGCGGGGGCCGCGGATGCGCTGGGGGAGGGCGCGTCTGGGGGACGGGTGGGAAAACGTTACGGCTGGGGCGGAGGGGCGTCCGGGGCTGGGGCTCGGGGGTACGCCACCCGGGCCCGGGGCCGGGGTTGCCCCCAGGCCTGTGGGCGCAGGCCTGGGCTGCGCGCGCCTGAGCAGCCCAGGCCGGCCTCCTGGCCATGGCCGCGTGACCGAGGCCGGTGCCGCGCGCCACGGCCGCGCGGCGGCTGCGGTCGCCGGATGCCGCGGCCCCCTCGGGCAGGCATTCGGGAGCTGGCTGGCCGCCGCTGCTTCGCGGCCGTCAGCGGTGCTGGAACTGCGGTCCCTGCGGCGGGAGGACGAAATTCGGGTCCAGTCCGGGGCCGGGTGCGGGGCCAGGGCCGGGGGGCTGTTGCGGGTAGCCGTAGGCCGGAGGCGCCGGGACGGCCGGGCCCACGGGCCCCGTCGGATACGGCTGCTGCTGGGGCTGCTGCGGAGGCTGCGGATAGCCGTACGAGGGCTGCGGCTGCTGCGGCATCGGGCCGGGATATCCGTACGCGGGTTGGGCCGGGGGCTGCGCCGGAGGCGGCGGGATGTTCGGAGCGTGCTGCGGATAGCCGTAGCCTCCGCCGGTGGGCTGCGGCTGAGGCGGAAACGCGGCGGCCGGCGCGGCCGCATGCGGAGCAGTCGCGGGCGGAGCGGTGGGCGGCGGCAGCGGGAAGGAGTCCGGGGCCGCCTGCGCGGCCGGGGCCGGAGCTGGTGCCGGGTTCGGTGCCGAAGCCGGGGGTGTTGCCGGGGATGCTGCCGCGGCCGGGGGCGATGCCGGGGTCGGCGTCGGGCCCGGGTCGGGGAGGTGCTGCGTCGCGGCCTCAGGGTCCGCAGGGGGCGACAGCGCCTCCGTCTCCCCGGAACCGTCCGACGCGGAACCGTCCGGCGAAGCGGTGGGCGAGGCACCGTCCGGCGAGGCGGTGGTGGCAGGCTGTCCGGACGCGGCCGTGCCGGCCTCCGGTGCCGCGGACCCGTCCTCTTCCTCCACCGAGATCCCGAACTCGGTGGCCAGGCCGATCAGCCCGTTCTCGTACCCCTGCCCGAGCGCACGGAACTTCCACTGATCGCCGCGCCGGTACAACTCGCCGCAGATCAGGGCCGTCTCTTTGCCTGTCTCCGGCACCACGTCGAAGACCGCGACCGGCTCGTCGTCCGATGAGGAGGCATCGTGCAGCAATACGCGCAGTTCCCGTACGTGCGCGAAGGTGCCGCCGTCCGCCGACGCGGTGAGCATGACCCGGTCCACCGACGCGTCGAGCCCGGACAGGTCCGCCTCGATCGTGTCCGCCACTCCGTCGGCCAGCTGCATCTTCGGCAGGTGCCGCACCAGGCCGCTGGGGTGCCGGGGCTGGTTGTAGAAGACGAAGTCCGCGTCCGAACGCACGCGCCCGTCGGCACCGAGGAGCAGGGCCGAGGCATCGACATCGGGCACTCCCGCGCCGGGGGCCCAGCGCAGTACGGCCCGGACCGCCGTGGTGTCGAGGGGTACGTTCGACCCTTTCAGCATCGCGTGCGTCATGTCCGTAATCCTGCCTTCCCGGAGGTCGGGGGGACAACGCGGGGGCCTTCCCGGCGTGGCCCGCCCGGTGCTCGCGACACCCGGCCGTCGTGTGCGGGTTACGCGCTTTTCACCTGGGCGGGAACTTTCCCGCTGCGGCCGCACGTACGATTACCGGCCGGATCCAGACAGCGAGTCGACGCGGGGTGGCCCCGGCCCCGCCTGCTCACGGGGAGTTCTATGCGTCACTTTGGGCACCTTGCGCCCGATATCCGGAACGCTTTGTTCCACCAGGAGCCGGTCGAGTTCACCGCCGACTCCCCGCCCGGCACGCTCTCGGTCGCCCTCGGCGCGACGCTCTACAGCCCTGCCACCCGTCCACGGCTCGCCGAGGACGTCGTCAAGCAGGCCGGCCGTGGCGTGGTGTCCATGGTGCTGTGCCTGGAGGACTCCATCAGCGACGCGGACGTGGTCGCCGGCGAGGAGAATCTCGTACGGCAGTTCGCGGCCCTCGGCGAGGAGGCCGAGAACGGCACGGACCTCCCCCTGCTGTTCATCCGGGTACGTGCGGCCGCGCAGATACCCGACCTGGTGCACCGACTGGGCCGTGACGTGCGACTGTTGTCCGGATTTGTGCTCCCCAAGTTCACCGAGGAACGAGGCGTCCCGTTCCTGGAGGCGCTGACCGGTGCGGAGGCGGAGTGCGGGCGGCGGCTGTTCGCGATGCCGGTGCTCGAATCGCCCGATCTGCTCCACCTGGAGAGCCGCGGCGAGACACTGCGGGGCATCGCGCGCACGGTGGACAAATACCGTGACCGCATACTGGCGCTGCGGCTCGGCGTCACCGATTTCTGCTCGGCCTACGGACTGCGCCGGGCTCCCGACATGACCGCGTACGACGTGCAGATCGTCGCCTCCGTGATCGCCGACGTGGTGAACGTGCTCGGCCGGGCGGACGGCACCGGATTCACCGTCACCGGCCCGGTGTGGGAGTACTTCCGACTGCACGAGCGGATGTTCAAGCCGCAACTCCGGCAGAGCCCCTTCCTGGGCCGGGCGGAGGAACTGCGGACCGCCCTGATCGAACACGACATGGACGGGCTGCTGCGCGAGATCGAACTCGACCGCGCGAACGGCCTGCAGGGCAAGACCTGCATCCACCCCTCGCACGTGGCGCCGGTGCACGCCCTCTCGGTCGTCAGCCACGAGGAGTTCAGCGACGCCGTGGACATCCTGCGGCCGGAACGGGGCGCCGGCGGCGTACTGCGCTCCGCGTACACGAACAAGATGAACGAGATCAAGCCGCACCGTGCCTGGGCCGAGCGGACCCTGCTGCGCGCCGACGCGTTCGGCGTCGCCCGCGAGGGCGTCGGCTTCGTGGAACTGCTGACGGCCAGCCTTCCGCACACCTGAGACGGCGAACGGTTCAGGAGACCTGGCGGATACCGCCCCACCGGGCCGACAACGCCCAGGAAGCAACGGACGATGACGACGGCGGAAGAGACGAAGGAGACGGGCACAGTGGTGTGGACGGGAGAGTGGGTCGCCCAGCGGCTCGGTGTCTCGCTGAGCGGCGGGACAGAGCTGCCCGGGCTGCTGGGACTGGCGCTGCGGCGCAACCCCAAGCGGGCTCACCTGCTCGTGTCGAATGTGCTCGGCAAGCACGTGCCGCAACGGCCGGACACGGTCTACGGCGCCGGCCTCGGCCTGGGGCGCCAGGTCCGTGACCTGCTCGGCGACACCGAGGCGGCGCGCGCCGTCGTCCTGGGGTACGCCGAGACCGCCACGGGCCTCGGGCACAGTGTGGCCGACGGGCTGGCCCTCGCGCCGTATCTGCACTCCACGCGGCGGCCGGTCGCGGGTGTCGAGCAGGCGGGCGGCTTCGAGGAGGAGCACAGTCACGCGACCTCGCACCTGCTCCTTCCGGAGAACCCGGCCCTGCTGGCCAGCGACGGGCCCCTGGTCCTGGTCGACGACGAGTTCTCCACCGGCCGCACGGTCCTGAACACCATCAAGGCGCTGCATGCCCGCTTCCCCCGCGAGCGGTACGTCGTCGTCGCCCTGGTCGACATGCGCTCGGACGCGGACCGCGGCCACCTGGAGAAGTTCGCCGCGGACCTCGGCGCACGGGTCGACCTGATATCCCTGGCCGCCGGAGGCGTACGGCTCCCGGCCGACGTCCTCGAACGCGGCCAGGCACTCGTGGCCGCCCACCGGGAAGCGACGCCCACGCCGACGCCGGCGAGCCGGGCCCCGGGGACCGCGGTGCCGAGCGGCCCGTCGCGAACCGTACGTATCGACCTCGGCTGGCCGGAGGGCCTGCCGGACGGCGGACGCCACGGCTTCACCCCCGATCACCGAGAACGTCTGGAGGCCGCGCTCCCCGGCATGGCGGCCCGGATCGCCGACGGACTCACCGGCGCCCGCCGGGTGCTGGTCCTCGGCAACGAAGAGCTGATGTACGCGCCGCTGCGCCTGGCCGGAGCCTTGGACGACTCCACACCGGCCGAGGCGTACTTCTCGACCACCACCCGCTCGCCGGTCCTCGCCGTGGACGATCCCGGCTACGCCATACGCACCCGGCTGGCCTTTCCCGCCCACGACCGGCCGGCCGACGGGCCGGGGGAGCGGTACGCGTACAACGTCGCGGCCGGCGCGGACCCCCAGCGGCGCTTCGACGCGATCGTCGCCGTCACCGACTCGCACGGCGACACCCCGGAACTCCACGGCGCCGACGGTCTCCTGAGCCGACTCGCGGCACACACCGACCGGCTGCTGCTCGCCGTCATCCCTTCCTACACACCGGCGTACCCGCTGCCGCCCACGCCGGAGCCCGCCCCGAAGCCCACGCACCACGCCACGCGACGACAGGTCTGACCGATGCCCCTCCCCGAGCCGCTGCGCGGCCCCGCCTTCTCCTCCTACGCCCCTGACGAGGTCGGATGGCTGCTCCAGGACCTGTCCTCGATCAGCCTGGAAGCGCCGACCGAGGAACGCGAGGAGGCGATACAGGCCGGTGGCGCGCACTACGCCGAGTCGCTGCCCGTCGAATACCAGCCGAGCGAGCAGTACCAGGCGCTCTTCCACAGCGCCCTGGAAACCTCGGCCGGCCGCATCGCGCGGGCGGTCGGCGCCGTCACGGAGACGGTGATCGCCGAGCGCTCCCCCCGCCCGGTGCTGGTCTCGCTGGCCCGCGCCGGCACCCCGGTGGGCGTCTTGATACGCCGTTGGGCGCAGCATGCCTACGGGCTCGACCTGCCGCACTACGCCGTCTCGATCGTGCGCGGCCGCGGCATCGACACCACAGCGCTGCGCTGGCTCGCCGCCCACCACGACCCGGCGGACGTCGTCTTCGTCGACGGCTGGACGGGCAAGGGCGCCATCACCCGGGAACTGGCGCAGGCGCTGCGCGACTTCCCCGGCTTCGACCCGCGGATCGCCGTGCTCGCCGATCCCGGCGGCTGTGTGGACACCTACGGCACGCGCGACGACTTCCTCATCCCCTCCGCGTGCCTCAACTCGACCGTGTCGGGCCTGATCTCGCGCACCGTGCTCCGCGACGACCTCGTGGGCCCCGACGACTTCCACGGCGCCAAGTTCTACCGCGACCTCGCGTCGGCCGACCTGTCGCGGGCGCTCATCGACACGGTCGCGGCGCGGTTCGACGAGGTCGCCGAGCAGGTCGCCGCCGACGTGAAGGAGCTGGCCACGGCCGACCGGACACCCACGTGGGCGGGCTGGGCCGCGGTCGAGCGGATCAGTGAGGCGTACGGCATCGACGACGTCAACCTCGTGAAGCCGGGTGTCGGTGAGACCACGCGGGTACTGCTCCGGCGCGTCCCCTGGAAGATTCTTGCCCGGCGCGGTGCCGGAACGGACCTCGATCATGTGCGTCTCCTGGCTGAACAGCGGGGCGTGCCCGTCGAAGAGGTCGACGAACTCCCCTACACCTGTGTCGGTTTGATCCACCCCCGCTTCACGCGGGGCGCGACGGGTGCGGACGGCAAGGCGGTGACCGCGCCGTGAGCACGGTCGTCGCCAGCGACCTGGACCGCACCCTGATCTATTCGGCCGCCGCACTGGACCTGGCCATGCCCGACGCCGAGGCGCCACGCCTGCTCTGCGTCGAGGTCTACGAACACAGACCGCTCTCCTACATGACGCAGACGGCGGCGGAACTGCTCGCCGGCCTCGCCGACGCCTCCACGTTCGTCCCCACGACCACGCGCACCCGCGAGCAGTACGGACGCATCCACCTCCCGGGCCGCGCCCCGCGGTTCGCCATCTGTGCGAACGGCGGCCACCTGCTCGTCGACGGAGAATCCGACCGGGACTGGCAGCGCGCCGTCGCCGCCCGGCTGAGCGCGGAGTGCGCCTCGCTCGACGAGATCCGTACCCATCTGCTGCGGACCGCCGACCCGGCATGGCTGCTCAAGGAACGCGTCGCCGAAGACCTCTTCGCCTACCTCGTCGTCGAGCGTTCGCTGCTGCCGCAGACCTGGGTGAAGGAACTCGCCGAGTGGGCGGACGCCCGCGGCTGGACCGTCTCGCTCCAGGGCCGGAAGATCTACGCCGTGCCGAAACCGCTGACCAAGAGCGCTGCCGTGGCCGAAGTCGTCCGCCGGACCGGGGCCGCGCAGGTGCTCGCCGCCGGTGACTCGCTGCTGGACGCCGACCTGCTGCTGGCGGCGGACCGTGGATGGCGCCCCGGCCACGGTGAGCTGGCGGACTCGGGTTGGAGTGCGCCGCACGTCACCGCGTTGCAAGAGCGCGGAGCCGCGGCAGGCGAGGAGATCCTGCGGTCCTTCACCCGCGGCGTCGCTGCCCCCGCCCGCTCTTGCTGAGCCGTACGACGAGGAAGGCCACGATGGCCAGCACGGCGGCCACCAGCACCACCTTCGAGTACGCGTCCACATAGCCGGTCACTTCCTCCCAGTTCTCGCCGAGCGCGTAGCCGGCGAGGACGAAGATCGAATTCCAGATCAGGCTGCCGAGTGTGGTCAGGACGAGGAAGGCCGGTATCGACATCCGCTCGATACCGGCCGGGACCGATATCAGGCTGCGGAAGATCGGCACCATCCGCCCGAAGAACACCGCCTTGGTGCCGTGCCGTTGGAACCAGCGCTCCGTCTTCTCGACGTCGGAGACCTTGACCAGCGGCAGCCTGGCCGCGATCGCGAGCATCCGGTCCCGGCCGAGCAGCGCGCCCACGCCGTAGAGAGCCAGCGCGCCGAGCACCGAGCCGAGCGTCGTCCACAAGAGCGCGGAGAACAGGGTCATCCGGCCCTGGCCCGCCGCGAAGCCCGCGAGGGGCAGAATCAGCTCGCTGGGCAGCGGCGGGAAGAGGTTCTCGGCGGCGATCGCCAGGCCCGCGCCGGGCGCGCCGAGGGTGTCCATGAGTCCGGTGATCCAGCTGGTTTCCGCGTGTTCGTTCATGCTTCGACGCTAGAAATTCGCACGCGTCGGCACATTGCGGAAAACCGCACGGAACACTGCGGTTTTCCGCAGTGCGGTGGCGCCGGCGCAGCCACTAGCGTTTCGATCATGCGGGGGATGGCACGGCGCGGGATGCGCCTCACGGTCGGATTGTTGGTCGGCGCGGGCACGGTGGCGGTCGAGCTTCCGTTCATCGTGCTCTCAGGGCTCGCGCTGCTCTGCGTCTTCGTCTGGCCGCGCGGGAGACGCAAGGTACTGGAGCCGGTGACGGCCATGGCCCGGTGGCTCATCGAGTCGGCGCGCCGTCGGCTGCGGTTCGGCGGAGCCGACTTCTCTTACGGGTACGACGACGAGCGGGCCCTCAAGTACCTCGCGGTGCGCTGGCTGTTGGGGCTCTTGGGCGCGGGAGTGGTGTTCGCCGCGCTCACGGGAGCGACCGTGGTCGTGTGGGCGTCGACGGCATGGATGTTCTCCCGCATCGAGCATCCGGTCGATGTCGCGGAGACCGGCGTGGGCGCCTTTTTCCTGCTCTTCCTCAGCCTGCAGGCGGTGTTCGGGGTGGCGGCCCTGGAAGCCCGGCTGGCCCGCCACTTCCTCGGCCCCACACACGAGAGAGAGCTGAAGCGCCGGGTCGCGGAACTGGCCTCCAGCCGGGCCGGAGTCGTCGCCGCGGTCAACGACGAACGCCGCCGCATCGAGCGCGACCTGCACGACGGTGTCCAACAGAGACTGGTGGGCCTCGGGATGCTGCTCGGCCGTGCGCTGCGCAGCAAGGACGAAGTGCACGCGGCCGAGCTGCTGCGCCAGGCTCATGCGGAGAGCCGCCAGGCGCTGACCGAGCTGCGCGAGGTCGCCTGGCGTATCTACCCGACCGTGTTGGACGAGGCCGGACTGCAGGCCGCACTGGAAACCGTCGCGGAGCGCTCCGCGGTCCCGGTCCGGCTGACCTACCGCCTCACGCAGGAGCCCGAGACCGCCGTGGCGTCCGTCACCTACTTCGTCGTCTCCGAGGCGGTGACCAACGCCGTCAAGCACTCGTGCGCGGAAGGGATAACCGTCACCGTCGACCGCGCCGAGAACATCCTGTCCGTTCGGATCCAGGACGACGGCTGGGGCGGTGCGAACGCTTCGGGGAGCGGTCTGTTCGGGCTGGCCCGCCGGGTCGCCGCCCTCGACGGCCGGTTACGGGTGGACAGCCCGGTCGGCGGGCCCACCACGATCACCGCGGAGTTGCCGTGCGCGTAGTACTTGCCGACGATTCGACCCTGCTCCGAGAGGGCCTGGTACGACTGCTGACGGAAGAGGAGCACGAGGTGACGGCCGCGGTCGGAGACGCCACTGAACTGATGACCGTTCTGGAGCGCGCGCCGGCGGAGCAGCGGCCCGACGTGGTGGTCGTGGACGTACGGATGCCGCCCACGCACACGGACGAAGGGCTGCGAGCGGCGGTGCAGATCCGTGAGCGCTGGCCGGATGTCGGTGTGCTCGTCCTGTCGCAGTACGTCGAGCGGCGCTACGCCGCCGAGCTGCTCACCGAGGACAGCGAGGGGGTCGGCTACCTGCTCAAGGACAGAGTCGTCCAGGTGGACGAGTTCCTGGACGCGCTGGAGCGGGTCGGCTCCGGGAAGGCGGCCTTCGACTCGGAAGTCGTACGTGTCCTGTTCTCGCGCAGGAGTCGCACCGACCCGCTGAACTCGCTCACGGCCCGTGAGCGTGAGGTGCTCGCCCAGATGGCCGAGGGCCACACCAATGCCGCCATTGCCGGGAGGCTGCACATTTCGCAGAGTGCGGTGGAAAAGCACACCAACGCGATCTTCGACAAGCTCGGACTGACCGGCACTTCGGGCTACTCTCGCCGCGTTCTGGCCGTACTGCGCTATCTGGGGACCTGAGGAGCACCGGTGACCAAGAGCAAGACCACCACGATCACGGAGGAGCTGTACGACTACGTCCTCGCGCACAACCCCCCGCTGGACGCCGTGCAGCGGGAGCTGGTGGAGACCACATATCAGCGTTTCCCCGACCAGGCACAGATGCAGTCGGCCCAGGAACAGGGCCCACTGCTGGCCTTCCTGGTCCGCCTGTGCGGGGCGCGCCGGATTGTGGAGGTCGGCACCTTCACCGGCTTCTCGACCTTGGCGATGGCGCAGGCCTTGCCCCCGGACGGCGAGCTGATCGCCTGCGACATCTCCGAGGAATGGACGGCGTACGGCCGCGAGGCGTGGGAGAAGGCCGGTGTGGCGGACCGGATCGGTCTACGGATCGCCCCCGCACTGGACACGCTGCGGGCAATGTCCGCCGAGCCGCACATCGACTTCGCGTACCTCGACGCGGACAAGGGCAACTACATCCCGTACTGGGACGAGTTGGTCCCGCGCCTGCGGTCCGGCGGCTTGATCGTCGCGGACAACGTCCTCTTCGGCGGGGCCGTTGTCGACCCACATGCGGAAGGGGCGGCCGCGGCGATCAGGAAGTTCAACGAGCACGTCACGGCGGACGAGCGGGTGGAGGCGGTGATGCTCACCGTGGCAGACGGACTGACTGTGGCACGGAGATCGTGATGGATGCGGCGATAGTCCGCCCCGGCGCCGGTGTCAGTGCCGGTACCAGGCCGGGGGCGGTGCGGGTGCGGCTCCGGGTAAGGGGCGGCAGGCGGTAGGGGCAGTCGGCAGTCAGCAGGTGAGAGCCGAGCGCCGGGCTGTGGCGAGGGCCGTCGCCCGGGGCCCGGACTGGCCGACGGTGCTGCCACCGCTACCGGCTCTGTCGGCGCTATCGGCTCTACCGGTACTAACCGCAGCAGCCGCCTCCGCAGCAGCCGCCGCCTGCACCGCCGCTGGGCGCCTGGGCGGGAGCTGCGGCGGTGCCGCCGACAGCGATCGTGGACAGCAGCTTGACCGTGTCCTCGTGGCCGTCCGGGCAGGTGGCCGGGGCGGAGGACTCGGCCATCGGGCGGTTCAGCTCGAAGGTCGAGCCGCAGGAACGGCAGCGGTATTCGTAACGAGGCATGGCGACAGATTAGCCCGCGAGCGGGAAGGAGGGGGTGGGACGTGAGGCGGAAGAGGCCCGGGTCAGCGTACGACCGTGCCGGGCGGCGCGCTGAGCAGGCTCAGTTCGGCACGGGTGGGTGCGCCCTACCAGTCGCCGGGCGAGGCGACCGCGAAGGCCTTGGTCGTCACGGCTCGTTCGAGGCGCCCGGCGACGTCCTCGCCATCCAGCAGAGCGGAGAGGTATCCGGCCAGGCGTCAGCGACCAGTTCGGCGCGTGCTCGGTGGATGACGTGGAGGGCGTCCCGTCCGGTGAGAGAGACCTCGATCGGGGAGACGCCCGCCTCGGCCGGTGCCATGACCGTACGGAACGGTGCGACGGCGTCCGTGCCACGGACGATGGCGACCAAGCGCGCGGTGCGCAGCGCGTCGGCGGAGTTCATACGGCGGGCCCGTGCCTTTCGGGTGTGTGCCTTTCGGGCGTGTGTCACTCGGGCGCGTGTCTCTGGGGAGCGTGCCTTTCGGGGGCGTGCTTGCTGGTCGGGGGACACCGGGATGGCGTGGGTGGCCGGGCTCACCACTCGGCGAAGGAGCCGTCCGCGTGCCGCCAGACCGGGTTGCGCCAGGCGTGCCCCCGTCTGTCGGCGGCTCGTACGGCCGGCTCGTCGACCGTCACGCCCAGCCCGGGACGGTCGGTGCGCAAGAGAGAGCCGGCGTGAAAGCGGAAGGGTTCCGGGTCGGTCACGTAGTCGAGCAGTTCGGCGTCCTGGTTGTAGTGGATGCCGATGGACTGTTCCTGGATGAGGAAGTTGGGGGTGGTGAAGGCGACTTGAAGGCTGGCGGCGAGGGCGACCGGGCCGAGTGGGCAGTGCGGGGCGAGCTGGGCTCCGTACGTCTCCGCCAGCGCGGCGATCCGGCGCAGTTCGGAGATGCCGCCCGCGTGGGAGATGTCCGGTTGGAGGATGGCGACGCCGGCTTGGAGAGGAGCCAGGAACTCCTGGCGGGTGAAGAGCCGCTCGCCCAGCGCGAGGGGGATGTTGGATGCGTTGACCAGGTCGGGAAGCGCGTGCAGATGGTCACAGAGGACGGGTTCCTCCACGAACATCGGCGCGTACTCGGCGAGTAGGGGAAGGAGGCGTCGGGCGTTGGCGGGGGAGACGCGGCCGTGGAAGTCCAGGCCGAAGTCCCGTTCGTCGCCCAGCACGGCACGGGCGGTCTCGGCGCGGCGCAGGCAGTCGCGTACCTCCGCGCGGGTGGCGACCGGTGTCATCGGCCCGCAGCCGTTCATCTTGACGGCGGTGAAACCTGCCTCGACCTGGGCGGTCAGTGCGTCGCGGATCTCGTCCCGTTCGTCGCCTCCGATCCAGGCGTACGCGCGGACGCGTTCTCGTACGGGGCCGCCGAGGAGTTGATAGACGGGCACGCCGTGCTGTTTGCCCTTGATGTCCCACAAGGCCTGGTCCAGCCCGGCGACGGCGGAGGAGAGCACCGGGCCGCCGCGGTAGAAGCCGCCCTTGGTCATGACCTGCCAGTGGTCCTCGATGCGTGACGGGTCCTGGCCGAGGAGATACTCGGACAGGACCTCGACGGCGGCCCGTACCGGCTCGGCGCGGCCCTCGACCACCGGCTCGCCCCAGCCGACGAGCCCCTCGTCGGTCTCCACGCGGACGAACAGCCAGCGCGGCGGGGCCAGAAACGTCTCGACACGGCTGATCCTCACAGGCCGCTGTCCTTCCTCCGACTGTGGCTGGTCAGAGGCTGGCATGTGGGGGCGGGGTTATCAATCAGGGAGGGGGACGGCAGGGGTGGGGCGGGGCCTCACACGGTGTGTCTGCGGTGCTTCGGGCGGCGGTGGCGGTTGTCCGTGACGGCCGCGTACCGCGGTGTCGCGTGGGCGCCGGTGCGGGGTGGGAGGGGGCGCCGGGGCTGCTGCCGGGCCACTTCCGGGTGACGGGCGCGCCAGTACGGGTTGTCGTGCGAGAGACCGCCGGAGACCCGTCCGTACATGCCGAAGACCAGCAGCATCAGGCCGACGACGAAGCTGAACAGAACGTTCTGGAGGCGGAACGCCAGGTAGTTGAAGCCGGTTTCCAAGATGGCGAGATTGACGAAGCCGCTCAGCAGGAACGCCATGCCGAGCACGATGTTGAGGGTGGAGGCGAAGTTGCCGCCGATCACCATGCCGCCGAAGAGGACCAGACCCACGATGATCGACAGCACGCTCAGTGCGCCGTTGGTGTTCAGGCCGGCGACGGTGTCACCGCCGGTGTCGAAGAATCCGATCTTGTCGATCAGCCCCAGGATGCCGAAGGCGACCAGGACCAGGCCCATCAGTCCCGCGCCGAAACGGTAGACGGTGCTGAGCCGGTGATCGACGGGTAGGTGTTCGTCGAGCCGCGTGTGCCGCACCTTGCCGTGCAGCGTCCGGGAGGGCCCGTGCAGAGCCTGGCCAGCGTCCATGTGCGGCCTCCTTAGCGCGATGAACCGCCTGGGCCGTGCCTGACTCCAGCATCCGCCTGTCCCCGGCGGAACGCCATAGGGCCAGGTCATGGGCGCTACCCGCGGCTGAGCGAGGTGCGGCCGACCGGGGCGGGAAGGGTACCGGGGCGGGACGGGCAGGGTGGGACCGGCACCGAAGCGGGACCGGCACCAAGGCGGACGGGCAACGGGCGCGGACCGGCACCGGGGCGGGACTGGCACCAGACCGGGACCGGCACCGGCCGATACAGGAGCCAAGGCCGGACCGGCAGGCCAGACCCGGACGACGGACCGGAGGGCTGGTCACCGCCGCCATCGCCGTCATCGCGTCAGCCGCCCCAGGCGGCTCAGCCCGCCGTGCCGCCGCCCCGTTCGTCGCGGATCTCCTGGACGACCCGGGCCGCGGTCTGCCGGACCGCCTCCGTCTCGGTCAGGAAGTGCCACCAGTCCGGATGCCGCCCCTCCAGGCCGGCGATCGCGCGGTCCAGACGCGCCACCGCGTCGTCCAGCGGCCGCGCGTGCCGCGGGTCGGGCGTGCTGCGCCCCGCCATGGCCAGCCGCTGCGCGTCCCGTACGGCGAAGCGTGTGCGCTCGACCTCCTTCTCACGGTCGAAGGAGACCTCGTCCAGCCGCCGCAGCCGGTCGCCGGCCGCCGAGACCGCCTCGTCGGTCGTGTTCAGCAGGGCCCGTACGGTCGCCAGCAGGCTCGTGGCGTCGGCCCACCGCTGCTCGTCCCGGGCCCGCTGGGCCTCCCGCACCTTGGCCTCGGCCTGCGCGACGGCGTCCGCGGCCTGGGCCGGTACGTGCTGGAGGTCCTGCCAGCAGGCCGCGCTGTAACGCCGCCGCAGTTCGCTCAGTACGGGGTCGACGTTGCTCGCCCGGGTCGTGATGGCCTGCGCCCGGGTGCGCAGCGACACCAGCCGCTTGTCGATCTCCGCGGCCTTCTCGGGCAGCCGCTCCGCCTCGGCGCGTACGGACTCGGCCTGGCGCAGTACGTCGTCGGCGCGCCGGATCGTCTCCTGCACGCCGTGCTGTCCGGCGCCTTGGTTCAGCTTGGTCAGCTCGGGTGAGAGGGCGGCCAGCCGGGCCGCCAGATCGTCGGCCTTGTAGTCCTGCGCGCGGACGGCGTCCAGGGCGTTGCTCGCGGCGAGCAGGGCCTGCCGGGCCCGCTCCACCGCCGGCGCGAGCCGGGCCAGCTGCGTCTCCGCGGTCTGCAGGAGCGGGCCGAGCCCCTGCGCGAAACGGTCGAGGTCGGCCTTGACCCGCTCCAGCTCCTCCTTGGCCCGGGTCAGGTCGGCGCGGGCCCGGGAGGCGGCGCCGGCGTCGAGGTCGTCCCGGTCGAGGTCATGGGCGTCGACGGCGGTGATGTAGCCCTGGCTGACCTCGTCGATCCGCCGCCCGAAGTTCTCGTAGTCCTCCGCGGCCCGTCTGGCCGCCGGTGATCTGTCGACCGCCGTGATCGTCTCTATGGAGATCCGAAGATCGCGCTGGGCCGTGTCCAGCTCGTAGAAAGCCGCTGCCGCGGCATCCTTCGCGGCTTGCGCATCCGCACGCTGGCTCTCCCCGCGCCCGAACCAGCGCCGCGTGCCCCCGCCCGCGAACGCGGCCGGCGCCGCGGCCGCCAGCAACGGCAGCGGCAGCAGGAGCAGGGCCATCGTGTCCCGGAACGCGCCTCTTCGAGGGCGGCGGCGTACTGCACGGCGTGCTCGCTGCTCGTGCGGCTGCGTGTGTGTCGCCGTCACATCCCTCTCCCGATCGCATCGCCCCAGGCCCGGCTGCCATTCTCCCACCCAGTAGGAACGAACACAGCGGCCGGTTGGTTCGCGATCTCGGTGCCCGGTTCACCGGTCCCGCCCCGGGGCCCGCGCCCCTGGTTTGCGGTGCAGCCCAGGAAGCAAGGTAGTCTGTCGGCTCAGCCAGGGCGCATAGCTCAGCGGTAGAGCGCTGCTCTTACAAAGCAGATGTCACAGGTTCAAATCCTGTTGTGCCCACATGGCCAGTCCGCAGGTGAGCGGCTGGAGCGCGGCCCCCGATCAGGAGTGATCGGGGGCCGTTTTGGTGGTGTGGGTCCGCTGAGAGTCCACATCGTCTTCGGTGGGGTTCGGCCGGTCCCATGGAGTGGGGGCGGGGGCCTGTGGGGTGTTTGGTTCTGTGGTGGTTGTGGGGGCTGGGTTGGGGCTGGGTTGGGACTGGGGGTTTTGGGGCTGTGGGGTGTTTGTTGGGGGAGGTTTATTGGGGGGAGGGATTTGTGGAGGAGGGGGAGGGAGTTGTGAGGGGGATTGGGGTGGTGGCTGGAAAAGGGGGATCGGGGCCGGGGGGCTGGCGGGTATTTCGGAAGGTGGGAGGGGAGACTGTCCGGAACCGATCGTTCATGATGAGTGGGTGGCATTGCACGGTGTGCGGAACCGGGGTTAGCTTCAGCGGCGGAGTTCGCTTCGTGCGCTGATCGGCACAGGCGCGAAGGTGCCTGTTTCAACTTTTGCGGCAGGGCGTGCAGGGCTCATGGGCGCGTATCTGTGCGCTGCCGCGTGATCTTTCGTAGTGCGGGTGGGGGGATTTTTTGTGCTGACTTTCTGGTGACGCCGTCAGGGATGCTGCCGTATTCCGCGTGCGACGGACGGAGAGCAGGGGACGTTGAACAGCCGACGAAGCATCGCCATTGTTGTGGGGACCCGGCCGGAGGCCGTGAAACTTGCGCCGCTCGTCAGAGAATTGCACCGGCGGCGCTGGGCGGAGCCGGTGCTCGTCGCGACCGGGCAGCACGGTGCGGTGGTGCGTGACACCCTCGCGTGTTTCGGGCTGCGCGCGCAGGTCGAGTTACCCCCTGCGCCCGGCGCGGATTCCGTGAGTGAGCTGACGGCCGGGCTGCTCAGCAGGCTGGGCGAGCAGTTGCGGGCGCCGGCGGTCCAGGCGGTGGTCGTCCAGGGGGACACGTCGTCGGCGCTGGCCGGGGCGCTGGCCGGGTTCTACTCCGCGATCCCCGTGGTGCACGTGGAGGCGGGGCTGCGCTCCGGTGACCTGCGCTATCCGTTCCCTGAGGAGGCGAACCGCCGGATGATCGCGGGGGTGAGCGACCTCCACCTGGCGCCCACCCGTGCCGCCCGCCGGAATCTGCTCGCCGAGGGCGTGGCGGCCGAGCGGGTCCTGGTGACCGGCAACACCGTGATCGACGCGGTCGTCACCGCGAGCCGGTGCCCGCCCACCACCGACGACCCCGCTCTGCGCCGTATCGAACGCGATGTCGCCCCGCTGGTGCTGGTGACCGCGCACCGCAGGGAGAACTGGGGTGAACCGATCCGGCGTATCGGGCGGGCGGTGGCGATACTCAGCCGTCAATATCCGGAAGTCGGTTTCGTGGTGGCGGCGCACATGAATCCGTCGGTACGCGCGGCCGTCGAGGAGTCGTTGCACGGGCGGCCCAATGTGCATCTGCCGGGCCCCATTCCGTACGACGCCTTCGCCCGGCTGCTCGCCCGGTCCGTTCTGGCCGTCACGGATTCGGGCGGTATTCAGGAAGAGGCCGCCGCTTTCGGCGTGCCGGTCCTGGTGACCCGGGACAGTACCGAGCGCACCGAGGGGGTCGAATCCGGCCTGGCCCGGCTCGTCGGTACGCGGGAGCCGGAGATCGTGGCGGCGGCGGAAAAGGAATTCGCGTACGAAGGCGCGTTGTCGGTGGCGGCGCATCGGTCCTTTCCGCGCCGCAATCCTTACGGCGACGGGCGCGCGGCCCGGCGTTGTGCGGCCGCGTGCGGCTGGCTGCTGGGGCTGGCCTCCCGGCCTCCTGACATGGGGGAGGACGCGGCCCCGCACGTGGGGGCGGGCGTGTCGTCAGGCGTGGTGTCGGGCTGGGGGGCGGGCGTGGCGTCCGGCAGGGGGCAGGCATGAGACTTCGGTCCCTGTGAGCCTCCGGACGTGCCCGGACCTTCCGCCCCGTGAGCCTTCCGGACGTGCCTGAACCTTCCGGTCCCATGGGCCTCCAGATGCGCCTTGGCCCCCTCCCCAGCCGCATTCCTCCCTCCCCGAGCGCTCATTTCTCCCGAACCAGAGGCAGGAGCACCCACTCATGGCAACCACATCCAGCACCGGAACCGGCCCGCAGCCCGCGGGGCTCGTCGAAGGCGCCATCGGTACGGTGGCGGGCAACGGCGCGGCCGGATTCATCTCCGACGGCGGACCCGGGCCGCTGACCAGGCTCAACGCCCCTTACGGCGTGACCGTCGACAAGGCCGGCAACCTCTACATCGCCGACCGGAACAACCACCGTGTCCGCAAGGTGGCCCCGAACGGCAACATCACCACGGTGGCGGGTGACGGGCAGGCCGGGTACATGTCCGACGGCGGACCGGCCGTCGCCACTCGGCTGTACCACCCCGCGGACGTGGCGGTGGACGACTCGGGCAACCTCTACATCGCCGACACCCTCAACCACCGTGTCCGTAAGGTGGCCCCGAACGGCAACATCACCACGGTGGCGGGTGACGGGCAGGCCGGATACGTGTCCGACGGTGGGCCCGCGATCGCCACTCGGCTCTCGCACCCCCACGGGGTGGCCGTGGACCGCAGCGGCAATCTCTACATCTCGGACCACGGGAACCACCGCATCCGTAAGGTGACGCCGAACGGCATCATCACCACGGTGGCGGGCAACGGCACTGCCGGGTACGTGTCCGACGGCGGCCCGGCGATCTCGACGCGTCTGTACTACCCCCTGGGCGTGACGGTGGACGCCGACGGCAACCTGTACATTGCCGACCGGCACAACCACCGCATCCGTAAGGTGGCTCCGAACGGCATCATCACCACGGTGGCGGGCAACGGCACCGCCGGGTACGTCTCCGACGGCGGGCCCGCGGTCGGCACCCGCCTGCACTATCCCTGGGGCGTCGTCCTGGACGAGGCCGGCAATCTGTACATCGGTGACGGCCACAACCACCGGGTCCGCAAGGTCACTTCGGACGGCATCATCACGACGGTGGCGGGCAACGGCGTCGCCGGGTACGTGGACGACGGCGGGCCCGCCGCGGGCACGCGCCTCTACCACCCGTTCGGGCTGGCGCTGGACCGGGCCGGCAACCTCTACATCGCCGATTACGCCAACCACCGCATCCGTGGTGTCACCGGCGTCGCCAGCATGACTCCGCCGCCCCCGCCGACCGCCGACCTGTACGGGGAGGTCGTCAGCCCGTACCGGGTGCAGCGCGGCCAGGAGTTCGACCTCGGTGCCCGGGTCGGGAACCGGGGCCCGAACCCGGCCGACGGCGGCCTCGTGACCGTGGTGCTGACGCTGGCCGACGGGCTGTCCGGCGGCCCCGGCACGTCGGGGCGGCGGCTCAGCCGTACGTTCACCGGCCAGGAACTCGTCCCGTACCAGGGCCTGCTGGACGGCGTGTTCCGGATCAGCGCGCCGGAGGGTACGCCGGCGGGCACGTACGAGTGCACGCTGGAGATCCAGTATGGCGGGGATCTGAATTTGAAGGACAACACCTTCAGGCTGCCCGTCACGGTCGTCGTCCCCGCCCCGGTGGCGGACGAGACGGCTCTGACGATCTACCAGGACACCGTGCCGGACGTCGCGCCGGGCCAGCGCACGGTCTTCACCATGCGGTACGTCTCGGCCACGGGCCAGCCCGTCAACCCCGGCACCATCGTCCAGCGGTACACCGCACCGACCGGCTTCGTCTTCACCGGCGGGCCGTCGTACGCGTACTACGAGACCATCCACGGCGTCATCGCCGGGGACCTCGGCCACCGCGTCGAGGACGACGGCCGGACCCTGGTCATCACGGCCAACCCGCACGTCAACACCACGTCCAGTGACGCCGGTTCGGTGATCTACACCATTCCGGTGCAGGCCCGTGCCGACGCCGTGCCCGGGCGGTACGACAACGGGTCGGCCAGCATCGGCCGGCACACGCCCGTCCAGCTCTCCGGCACCGTCACCGGTACGGCACAGGACGAGACCGCGCTGCGCGTGGTGCAGGCCTCGGTGCCCTCGTTGGCGCCGGGCCAGACCGGCAAGTTCAACCTGGAGATCCGCTCGCTCGGCAACCAGCCGGTCAATCCCGGCACGATCGAGCAGCGTCTCACCGCCCCGACGGGCTTCGTCTTCACGGGCGGCGCCTCGTACGGCTACTACAACGTCAAGCCGTACGTCACCGGGAATCTCGACACCCGCCTGGAGGACGGCGGCAAGACGCTGGTCATCCACTCCAACCCGCACCTGAACACCGGGACGACCGACAAGACCGCTCTGATCCACACGATTTCGGTCAAGGCTCAGTCCGATGCGAAATCGGGCACCCAGTCCACCGACGGGCGGGCCAATGTGGGCCGTCTCGCGCCGGTGCAGCTGACCGCCCGGGTGCTGTGACCCGCTGACCCGCTGACCCGCTGACCTGCTGATCCGCTGATCCGCTGATCCGTCGACGGCGCGCAGGCCCCGTCCGGCCGGTTTCCCTACGGGATTCCGGCCGGGCGGGGCCTGCTGGGACGGGCGTGTTCGGAGCCGGTGCGGCGGCCGACATGCGTGGTGGTCGGTCCCGGTGCACGCTGAAAGCATGGCTGAGCATCCGCCGGTGATCGTCCACCCGCCCTCGCCGTCCGGCAGACGGCGGGTCACCGTCCATGGACAGATCGTCGGGCTGGCACACGGGCGCGGTGATGTCGCCGAGTTCCTGCGGCACGCCGGGCTGGCGCCGGACGCCGAGGACATCGACCTGGATGCGCCGGGGCTCGTGGAGTGGCGCGGGGGCGACAAGGACACGTGGACGGGGGCGGAGGGGGAGGGCTGAATGGCCTGGGGGAGGGTAGGTACAAGGGTTACGTACCGTGCGGGCGGGTGTCCGAAGAGTGAGGGTGCGGGGCGCGGCGCTGTTGTTCGTCTTTCAAGTGGTGTGTATCGTCGACGTGTGACTTGAAGTTTCAAGTACTTCGGCGGGGACGGTCCGGCCCTCCCACAGGGCCCGCCGGCCCGGGAACGACCAGACAGAAATGAGCACGCGCATGTCCTCCCCCCTCAGCCCCCTCCGTGACTACGGCAGCGGCGTCGACGACCGCCACGCCGCCACGCCGCACGCGTACGACGTCGGCCTGCTCCTGCTGCGGCTCGCGGTCGGCCTGATCATGGCCGCGCACGGCACGCAGAAGCTGTTCGGCTGGTTCAGCGGGGCCGGGCTGGACGGAACCGGACAGTTCTTCACGGCCAGCGGCTACCCGGCCGGCAAGGCCATGGCCGTGGTGGCCGGCCTCAGCGAGACGCTGGGCGGCCTCGGGCTGGTCCTCGGGCTGCTGACGCCGCTGGCGGGCGCGGCGGTCGTCGGAACGATGGTGAACGCGCTGGCGGTGAAGTGGGGCGGCGGCTTCTTCGCGCCCGAGGGTGTGGAGTACGAGCTGCTGCTCACGGCGGGCGCGGCAGCCCTGGCGCTGACCGGCCCCGGCCGGTACGCGGTCGACCGGCTGCTGCCGGCCCTGCGTACGCACCGGCTCGCGTACGGGGCGGCCGCCCTGGTGTTCGGGGTGGTCGTGGCGTTCGTGATGCTGCTGGTGCGTGACTGAGTCCGAGCGTCGGGCGAGGCGCAGCGGCACCAAGTGGGGCAAGTGAAGCGGTGTGAGCGGTGAGAAGCGGAAGGTGAGGGATTGACGTGGCGGTGCGGCGGCTGAATCACGCGGTGCTCTACGTACGGGACGTGGCGCGCGCGGTGGCCTTCTACACGGAGACGCTGGGTTTCCGGGTGGACTCCGAGATTCCGGGGAGGGCCGCGTTCCTCAGCGCGGAAGGGACCGCCAACGATCACGATCTCGGGCTGTTCGCGGTCGGCGCCGAGGCGCCGGGACCCGAGCACGGCCGGGTGGGGCTCTACCACCTGGCCTGGGAGGTCGGCACACTCGGTGAGCTGGCGGACACGGCCGCGGACCTGGCGGCGCGGGGCGCGCTGGTCGGTGCCTCCGACCACCTGGTGTCCAAGTCGCTGTACGCCAAGGACCCGGACGGCAACGAGTTCGAGGTCATGTGGCGGGTGCCGCGTACGGACTGGCCGGGCCCGGACGAACCGGACCGGATCCGTCCGCTCGATCTCGAAGCCGAGCTGGCGCGCTGGGGACGCGACCTGAAGACGGGCGCGGCGGCCGGCTCGGCCACCTGAGGGCGGCGGGAGGGCGGGGCCCGCCCTCCCGGCGACGGGTCCGGCGGGCCCCAGCGGTCCGGCGGGCCCCGGCAGATCCGGCGGCCCCGGTGGCTCAGGCCGCCTCCCGGGCCTCCGCCGCCCGCGCCGACCAGCGCTTCTCCACCCCGGCCAGCCGCCAGTACGCCAGGGCCGCCGCCCAGACGACCACGAACAGGCCGACGATGATGAAGCCCACGTTGTCCAGGTCGATCGACGAGATCCAGCCGGTCAGGCCGTCCGTCAGGGCCAGCTTCTCGTGCAGGACGGTGACCAGTTCGATGGTCCCGATGAAGAAGGCGACGGCGATCGACAGGCCGGTGATCGTGAGGTTGTAGTACACCTTGCGCACCGGGTTCGAGAACGCCCACTGGTACGCGAAGTTCATGAACGTACCGTCCAGCGTGTCGAAGAGGCTCATCCCCGCCGCGAACAGCAGCGGCAGGACCAGGATCGCGTACCAGGGCAGCCCGGCCGCCGCGCCGCTGCCCGCCATCACCATCAGCGTCACCTCGGTCGCGGTGTCGAAGCCGAGGCCGAAGAGCAGGCCGAGCGGGTACATCTGGCCGGGCCGGGTGATGGAGCGGGTGAAGCGGCCCAGGACGCGGTTCATGAAGCCGCGGGAGTCGAGGTGCTGCTCCAGCTCCGCCTCGTCGTACCGGCCCTGCCGCATCGCGCGGAACACCCGCCAGATGCCCGCCAGCGCGACGAGATTGAGCGCTGCGATCAGGTAGAGGAAGGTGCCGGAGACCGTGGTGCCCACGGTGCCGAGCACCTGGTGGGCGCTCGATCCGTCGTCGAGCAGGGTGCCGGCCAGCTGCGCGCCGCCGGCGACCAGCGCCGCCATGGCGACGACCACGCTGGAGTGCCCGAGCGCGAACCAGAAGCCCACCGAGACGGGGCGCTTGCCGTCGGCCATCAGTTTGCGGGTGGTGTTGTCGATGGCGGCGATGTGGTCGGCGTCGAAAGCGTGCCGCATGCCGAGGGTGTACGCGGTGACGCCGAGGCCGACCCCGAAGACCTGCGAGCCCACGGTGTAGTGGTTCGGCACGACCAGGAGGAAGAGCACGCCGAAGGCGACGACGTGCAGCGCGGCGATGACCGCCATCAGCCCCGCGGTCCGCACGGTGTCCTGACGCCGCCAGCGGAAACCGGAGGGCGGGGGAGAGGAGGCGGAAGGAACGGACGCGGGTGAAGTGAGGGTAGGGGAAGGGGACGGCGAAGAAGCCGGGGACGGCGAAGGGGAATCGGCGGACAGGGACATCCGGTGGTCACGCTCCAGCACCTCGTGGATCATTTCGTGAGATGCCGTGGCCGGTCTCCTGGCTGACGGGTGTACGCGCCCGCCCCGGCCTTCCCGGCCGCGGGCTGCGGCCAGTGGCTCCGTACGGGCGCGGGGCGCGTACGGAAAGGGGCGGGAACTTCCCGATCACAGTGGCGAGGGCCGCTCCGGTCTGGACCCGAAGGACTTCACCGGTCTTCCCGACACCACGGCCCGGACACTCTAACGTCCGGTGGCGGCATGGTCATCGGATCAATGTGCCGGGAACCCGCAGCGCTCTCCGCTCGACTACCTGGTCCTGGGCCCGCAAGGGCGGGCCGTCGGGCAGTCGAGAGGCAGGGAGAGCGGACGTATGCGTTCTCGTGTGGGTCTGGTGGGGCGAGTGAGCCGAGCGGGGTCGATGTGGCCGGTGGCCGGTGGGCGGTCGATGGCGGCGGTGCTGGCGACGCTGGCAGTGGCCGGGCTGGCCACTGGTTGCGGCAGCGGTGACGGACGTACGGCAGCGGGTGCCGCGGACGGCCGGGGCGGCGGAGCGGGTGGCTTTCCCGTCTCGGTCAGCGATTGCGACGGGCGGCGGACGACATTCTCCGAGGCCCCGCGGAAAATCGTCACGAGCAACGCGGCGAGCCTGGAAATGCTGCTCCGGCTGGGAGTGGGCGACCGGGTCGTCGGTACCGGATTCCCGCCGGGAAAGGGCACGTTGCCACCTGATCTCGATGCCCGGGCGCAGCGCGTCCCGGTACTGGGGAAGACGGTGATTCCGAAGGAGAAGCTGCTCGGTTCCGGCGCCGACGTCTATATCGACACGTTCGCTTCCATGGGCAACATGGGCGGGGCGGCGGCCGGCCCGACCGAGGAGGAATTCAGCGCGGCGGGCATCAGACACGTCTACCTGGCCTCGACGGCGTGTGCGCCGCGCAAGAAGGTGCCGCAGCGGGACCTGTCCGCCGTGGAGGGCGACATCCGGCGGCTCGGACAGATCACGGGCGCCTCGAAGCGCGCGATGCAGCTGGTGGCGGAGATGGAGAAGAAGATCTCCTCGGTACGCGAAGCCATCGCGGACGTCCCCGCGGGCAAGCGGCCGTCGTACTTCTTCTTCGATTTCGACGCGGGAACGAAACAGCCCGTCGCGGTCTGCAACCGGCAGGTGGCCAACGCGGTGATGACCGAAGCCGGGGCACGGAACGTCTTCGCGGACTGTGCGAGCGACTTCAAACCGGTGTCGTGGGAGGACGTGGTCGGAAAGAACCCGGACTGGATTCAGCTCGGCGTACGGAACCGGGGAAGCGCCGCGGCCAATGAGAAGGCATTCGACGAGGCCGAGAAGTTCCTCAAGGAGTTTCCGGCCACGGCGGGGCTGCGCGCGGTGAAGGAAGGAAAATTCCTGCGTATCGGCTCCGAGCAGACGACCATCGCCGGAGTGGGGAACGCGGACACGGTGCGGCGGATCGCTAAGACGCTCTACCCGGACCGGCTGGGCAAGGGCCGTCCGGCCGGGGAGCGTCCGGACGAGGCCGGGGCGGGGCGCTGATGGGGCCGTCGGCCTGTGCCGCGGCTGAGGCTCGCACCGCCGGCGCGGCGCGTACCGCAGGGCTCGCCGTCGGCCTGCTGATCGCGCTGCTCGCCGCGCTGACCGCGGCCGTCGCGCTCGGTGCCACCGACATCGCTCCTGCCGAGGTGTGGTCGGTGGTGTTCCGGCGGCTGGGCGGGGCGCCGCCCCGGCCGGGTACGGACGATCTGATCGTCTGGCAGCTACGGGTTCCGAGGGCGCTGCTCGCCGCGCTGGTCGGCGCGGGTCTCGGGCTCGTCGGTACGGCCACCCAGGCGCTGGTGCGCAACCCCCTGGCGGACCCGTACCTGCTGGGTATCTCCAACGGCGCGTCGCTGGGCGCGGTGGCCGCGATCGTGCTGGGCGCGGGCGCTGTGGCGGGGACGGGCGGGGTGTTCGGCGCGGGGAGCACGTTCGGCCTGGGCGGGGGTGTGGGCCTGTCGTCGGCCGCCTTCGCCGGCGCGCTCGCCTCGTTCGCGCTGGTGTGGACGCTGGCCCGCCGGGGCGGCGGCTTCGCGCCGCTGCGGCTGGTGCTGGCCGGAGTCGGCATCGGGCAGTTCCTGGCCGGGTTCACCAGTTATCTCGTGCTGCAGGCCGGGGACGAGCAGCAGACGCGCGGCGTGCTGTTCTGGCTGATGGGCAGCCTCGGCGGCGCCACCTGGGACACGCTCCTCCTGCCGGCCCTCGCCGTACCGGCCGGACTGCTGGTCCTCCAGGGCAGGGCCCGCGCGCTGAACGCGCTGACGATGGGGGACGAGACGGCGGCGAGCGTCGGCGTGGACGTCGTCCGGCTGCGCCGCACGCTGTTCGTGGTGACCAGCCTGCTCACCGGCGTCCTGGTCTCGGTGTCCGGCGCGGTCGCCTTCGTGGGGCTGATGGTGCCGCATCTGTGCAGGCTGATCGTCGGGGGAGACCACCGCAGGCTGCTGCCGCTGGCCGCGCTGACCGGGGCGCTCCTGCTGGTCGTGGTGGACATCGTGTGCCGTACCGCCATGGACGCCCAGGAACTGCCGGTGGGCGTGGTGACGGCGCTGATCGGCGCGCCGGTGCTGCTGTACGTGCTGGACCGGCGGCTGGGAGCGGGAGGGTGAGCGGAAACGGGAGGATGAGCGCAAGCGTGCGTACGGGCAGGGACACAGAAGCAGGCGCGGGCGCGGAAGCAGCCGCCGGCATGCGGATCGACATCGAGGACCTGCGGGTGTCGTACGCCGGCCGGTGTGTGGTGGCCGGGGTGCGTCTGATGGCCGCGCCGGGCGAGATCGCGGGGGTGGTCGGCCCGAACGGCAGCGGCAAGTCCACGGTGCTGCGTACGGTCTACCGGCATCTGCACCCCGAAGCGGGCCGCGTGCTGCTCGCCGGGGAGGACATCCGGGCCATGCCGCCGACGCGCACCGCCCGGCACGTCGCCGCCCTGCCCCAAGAACGCGGCGGCGACTTCGAACTCACCGTCCACGAGGTGGTGGCGATGGGCCGCACCCCGTACAAGCGGGCGTTCGCGGGCGACGACCGCGCCGACCGGGAGACGGTGGCCCGGGCCCTGGCGGACGTGGGGCTGGCCGAGCACGGCGGGCGGCGGTTCTCGGCGCTCTCCGGCGGGGAGCGGCAGCGGGCCCTGCTCGCCCGTGCCTTCGCGCAGGCCCCGGACGTCCTCGTACTGGACGAGCCGACGAACCACCTGGACGTACGGCACCAGGTCGAGCTGCTGGCCCTGCTGCGCGGCCGGGCCTGTACGACGCTCGTCTCGCTGCACGACCTGAACGCGGCGGCCTCCGTCTGCGACCGGCTCCACGTGCTCTCCGGAGGGACGGTGGTGGCGTCTGGCGCGCCGCGCGACGTGCTGACGCCGGAGCTGCTGGCCGAGGTGTTCGGGGTGCGGGCGGCGGTGGTCGACCACCCGCTGACGGGTGATCCGCTGATCGCCGTCGATCAGCGGCAGACCGCCGGCGCGGCCTCCTCACTCGGTACCGGCCGCCCGGCGTCCTCACCCGGCACCGGCCGCCCGGCCTCCTCCGCGTAGTGGCTCGGGCGGCCGTCCCGGTGCACGAGCCGCCCGTGCCGCGCCGCGTCCGCCGCACGCATCAGCCGTACGCCGCCGTCCGCGTCGCGCAGCACGCACGCGTGCCACGGCGTCATCCACACGTCGGGCGCGTCGAGCAGCCGGATGCCGAACTTGGCGGCGCCACGCGGCTGCGGGTGGATGGACAGCCGTACGGCGTCCGGATGGTGCTCGGCGATCAGCGCGCCCCAGGCGCGGCTGCGCTGGATGACCCCGTAGGCACGGCTGCGGCAGGCGCGTTGCAGGGCGGAGCGGGTGCCCGTGAAGCCGGTGGTGTCCTCGAAGAGGAAGCGGGTGATGCCGCGGTACAGGCGCAGTGTCTCGCTGTCCGCCTCGCCGTCGGGGGCGGGCGTACCCCGGGTCTCGGCGCGCAGGGAGCCCAGGGACGGGGCGTACCGGCGGTGCACCTCCGCGCGTTTGGCGTCGCAGGGCAGGTCTGCGTACACGTCCCGCAGGTCGAAGGTGCCGAGGTGGGACAGCCCGGCCGTACTGATCATGGCGCGCAGCGCGTCGTTGTACGCGTCGACGTGCGGGTCCGGGACGCCGATCAGATCGCTGAAGAGGTGCCCGTCCGAGCAGATGACGAGCTGCGCGCCCGGCGCGTACACCTCGCCGATCGCGGCGCAGAGGCCGTCTAGGAAGCGCAGGGCGAGGCGTTCGCCCTCGTCGGGGAGGCGGCCGACGACCTTGGCGGGGTTGGGGGACTTGCAGGGGAAGCCGGGGAGCGTGAAGCGGATGGGGCGGCGGGCGGCCACCAGTTCTTCCAGCTGACGGAGTTGGTACGGGAAGTGGTCGGGGGCGGCCTGGCCTGCGGCCGGCATCTCCAGGGCGCGGCGGTGCGGGAGGAGGGTGGTGAGGATGGTGGTCGCCGTGCTGGTCATCGGGCGTCTCCGGTGGCGCCGAAGGGGCAGCCGCGAGCGGCACCGGAACGTGTTGCCGGGAGATGCCTCACGGGGGGACGTTCTGCCGTGCGATGTTCCGCCGCGAGGGAGCCGTACGTGACCGGAAGTTCGCCGACACCCCGTGCGAGCACCGCCGGTATCCAGTTCAGCTCGCGGTCCGGTACGGCCAGGCAAAGGCCCGGCAGGCGGCGGAGCAGCGTCTCCAGGGCGATGTGCAGTTCGGTACGGGCCAGCGTGGCGCCCGGGCAGAAGTGGATGCCGTGGCCGAAGGTGAGGTGGGGGTTGGGGGACCGGCCGAGGTCCAGTGTGTCGGGCGCGGGGAAGCGGGCGGGATCGCGGTTGGCCGCGCACAGCGAGACGATCACGGAGTCGCCGGCCGGGACGCGGGTGCCGGACACGTCCGCGTCCTCGGCGAGGAAGCGCCAGGTGGTCAGCTCGAAAGCGCTGTCGTAACGGAGCAGTTCCTCGACGGCGCGGGGGAGGAGGGCGGGGTCGGCGCGGAGTGCCGGGAGGTGGTGGGGATGGCGCAGCAGGGCGATCAGGGCCGTCGTGATCTGGTTGGTGACGGGTTCCTGTCCGGCGACGAGGAGCTGGAAGATCATGGAGTCCAGTTCGGCTCCGTCCAGGGCTCCTTCGTCGTGGGCGGCGACGAGGCGGGAGAGCAGGTCGGTGCCGCGGTCCTGCCGTTTGCCGCGTTCCTGTTCGTCGCATTCCAGTGGCTTGTCGAGTTGCTGCTGTTTGTCGCGTTCCAGCCCGGCCCGCTTGTGGCGTACCAGCTCGGCGATGTAGTCCTGAAGGCCGCGCAGTCTCGCCTCGTACGCCGGGCGGCCCGGATCCTCCGGCCCGACGGGCTGGACGACTTTGCCCCAGTCCCGGTCGAAGCGCCGGGCGAACTCGTCCGGCAGGCCGATGACCTCGGCGAGTACGAGGAAGGGGAAGCGGGCGGCGAACGACGCGACGAGATCGACGGTGGCGTCGTGCGGGGCCGGGCCGGCGGGCGGCAGCTCGTCCAGCAGCGCGTCCGCCAGGGCCTCGAAGCGCGGGCGGCGTTCCGCGACGCGTCTGGGGGCGAAGGCGTCGGTGATCAGCCGGCGCAGGGCGGTGTGCCGGGGCGGGTCCTGGTGCAGCAGGTGTACCTGGAGCTGTGAGTGCTGCGGCTCCGGCATGATCGAGGCGCGGGCGCGCCAGGCCGCGTTGCCCCGGGAGTGGTGTTTGCCCAGCCGGGGGTCGTTGAGTGCCTGGTGGGCGGCCTCGTGACCGGTGATGAGCCAGGCGCACACGCCGCTCGGGAACCGGACGCGGTGGACCGGACCGCGCTCGCGCAGCTCGGTGTAGAGGGGGTACGGGTCACGCTTGTAGCCCTCTCCGTAGAGGGGGAGTGGTTCAGGGAGGGACATGGGGCGCGTCTCCTTGGTGGTGGGTGACGGAGTGGGGCAGTCGGGGCGGGCAGGTGGGCAGGGCCGTCTGACGGCCGTTGGGCGGACGCCGGACGCCGGACGGTGATCGGTGATCAGAAGGCCAGTTCCGGCCGGTGGTCCTCCAGCCACAGCGCCAGGTCGACGACGCGTTCCAGGCGCAGGCGGTGGCCCCACTGGAGGTGCTCGGGCGGGGTGTCGAGGCAGGTCTTGACGACGCCCTCGTCCACCAGGTCGCGGACGCGGCCCTGACCGGCCGCGAGCGCGTCGCGAGCCATGTCCTGGAGGCCGCGGTTGTACGCCGGGTGGTGGGTGGCCGGGTAGTGGTTCTTGGGGCGGTGGAGTACGGAGTGCGGGGCGAGGCGGGCGCCGGCGGCGCGCAGCAGGCTCTTCTCCCGCCCGTCGAAGTCCTGGAGCGCGGCCGGGGCGTTGAAGGCGTACTCGACGAGGCGGTGATCGCAGTACGGCACCCGCACCTCCAGCCCCCGCGCCATGCTGAGCCGGTCCTTGCGGTGCAGCAGCTGGCGCAGCCAGCGGGTCAGGGACAGGTGCTGGAGTTCGCGCCGGCGGTGCTGTGCCGGTGTCTCGCCGTCCAGGTGCGGGACGGCGGCCAGCGCCGACCGGTACGTGTCGGCCCGGAACTCGCCGACGCGCAGCGTCGCCGCGAGCGCCGGGTGCAGTGGCATGGCGGCCTCGTCGCCGGTCACCAGCAGCCAGGGGAAGGTGCCGGCGTCCCGCGCGGCGGGGCTGCGGAACCAGGGGTAGCCGCCGAAGACCTCGTCGGCCGCCTCGCCGGACAGCGCGACCGTCGAGTGCCGGGCCATCTCGCCGAAGAGGAGGTACAGCGAGGTGTCCATGTCGCCGACGCCGATGGGCGAGTCGCGGGCCGCCACCACGGCCGCGCGGTGTGCCGGGTCCAGCAGTTCGCGCGGGTCGAGGACGACGAGGTGGTGGTCGGTGCCGATGAAGGCGGCTGCCTCGGCGGCGTACGGGGTGTCGTGGCCGGTGCGCAGGACATCGCCGGTGAAGCGTTCCATCTGGTCGCTGTAATCGACCGCGTACGAACGCAGCCGGGCCGGGACCGAAAGGGCCGCGGACCTCTCCCGTATGCGCAGCTCGTCCGCCAGCAACGCGGTCAGAACGGTGGAGTCGAGACCTCCGGAGAGCAGCGTGCACAAGGGCACGTCCGCCTCCGACTGGGCGCGGGCGGCCCGCTCCACATGGGAGCGGACGGCGTCCACCGTCGCGGCGACCCCGGCGTCCGGATGCGGACGGGCTTCGAGGCGCCAGTGGACGCGCTCGGTCAGACCGCTCCGGTCGAAGACGGCCACGCCGCCGGGCTGCACCTCGCGCACCCCCGACCAGAGCGTCTCCCCGGTACCGAAGACCAGGCTGTACGCCTCGCGCATCCCCTGCGCGTCGACGCGCGGCCGGCACGCGGGGTGCGCGAACAGGGCCTTGGGCTCGGAAGCGAAGACCAGGCCGCCGGGAACCTCGGCGAAGAACAGCGGTTTGACACCCAGCCGGTCGCGTACCAGGAGGAGCCGCTCACGACGGGCATCCCAGACCGCAAAGGCGTACATGCCCTCCAGGCGCTCGGTGAGGCCGTCGCCCCACTCCAGGTAGGCGCGCAGCACGACTTCGGTGTCGCTGCGCGTCGCGAAACGGTGCCCGCGTGACCGGAGTTCGGCACGCAGGGCGTGGTGGTTGTAGATCTCGCCGCTGTAGGTGAGGACGGCTTCCGGCGGGTGGTGGGGCGGCACCGCTCTTCCGGGGCGCGGGGGTACGGGCGCGACGGCGGGCGCGGTCATGGGCTGCGTACCGCCTTCGAGGTCCAGGACGGCCAGGCGACGGTGTCCGATCGCGGCGTACGGGCCGCACCAGGTGCCCGAGGCGTCAGGGCCACGGAGGGCCAGCGCGGCCGTCATCCGCTCGATGACAGATGCCTGGGCGCGGGGGGTCTCGTGGCCCTCGTGGTCGTCGCGGTTCTCATGGCCGTCGGGGCCCTCGCGGTACGAGATCCATCCGGTGATGCCACACATGGCCCGAACTCCTCGGCGGTCGGTCGAATGTCCGCGTACACGCCGGAGACCGGTCGTGCGCGCGCTTCACTCAGAGGTCGGGCGGAATGCGCGGTGAGTTCCCGACGCGGTACGGGAATTCCGTCGGCACTTCTGCCGAGGCGCGCGCCGGGGCTTGCCGGGGTTGCGGGAATCGCGACGCGGGGGTGCGGTCAACGGTGGCCGGAACCCTAGGTAGTCGGGCTGGCGGGCGGTCCGGTTCCGTCGTGTGGCCAGGACAAACCTCACGTGGGAGGGGGAGCGGTCCGGGAGGGGGCGGGAGGCGAATGCCGTGTCAGGATGGCTGCTTCGGGCTGGCCGGTCGGTGAGTTGCTGCTTGTGGCGCGCGGAATTCTCCGGAGTTTCCGCGTGCCTTGGCCGCGTCCTGTTCCCGTGCCCTCGTTCTCCGTTCCTCGGGAAATTTCCCTTTCCTTCTCCTTTCCTCTTCCGTCGTCTGTGTATCGGAGCGGCCATGCCTCTCGTACGGCGTCTGTCATCCGTGTTGCCCGCGAAACCGGTGATCGGGTTCGTGGCGCTGCTCGCCGTCCTGTTCGTGTGCGCGTACGTGGTGGGGTCGGCAGCCGGACCCGTGGCGCCGGGCATCCGGCCGAGCGGCACGCTCCCCGGAGGTCCGCAACAACCCGGGAACGGCGACTCCATGAACGGCACGAACGGAATGGATGGCATGAACGGCATGGGCGGCATGGGATGAGCGAGCGCGTCACCGTACTGACGGTGGGCGGGATGACCTGCGCCGCGTGCGTGAACCGGGTGGAGAAGAAGCTCGGCCGGCTCGACGGGGTGACCGCCACGGTGAATCTGGCCACCGGAAAGGCCCGCGTCAGCCACCCGGCCACGCTGCCGGTGTACGACCTCGTGGCGACGGTGGAGGCCGCCGGGTTCACGGCGGAGATCCCGAAGGCCCAACTGCCGGAACCGGTGCGGGAAGCGCCGTCCCCCGAAAGGGAGGCGCCAGGCACCGAACGCAACCGCCTGCTCGTCACCGCGCTGCTGTCCGTCCCCGTACTCGTCCTCTCGATGGTCCCCGCCTGGCAGTTCCGCAACTGGCAGTGGCTCTGCTTCGCACTGACCGCGCCGGTCGCCGTCTGGAGCGCCCTGCCGTTCCACCGCCGCGCGTTCCGCGGCCTGCGGCACGGCGCCGCGACGATGGACACCCTGGTCTCCCTCGGCGTGGCCGCCTCGTTCGCCTGGTCCGCATACGCGCTCTTCCTGAGCGGCGGCACCGCGCACATCTATCTGGAAGCGGCTGTCGGCGTACCGCTGTTCGTCCTCGCGGGGCGGCGGCTGGAGGCCGGGGCCCGTCGCGGTACGGGGTCCGCGCTGCGGGCGCTGGCCGAACTGGTCGGCAACGAGGTGTCCGTACGGGTACCTGCCGCCGACGTCACGGACCGTGGCTCCGGCAGTGGGCCCGGGGGCACCGCCCGCACCGTGGAACGCCGCATTCCGGTGGCCCGGCTCCAGGTCGGCGACCGGTTCCTGGTACGCCCCGGGGAGCGGGTGGCCACCGACGGCACGGTGCTGGACGGCAGCTCCGCCCTCGACCTGTCCCTCGTCACCGGCGAGAGCAGCCCGGTGGAGGTCGGGCCGGGTGCGGCGGTCGTCGGCGGTGCGGTGAACGTGGGCGGCCTGCTCGAAGTACGGGCTGCCGCGGTCGGCGCGGACACCCGGCTGGCCCGGATCACCCGCCTTGTGGAGGAGGCGCAGACCGGCAAGACCCGGGTGCAGCGCCTGGCCGACGCGGTCGCGGGGGTCTTCGTGCCGGCGGTGCTGGCGGTGTCCGTGACCGTCCTCGGTTTCTGGCTGGGCGCGGGCGCCGACCCGCAGGCGGCGGTGACCGCCGCGGTGGCCGTCCTGGTCGTCGCCTGTCCCTGTGCACTCGGACTGGCCACTCCCACCGCGCTGCTGGCCGCCACCGGGCGAGGTGCGCAGCTGGGCATCCTCGTCAGCGGACCGCAGGCCCTGGAACGGCTGCGGCGCATCGACACGCTGGTGCTGGACAAGACCGGCACACTGACCACGGGACGGATGAGCGTGGTCGCCGTGACGGCCCGTACGGAGGCCACGGAAGGCATGGCGGCCGCGGCCGCGCAGACTTCGCACGCCCCCTGCCTCACCGCCGACGAAATCATTCGCCTCGCCGCCGCCGTGGAGCACGGCTCCGAACACCCTCTGGCGCGCGCCATCACCGCGTACGGCGACCTGCGCCGCACAGCCCTCGCCGAGCACCGGCCGCCACCCACCGCACGCCACTTCGCCGCGACCGCGGGGTACGGCGTGACCGGCGAGGTGGACGGGCGGCCGGTGACCGTCGGGCGGCCCGGCGAGCTGACGGAACTGCCCGCCTCGCTCGCGGACGCCGTCCGTACGGCCGAGACCGCCGGGCACACCGCCGTACTGGTGACCGTCGACGGCACCCCGCAGGCCGTCGTCGCCATCGGCGACACGCTGCGGCCCGACTGCTACCGGGCCGTCGACCATCTGCGCCGCCTGGGCCTGCGGCCGGTGCTGGCCACCGGGGACCGGGCGGCCACCGCGCGGACCGTCGCCGGGCACCTCGGCATCACCGAGATCCACGCCGGGGCCCTCCCGGAGGAGAAGGCCGCGCTGGTCACCACGTTGAAGGAACACGGTGGCCGGGTCGCGGTGGTCGGGGACGGCGTCAACGACGCGGCCGCCCTGGCCCGCGCCGATCTGGGCATCGCCATGGGCAGCGGTACGGACGCGGCGATCGGCGCGGCCGACGTCACCGTGCTGCGCGAGGACCTCCAGGCCGTACCCGACGCCGTACGGCTGGCCCGGCGCACCCTGGGCACCATCCGCGCCAACCTCGTCTGGGCCTTCGGCTACAACCTGGTCACCGTGCCGCTCGCCGCCGTCGGACGGCTGGACCCGATGATCGCGGCTGCCGCGATGTCCGCGAGTTCGCTGCTGGTGGTGGGCAACAGCCTGCGGCTACGGGCATGGCAGCCGGGCGGCCGGAAGGGGGGCGACCGGCGGTCCGGTGCACCTGGGCGACGCGCCGCGGCCGACACCGTCCACACCTTCTCCGCAACTTCTCGGGACACCCCATGACGCCTGCCTCCACCACCACAAACACCCCAACCCCCGCTCGCACCTCCCATACATCCCATACCTCCCGCACCCTCCGTTCCGCCCGTTCCGTCCTACGCTCCGCCGCCGTCCCCCTCCTCACAGGCGTGCTGACGCTCGGCTGCCTCACCATCTGGACCGTCACCGGCAACGCGGGCACTCCGCCCCGGCTGCACGTGAGCGACGGCCGCATCCTCACCGCCTCCAACACGGAAGCCACCGCCGCCTTCTTCACCATCAGCAACACCGGTACCACCGCCGACGAACTGACAGGCGTCACCGGCCCCGCCGGACTACAGGCCATGGTCGGCCGCGATGTCGAGTTCGCCGTGGGAGCACACCGGATGGAGATGGCCGGCGCCGTCCCCGTCCCGGCGCGCGGCGAACTGCGCATGGCACCGACCGGCCTGGACATCATGGTCAGCCCGCCACCGCGCCTCGAACCGGGCGACCGGCTCACCTTCACCCTGCACTTCCGCGACAGCGGCCCCGTCACGGCCCAGGCCGTCGCCGTACGCCCGGGACAGCTGCGCCCCTGATCCGGCCCGACGCCCCGGCCGAAGACCGGTGCCCCGGGCGCGCGCCCGGGGCACCGGTCTGTTCAGGCACCTGCTTCGGGCATCGCCCTTACGCGGCAGAGCCCGCCGGTACGCGCCCGTGCGCCCGTCCGAGCGCGCCGACGGCGCACGCCTGGCCCGCCTCCGGGCGCTCTTCGCGCTCTTCCTGCTCCGCCAGCAGCGACACCAGCGTTTCGCGGGCTCTCGCCACGCGGGAACGCACCGTCCCCACCGGGCAGTCGGCGATCGCCGCCGCCTCCGCGTACGGCAGGCCCAGCAACTGGGTCAGCACGAACGCCTCCCGGCGGGGCCCGGGCAGTGCCGACAGCAGTTCGGTGAGGGCGATGCCTTCGTCGAAGCCGGGTACGCCACGCGGCTGTGCCCTTTCCACCGCGGTTTGCCAGTCCTCGGTCCCGGCGAGCCGGGGCCTGCTGGCCATCGACCGCAGCCGGTCGGCGACCGTCCGGCGTGCGATGGCCAGCAGCCAGGTACGGGCCGACGACCGGCCCTCGAACCGGGGCAGGCTGCGCAGCGCCCGCAGGTACGTGTCCTGCACCAAGTCGTCGGCGGCCTGTGCGTCGCCGCTGAGGTGCGTGACGTAACGGCGTACGTCCAGCTGTGTGGCGCGGACGAAACGTTCCACAGCCTTCTCGTCGCCAGTACGGGCCGCCAGGGCCCAGTCCGTCACCGCGCTGTCATCGCGCACGCTGCACCTCCTCGCCACCGGCCAGGGATGCGCGGCCGCGCACGTCGGGGAGGATGGGGGCATGCACTGCTCGCGCGTACGTACCGCCGTCTCCGCCCGCCTGGACGGCGAACAGCTGCCGCCGGGTGTCACGGGCAAGCAGCTCGACGCCCACCTGGCGGGGTGCGCGGACTGCCGTCTCTGGTCGGAGCGGGCTGCCCGGTTGCGGCTCCTCACCTCGGACGCGCGGAACGCACCCAGCGGTGACGCGTCGGCTGCTCTGGACGGCTTGCTCGACCGGCTGCGGCGGCCGGCCGCGCAGGACAGGAGTCATCATCAGTAGTCCTTCGGGAGAGCCGGTCCCGCCCCGCCGCGTACGGAACGGACGACGGCGAACGGGACCGGTGGCGATTACAAGGACCAGGACGGGAACGAACCGGATGGCATCGGCTCGAACGAACGGAACCGGATGGCATCGGTTCGGCGGCACGGCAGGTACCAAGTCCTGGGTGTGACCGTGCTGTCAGCAGACAGCGGTCTCCCGGGGCGGGCCGCGGAGCCAGATGACGTGGACGAGGATCAGCCGCCGCAGGGGCTGCCGGGGCTCGCGGCGTACCGGGCGGGCAGGCCGGGGCGGCTCGGGCAGGACCGCGCGCAGGACGAGGACGAGCGGTACGAAGAGCCGTACGGAGACGGTCCGTACGACGCGGAACGCCGCCCGTTCGCCGCCGCACAGCCACCAGGCGCTCAGCAGCGCGACCAGGACGTGGGCCGCGATCATGCCGGTCATGCTGCCCGTACCGGCCATGTCGTGCATCTGGTGCGATGCGGTCATGACGTGCGCCCCGTGCATCCCGTGCGCTCCGTGCATCCCGGCCACGGCCTCGCCGTACTGCCGCCCGATGCCCGCGTCGTGCAGCATCTGTTCGGCCTCGCGCTGCGGGATCGGGCCGACCGTGCCGCACATCAGCGAGGCTGCCCACCGCTGGGCCAGGGACGCCTGCTCGCCGCCGGTCCCGGCGGCGGACAGGCCGGCCGCGACCGACTGGCCGAAGGAGAAGGCGGAGTGCAGCGCGGCCTGCGTCGCCAGCGTCAGCGAGGTCACGAACAGCGGCCCCCGCTCGCGCCCGGCGAGGCACCACGCTCCGCAGGCCGTCAGCGTCACCGCGCCGAACAGCACCCACCAGGGCACGGGCGCGCCGGACATGAGGGCGTGGCCGAGGGCGGCGAGCAGCACACACACCGCCGCGAACACCCCGGCCCGCAAACCTCTGAGAACACGCCCCGCAATCATGACCCGCTCATCGTTGCACCCCGCCCCGGACGCCGGACGGGCAGGGCTCGGCGCGGGGTCCGCCCGTAGCGGCGGGGTTCAGTACGGAAGTCCGGAGAGGAAAGCGTGCAGGGCCTGGTCGAAGTGACCGGTGTTCTCCAGGTTCACCATGTGGCCGGCGCCCGGTATCCGTACCCGCTGGGCGCCCGGCACGGCGAGGGTGATGGCGTGCGCGTTGGCGGAGATGTCGGAACTGTCCAGGTCGCCGTCCAGTGCCAGGGTCGGTACGCGGATCTCCGCCAGCCGCTCGTACGCGCCGACCTCGATCGGCACACCGGCGCCCATACCGCCCGCGTGCACGACCACATTGGCGTCCGCCGACGCCCGCATCCGCTCGCGCAGTGCGGGGTCCACGGCATCGGGGCCGCGGTGCGGACCGTCCACCCACATGCGCAGGAAGTGCTCGATGTAGCGCTCCGCCCCGTCCTCCTCGTCGTCGGTGAGGGCGGCCACCTGCTCCTTGATGTGCTCCAGGATGAACGGGTCGGTGAAGGCCCGGCCGCTGACCCCGGGCGAGGCCAGTGCCAGCGCGAAGACGCGGTCCGGGTGGGTGAGTGCCATGTCCAGGGCGATGCGGGCGCCGTGCGAGAGGCCGACGAGGATGGCGCGCGCTATGCCGAGGTGGTCGAGGAGCGTACGCAGGTCCTCGTGGTTGGCGTAGTCGCCGTCGACGGTGGAGGACAGGCCGTGGCCGCGCGCGTCGTAACGGACCGTGTGCAGGCCGGACCGGGTGAGCCAGGCGAACTGCTCGTCCCACATGCGCTGGTCGAGCATCCCGCCGTGCAGCAGCACCACCGAAGGGTCGCCCTCCGTACCGGCGCCGGCCGCCTCGTAGAACAGCTCACCGTTCTCGACCGGGACCGTGTCGTTCTCGACCTCCGCCCCGGGCCAGGCGCCGGCTTCTTGGATCTCTTCGGTCGTCATGCTCCGTGCCGTCCTGTGTGGGGTGCGGGTTCGGGTACGGGGGTCGGGTGGGGCGCTGAGGGCGTCGGGGAGGACTGCGGGTCTGCCGGGTCGTTCCGGGCCGGCGCCCGGAACTCCGCGCCGAGGTGGTCCAGCACGCGCAGCGCGGTGGCCACGTCGGCGGCCGGCACCCCGGCCAGCGCGCGCCGCAGCCCGGCCGCCTCGGACCGCTGAAGCGCACCCATGACCTCGGAGCCGTGCGGTGTGAGCCGGATCAGGGGGGAGCGTCGGTGCGCGGGGTTGGGGGTGGCCTCCACCAGGCCCAGTTCCGTCGCGTGGTTCACCCAGCGCTGCACCGGCTGCCGGTCCAGTTCGAGGGCGCGGGCCAGCTCCGGCACGGTTCGCGGGCCCTGCGCGCGCAGGGCGTCCAGCAGCGCGTGCTGACCTGCTGTCAGGCCCGTACCGGTCAGTTGCCGTTCCATGGCGCGTACGACCGCCCGGTGCAGCGGCCACAGGCGGCGGATCACCTCGTACGCGAGGTGCTCGGCGGGGTCCGCGCCGTCCTCGGTGACACTCATGGTGTCATGATGACATCGACGGTGTCGTTACGGAAGTTGCGACACAGGACTGGTAGTTACGGTCTTCCGCCGCTTCCGCCGCTTCCGCCGCTTCCGCCGAAACCCCTGGGCTCACTTAATCCGTGAAATCCGGGGATAACGGTGATTCCGCTGTATGTACGGATGAGGGCGCGTCGAAGTTCCCGGCGGCGGCCCCAGCGTGCAGATCTACGCATAGACGCGGTGGCCGGGGTGGCTGTGGTGATTGCTGTGGCTGTGGTGACCAGCCACGGGCCTCACGCTTCCTCGTACGGCCCCGGCGCCGCCCCCGGGCCGAACCTGACGACCAGGTCGGCGCGCTCCCGCCCGGCCGCCACCAAGCGGGCGTTGGCCTCGTCCGAGGTGTGCACGAACCGCTCGGCGTGCGCGCGTGGTTTGCCGAAGCGTTCGTGCCGGTCGACCAGGCGCCGTACCCGTTCCGCGTCGTCCAGGTCGACGTACCAGATCTCGTCGAGGCAGGCCCTGGCCCGCTCCCACGACGGGTCGTCGAGCAGCAGGTAGTTGCCCTCGGTCACGACGAGCGGCACGTCGGGCGGCACGGGGATGCTGCCGGCCACCGGCTCCTCGATGCGGCGGTCGAAGGCCGGGGCGTAGACGACGGTGTCCGGCGCGGGGGTGCGCAGGCGGGCGAGCAGGGCCGCGTACCCGGCGGCGTCGAAGGTGTCCGGCGCGCCCTTGCGGTCCGTACGCCCCAGGCGGCGCAGCTCCGCCTCGGCGAGGTGGAAGCCGTCCATGGGGACGAGCGCCGCCGGCCCGGCCGGCCCGGACACCAGGTGGGTGGCCAGGGTGGACTTGCCCGAGCCGGGCGGCCCCGCGATACCGAGGAGCCGGCGGCGGGCCGGGGTGGCGGAGGCGGCGAGGCGCCGGGCGCGTGCGACGAGTTGCTGCAGTTCCATGATCGGGGTTCCTGCTCCTCCTACGGGCTCAGGCATGGTTCGGGTCCCCCGCCACCCCCAGCCGCCACAGCGAGGTCACCTCGGCGGCGCGGGCCGCGTGCAGGGGGTCGGTGGTGTCGCGGGCGCGGGGGTGGCGCGGCTGGATGTCCAGGCGGTCCAGGACCGTCAGGCCCGCCGCGTCGAACGCGGCGGTCAGCTCGGCGCGGGGACGCAGCCCGAGGTGTTCGGCGAGGTCGGACAGGATCAGCCAGCCCTCGCCGCCCGTTTCGAGATGAGCGGCCAAGCCGTTCAGGAAGCCGCGGAGCATGCGGCTGCCCGGGTCGTAGACCGCGTACTCGACGGGGGAGGTGGGCTTGGCCGGCACCCACGGCGGATTGCAGACGATCAGCGACGCGCGTCCGGCCGGGAACAGGTCGGCCTCCACGACCTCCACGCGGTCGGCCACGCCGAGCCGTTCGGTGTTCTCCCGCGCGCAGGCCAGCGCCCTCGGGTCCTGGTCGGTGGCGACGACGCGGGACATGCCGCGGCGGGCCAGCACCGAGGCCAGGACTCCGGTACCGGTGCCGATGTCGAACGCCGGTCCCGGGGCGGACGGGAGCGGCGCCCGGGCCACCAGGTCGACGTACTCGCCGCGCACCGGCGAGAAGACGCCGTAGTACGGGTGGACGCGGTCGCCGCCGAGCGCCGGTACGGCGACGCCGGTTCTGCGCCATTCGTACGCGCCGATCACCCCGAGCAGCTCGCGCAGTGAAACGATCAAGGGCAGGGCCGTCCCGGGCACCGCGCCCTCCGTCCCGGGCACCATGCCCTCCGCCCCGGCCGTCGCGTCGTCCGGGCCGTACGCCTGGAGGCACGCCTCCCGTACGTCGGGCGCGCGGCGCAGTGCGAGCCCGTATCCGGGGTCCAGGGACACCAGCACCATCCCCAGGATGCGGGCGCGCTGGCTCTGCGCGGCCCGGTGCAGGTGGAAGGCCTGGGCGGGGTCGGTCGGCGGCCGCTTGCGCGGGCGGCGGTCGATCCGGCGGGCCAGCGCCGTCAGCAGCTGGCGGGCGTTGTGGAAGTCGCCGCGCCACAGCAGCGCGGTGCCCTCGCAGGCGAGCTTGTAGGCGTCGTCGGCCTTCGTGCGGTCGTCCGCGACGGCCACCCGGCGGGGCGCCGGGGTGCCGCTCTCGGAACGCCAGCGCGCGGTGCGGGCGGCGCCGGCCTCGGTCCACGCGACGGACTGCGGGGCCTGGAGTGTGTTCATTGCGTCCCAGGTAAGGGGCTGAGAAGTGACGTTCGACTCTACTCCGTGCCAGGGAGGGACCTCCGTCCCCTGTCGTCCGGGCGGTTCGGGAGAGGAGTATGGAAATAGTTGGGCATAGCACACGCTGTTGGTCGTATGGAGGCGTACATGGACACCCTGCCGGTCATTGTCGCGGTGGACGGATCTCCCGACAGCGAACGGGCCCTGCGCTGGGCGATCGAGGCGGCCCGGCTGCGCTCCGCGCCGCTCCAGGTCGTGCACGTCTGGCCGTACGTCACCTCGGAGGGCCGCGCGGCGGCCGAGTCCGGCATCGGCGACCCCGTCCTGGACGAGCTGCGCAAGACGCAGGACGGGCAGGCCGACACGGCCGGTCTGCCGGGCATCGAATTCCGCAGCCTCAGCGGCCTCACCGACACACTGCTGCCCGCCCTCGGGGCCGAGGCGCAGCTGCTCGTGCTCGGCTCGCGCGGACGCGGCGGCTTCGCCAGCCTGCTGCTCGGCTCGAATGGCATGGCGTGCGCGGCGCACTCCGAAGGGCCGGTGGTGGTCGTGCCGCGCCCGGACCGGGCCGGCGCCGAACCCGGCCCGGACGGCGAGCTGGTCCGCCCCGTCCCCCCGCAGGTCACGCTGGGCGTCGACGCCTCCTCGGACGAGCCGGGCGCGATCGGCTTCGCCTTCGCCGAGGCGAGCCGCCGCGGCGCGCGCCTGAAGGTGGTCTCCGGCTACGCCTGGCCGATGCTGACACCACCGTCCTTCGAATACGTGGCGGCCTATGAAGGCACCCAACAGGAGTACGAGAGCGCGCTGGCCGAGCAGGTGGCGCGGACGCTCGCGCCGCACCGTGAGCGGCATCCCGAGGTGACGGTGACGACCGAGCTGCGGGACGCGGACGCGGCCGGGCAGCTCGTCGAGGCGTCCCGGGCCAGCGACCTGGTCGTGGTCGCCCGGCACCGCAGGCGGCTGCCGGTCGGCCGCCGGCTCGGCTCGGTCGCCCACGCCGTACTGCTGCACGCGGTGTGCCCGGTCGCGGTCGTGCCGGAGGAGTCCGGGCGGAACAGGGAAGGGAAGTAGCCCCGGCGCCCGGGACCCCCGGCCCGCAGCCTTCCGCACCACCCGACCGAGCCACCCGGCGCCTCTCCTCAGCCGATGCCGAACGCCTCCGCATAGCGCACCGTGCCGCGCGGTGGTGTGCCGCCGTCCAGGGACAGCGCCAGGAACGCCTCGTCCGGCCACTCCTGGGGCGGCAGGATGCCGAAGCGGGAGGCGGGCTCGAAGCCGAACCTGGGGTAGTACGGCGGGTGGCCCAGCACCACGGCCGTCCGCTCGCCGGCCGCCCGTGCCGCGTCCAGCAGGGCCCGGATGACGGCGCTGCCCGCGCCCTGCTCGTGGTGCTCGGGCAGTACGGCGCACGGCGCGAGCGCGACGGCCGGTTCGCCGGATATGTGACAGCGGGTGAGCAGTGCGTACCCGACGACGGACGCGGCGCCGGCCGGCTGGGCGGCGGGCCCGGCCACGTACGAAAGGCCCGGCAGCCAGGCCACCGGGTCAAGCCGCAGCGCGTCGACGAGGTCGGCCTCGCCGGCGGTCTCGAAGGCGGCGAGGTTGACCCGGCGGACGGCCGGAACGTCCTCGGGGGTCTCGGGGCGGCACTGCCAGGTGTTCATGCCCTCATCGTCGCACCGGGGTCTGACAATCCGCCCGGAGTTTTCCACAGCCCCATGACCGCCCCGCTACCGCCTCCCGTCCCGCTGCTGCCTCCCGGCGACGGGCAGGGGGCGGTGGCAGTGGGCCGGTGGGTCAGGGTGGTGTCAGTCCGAAGTCGCCGCCGGGAACGCCGCGGCCCGGCGCTCCGGCCTGCGCATCAGGAAGACCGCCGCGGACCCGGCCGCGAACAGCGCGAACACCGACATCGCGGTGCTGATCCACGACGCGCCCAGCCACTGGCCGCCCACATAGCCCAGGCTCACCCCGTACGCGGCCCAGGCCAGCCCGGCCAGCGCGGACCACGGCAGGAACTCCCGGACCGTACGGTGCGCGACTCCCGCGCCCAGGCTGACCACCGAGCGCCCGGCCGGTGCGAAGCGGGCCAGTACGACGATGCCGCCGCCACCCCGCGTCAGCGCGGCGCCGAGCCGTTCCTGCGCCGCGGTCAGGCGGCGGGAGCGGGCGATGGCGCGGTCGAAGCGGTCGCCGCCGCGCCAGGCGAGCCGGTAGGCGACCATGTCGCCGAGCACCGAGGCGGTCGCGGCGCACAGCACCAGGGCCAGCATCTCGGCGATGTCGGCGTCGCCGCGTACGGAGGTGGTGACGCCCACCGCGCCGGCCGCGGTGCGGGTGCCGGCGGCCGTGGTGGCCGCGGTGATCACCAGTACACCGCTGGGCAGGATCGGCACGAAGACGTCGAGGAGTACGGAGAGGCCGACGATCGCGTAGACCCAAGGGGTGTCGCTCAACGACCCCAGGCTTTCCAACAACGTCCTTCTCCTGATCCGAACCCCTGCCGCGACGTCGCATCGGCGGCTGGGGCGGCTGTACCGCCATACAGCGTACGCCTGGCGTGCCCGCAGTGACGTTCCGGGGCGCGCGGTGTTGTCGGCTTCACACCCCCTGAGGAAGGGCTCTCGGCGCCACTGTCACCCGTCTGCTCCGGCCGTGGCGCAAAAGAGCACGGCTTTGGGCATGTTATGTGCCGTTATAAGTGCCTTGTGAAGCGCGCAAACAGGGTGCTCCGGAGCGGAACGGCACACGAATGGAGACAGGGATGCAGACGATGAGGGAGCCGTCGACGGCGTCGGAAGGCGCGGCGGAGAGCGCATCGGAGAGCGCGTCGGAAGGCGTGTCGGGCAGCGTGGCGGAACGCGCCGCTGACGGGGGCGGGGCCGCCGGCAGGGGAACGGCCGTGCACGGGGGGCGGGCCGGGGGCGGCGCGGCGCGGACGCGGACGGCGGCCAGGGCGGCGGGCGCCTCCGTGGCGGTCCTCGCCACGGCGGGCGCGCTCCTGCTCGCACCGGCGGCCGTGGCGGCGGACGGCGACAAGGTCACGAAGACCCGCGTCGACCAGGAGTACGCCGTCACCATCGCGGCGCAGTTCACCCGGCCGGACGGCGCGATGCTCAGCAGGGCGGTGACGTACGACCCCAAGCTGGTCCCCGTGAACTCCCGCGTCACGGTCAGCGAGCGCGCAGACAGCAAGCGGACCCGGGTCGGCCTGCGGGTGGCCGGCCTGGTGGCGAACCGCGCCTACGGGGCGCACGTTCACACCGGCGTGTGCGGTGCCCGTCCGGACAGCTCGGGGCCGCACTACCAGCACCGCAAGGACCCGCGCTCGCCGTCCGTCGACCCGGCGTACGCAAACCCGAAGAACGAGGTCTGGCTGGACTTCACGACCGACGGGCGCGGCGAGGGGAGCGCCGAGTCCCGCAACGCGTGGCGCTTCCGCTCCGGCGAGGCGCGGTCCGTGGCGATCCATGAGCGGCGTACCGCGACGGGGGCCGGGGTGGCGGGGACCGCCGGCCGGGTGGTGGCGTGCTACTCCGTGCCGTTCAACAACTCGAAGGAAGCCGCGAAGGCCGTCGCGGGCGTCCTGTCGAAGATCTTCTGACCGTGGCCGGGGCTCTTCCGGCCGCGGCCCGGTCGTACGGACTCGGCGCGGCCGGGTGACCCCACCGTCGTACGGACGAGCGGCGGCCCCCGGCACGCACCGGGAGCCGCCGCTCATCGCCGGTCGGCGGCCGGGAGGGCCGCCGGGCCGCCGGCAGCCGGAAAGGCCGCCGGGCTGCCGTCAGGCCGCGCTCGGCTCGCGCCGGGCGCCCGCCGGGGCTTCTTCGGCCGGCTGCCGCGAGCGGAAGAACAGGTGGTCCAGCGACCAGGTGCCGGGGCCGGTGAAGACGAGCAGCAGGAACGACCAGCAGAACAGCACGGACAGCTCGCCGCCGTTCTGCAGCGGCCACAGGGACTGGCCCGCGTGCGCGGAGAAGTACGCGTACGCCATGGAGCCGGAGCTGATCAGCGCCGCGGCGCGGGTGCCGAGGCCCAGCATCACCAGGAGGCCGCCGACGAACTGGATGACGGCCGCGTACCAGCCGGGCCAGGTGCCCGCGGGCACGGTCAGGCCCTTGCCCATCGCGCCGCCGAGGATGCCGAACAGCGAGGATGCGCCATGGCAGGCGAAGAGCAGGCCGGTGACGATGCGGAAGAGTGAGAGGACCTGCGGCTTGATTCGTTCGGTGAACTCGGTCACCGGGGACGGAGCGGACATGTAGGAACTCCTGCGGTTTCGGGGACGGGAACCGACAAGGGGAAAGGTTAGGGAGACCTAATCGGTACTTGCAAGTTCAACATCTGGCCATATCCGGCCGGTGGCCGAAATTGGTCATGGCGCGAAGTGCTGCCCGAGGGGCGGCAACAGTGACTGCACCGGCCACCGAACTCACCCCGGGTTGCCCTGGAATATGCCCGTCCGCCTGGGCGGAGCGCCTCGGCGGCAGCAGAAGGCCGGCCGCACGCAAAGCCCGGCGACAGGACGAGTGGAAGAGCGGGTGAAGAGCCCGGCGCGAGCGGACGGGCCCTGGGCGGTCCGGAAGGCGCGCCCTGGCGCAACGCCGCCCTCGCGCCCTAGCGCGAGGCCGCCCCCGCCCCCGCGCCCGGCTCCTGTCCTCCCGCCAGCTGCTCGTCCCACGCGCAGACCAGCCGCGCGTCACCGCCTTGTTCGCGCTGTGCCTGGTCCAGCCGCAGCCGCGCTGCGCGCCCGTTCAGCGCCAGGGTCATCAGCTGGTTGCCGAACCACGGGCCTCCCGTGCGGCGCCAGCCGATCGACGGGCGTTCCAGCCGGGCGTGCCGGGTCAGCGCGTGGCCCAGCCGGCGGCCGAGCCGGCTCCATCCGAAGCGGAACCCGGCCCGCATGGTGGCGGGGATGCTGTTGTGCACGGGCGAGCAGGTCAGCTGGAGCACGCGCCCGGCGGGCGCGGAGCCGTCGTGCCAGTGCGGCTCGGCCACGTACGCGTGGTGCACATCGCCGGACAGCACGCACACCGTCGCCGGTGCCGCCTCGCCCGAACCGGCCTCGGTGAGCAGGTCGGTGAGCGCGGCGAAGGACTCCGGGAACGCCGCCCAGTGCTCCAGGTCGGCCCGCTGCCGCAGCCACTCGCTCCGGCGCGCCCAGCGCGCGCCGCGCGCCCCGGCGCACAGTGCGGCGTTCCAGCCCTCCGCGTCGTGGATCAGGTTCGGCAGGAGCCAGGGCAGTGAGCTGCCGATCAGCAGGTGGTCGTACGCGCCGTGGTCGGCCAGCACGTGTTCGCGCAGCCACTCGGCCTCGGCCGGGTCGAGCATCGCCCGCCGTCCCTCGTCCAGGACGCGGGTGGCGCGGGTGTCGACCATGACCAGCCGTACGCGGCCGAAGTCGCGGCGGTAGCTCCAGCGCGCGCAGCCCGGGTCGGCGTCGGCTGCCGCGGCGAACTCCCGCACCAGGTCCGTGCCGTCCGGCAGCGCGCGCACCCGGGCGTACAGCTCGTCCTTCTCCAGGTCGGCGGGGGAGAGGTTGCCCAGGTGCTGGTACACCCAGTAGGACATCAGGCCGCCCAGCACCCGTTCCCGCCACCAGGAGGTCGCGCGCATCCGGGCCTGCCAGGCGGCGGAGGTGTTCCAGTCGTCTATGACGTCGTGATCGTCGAAGATCATGCAGCTGGGGACGGTGGACAGCAGCCAGCGCACCTCCGGGTCGAGCCAGGACTCGGCGTAGAGGCGGGTGTACTCCTCGTAGTCCGCGACCTGCCTCCAGGGCGGCTCGGAGGTGTCGCGCCGGGCGTCGAGCAGCCGGGCGGTCGCGTCCGAGGTCTGGTCGGCGTACACCTGGTCGCCCAGCAGGAGCAGGACGTCCGGGCGCGGGCGCGCGGGGTCGGCGGCGAGCGCGGCGGCGAGGGTGTCCAGGGCGTCCGGGCCGACCGGGTCGTGCGCGTCGGTGGGCGGCGCGGCCCAGCGGCAGGAGCCGAACGCGACCCGCAGGTGCTGGTCCGCCGGGGCGTCACCCGGAGCCGCCGGTGTGTGGATCGTGCTCTCCGGGAAGCGGCTGTCGGGCAGCGGCCAGACCTGCTCGCCGTCCAGCAGGACCCGGTACGGGGTCTCGCTCGCCGGCGCAAGCCCGGTGACGGGCACCAGCGCGTAGTGGTGCCCGGCCACCTGCCACGTGCGCTCGGCACCGCCGGCGCCGTTCTCGCAGCGGACGTGCACCTCGCACGGCCGGTCGGTCTCGACCCACACCGTCGCGCTGATCTCGTCCACGTACCGCAGCAGCGGTCCCAGGAGCAGCCCGGCCATCGGCGATCCTCCCCTCGTACGGGCCGGTGCCCGTACGTGTGTGCTCAGAGGATAAGAGCCGATCGCGGGGCCACGGGACAGCTCCGCCCTCCTTCACGAAGAAAGACGGAGCCATCCGGTCGTACGGTTGCGTCAGCCGGTCACAAGCCGATCAGGTACGTGCCGGACGCGTCCGCAGTAACCATTCCGCAGGGGCCACTCGGGGGCAGCCCTCAGCAGCGGTCCAGGATCTTCTTCAGTGCCGCCTTCTCGGCCGAGTCGGCCGTCAGCCCGTATACGTGCTTCACCGAGACCCACATCCGCGCGTACGTGCAGTGGTACGAGGTCTTCGGCGGCAGCCACTTGGCCGGGTCCTTGTCGCCCTTCTCCTGGTTCACGTTGTCGGTGACGGCGATCAGCTGCGCGTGGGTGAGGTCGTTGGCCAGCTGCCCGCGGCGCTCGGTCGTCCACTTCGAGGCGCCGGACTTCCACGCCTCCGACAGCGGTACGACGTGGTCGATGTCCACGTCGGACGCCTTGGTCCACACGCCGTCGTCGTAGGCCGACTTCCAGGTGCCGCTGGTCGAGGCGCACTTGCTGTCGGTCTGCACGTTCTCGCCGTCCCGCTTGAGCACGACCTCGCGCGTGTTGCAGTTCTTTCCCTGGTCGGACCAGTGCGGGAACTTGTCGCGGCTGTAACCGTCCTGCGAGCCCTGGGGGGCTTCCTTGAGCTGGGCGAGGTACGTACGGGCCGTTGCGGCGTCCGGCGGAGTGGGCGGCGCCGCCTGGGCGGGCTGGGTGCCGAGCACCAGCGTGCAGACGAGGGCGGCGGCGGACCCGGCGGCGACCGATACGCGACGCGCGTAGACCTTGGGCATCGTAACTCCCTTTGTGTGGGGGGAAGTCGAGGTGCGGGACGGGGCCCATGGTGGCGCCGTGGGGTTACCACCGGGCGGGCTCCAGGTAACAGAGTGACGACATGCCCACGTCAGTTCAAGGGGTTGACGTGACGTCACCCGCCCCCGGCGGGCCGGAAAGTGGCTCGCGCGGGCGCGTGCGCCCGTCCGTGACGCCACCCCGCGCGCCCTACAGTGAGCGCGTGCTGCTGCCGGTCAACGCCACCCTCGGGGTCGTTCTCGCCGTCCTGCTGACCGCCGCCGTGGCCGTCGCCGCGCTCGCGCGCCTCGGCCACGCGCGCGCCGTCGCCCTCGCCGGACTGCGCGCCGCCCTCCAGCTCGCCGCCGTCTCGTACCTCATCGGCTGGGTCGTACGGGCGGTGCCCTGGCTGCTCTGCTTCCTCGTACTGATGTTCACGGTCGCCGTACGGACCGCGGGCCGCCGCCTCACCCCGAACCGCACCTGGTGGTGGGCGGCCGCGCCGCTCGCCGCCGGGGTCGTGCCGGTCGTCGGCGCCCTGCTGCTCACCGGCCTGGTCCCGCCGCGCGGCGTCACCCTCATCCCCGTCGCCGGCATCCTCATCGGCGGCGCCCTCACCGCCACCGTCCTCGGCGGACGGCGGGCCCTGGACGAGCTGGAGACCCGGCACGGGGAGGTGGAGGCCGGGCTGGCGCTGGGCCTGCTGGACCGGGAGGCCCGGATGGAGGTCGCCCGTCCGGCCGCGTCCGACGCGCTGCTGCCGGGCCTGGACCAGACCCGCACCGTGGGACTCGTCACGCTCCCCGGAGCCTTCGTCGGCATGCTGCTGGGCGGCGCGTCACCCGTTCAGGCGGGCGCGGTGCAGCTGTTCGTCCTGGTCGCGCTGCTCGCCGTACAGGCGGCGGCCGTGGCGGTGGTGCTGGAGCTGGTGGCCCGCGGGCGGCTGCACCGCGTACCCTTGGCCGCAGCAGAAGGGGAGTAGCTCTTCGCCGGACCGTCGACATACTGCCCGCCCGTCGGCCGCCACCGCCCAGGTGACAGGCCGCCCGCGGTGGGCCGGCGCCCGGAGCGCGACAGGTGGCATGTGTCCCTGCCGCGCCAGCGAGACCTTCGGCCGCAGTGTTTGCGCAGACGCACGTGTGCGCAAGAGACGCTGCCGTGCCGAAGCGACCCCTTTTCCGGGCCCCTCGGTGCGGCCCGACCGATCGAGGTAAGACACCCCGTGTTCAGTTTCACCGTCGCCGCCGTCGTCTTCGGCGTCGTCTTCCTGGCCGAGCTGCCGGACAAGACCGCCCTGGCCGGGCTGATGCTCGGCACCCGCTACCGCGCCTCGTACGTGTTCGCCGGCGTCGCCGCGGCCTTCGCCGTGCACGTCGCGCTCGCCATCGCCGCGGGCAGCGTGCTGTCCCTGCTCCCGCACCGCCTCGTCCAGGCGGTCGTCGGCGTGCTCTTCCTCGCGGGCGCGGCGGTCCTGCTCTTCAAGAAGGACGAGGACGAGGAGGAGGTCAAGAAGCCCGCCGACCAGAGCTTCTGGAAGGTCTCCGGGGCGGGCTTCATGATGATCCTGGTCGCCGAGTTCGGCGACCTGACCCAGATCATGACCGCGAACCTCGCCGCGCGCTACGACGACCCGGTCTCGGTGGGTGTCGGCGCGGTGCTGGCCCTGTGGGCGGTGGCCGGGCTGGGCATCCTCGGCGGTCGCACGCTGATGAAGTACGTACCGCTCAAGCTGATCACGAAGGTGGCGGCGGCGGTGATGGTGCTGCTCGCGGGGTTCAGCCTGTACGAGGCGATCGTGGGGTGAGTACGGGACGGTACGGGGGGTGGGGTCACCGACCGTGGCCCCGCCCCCGTACCGCCTCTCGTGCCGGGTCAGGCGTCGATGCGCAGGCCCTGGTCAGGCGTCGATGTGCAGCGCGATCGACCCGTCCGCGAGCGCCTCGACCCGGACCTGCTCCAGGTCGCGTACGAGGACGTCCGGGCCGAAGGCCCCGGCCCGCTCGCCGACGCCGACCACGCGCATCCCCGCCGCGCGCCCGGCCGCGATGCCCGCCTCGGAGTCCTCGAAGACCACGCAGTCCTCGGGCGCGTACCCCAGCTCGGCCGCGCCCTTGAGGAAGCCCTCGGGGTCCGGCTTGCTGGCGCTGACCGACTCGGCGGTGATCCGTACGGCCGGCATCGGCAGCCCGGCCGCGCCCATGCGGGCGTCGGAGAGGGCGATGTCGGCGGAGGTCACCAGCGCGTGCGGGAGGCAGGCGACGGCCGCCATGAAGGCGGGCGCGCCCGGGACCGGTACGACGCCCTCGACGTCGGCGGTCTCCTGCTCCAGCATCCGCCGGTTGTCCTCGTGGTTGAGCTCCATCGGACGGTCGGGGAGCAGTGCGGCCATCGTGGCCCAGCCCTGCCGCCCGTGCACCACCTTGAGGACCTCGTCCGCGTCGAGCCCCTGCTCGGCGGCCCAGCGGCGCCAGCAGCGCTCGACCACGGCCTCGGAGTTCACGATCGTGCTGTCCATGTCCAGCAGCAGGGCGCGGGCTATGAGCGGGGTGGTTGCCGGCATCGGCGGGCTCCTGGGCGCTGAGGAAAGAGTCAAGCGGCTCCGCCCGCCGGTCAGGGAGTGCGGGCGGAACCACTTTGTTCCTACACGATACAAAGAGCCTCCGCGAGAGGCCAACCGCCCCCTGGTGCGACGGGCCACACGCGTGCTTCCGCGCCCGGCGGACCGCACCGCGCGCCCCGGCTCACGGCTCGACCGTACGGGCCTCCAGCGACCGGCGGGTCTGCACTCCGTAGACACCGGCCGGATCCTGCGACAGCCCGTGGAAACGCTGGTACGAGGCGACGGCCTCCCGTACGGCACCGCCGTACCGGCCGTCCTCCGGGCCCGGGTACACGGCCACCTGCTCCAGCCGCCGCTGCAACTCCAGCACCTCCGGCCCGCCGGCCCCCTCCCGCAGCACGAGCGGCCCGTCCGGCGGGCTGCTCGGCGCACGGCTCTCCGGAGCGCTGGTGATGCTGCCGGACGCCGTGGCCGTACGCGCGGCCGACGACGGACTGGCGGACGGGGCCGGGGGACGGGAGGGGCCGGCGGACGGCTGGGCCCTGGTCACCCGCTGAGGCGCCGGTGTGGGGGCGGCGGACGGCGGCGCGGCGTGGCGGCCGGGACCGCCGCCTCCGGAACCGCCGTCGCTGCCCGGCGTGCGGGCGGCGCTGGGCATGTGCCGGTGGTCGTCCGGCAGGGCGCGGTCCTGGTCCGTGTCGGACAGCAGCGCGCCGCTGAGCAGCACCGCGCCGGCGGCCAGGGACGCCGCGACGACCGCCATGGCGGCCAGGGCCGCCTGCTTCTTACGGTGGCGGGGGGCGTCGGCGCCCCTCCCGGCGTCGTTTTCAGAAGCGGAACCGGAACCGGAGTCAGCCCTGCGACCGGAACCGGCTCCGGAACCACCCCCGTGGCCGGAGCCACCCCCGCAGCCTGAGTTTCCCCGCGTCCCCGCCCGGCCCCCGCCCGACGGCACCGTACGGAAGCCGAACCTGGGCGCGGGCCGCGGTTCGGGCCGCATCACGTCCGCCGTCGCGCCTCCCGTCCTCCCCGCCGTCGCGCCTTCCGCACCCCCCGCCGTCGTGCCCGCCGCCCCGGTGGTGTCCGCCCCGTCCGGCAGTCGCACGTACGGGCGTACCCGCAGGGGGTCGAAGTCCTCGGCGCCGGCGGCCTCGCACAGGCACCGCGGCCGGCCGCCGTCCCGTGCGGGTGCCGAGCAGTGCGGGCAGGTTCGGTCCGTCACGAGCGTTCCCCCTCCTGAAGCCCTCGATCGGTCAGCGAATTATCCCGGTCTGGTCCCTTCCTGCACAGGGAGCATCCGCAAGCCGGCGGGCCCCACGGCTCTCAGCAGGCCGTATCCCACCGAAACGATCAGGATGGAAGAAGTCCGACCCCCGCCCGCACGAAGAGAGACGCTCATGGCGCAGGACACCGGCGCTCCGGCCGTGCCCGGCGAGGGCCAGTCCCGGCGGACGGTCCTCGTCGCGATCGGCGCGCTGCTGCTCGGTCTGCTCATCGCGGCACTCGACCAGACCATCGTCGCCACCGCGCTGCCCACCATCGTCAGCGACCTCGGCGGCCTGGACCACCTGTCCTGGGTGGTCACCGCGTATCTGCTGGCCTCGACCGCCGCGACCCCGCTGTGGGGCAAGCTCGGTGACCAGTACGGGCGCAAGCGGCTGTTCCAGACCGCCATCGTGATCTTCCTGGTCGGCTCCGCGCTGTGCGGCATCGCGCAGGACATGCCGCAGCTGATCGCGTTCCGGGCGGTCCAAGGCCTGGGCGGCGGCGGCCTGATCGTGCTGTCCATGGCGATCGTCGGTGACATCGTGCCGCCCCGGGACCGCGGCCGCTACCAGGGCCTGTTCGGCGCGGTCTTCGGCGCGACGAGCGTGCTCGGGCCGCTGCTCGGCGGCCTGTTCGTGGACCACCTGAGCTGGCGCTGGGTCTTCTACATCAACCTGCCCATCGGGATCGTCGCGCTGGCCGTCATCGCCGCGGTGCTGCACATCCCGGTCCGCCGCACCCCGCACCGCATCGACTACCTCGGCACCGCCCTGATCGCCGCGGTCGCCGCCTGCTTCGTGCTGATGACCTCGCTCGGCGGCGTCAGTTACGGCTGGGGCTCCTGGCAGATCATCGGCCTCGGTGTGCTCGGCCTGGTCCTGCTGGCGGTGTTCGTCGCCGTCGAGCGCCGGGCCGCCGAACCGGTCCTGCCGCTCCGCCTGTTCCGCCTGCGCTCCTTCACCCTCACCGCGGTCATCGGCTTCGTCATCGGCTTCGCGATGTTCGGCTCGATGACCTATCTGCCGACCTTCCTCCAGGTGGTGCAGGGCGTGTCGCCGACCATGTCCGGGGTGCACATGCTGCCGATGGTCATCGGCATGCTGCTGTCCTCGACCGGGTCCGGGCAGCTCGTCAGCCGTACCGGGCACTACAAGGTCTTCCCGATCGCCGGTACGGCCGTCACGGCCGCCGGCCTGCTGCTCCTGCACCAGCTCGGCCCGGCCGGCAGTACCACCGCGATGAGCCTGTACTTCTTCGTCTTCGGCTTCGGGCTGGGCCTGGTCATGCAGGTCCTGGTGCTGATCGTGCAGAACGCCGTCGGCTACGAGGACCTCGGCGTCGCCACCTCCGGCGCCACCTTCTTCCGCTCGATCGGCTCCTCCTTCGGGGTCTCCATCTTCGGCACCATCTTCGCCAACAAGCTGGGGCCCCGGATCGCCGACGCCCTCGCGGGCGAGCAGCTGCCGCCCGGCGTCGACCCGTCCCGTATCGCGGAGGACCCGAGAACGGTGGGACAGCTGCCCGCCGACGCCGCGTCCGGCGTGCTCGACGCCTACTCGACGTCCATCACCGACGTCTTCCTCTACGCGGTCCCGGTCGTGCTGATCGCCTTCGTCCTCGCCTGGTTCCTGCGCGAGGAGCCGCTGCGCCGCGGTGTCACCGCGCCCGACACCTCCGAGGTGCTCTCCTCCAACCCCGTACACCGCTCCTCGTACGACGAGGTCTGCCGCGCACTGTCCAAGCTGGGCAGCCTGGAGGGCCGCAAGGCGGTCTACGAGCGGATCACCGAGAAGGCCGGGCTGGACCTGAAGCCCGCGGCGAGCTGGATGCTGCTGCGCATCAACCGCTACGGATCGGTCGAGCCCACGCTGCTCTCCGAACGCAGCATCGTGCCGTTCCGGGTGATCGCCGAGGCCGCCCGGCAGATCGAGGAGCGCGGCCTGGCCGTACGCGAAGGGCTGCCGCTGGTCCTCACCGACAAGGGCCGCGCGATTGCCGAACGGCTGGCCGCCGCGCGCCGCGCGTCGCTGGCCGAACTGCTCGGCGACTGGTGGACCGAGGACCGGCCGACCGACCTCACGGAGCTGGTCGACCAGCTGAGCGCGGAACTGTGCGGCTCGGACGCGGAGAGTCCGCGCGACGGCGACGCCCGAAGACGGCGGCCGCCGTCGGCGCCGCGCTGAGCACGGCGCTACCCGCCCGCCACCGCCTTCTGGAAGAACAGGTCCGAGTACGGGTCCTCCTTGTACGCGGGGACCTCCGCGTACCCGTGGGCGCGGTACATCGCGACGGCCTCCACCAGATCGCTCCGGGTGTCCAGCCGGACGCGTCCGGCGCCCAGTTCCGCCGCGCGTTGTTCGAGGGCGCGCATCAGGACGCCCGCCGCACCCTGCCCCCGCCACGCGCTGCGGATGAACACCCGCTTCAGCTCTGCCGTACGTCCGCCGTCGAGGAGCAGCAGCCCGCCGCACCCGACGGCCTCCCCGCCCTCGCGGACGACGAGCAATTCCCCGCCGGGCGACATGAGTTGACCCACCGGGTACTCCGCCACCCCCTCGTCGATCTCCTCCGGCGTGATCGGCGGCCACCCGTGCACCACGTGGTAGCGCGCCGCGACCTCGGTGTAGTACTCACGGAACAGGGCCGTGGCGACGGGCGAGTCGTCGGGCTCGGCCGCGAGCTGCCAACTCCCGGACGGCCTCGCGTCTCCCGGCAGCGTCCCGGCCCCCGGCAGGCTGCTCGTCCCGGACAGGTGCCTGATGGCGGCGTCGGTCATGGCGGCATTGTGCCGGTACGGGCCGGACCGCCGCCCCCGAATATCGCGCGAGGCACCGCCGGGACGCCCCAAGAGGCCGCCACCAGGCGGGGTTTGACGCCCGATGGCGCGGCTACCCGCCCCATATGTCCATCACCTTGATCATCGTCCCCATCGTGGCGCTCCTGGTGATCGCCGCTCTCGTCCTCATGGCCCGCGCCAAGGTCGCCCGCAGCGGCAGCAGAGGCCTACGACGGCGCTTCGGCCCCGAGTACGAACGCGCCGTCGCCGTGCACGACGGCGACACCACGGCCGCCGAACGCGAGCTGAACCAGCGGCTGGACCGGCACGGCGCGTTCCGCCCGCAGCCGCTCACCGCCGAACTGCGCCTGCAGTACGAGGAGCGGTGGGAGGCCGTACAGCGGCAGTTCGTCGACGAGCCCGAACAGGCCGTCGTCGAGGCCGACCTGCTGATCGGCCGGCTCGCCCGCGAGCGCGGCTACCCGGCGGACACCTACGACGAGCAGACCGACGCGCTCTCCGTCCACCACGCGCAGGCCGTCCACGACTACCGCAAGGCCCACGAGACGGCCGTACGCGCGCGTGACAACCGCCCCGAGAACGCCGCCGGCACCGAGGAACTGCGCGCCGCCGTCGTCCACGCACGCGCCCTGTTCACCGAACTGCTCGACGCCGGACCGGGCCGTTCCACCACCTCACACGGCTCCCGTGACCACAACCCCCGCGACCACGGCCGCGGCGGCACGGACCACGGCCGCACCGACCCCGCCGCCCGCGACGCTCACCACCCGACGGGCGGCCACGGCCCCCGGCACGACAAGCCCACCGCCCGGCGGTTCGGCGACCGGCTGCGTTCCCGGTGGACGCACGGCCGCGGCCACGGGCACGACACCGCGGAAGGCGGTGCGCGATGAGTACGTACGACGAGCGCGGGACCGGTCCCGTCGAGACGCCCGGCGAGCGCGCGGCGAGCGAAGGCATGCAGCCCCCGGAGCGCGGAGCCGCGGCGTACGAGGGCGACCGCAGCGCACAGCAGCCGACCGCACCGCCGCCCACCACCACGTCAGGCGCCACCGAACCCGGTGTGTACGCAGGCCTGCCCGGCACCGAAACCGACTACCCGGCGGGCACGCCCGGCGCGGCCTCCCCCTCGACGACCGAAGCATCCGGCCATGACCGGGCGGGGACCCCCGAACCCCTGCTCCCCTCCGACGCCAGGGAGAAGCTGCGGCAGCGGCTCGACCACGCCGTCAACGGCTTCGTCGACCGCCCCCGCGAGGCCGTGCAGGAAGCCGACGGCATCTACGAAGAGCTGGCCGCCCTCCTCCCGGAGGCCCTGGCCGCCCGCCGCCGCGCCCTGCACGCGACCTGGGAGCAGGGCGGCGCGGACACCGAACAGCTCCGCGTCGCCCTGCGCCACTACCGGGAAACCGCCCAGCGCCTCCTCGACTTCTGAGCCGTCCCGCCCCCCGACCGCTCAGCCCTGTGCCTTCGGCCCAGCCTGCTGCACCACCTCGAACGACCACAGCGTCGACCCGGAAGCGGCGGGCTTGGGCCGCTCGCCGCCCTCCGTGCCACCGCCCAGGTGCGCGGCCTTCATCGGGCCCTCCATCCAGGCCTGGAACGACTCCTCGTCCCGCCAGCGGGTGTAGACGAGGTACTGGTCGGTGCCCTCGACCGGGCGCAGCAGTTCGAACCACTCGAAGCCGTCCGAGGACTCCACGGAACCGGCCCGCGCTCCGAAGCGCTTCTCCAGGATGTCCCGCTGTTCGGCGGGAACGGTCAGCACATTGATCTTCACGATGCTCATACCGAACATCGTGCCCCATACCGTCCGGCGGGCGTAGTCCAGGGCCGTCCGCCGGACGGTATGGGGTTCAGCCGTGCAGCTTCAGGCCCTTGATCACCTTGTCGACCTGCTTGCGGGGGCCGTGCAGGGCCACGCCGACCAGGTCGAGGTCGTCGGCGGTGACGGCGCGTACCACCGCGCGGTTGTCGTCGTCGTTGCCGGTGGTGAACATGTCCGCCGTGTACAGCGCGGTGGGCAGTTCCCGGGAGAGGGCGCGGGCGCGCGTACGGGCCAGGCCGGCGGAGTCGGCGGCGAAGCACAGGACGGGTTCGCGGAGCAGCGCCAGGTAGTCGTTGCCCGAACCGTCCTCGTAGCGCTTGCCCATGATGTCGTCGCAGGCGTGTGCGATGCCGCTCGCCAGGAAGGCCGTCACGTTCAGCTTCTGCCAGGTGGCGAGGTCTTCGCGGACCACGATGGCGATCTTCGTGGGGAAGCGTTCGGCGGTCTCGTCCGGCGTCTCGGCAGGCGTTTCGGCGTTCAGGTCGGTACTCATGGGGTGAGTCTCGTCCGGAAGCGGAAGGCCGTCTTGAACGCTGGTGCGCCCCGGAGGCTCAGCTCGGCCGGTTGCGTCACTCCGGTTGTCGGTGGGCGGGGTTAGCGTCGGAACATGTCGAACTCAGAAGCGGGACAGGGACCGTCGGAGGTGCCGCGGGCGGCGCGGCGGGTGAGCAGGCCGGCGCGGCCGACGGGCTGGAAACGGCTTGCGTTGCGCGCTCCGATCCACCTCTACCGGCTCGGTCTCGGTGGTCTCTTCGGCAAGCGGCTGCTGCTTCTGGAGCACCTCGGCCGTACGTCGGGCAAGACCCGGCGGGTCGTCCTGGAGGTGGTGTCGTACGACCGGCAGGCCCGTACGTGGACGCTGGCTTCGGGCTTCGGGCCGGGCGCGCAGTGGTACCGCAATCTTCAGGCGCAGCCCCGGGCCACCATCCAGGTCGGGCGCAGGAGGTGTGCCGTCATCGCGCACTTCCTCCCCGCCGAGGAGGGCGGCCGGATCATGGCGCGGTACGCGCCGAAGCATCCGAAGGCGGCCCGGCAGTTGACGGCGTACATGGGGTTCGAGGTCGACGGCACGGTGGAGGGCTACCGGCAGGCGGGGGAGAACATACCGTTCGTACGGCTCGTGGAGCAGTGACCCGAGAGGGTTCAACGGGGTGGCGGCGTTGCGGTAACGGCCGTGTCCGCTGTTGAGGTTGCAGCCGTGGGGGCGCCGGAGTGTGGCCGGGGCCGGACGGCGGTTTCCCGCCAGCATGACCACCGGGGGCGCGCGAGGGCGCGGCCCGGTGACGAAAGGCAACCTCTTGTACCCCATGCGGAAGTTCACCCGCGCCGTGGTGGTGTCGGTCTCCGTGGCCGGCGCCGTCCTGGCCGCCGTTCCCGCCGCGTCGGCCTGCCCCGCGCACGACCACCGTGCGGCGCGCGGTGAAAGCTGCCGTGTCGCGTTCACCAGCTTCTTCCCCTCGCCGTCCGGGGCGACCTCGGGGGAGGGGGTCTACGCGCACGGCCAGAAGGACCCGTCGGGGCGTACGTGTGACAACGGCGGGTGGGAGCGCCCGTACCGCCCGAGTGACACCTGAGGTACCGGGCGCGCGGCGCGGACGCCGTCTTCCGGGGGACCGGAAACGCCGGTGCGCGAGGACAGGGAAGTCCTCGCGCACCGGCGCCGTGGGGTTCATGCGGCCGGGGCTCACACCACCGGCCGGGTCGGTCAGGCGGGCGACTCCGCGGCCACCTGCCGCTTGTTGCCCGCGACCGGCTTCGACGCCGCGGCCTTGCGCAGCGCGCGCGCCTCCGACTCGGTCTCGACGGCCGGCGGCGACCCCGGCAGCGGCTTGCGCGCGCTCTCCGACATCAGCAGCACCGCGATCCCGCCGACCACGGCGGCGGCCATCATGTAGAACGCGGGCATCATGTTGTTGCCCGTGGCGCCGATCAGCGCGGTCACCACCAGCGGAGTCGTACCGCCGAAGACGGAGACCGAGATGTTGAAGCCGATGGACAGCGAGCCGTAGCGCACCTTCGTCGGGAACAGCGCGGGCAGCGTGGACGGCATGGTGGACGTGAAGCACACCAGCAGCAGGCCGAGGACGGCCATGCCCAGGGCGATGCCGGCCAGCGACCCCTGCCGGATCAGCAGCAGTGACGGTACGGACAGCACCAGGAAGCCGACGCAGCCGGTCGCGATGACCGGGCGGCGCCCGAAGCGGTCGGTGAGCCGGCCCGCGAAGGGCTGCACGCACATCATCACGACCATGACCGCCAGCACGACCAGCAGTCCGTGCGTCTCGTCGTACTTCAGCTCCGAGGTCAGGTAGCTGGGCATGTACGACAGCAGCATGTAGTCGGTGACGTTGAAGACCAGGACCAGGCCGACACAGAGCAGCATCGCCCGCCACTGGCCGAAGATCATCTCGCGCAGGCCGATCTTCTTCTCGGCCTCCCGGCGCTCCTTCTCCTTGGTCCGCGCCTCCTTCTCCAGCTGCGCGAACGCCGGGGTCTCCTCCAGCCGCATCCGCAGGTAGAGGCCGATGATGCCCATCGGGCCCGCGATCAGGAACGGGATGCGCCAGCCCCAGGAGAGCAGCGCGTCGTGGTTGTCGCGCAGGATCCAGGTCAGCAGCGTGACCAGGCCGGCGCCGCCGACGTAACCGGCGAGCGTGCCGAACTCCAGCCAGCTGCCCATGAAGCCGCGCTTCTTGTCGGGTGCGTACTCGGCGATGAAGGTCGAGGCGCCGCCGTACTCGCCGCCGGTGGAGAAGCCCTGCACCAGCCGGGCGATCAGCAGGAGGATCGGGGCCCAGACGCCTATGGAGGCGTACGAGGGGATCAGGCCGATCGCGAAGGTGCCGGCCGCCATCATGATCATGGTGATGGCGAGGATCTTCTGCCGTCCGATACGGTCACCGAGCGGCCCGAAGACCATGCCGCCGATGGGGCGGACGAGGAAGGCCGCGGCGAAGGTGCCGAACGTCGACAGCAACTGCGCGGTCGGGTTGCCGGACGGGAAGAAGACCTGTCCCAGCGTGACCGCGATGTAGCTGTAGACGCCGAAGTCGAACCATTCCATCGCGTTGCCGACCGCGGCTGCCGAGACGGCGCGCTTGACCATGGACGGGTCGACGACGGTGACGTCGTTGCCCTGCCCGCGCTTCTCCGGTTTCTCCGGCTCGGCCGGATCGGGGGCCGGACCACCGGTACGGGTCCGCGGTGCCACGGGTGACTGCGTCGGCACGTGCTCGCTCGCCTGCGCTCTCTGGGACGACTGCATGGAACACCCGCCGGGGGCGGGCCTGGCCCGCCATGGCGTGACGGGCAAAGGTCGACCATAGGGGCAGAGCGGCTCATCACGGACAGTGCACAGCCGACCGCGCAACAGCGTGCATCCCTGCTCCCGGCAGGGGAAACGGCGTCCCGAGGGGCTTTATCCGGCCTTTATAAGTGTGATCCATCTCGCTGCGATCGCCGCAACCGAAATGCCCCGTCTTGCGCCACATGCGCAACGCACGGACCTGACCCTGCCCACTCCGCGGAGATGTATGCGGACCGGCCGGAAGAATTTTTCCGAGGTCTGTCTCGGCTTTGCCCATGGTCCGTTTCGGCCCGCTTCGGGGGCGCCTGCGAGCATCTCCGGGCCGCCCCCGACGGCTTCCCGTGTGCCCCGCGAACCTTTCCCCAACCCTCTTCCATCACGTTCCCGTGCGGTCCGCCTGACCGGTTTCCCGGTTCCGGTCGGCGCACCGGGGCGCGAGGGTGCCTCGCATGTCTATCGCTACCGCAGTGCTGACCGCGTCACTGGCGATGGCGCCGGCCGCCGCGCCATCCATGGGAGTGCAGTGCACCAGCGTGACCGTCCGCGCCCACTTCGCCGCGTCGCCGACAGGTGAGGCCGTCACCTATGAACCGGCCCTGGTGCCCGAGGGCAGCCGGGTCACGGTCGTGGAGAAGCGGTACGGATCCGGCAAGGACGCCCGTACGGCCGTCGGCCTGCGGCTGTCCGGCCTGGTCCCGGACCGTACGTACGGTGCCCACGTCCACACCAAGCCGTGCGGGCCGAAGCCGAACGACTCCGGACCGCACTACCAGAACGTGCCCGACCCCGTGCAGCCCTCCACCGACCCCGCCTACGCCAACCCGCGCAACGAGGTGTGGCTCGACCTGAAGACGGACGCGGACGGCGACGGCGCCTCGGCCGCCAGGGTCAACTGGCACGTCCGCCATGGTCAGGCCCGCTCCGTGGTCGTCCACGAGCACAGGACACACACCGAACCGGGCCACGCGGGGACCGCGGGTGCCCGCCTGGCCTGCGTCAACGTTCCGCTGGCCTGACACCTCGGAGCCCCTGGCCTGACGCCTGGGAGCCCCCTGGCCCGGCGCCCGGACGCGAGCGGCGCGGCAGTCTCACTGCCGCGCCGCGGGATCGTCGCGCCCGTCAAGCATCAGCCATCCGGCCGCACTCCGCCACTCGGGGAAGCCCTTCGTACGCGCCCGCCCCAAAGAGGGCGGGCGCACACCTCACGGCATCCAGGCCTCGTACGACAGCACGTCACCCGACTTGATCTTGAAGTCGGGGATGTCCTTCGTGAACGACGTCTCCATGCCGAGGACCTGGCCGGTCTCCGGGTCGAGGATGACCAGTTGCAGGGTGCCGTCCATGGACCCCTGCGACGCGTCCGTGCCGTGGTACGCGTACGCCTGGCCGCGCCGTCCGAGACGGTCGACGACCTGACCGGCCGGGCGGAGATCCGGCACACGGGAGAGCATCCGGACCAGCGCCGCCGACTCGCGCGGACCCGGGGTCCACTCCTGGAGGAAGGAGGAGAGGGCCATCAGCAGCGGCTGCGTCTCGGTGCCGGCGCCGCTGTAGAAGGCGGACAGGTAGGAGCGCAGTTCGCCGGGGTCGGCGGGCGGCCGTGCGGGCAGCGTGCCGTCGCCGGTGGCCGGGTCGTCCAGGCGGGTGCCCGTCGGGTACGTCTTGCGGTGCAGGACCTTGCCGTCGTTGACGGTGCGCCACTCGCCGTCGGCGTCGTTGATCACCGGGCGGCCGGGGTGCCGGGGGTCGGTGGCGACGACGAGTTCGGAGCCGCTGCCGTCCGGGTTCCAGCGGGTGATGCGTTCCTCGGGGACGGTCACCGGTGGCTTGGCGTCGGGGCCCGTCTGCATGCTCAGGTACCAGCTCTGCAGGTGGCTGCCCCGGTGCGGCTTGGGGGCGTCGCGCAGGGCGCGGGCGTACGTCTCCGCCCGGCGCGCGACCTCGTCCAGCGGGAGGGCCGGGGCGTCGGGCTGCACGACGAGCGCGGTGGGGGAGGCCGCCGCCGGAGTCGTACCGGCACCGGAGAAGGTGAGGGTGAGGACGGTCAGCATGACGGCCGAGGCGGCGGTGGCGCCGATGAGGAGGCGGCGGGTGCGGCGGGGTCGGGGGACAGGGGCGCGTCCGGTGGTGGGTGTGGTGGCGCGCGCCGGCGTGGGCGACGGCGCGCCGGTGTCCATCAGGGCGGCCAGCCGGTGCTCCGCGTGGGCGTCGAGCGGGCGGTCGCGCCAGGGGCCCTCGTCGGACCGTACGGGGTCGGCCTGCCGCAGCAGCTCCAGTTCGTCAGTCAAGGCTGCGGCCTCCGGCTCGGGTCGGCACCGCGGGTGCGGGCAGGGGGGAACGTGCGGGCGTACGGCGTGCGCGCGGGCGCGGCGGGGGTGGGACCGGGCCCGGGTCGGGGCCGGGCTCCGGCGCCCCCTCGGGGCGGAGGCGGTCTATCTGCGTACGGAGCCGGTTGCGCGCCCGGTGCAGCCGCATCGCCGCGGCACTCTGGCCGCAGCCGAGGGTGACGGCCAGTTCCTGGAGGGTCAGTTCCTCCCAGGCGGTCAGGCGCAGCACTTCCTGGTCGGCGGGGGAGAGCCGCTCCAGCGCCTCGTGCACCCAGGAGCCCGGCCGTTCCGTGTCGGGGCTGTCCACGGTCTGGCGGCGGTGCGCGGCCTCGTGGTTGCCGAGGCGGTGCAGCAGGCGCCGGTAGCGGCCGAAGCCGCGCACCGTGTTCGACAGGCAGTTGCGGGCCACGCCGTACAGCCAGGGCAGCGGGGACGGCGGCAGCTCGGCGCGCCGCCGCCAGGCCGTGGAGAAGACCTCCGCCACCACCTCCTCGACGTCGTCCGCCTGCCCGCTGTCCAGTCGGCGGGCGACGAAGCGGCTGACCGCCCAGTAGTGCGCGCGGTAGGCGTCGGCGAAGGCTTCGTCGGCGTCCTGGTGGACGTCACCGTCGACGCCCGGGTCGAAGTCCTGGCCGGGGCCGCCCTCGGCGCCTGCGTCCTTGCTCATGATCTGTTGGTGTCCGGCACGTACGGGATCTTCACACCCTCCGGCGGTGAAGATTTCCGCGGCCCCGGACACCTACGGTGCATGAAGTCCCCCGTGAAGTGGCTGACGACCACCGACCACAAGACCATCGGCACGCTGTACCTGATCACCTCGTTCGCGTTCTTCTGCGTCGGCGGCCTGATGGCCCTGCTGATGCGCGCCGAGCTGGCCCGGCCGGGCCACCAGCTCCTGTCGAACGAGCAGTTCAACCAGGCGTTCACGATGCACGGCACGATCATGCTGCTGATGTTCGCGACGCCGCTGTTCTCCGGTTTCGCCAACTGGATCATGCCGCTGCAGATCGGCGCCCCCGACGTCGCCTTCCCCCGGCTGAACATGCTGGCGTACTGGCTCTACCTCTTCGGCTCGCTGATCGCGGTCGGCGGCTTCCTCACGCCGCAGGGCGCCGCCGATTTCGGCTGGTTCGCCTATGCGCCGCTCTCCGACTCCGTGCATTCCCCGGGAATCGGCGGCGACATGTGGATCATGGGCCTGGCGCTGTCCGGCTTCGGTACGATCCTGGGCGCGGTCAATTTCATCACCACCATCATCTGTATGCGCGCTCCCGGCATGACGATGTTCCGCATGCCGATCTTCACCTGGAACGTGCTGCTGACCGGCGTACTGGTCCTGCTCGCCTTTCCCGTGCTGGCGGCGGCTCTCTTCGCCCTGGAGGCGGACCGCAAATTCGGGGCGCACGTCTTCGACGCGGCCAATGGCGGCGCATTGCTGTGGCAGCACCTCTTCTGGTTCTTCGGCCACCCCGAGGTGTACATCATCGCGCTGCCGTTCTTCGGCATCATCTCCGAGGTCATTCCGGTCTTCTCCCGGAAGCCCATGTTCGGCTACATCGGGCTCATAGCGGCGACGATTTCCATCGCCGGCCTGTCCGTCACCGTCTGGGCGCACCACATGTACGCGACGGGCGGCGTGCTGCTGCCGTTCTTCTCCTTCATGACGTTCCTGATCGCGGTACCGACCGGTGTGAAGTTCTTCAACTGGATCGGCACGATGTGGAAGGGCTCGCTGTCCTTCGAGACACCGATGCTCTGGGCCGTCGGCTTCCTGATCACCTTCACCTTCGGTGGTCTGACCGGCGTCATCCTGGCGTCCCCGCCGATGGACTTCCACGTGACGGACTCGTACTTCGTCGTCGCCCATTTCCACTACGTCATCTTCGGCACGGTCGTCTTCGCGATGTTCGCCGGCTTCCACTTCTGGTGGCCGAAGTTCACCGGCAAGATGCTCGACGAGCGGCTCGGCAAGATCACGTTCTGGACGCTGTTCGTCGGCTTCCACGGCACCTTCCTCGTCCAGCACTGGCTGGGCGCCGAAGGAATGCTGCGCCGCATTCCCGACTACCTGGCTGCCGACGGCTTCACCACGCTGAACACCGTCTCGACGATCGCCTCGTTCCTGCTCGGCCTGTCGTTGCTGCCGTTCCTCTACAACGTCTGGAAGACCGCGAAGTACGGGGAAAAGGTCGAGGCCGACGACCCGTGGGGCTGGGGACGTTCCCTGGAATGGGCGACCTCCTGTCCGCCGCCGCGGCACAACTTCACCTCGCTGCCGCGTATCCGCTCCGAATCCCCGGCATTCGACCTGCACCACCCCGAGGTCGGCGCGCCCGAGCTGGGCAGTGAGAAGGAGCGAGGTGTACTGGTATGAGCGGCGGTCCGCCGGTGAGCACGGCCGAGGCGATCAACGAGATCGAGGGATATCTGCTCTGGGAGGCCGAGAAGGACCGCGCACGCACGCGGGCCCGCGAATTCACCGCCCGGCTGCCGTGGCTGACCCGCGCGCAGCGGGAGGAGGTCGAGCGGCAGTACCAGGCCGACCAGCTGGAATTCTCCCACGCGTATCTGAAACGGATCGCGGCGCGCGGCGGAGAACTGCGCGCCGAGTACGAGGGCGTGTACGAGGTGCTGCGGCGACGGCTGGTGACGGGGTGCCTGGCCGCGGCCGTGGTGCTGGTGACCGGCGTGGTGACGGTTGCCGTTGCCCTCACCGGCGGGTGAGGGCAACGGACTGACGACGGCCGGGAGTGCCCGTGGCTGAGGGGGCGGCCTGCGGGCACCTCCCGGCCGCCGGCCGGGGACCGCCCGTCAGCCGGTGACCGTGATCTGCGACGCCGGGTCGGTGGTGTCGGTGACCTGGTACGTGGCGTTGAAGGCCGACGTCGTCGCGCTGGTCGGGCAGCCGAAGCCGCCGACGACCTTGACCGGCACCGAGGCGTTGGTGAAGGCGAGGGTGGACGGGGCGCCGTTGGTCCAGGCGCCGTTCACCGTCGCGGCGCTCTGCGGCGCGGCCGTCACCGTACAGCTGGCCAGACCGCTGGTCTTCAGGACGAAACCGCCGGTCGGGATGGTCAGCCCGGCGGTGGTCTGCGCGCCGTTCTGCATGGAGACGCCCCATGTGCCGGACGTCTGGATGGTGGCGCTGACGCCCGGCATGCTCGTCGTGCAGGAGCCGTACGTGGGTGCCGAGAGGGTGCTGCTGACCGGGCCGGCGGCGTTGGTGTTGTCCGGGGCGTCCGGCACCTGTCCGGCGGCGTGCGAGACGGTGCAGGTCACTGTCACCGAACCGGCCTTGAACGTGGCCTTGCCGCTGAGGTCGGCGGCGTAGGCGTGACCGGCCGGTGTGACGGTGGTCGAACCGGCGGCGGCCGGGGCCCCGGTGGGCTGGGCGGTGGCCGAGCCGGTCAGGGCCAGGGAGAGGGACGCGGTCGCCAGGATTCCCGTACCGGCGGCGAGCAGGGCGCGCGGCCGCCGTGCGACGGAGTGATGTGCGCGAGAGCGTGCGGGTCTGTGCGTCATCGCGAATCTCCTTCTGCGAGCGGTGTGGGTGGGACGGGGTGGTGCGGTGGTGCTGGTGGAACCCCTGGTGCGGCAGGGGCGACGCAGGTGCCTGCGAACACCTGCGAGTCATGGGAGTGCGGCGGTCGGCTGCGGTTCCGGGCTGCGGTGGCGGTGCGCTTGCGGGGCGGCGGCCACCGTCGTACGCGTACGGAGGTGCTGCCGTACGCGTACGACGGTCCTGCCGCGCGGCCCGGTCAGTTCTGCGGCTGGGTGCGGGGCGGTGCGGACGGCTCGCTGTCGGGCGGCCCCGGCTCAGGGCCTGTACCCGTACCCGCGTCCGTCCGCGGCTCCGGTTCCGGCAGCGGGCGTGGCTGCCAGGCGAAGATCATGCCGCCGCCGAGGATGCCGACGATCGTGCCGAACAGGAACCCGCCGAGGTTGGACATCACCAGCGCGGCGGTGGCGACCAGGACGGTGAGGATTCCGGCCAGCCCCCGGTAGTGCGGCGCGAACCACGCGGACAGGCCCATCAGGATCATCACCAGGCCCATCAGGACGGACGGGATCCCGGCGATGCCCTGCTGGAGCATGACCTTCAGCGGGGCCAGCGGGATGGCGCAGATCTCCGCACCGGCGACGACGGCCGCCAGTCCGCCCCAGAAGGGACGGCCCTTGCGCCAGCGCCGCCAGGCCGCACGCCCACGCCGCCAGGAGCCCTGCCCGGTCAGAAGCATTCCTTCTTGCCCTTGGAGATGTTCATGCTCAGGCCGGCCAGCCGGAACGTCCCGGCGTTGGTGGCCCAGGCCGTCTGCTTGAGGTTGGTGATGTTCACGTCGTCGGCCTGCTGGGCGAAGAGGTCCTGCATGCCCTGGGCGGTCGCCGGACCCTTGTCGAGGGTGGAGGCGTCCCGGCCGATCTCGATGTTGTTGAAGTCCGCGTTGCCGGAGAGCTGGGTGGCGTCCACGAACAGGTCGGTCGCCTTGACCGGCGTACTGCCCCGGCCCGCGGTCAGGTTGAGCGAGATGTCGCCGATGACCGGCAGCGTGGTGACGACCGACTGGCACAGGCTCTTCAGCTCGGCCTTCTTGATGGCGGTCACGGCCACGGGCAGCAGGTCGCCCCTGGCGTTCTGGTCGACGCCGCCGTACTGGGCGAAGCCGTCGCCCTTCAGGGAGGCGGCGGACACCTTGAACTGCTGTCCCGATACGGCGAACGATGCCGCCAGCGCGCCGTTGGCCAGGGCGATGGCCAGCGCGGCGGTCCCGGCGAAGGCCGGGACGGACAGCACGGCGAACTTGCGCCAGCTGACCCGCCCCGTGACGTGTCTGCCGTGTGCGTCCTTCATGAGAGTGGTCCCCTTCGATGTGCGGTGGATCGCGCAGCCGAGAGATGTGGGGGGACGTGCTGGGCACCGGGCCAGGAAGTGGAGGTGCGTGGTGGTTCTGTGGAGGGTGTGAAGAACTGGCCGGTGTTACTGGCGAGTTGAATGTAAGTCTGCCAGTAGCCGTTGGCAAGGTTGAGGACCGAAGGAACCACAGGAGGCGCAAAAGAGACGCGGCGGTACGCCCCGGCCGCGGGGACCCGGCCGGGGCGTACCGCCGTACCGCTCGGCTGCGGGCCGCGTACGGCCTACACGTACCGCACCCGCAGCTCCTTCACCCCGTTGAGCCAGGCCGACCGCAGTCGGCGCGGGGTGCCCGCGAGGGCGATGTCCGGCACGGTGTCGGCGATGGCCTGGAAGATCAGGTCGATCTCCAGGACGGCGAGCGACTTGCCGAGGCAGAAGTGCGGGCCGCCGCCGCCGAACCCCAGGTGGGGGTTGGGGTCACGGGTGATGTCGAACGTCTCGGGGTGCTCGAAGACCTCAGGGTCGTGGTTGGCGGAGGCGTAGAAGAGACCGACGCGCTGCCCCTTCTCGATCCGCGCGCCGCCCAGGGTGGTGTCCTGGGTGGCGGTGCGCTGGAAGGAGACGACGGGCGTCGCCCAGCGCACGATCTCCTCGGCGGCGGTGCCGGGCCGCTCCCGCTTGTACAGCTCCCACTGCTCGGGGTGGGTCAGGAACGCGTGCATCCCGTGGGTGATCGCGTTACGCGTCGTCTCGTTGCCCGCGACGGCCAGCAGGAGGACGAAGAACCCGAACTCGTCGGACGCGAGGTTGCCCTCGTCCTCCGCCGCGACGAGCCGGCTGACGATGTCCTGGGCCGGACACTCCTTGCGGGCCGCGGCCAGGTTCATCGCGTACGAGATCAGCTCGGCCGCCGCGGTGCTGCCGACCTCCTCGGTGATGGCCAGTTCGGGGTCGTCGTACGCGATCATCTTGTTCGACCAGTCGAAGATGCGGGCCCGGTCGTCCTGGGGGATGCCGATCAGTTCGGCGATGGCCTGGAGCGGGAGCTCGCAGGCGATGTCGGTGACGAAGTCGCCGGACTCCTTGTGCCGGGCCTCGGCGACGATGGTCCGCGCCCGGTCGCGCAGGGCACCTTCGAGGGCGCGGACGGCGCGCGGTGTGAAGCCGCGCTGGACGATCTGGCGGACCCGGGTGTGCTCCGGCGGGTCCATGTTCAGCATGATCAGCTTCTGTATGTCGATCTTGTCGCGGGTCATGGCCGCGTTGAAGCGGATGATCGAGGTGTTCAGGCTCGCCGAGAAGACCTCCGGCCGGGTGGAGACCTCCTTGACGTCCTCGTGGCGGGTCACCGCCCAGTAACCGTCGTCGCCGAAGCCGGCGATGCCGTGCGGCTGGGCGTTCCACCAGACGGGCGCGGTGCGCCGCAGCTGGGCGAACTCGGGCAGTGGTACGCGGTCGTGGTAGACGTCGGGGTCGGTGAAGTCGAACCCGTCGGGCAGCGCGGGGCATGGCATCTCGGCGACTCCAGCTCTGGTCCGGCCCGGTGCCGGTCGGGGGTCCTGGCGGCCCGCCGTCGTGCGGATGCCGACCGGCGGTCCTGACGGGCCGTCAGCTCATGGCGGTGAAGGTAGTAACGGGTTCTATAAGTGGCAAGGGGGTGCGGGGCGTCAACCGGCGCCGCCGTAGGGCCGTTGGGGGCGGAAGGCCCGTGCAGCACCCTTGCGCCCCCGGCGGCGGCTCAAAGAGACTGGCCGTGGAACTAGAACGCGTACCAGTTCCGTCGTCGGGGGTGCCGGGACGTCCTGCGGGACGTGAGGAGAGGACGAGTCAGTCATGGCCGCGGAACCCGTCATCGTCGAAGCCGTACGCACCCCGATCGGCAAGCGCGGCGGCGCGCTCGCCAACCTCCACCCCGCCTACCTCCTCGGCGAGACCTACCGCGAACTGCTCGCCCGCACCGCCATCCAGCCGGACTGCGTGGAACAGATCGTCGGCGGCACGGTCACCCACGCCGGCGAGCAGTCCATGAACCCGGCGCGCACCGCCTGGCTGACGATGGGCCTGCCGTACGAGACGGCCGCCACCACCGTGGACTGCCAGTGCGGCTCGTCCCAGCAGGCCAACCACATGGTCGCCAACATGGTCGCGGGCGGCGTCATCGACATCGGCATCGGGTGCGGCGTGGAAGCGATGTCCCGGGTGCCGCTCGGCAGCGGCTCCAAGCACGGGCCCGGCAAACCCTGGCCGGACGAGTGGAACGTGGACCTGCCCAACCAGTTCGAGGCCGCCGAGCGCATCGCCCGCAACCGGGGGCTGACCCGCGAGGACGTCGACGCGCTGGGGCTGCTGTCGCAGGAGCGGGCCGCGGCGGCCTGGGCCGAGGAACGCTTCAAGCGCGAGACGTTCGCGGTGCAGGTGCCGACCACGGAGGAGGAACAGGCCGCCGGACAGGGCATGTGGCGGCTCGTGGACCGCGACGAGGGACTGCGCGACACGAGCATGGCGGCGCTCGGCGGGCTCAAACCGGTCATGCCGACCGCCGTGCACACGGCGGGCAACTGCTCACAGATCTCGGACGGCGCGTGCGCGGTGATGTGGGCGTCCAAGCGGATGGCCCGCGCGCTGAAGCTCAAACCACGCGCCCGGATCGTCGCGCAGGCGCTGGTCGGCGCCGACCCGCACTATCACCTCGACGGACCCATCGACGCCACACGGGCGGTGCTCGGCAAGGCCGGCATGTCCCTCAAGGACATCGACCTGGTCGAGATCAACGAGGCGTTCGCGTCGGTCGTGCTGTCCTGGACGCGTGTCTTCGACCAGGACCTGGACAAGGTCAACGTGAACGGCGGCGCCATCGCCCTGGGCCACCCGGTCGGCGCCACGGGCGCCCGCCTGATCACCACGGCACTGCACGAACTGGAGCGTACGGGCAAGGAGTTCGCGCTGATCACGATGTGCGCGGGCGGAGGGCTGGCGACGGGAACGATCATCCAGCGGCTGTGAGGGACGGGCCCGGGAACGGGCCCCGGACTCACTCCTGGAGGCTCTCGTCCAGCGCCTGCTGCATGGCGCGGGCCGCACGGGGCCGCTGCCGCGTCAGCCGTTCCACCGCGCGGCCCACCCAGCCCGCGTCGCCGAGACGGTGGGCCGCGCCCCACCAGCGGCGGGGGCGTTGTCAGTGGTGCCTGTCACACTCGCCTCATGACCGGATCAGGGGTTCAGGCGACAGATCCGCCGGCGGTGCCGCAGGGGAACTACGCACCGGCGTGGGCGGGCGACGGCGGTGCGCGGCAGCGCCCGCCGCTGGTGGGGGACGAACGGGAGATCCTCACCGGCTATCTGGAGTGGCACCGCGCCACCTTCGCGCTGAAGTGCTCGGGGTGCCCGCGGAGCGGCTCTCGGAGCGGACGGTGCCGCCGTCCGGGATGAGCCTGCACGGGCTGATACGGCACCTCGCCGCGGTGGAGCGGTGGTGGTTCCACATCCGGTTCGCGGGCGAACGGACTCCGATGGTCGGCTTGACAGCCGAGTATGCCCGGCACAACGGTCACGCCGATCTGCTGCGTGAGCGAATGGACGGGGCCACCGGGTACTGACCGGGGGCGGGTCGCACACCGACATGGACCGATGCCAGGGCGGGCCCTGGGGGAGGGGAGAGGGGCGGGCGCGCGGAAGCGGCCGGCGCAGGGGGCGTCGGCCGCTTCGGGGGAGGGGCTGCTGATCAGTACCAGTTGTGGGACTGCCAGAAGTTCCAGGCGTCGCAGGGGCTGCCGTAGGTGGAGTTCATGTAGTCCAGGCCCCACTTGATCTGGGTCTCCGGATTGGTCTTCCAGTCCGGGCCCGCCGAGGCCATCTTCGAGCCCGGCTGCGCCTGGACCAGGCCGTAGGCGCCGCTGGACGGGTTGGTGGCGGTCGGGTCCCAGCCGCTCTCCCGCTCGACGATGTTGCTGAAGCACTGGTACTGCGCCTGGTCCGGGATCAGCTTGTGCGCCGCGGCCTTGGCGTCGCTCGCGCTCGCGGAGGACGGTGCCTGCGCGGGAGCGGCGGCCTGGGCCGGCGTGGCGCCGAAGGCTGCGGCCGAAGCACCCAGGGCGACGGCACCGGCGGCGACGGCGGCCTTCTTGTGGGCGGCGAGACGGGTGATCGTGGACGAGGTGACGCTCACGGGAGGGGAAACCTTCCGACGGGTGCAAGGGGCGCCGCCGAGGCTGCGGCCAGGGGGGGAAGAAGCACGCTGCGCTCGGCGACACATCCACCCTGGGAAGTGGTCGGTAGGGTTGGCAATACCCGGACGTACTAGTAGATCTCGCACGGAAGGTGAAAGGTCCTGCCCGTCCCGGCCCGAGAGGGAGGGGATCGGAGCGGATCGGAGGGGGTGAAGGGGAGGAGCGGGACTACGAAGGGCGGTCGTAGGGGACGGAAGTCCTGTGGGTGGGGTCACAGGGAAACGGGGCAACGTGCCGGGTGTGTGATGAGTGCGTAATGGGCTGGAGTGGTTTTTGGGTGTTACGGAGGCGTTTGGGTGCTACGGAGGACCGGCGCTAGGGCTTCTCCGGCCCTGGGGACGGCTCCGGCCCGTGCGGTCCCGGTCCGGGTGCCGCCGGGGCGTCGAACGTCGCCGGGGCGTCGAATGCCGCGCGGCGGGTGGCGCGGCGCAGGGCCTTGAGGAGGGTGCCGCCGAGGGTGAGGGTGAGGACGACCGTGACCAGGGCGCGGGGCAGGTCCCAGCCGAGTGAGGTGGCCAGGCAGTAGGCCACGAAGCGGGCCAGGTTGTCGGGCAGCGGATCGCCCGGCACGAAGGAGACGCCCGAGCCCAGGCCGCCGATATAGGGCCAGCCCTGGAGGTTCATGAGCAGGCCGTACAGGACGGCGGAGATCGCGCCGTACGCCGCGATCACGGCCAGTTCGCGGCGGCCGCGCAGCCGGTCCGGGCCGGGCAGCAGGCCCGCGCCCATCGCCACCCACCCCATCGACAGCATCTGGAACGGCAGCCACGGCCCCACCCCGCCCGTGAGCAGCGCGGAGGCGAACATCGACACCGAGCCGAGCACGAAGCCGAAGCCCGGCCCCAGCACCCGCCCGGCCAGCACCATCAGGAAGAACATCGGCTCGATCCCGGCGGTGCCCGCGCCCAGCGGACGCATCGCCGCGCCCGCGGCGGCCAGCACGCCGAGCATGGCGATGGCCTTCGCGTCCAGGCTGGGCGCGCCGCCCGCCGCCGAAGACGCCGAGGTGTCGGCGATCGTGGCCACGACGACGGCGAGCAGTAGCGGCAGCAGCGCCGCGAACAGCCACGGCGCGTCCTTGGAGTGCGCGAGGCCGGAGGCGGAGTCCGCCAGCAGCGGCCACCCGAAGGCCATCACGCCCGTCGCGGAGATGAGGACGAGCGCGGCGACGGCCCGCGGGCCCAGTCGCACGGCCCGCGCCTGCCGGTCCGGCGGAGAGGGGAGCGTACGGATCATGCCGTGGCCTCCAGGGCGTGCGCGACCTGGGGCACGGTGAGCCACGGCAGCGGCGCGAGCACCTTGGAGACCTGCGGTGCGAACGCGGGCGAGGAGACGACGACCTCGGCGGTCGGGCCGTCCGCGACGACCTCGCCGTCCGCGAGGATGACGACGCGGTGGGCGAGTTCCGCGGCCAGCTCCACGTCGTGGGTGGCCAGGACGATCGCGTGGCCCTCGGCGGCCAGCCCGCGCAGCAGCTGCACGAGCCGGCCCTTGGCCGCGTAGTCCAGGCCGCGGGTCGGCTCGTCGAGCAGGAGCAGCGGCGGGCGGGCGGTCAGTACGACGGCCAGCGCGAGGGCGAGCCGCTGCCCCTCGGAGAGGTCGCGCGGGTGGGTGCCGTCCTGTACGTCGGGGAGGAGCCGGGTGACCAGGTCACGGCAGGTGCCGGGGGCGGCGTCCGCGTCGTGGTCGGCGGCGGCGCACTCGGCGGCGACGGTGTCCGCGTACAGCAGGTCGCGCGGCTCCTGCGGGACGAGGCCGACGTGGCGCAGCAGCGTACGCGGTGCGGTGCGGTGCGGAACCGCGCCGCCGACGCGCACCGAGCCGGCGGCGGGCTCGTGCATGCCGACGAGGGTGGTGAGCAGGGTGGACTTGCCCGCGCCGTTGCGGCCCATGAGGGCGACCGTCTCGCCGGCGCGTACGGTCAGGCCGACGTGGTGCAGGGCGTCGATCCGGCCGCGCCGTACGGAGAGGCCTGCGGCCTCGGCGGCGAGGGGGGCGCCGGCGGCGGACGGAAGCGGCGTGGGTACCGGCGCGGACGGCCCGCCGGAACCGGAACCGGAACCGGAACCGGAATCAGCATCGGCGCCGGTACCGGTATCGCGACGGGCATCGCGACGGCGCCACCGGCTCGGACGCTTACGGGCACCCCTGTCACCGGTACCGGCACCGGTACCGGTACCGACCCCGTCCCCGAACCCGGGATCGACACCGGCCGACCCCGCCCCCGTACCCGACCCCGTACCGCCCCCTGTCACCGTCGCGTCCCCCGTACCCCCCGGCTCCACCCCCGCCAGCCGCTCGCGCAGCGACGATGCCTTGCGGCGGGCGTCGCGTACGGAGAGCGGCAGCGGGGACCAGTGGGCGAGCCGGCCCAGGGCCACCACCGGCGGGTGGACGGGGGAGACGGCCATGATGTCGGCGGGCGCGCCGACGACGGGGGGTGCGCCGGGCGCGGGCAGCAGGATGACCTGGTCCGCGTACTGCACGACGCGCTCCAGCCGGTGTTCGGCGAGCAGAACCGTCGTCCCGAGGTCGTGGACCAGGCGTTGCAGTACGGCGAGCACCTCCTCGGCGGCGGCCGGGTCGAGGGCGGAGGTCGGCTCGTCCAGGACCAGCACCTTGGGATGGGTGGTGAGCACCGAGCCGATGGCGACGCGCTGCTGCTGGCCGCCGGAGAGTGTGGTGATGGCGCGGTCGCGCAGGTCGGCGAGGCCGAGCAGGTCCAGGGTCTCCTCGACGCGGCGCCGCATCACGTCCGGGGCCAGGCCGAGCGATTCCATGCCGTACGCGAGTTCGTCCTCGACGGTGTCGGTGACGAAGTGGGCGAGCGGGTCCTGGCCGACGGTGCCGACGACGTCGGCCAGTTCGCGCGGCTTGTGGGTACGGGTGTCGCGGCCGGCCACGGTGACGCGGCCGCGCAGGGTGCCGCCGGTGAAGTGCGGTACGAGGCCGCAGACGGCGTTCAGCACGGTGGACTTGCCGACGCCGGACGGGCCGACGAGCAGGCACAGTTCGCCTTCCGGGACGGTCAGGTCGATGCCCTGGACGGCGGGTTCCGCCGCGTCCCCGTAGGTGACCGACACCTGGTCGAAGCGGATCACTGGGGGGACTCCTTCGTGTGCGGCGCGCCCTGCGCCGATGGTTTCCTTACTCGTACCCGTCCGGCGGATTCCGGTTCCCCCGGCCCCGGCCCGGTCCCCGGCCCCGGCCCGGCCTCCGCCGCCCGCGGCGGCAGCGGCGCGACGAACGCCGGGAGCAGCCCCACCAGGACCCCGGCCGCGGGCCACAGCGGGAGGACGGGGGCGGTGAGCGGGACGGCGGGCGGGTGCAGGGCGGCCGGGTCGTAGGAGTTCGCCCAGATCATCAGGGCGGCCACCGCGATGCCGGAGCCCGACACGAGCCAGGCGCGCACGCCCCACCGGTCGGGGCGGTAGCGGCTGCGTACGGACCGGCGGCCGCCCAGCCACAGTCCGCCGAGGGCCGCGACGAGCCCGGCGAGCAGCACCGGCAGGCCGTACGCGGCCCCGGTGTCGGCCAGCAGCCCGTAGGTACCGGCGCAGACCCCGAGCAGGCCGCCGAGGGTGAGCGCGGTGGTGGTGTGCCGTACGGCGGGCGGTACCTGGGCCGTACGGCCGTAACCGCGCGCGTCCATCGCCGCCGCCAGCGACACCGAGCGTTCCAGCGCGCCCTCCAGGACCGGCAGCCCGACCTGGAGCAGCGCCGTGAAGCCGCGGTCCGGGCGGCCGCGCAGCCGGCGCGCGGCCCGCAGCCGCTGGACGTCGGCGACGAGGTGGGGTGCGAACGTCATCGCGACGACGACCGCGACCCCCGCCTCGTACAGGGCTCCGGGGAGTGACTTCAGCAGGCGTGCAGGGCTGGCGAGCGCGTTCGCGGCGCCGACGCAGATCAGCAGGGTGCCCAGCTTCAGCCCGTCGCAGAACGCGAACAGCATGCCTTCGGCCGTGACCCGGCCGCCGATGCGCACGCCGCGCGCCCACTCGGGCAGCGGCACCTCCGGCAGCATCACCAGGGTGTGCGTCCCGGGGACGGGCGAGCCGAGGAAGAACGCGAAGACCAGCCGGATGCCGATCACCAGCAGGCCGAGCTTGAGGAACGCGCCGTACGAGCGGGCCCACGGCGCGTCCGTGCGGCGCGCCGCGACGACGTATCCGGCGACACCGATCAGCAGGCCCAGCAGCAGCGGATTGGTGGTCCGGGAGGCCGCGGTGGCCAGGCCCAGCGCCCACAGCCACCAGGCACCCGCGTGCAGTGCGGTGGAGCGGGTGGCGCGGGGGACGCGGGCGCTCACCGGCGGCGGTGGCGGGCCTGCCACCCGGCCGCCGCGCCCAGGACGACCACGACGGCGATGCCACTGATCAGTCCGGCGGAGGGGCCGCCCGCATCGTCGTCGTCCGCCTGCTCACCGGAAGCGGACGCGGACGCGTCCTCGGAGGCCCCGGGCTCCGGCGCACCGGAACCCCGCCCCGCCTTCTCCGCGCAGCCCGCCTTCGGATATCCGGAGACCGCACACAGCAGCGCGCTCGCGTCGTACCGCAGCGGCCCCGCGACGGCGGCCAGCGCGTCACCGACTGTCCCGTCCTCGGGCAGCCGCGCGCACTCCGTACGGACCGGCGGCGGGTTCTCCCCGGCCGGTGCCTCCGCCTTCGTGCCGAAGTCGAGGACCAGGCCGACGCGCTTGGTGCCGTCCTGCGCGGGGGTCTTCCCGCAGATCGCGGTGAAGTCCGCGGCGTGGCGCGGCCGGCCGGCCGCCTTCGAGTCGGCGCCGACGGTGAAGCGGAAGCCCGCCACGGCACCGTCCCGGGGGCGGCTGGTGGCCGGGCCCTCGGTCGCGTACGACCAGCCGCCGTCCGCGGAGACCGGAGCGCCGGCGGCGGGCCCGTCCCAGAAGGACCAGTAGCGGTACTCCTGCGCCTGGGCGGGCGCCGCGCCCAGGCCCGTGACCGTACCGGCCAGGGCCAGGGCGCCGAGGAGGCGGGCGGGGCGGGGGAACGGCGGACGTCGCATCAGAGGTCGTTCTTCTTCCGGCGGCCGCTGATCAGGAACCCGACGCCCACGCACGCGACGAACACGATGCCGAAGATCCACCACACGCCGGCGCCCTGCTCGTCCTGGTCCTTCGCGTCCTTCTCGGGCGTGGCGGACGGCGCGGAGCTGCCGGCCGGCTTGGGACCGGTGGCGTTCAGCTGCGCGACCAGGTCGGCGCCGCCGAAGTGGCGCGGGTCGGCGCCCGCGGCGTGCGCGGCCAGCACCAGCTGCGCGTACGCGGCCGGGCCGGCCTCCTTGGCCCAGTTCGCGGAGTTCTTCTCCAGCCACTTCAGCGGCTGCTGCGCGGCGGCACCGTGTCCGCCGGCGGCGAGCGCGACGACGGCGTCGGCGGTGTTGCCGACGTCGGGCTGGTCCCCGGCGCCGGGCATCGCGGACTTCAGGTGCTGCCCGCCCGCGTCGAGCAGCGAGACCAGGTAGGCCGCGCCGCCCTCGGCGGCCTGCTCCGGGTCCCGCTCCGCGTCCTCGCCCGCGGCGCACTTGAGGGGCTTGACCGGCTGGTTGACGTCCTTGCCCGCCGGGTCCACCACGAAGCCGTCGCCCAGCCCGCCGAGCACGGCGGCGGCCGTGGCGTCCGCGTTCGGGGCCAGCTTGCCGTCCTTGGGCTGGAAGGCGAACGCGCCGCGCTCCCCCTCCTTCGCGTCGCAGCCCAGCTGGAAGGCGACGAGCGCGTCGTACGGTGACTTGCCGCCCTTGCGCACGGACTCCGGCTTCTCACCCGCCGCCTTGAGCGCGCCGATCACCACGGAGGTGGAATTGGCGTCGCTGGGCGAACCGCTCATCGAGGGCCAGCCGCCGTCGTCGTTCTGCACCGACTTCAGCCACTTCACGGCCTTCTGTACGGCATCGTCGTGCCCGCCGAGCGCGGCCAGCGCCTGGACCGCCGCACCCGTCTGGTTGGTGTCCCGCATCGTCTTGTCGTCGCACGCCTTGGACGGGTCGGCGCGGTACGCGCCGAAGGCGCCGTCGGAGCACTGCTGGCCGGCGAGCCAGTCGACGCCCGCCACCGACGGGCGCACGCCGACGGTGCGCTGCGCGAGGAGGGCGAGCGACTGCCGCCACACGCCGTCGTACTGCGGGTCCTTGGTGCCGTACAGCCCGTCGGGCAGCTTCGACGCCTTGGCGGCGGGCGCGGGGGAGTCGGCGGCCGCCACGGGGACACCGGCCGCGCACAGCACGGCGGCCCCGGCCAGCGCCGCGGCGGCGCGCCGCGCCAGGGCGGCGAAGGTGGGGGCCGTGGAAGCCCTGGGGGCCAGGGGAGCCTGGGAAGCCGTGGTGGCCATCGGGTCGGTGCCTCTCGGGTCGGTTCGCCGCGGTGGGCGGGTCGTGGGTGCTGCGGTGGGTGCGCAGCCGCACTCGGACGCCCCGCCGCCCGCCGGTCGGTGACCGGCCGCGGTGGCACCGGGCTCAGCTCCGCATACCTCGACGGTGCCGCGCACCGGGCGTCCGCGCGAGGAGGCGCGGCCTTGCGGTGGCGGGAGCCTTGGTTCGTGCCCCAGCGGGTGTTCCGGCTTGCCGGGGAGGTACGGGCGCCGTGCGGGCGGCCTCGGCGCGGGACCTGTTCACGGTCCCGGCGGCGGCCGGTGCGGCGGTGCCGTACGTCCCGGATCACGGTTGCGGGTCAGCGCCGGATTTCCACCGGCTTCCCCCGATCGGGCACGGGATGAAATTGTCTCGCACACCTTAACCGGCGGGGCGGGGGAGGCCCGGGTACGGGCCGGCAGGCGCTCCCGTCGGCCCTCTCACACCGCCCGGTAGGTCACCGGCTCCGTCCCCGACGCCCCGGGCACCGCTTCCGCCAGCCCCAGCCGCACCAGTCGCCGCAGGTGCGCCTCCGCCTCCGAGACGGCGATGTTCCGCGACCCGTACGGGATCCGTTCCCAGGGCCGGTTCCACTCCATGGCCTCGGCGAGCTGCCACGGTGTGCGGGGTACGGCGAGCAGCGCGCGCAGGCCGGCGAGCCGTTCCTCGTGGTGGGCGAGGAGTTCGCGCACCCGGCCGGGCGCGTCCGTGAAGGCGTGCTGGTGGGCGGGGAGCACTTCGGCGGGCGCGAGGCGGGCGACGCGTTCCAGGGAGGCCAGGTAGTCGCCGAGGGGGTCGGCGGGTGTCGTGTCGTCCGGGTCCTCGTAGAGCCCGATGTGCGGGCTGATGCCGGGCAGCAGGTGGTCGCCGGAGAAGAGCCGGCCGTGGCCGGGCCGCCGCGCCGGATGGTCCTCCTCCAGGTGCAGGCACACATGGCCGGGCGTGTGGCCGGGGGTCCAGACGGAGCGCAGCCGGCGGCCGGGCAGGTCGAGGAGCGCGTCGGGGACGATGTCGCGGTCGGGCAGCGCGGCCCGCTGCCCGGGCAGGTCGCGCACCTGCCCCCGGGTGCGCGCCGCGCGCAGCGGTGCCAGGTGGCTGTCGGGCGCGCCGGCCGCGGCCAGCTTGGTGATCAGGTACTCCAGCCACCGGCCGGGTTCGGCCTCCCGGGTGCGGCGTACGACGGCGGCGTCCGCCGCGTGCATGGCGAGCCACGCGCCGGACGCCTCCCGTACGCGGGCGGAGAGGCCGTGGTGGTCGGGGTGGTGGTGCGTGAGGAGGACGCCGTACAGGTCGGTGACCTCGAAGCCGCAGGCGGTGATCCCGGCGGTGAGGGTGTCCCAGGCGTCCGGGTCGTCCCATCCGGTGTCCACGAGGACCGGTCCCCGGGCGGTCTCCAGGAGGTGGACGAGGGTGTGGCCGAGCGGGTTGTCCGGGATGGGGACGGCGATCGACCAGACGCCGCCCCGGTGGTCGGTCACCCGGGGTCCGTCCGCCGTCGTTCCGGTCCGGGCCGCTGCCGTCATCCCCCGCACCTCCGCTTCCGCGCGGACGCGCCGCGCCCCCGTACCGGGCCACCGTGCCACCGGGCCCCCCGTGCCGAGCATTGCCCAGCATAACTGGAACTGGTATCAGTCCTGATGCAGCGTCAGAAAATCCGCGTACCACTCCCGCACGTGCTCACCCACCGGTCGACCCGCAGGAGGCGGCAGCCATGAGCGCACTCGTCGAATACGAACAGCTCTACATAGGCGGCGAGTTCACCGACCCGGCCGGCGGTGGCACCATCGAGGTCGTCTCGCCGCACACCGAGCAGGTCATCGGCCGGGTGCCGCACGCCTCGCGGACCGACGTGGACCGGGCCGTCTCCGCGGCGCGCGCCTCCTTCGACTCCGGGGTGTGGGCCGGTACGCCGCTCGCGGAGCGGATCGCGGTGGTCACGCGCATCAAGGACGCCTTCGCCGTCCGGAGCGAGGAGATCGCCAGGGTCATCAGCGCCGAGAACGGCACACCGTACACCTCCGGCGTGATGGTGCAGGCGCTGGCCGCGATGATGGCGTGGGACGCGGCGCTCACCGTCGCCCGGGACTTCCCGTTCGAGGAGCGCCGGGCCGGTGCGCTCGGGCCGCTGCTGGTGCGGCGCGAGCCGGCCGGTGTGGTGGCGGCCGTGGTGCCGTGGAACGTGCCGCAGTTCACCGCGGCGGCCAAGCTGGCGCCGGCGCTGCTGACCGGCTGTTCGGTGGTGCTCAAGGTGTCGCCCGAGACGCCGCTGGACGCCTACCTCCTGGCGGACATCGTGAGCGAGGCCGGGCTGCCCCCGGGCGTGCTGTCCATCCTCCCGGCGGACCGCGAGGTGAGCGAGTACCTGGTCGGGCACCCGGACGTGGACAAGGTGGCCTTCACCGGGTCGGTCGCCGCGGGCAAGCGGGTCATGGAGGTCGCGGCGCGCAACCTGACGCGGGTGACGCTGGAGCTGGGCGGCAAGTCGGCCGCCGTCATCCTGCCGGACGCCGACCTGGACGCGGCCGTGGCGGGCATCGTGCCGTTCGCGTGGCTGGTCAACGGGCAGGCGTGCATCGCGCAGTCGCGCATCCTGGCGCCGCGCGAGCGCTACGACGAGATCGCCGAACGCTTCGCCGCCGCCGCGTCCGCCCTGCGGGTGGGCGACCCGCTGGACCCGGCGACCGAGGTCGGCCCGCTGGTCACCCGGCGCCAGCAGCAGCGTTCGCTGGACTACATCGGCCTCGGGCAGCGCGAGGGCGCCAAGGTCCTCACGGGCGGCGGGCGGCCGGAGGGCCTGGAGACCGGCTGGTACGTGGAGCCGACCCTGTTCGGCGAGGTCTCCAACGCCATGCGCATCGCCCGCGAGGAGATCTTCGGCCCGGTGATCTGCCTGCTGCCGTACGAGGACGAGGCGGACGCGGTCCGGATCGCCAACGACTCCGAGTACGGCCTGTCCGGCTCGGTGTGGACCGCGGACACCGCGCACGGCATCGACGTCGCGCGGCGGGTGCGCACCGGCACGTACTCCGTGAACACCTTCAGCATCGACATGCTCGGCCCCTTCGGCGGCTACAAGAACTCCGGCATCGGGCGGGAGTTCGGGCCCGAGGGCTTCGGGGAGTACCTGGAGCACAAGATGATCCACCTGCCGGCGGAGGGGTGAGAACGGCGTGCGCGACACGAGCGGCAAGGACGAGGGGACCGGCGCGCCCGGCCGCTGGCACGTGACGGTCGACCGGGGCGTGTGCATCGGCTCCGGGCTGTGCGCGGCCACCGCCCCCGGCGGGTTCGAACTGGACGCGGCCCGCCAGTCGCATCCGGTACGGCCCGAGTGCGAGGCGTCCGACGACGTGCTGGCGGCGGCCGAGGGCTGCCCCGTCGAAGCGATCACCGTGACGCTCGCCGCCACGGGGGAGGCCGTCTTCCCGCCGGAGGAGTGACCGCCGCGCGGTACGGGTGCGAGGCGGCGCGCCCACCGGTACGTACCGCCAGTAACCCGTGAACTTCTCACAGTGATCTCGTGACATCTGTGACTGTTAACGCCCCTCGGCGGCGTGGAAATCTCTGTGCCACGCCGCCGAGGGGGGAGACGATGGACAAGCGGTACGAGGTTTACTGTCTCGCCGACAGATTCTTCTACGAGACCCCGGACCGTCTGTCCGCCGGGACCGGAGCCGCGTCGGGCCGCGGTCCCCTGTACGAAGCGGCGCAGCGCGCAGTCCCCGAAGGGTGGCGGTGTTTCCTCTCCGGGGACTGGCTCCACGTCAATCCGGTCGACGCCGAAGGACAGCCGTGTCCCGGACTGCCCGCGCAGGGCTGGAAGATCCACGTCTCGGCCTGTACCGACAACGCGGAGAAGCTGGCGTCCCAGGTGTGGGACTACTGCGTCGCCCGGCTGATTCCGTTCAAGTTCGTGCCCGGTCCGCGCCCGCTGCACCTGCGCAACTCCAAGTACGCCGACCGTGGTTCCAGCGGCAAGTTCGCCACCCTCTACCCGTCGGACGAACAGGAGCTGCACACCGTCCTGCGGGAGCTGGGCGCGCTGCTGGCCGGCGAGCCGGGCCCGTACATCCTCAGCGACCTGCGCTGGCAGGACGGCCCGCTGTACGTACGGTACGGCGGCTTCACCCGGCGCTACTGCGTCGACGAGCACGGCAACCTGGTCGGTGCGATCGAGAACGCCGAGGGAAAGCTGGTCCCCGACCGGCGCGAGCCGAGATTCCACGTGCCGGAGTGGATCGAACTGCCGGACTTCCTCGCCCCGCAGCTCGCCGCCCGCAACTCCACCACCGTCACCGACCTGCCGTACCAGATCGAGTCGGCGCTGCACTTCTCCAACGGCGGCGGTGTCTATCTGGGCCGTGACCGGCGCACCGGCGACAAGGTGGTGCTCAAGGAAGCCCGCCCGCACGCCGGGCTGGCCGCCGACCGCGCCGACGCCGTCACCCGCCTGGAGCGCGAACGGGCCGCCCTGGAGAAGCTGTCCGGGCTCGGCGTCGCGCCCGAGGTGCGCGACTGGTTCACCCTGGACGACCACCGCTTCCTGGTCATGGACTTCCTGGAGGGGCGCACCCTCAACTCCTTCTACGCCGAGCGGCACCCGCTGATGGGGCCCGCGCCGGAGCCGTCCGCGCTGGCCGATTACACGCGCTGGGCGCTGGGCATCCACGCCGCGGTCGAGGACGTGGTGGCCGCCGTGCACCGCCGCGGCGTCGTCTTCAACGACCTGCACATGTTCAACATCATGGTCGCGCCCGACGAAAGCGGCGTGAAACTCCTGGACTTCGAGGCGGCCGTGGAGGCCGGCGAGGCCCAGCGGCAGACGCTGGCGCACCCCGGCTTCATCGCCCCGGCCGACCGCACCGGCTTCGAGGTGGACCGCTACGCGCTCGCCTGCCTGCGGCTCGCGCTGTTCCTGCCGATGACCACCCTGCTGGTCATCGACCGGGACAAGGCCGCGCACCTCGCCGAGATCGTGGCGCACGAATTCCCCGACGTACCGGCGGAGTTCCTCGCCGAAGCGGTGGACGTGATCCAGGGGACGCCGGAGACCGCCGCCGCGCCGGAGACCGCACCGGCCGCATCGGCCGCACCGGCGGCCGCCCCGCCCGCCGAGCGCCGTACCGGCCCCACCCCCTACCTCCCCGCCGAGCCCGCCGACTGGCCGCACAGCCGGGACGCGATGGTCGCCGGCATCCTCGCCTCCGCCACCCCCGAACGCACCGACCGGCTCTTCCCCGGCGACATCGCCCAGTTCACGGACGGCGGCGGACTGGGGATCGCGTACGGCGCCGCCGGCGTGCTGTACGCGCTCGCCGAGACCGGTGCCGGGAGGTACGGGGAAGGCGAGGAGTGGTTGTTGCGGCAGACCGCCCCGCCTCCTCCCGGCACCTCGCTGGGCTTCTACGACGGGCTGTCCGGCGTCGCCTGCGTCCTGGACCGGCTGGGCCACCCCGAGCGGGCCATGGAACTGATGGAGCGGGTCCTCGCCGAGAAGTGGCACCGCCTCGCCCCCGACCTGCACGGCGGGCTGGCCGGCGTCGGCCTGGCACTCGACCACCTGGCCCGCACCCGCGGCGAACGCGAGCTGCGCGACCGGGCCCTGGAGGCCGCCGGGCACACCGCCGACCGGCTGGACGCCTGCGGAAAGCGGGCCGGCCTGCTGCGCGGCGCCAGCGGACCCGCGCTGCTGTTCCTGCGGCTGTACGAGACCACCGGCGATCCGGGCCTGCTCGACCTCGCGGCCGAGGCGCTCCGGCGCGACCTGGCACGCTGCGTACGGAACAAGAACGGCACCCTGGTCGTCGACGAGGGCTGGCGGACGCTGCCGTACCTCGGCGGCGGCAGTGTCGGCATCGCGACAGTGCTGGACGACTACCTGGCGCACCGGGCGGACGAGGAGTTCCAGGAGGCGCGCACCGCCATCCTGCCCGCCGCCAGGTCCCGCTTCTACGCGCAGCCCGGCCTCTTCCGCGGCCGCGCGGGATGCGTCCTGCACCTGGCGCGTACGACCACGCCGGGCGCCGACCTCGACGGGGAGCTGGCGGCCCAGATCTCGTACCTGAGCTGGTACGCCGTGCCCTACCAGAAGCACCTCGCCTTCCCCGGCGACCAGATGATGCGCCTGTCGATGGACCTGGCGACCGGGACGGCGGGCTGCCTGCTGGCCCTCGGTGCCGCGCTGCACGACCGGCCCGTCCAGTTGCCCTTCCTCCCGCCACCGCCCTCCCCGGAGGTCCGGCGGCCCTAGAGCCGGCCCCGGCCGTCGTGCCGGAGCCGTACCACCGGGTGTCACGGGGAGACCCGCCACCCGGAACCGCAGCAACACCCGCAACACAGCACAATCAGCAACACAGCAACACCAGTACAACTTCGTCCCCATAGTGAGAGGAAAGTGTCATGGCACTTCTCGACCTCCAGGCGATGGACGCTCCCGAGCACGGCGGCGGCGGTGGCGGCAGCGAGGCCAGCCTGCTGCTCTGCTGGAGCGACGCCAGCATCGTCCTGTGCCTCTGACCGAACCGGTCGGACACCCCTACCGGAATGCCTGAACCGGTAGAACTGATCCGGGAGTTGTGATCCGGACGTGGGGGGGGGCCCCCCCCCCGCACCCCCCCCCCCCCCCCCCCGAACAGCTCCCCCCCCCCCCCCCCCCCCCCCCCCCCCCCGCCGCCCCCCCCCCCCCCCCCCCCCCCCCCCCCCCCCCCCACTTCAGCGGCCGTCAGCCGCCGAGCGCCCCA
>NZ_JBVIBD010000007.1:0-376458 GCF_055573595.1 Streptomyces sp. NPDC030165 | reverse complement strand
GTGAGTGGGTGGCTTCTTTTTTTTTCTTTTGGTGGGGGGAGGAAGCAAGACACGAGGGGGCGGAAACACAGCCACAGCCTCCCAACAAAAAAAAAAAAAACCCCCCCCCCCCCCCCCCCCCCCCCCCCCCCCCCCCCCCCCCGGGCCCTTACTGTGCGCGTCGCCCCCCGAGTGGCTAGTCCCGGGCCGCGCCCCAGCGCACCTGCGGCGCTCCCTCGAACTGCATGGCGTGCCGTGACAGGTGGTGCGCACGGCCGAGTACGAAGACGTCCGGTGCGTGTTGCAGCACGCCGCCCGACGGGTCGTCGTCGCCGTCCCTGCGTACGACGTCCCGCTCCGGCAGCAACACGTCGCGCACGACCACGGCACACAGGTACAGCGTCCCCAGCAGGTGCAGCGCTATGGCCAGCTGGTAGCCCTCCAGCGGCAGCCCCTGGTGCTTGTCACCGTTGCCCGTGTAGGCCAGATACAGCCAGATGCCGAGGAAGTACATGACCTCGCACGCCTGCCACACCAGGAAGTCGCGCCAGCGTGGCCGCGCCAGCGCGGCGAGCGGAATCAGCCACAGCACGTACTGCGGCGAGTAGACCTTGTTGGTGAGGATGAACAGCGCGACGACCAGGAAGGCGAGCTGCGCGAACCGCGGCCGGCGCGGCGCGTAGAAGGTGAGCAGTGCCAGGGCGCCGCAGCCTACGATCATCAGCAGCGTCGCATAGGTGTTGGCGTCCTCCAGCGGGTTGCCGGTGCGCTGGGAGATGAGCAGCCAGATCGAACCGAAGTCGATGGGCCGCTCCTGGCTGAAGGTGTAGAACTTCGCCCAGCCCTCACGGATGTGGAATCCGGACCCGTCGTGCGTGATCATCACCGGCACGTTGACCACCAGCCACGCGGCCACGGTGCCGGCGACGGCCTTGCCGTAGGCGCGCCACTGCCCGGCCCGCCAGCACAGCACGAGCAGCGGGCCGAGCAGCAGCACCGGGTACAGCTTCGCGGCGGTCGCGAGCCCGATGAACACGCCTGCCGCAAGGGCCCGGCTGCGCGACCACATCAGCATTGCGACGGCAGTCAGCGCGACGGCCAGGAGGTCCCAGTTGATGGTCGCGGTGAGCGCGAGGGCGGGGGCGAGGGCGACCAGGAGGCCGTCCCAGGGCCGTCGGCGGTGGGTGCGTGCCACGCATACCGCGAGGACCGCGGCGCAGGCCATCAGCATGCCGGCGTTGACCAGCCAGTAGATCTGCTCACGCTCCTGCATGGAGCCGCCGTGCGGGGTCAGCCAGGAGGCGACCTCCATGAACACGCCGGTGAGCACCGGGTATTCGAGGTACTCCATGTCGCCGGGCAGTTTGTCGAAGTAAGGGATCAGGCCGTCGGCGAAGCCGCGGCCCGCGTACAGGTGGGGGATGTCGGAGTAGCAGGCGTGGGTGTACTGGCTGGTGGCTCCGAAGAACCATCCGCTTTCGTAGCACGGCAGCTTCTGCACCATGCCGAGCGCGAACATCCCGATCATGACAAGCGCGATGACGCGTACCGGATTCCACCAGCCCGTGCCGAAGAGCGCGCGCCGCCCGGCAGGGCCGCCGATCAGCTCGCTGCCGGCCGCCGCCACCTCGTCCCGTCGCGTCGGCCGTACCGGCTCGTCCTGTCGCACGCTCGTCATGCGCCCATCCTGCCGTACGGCCCTGGGCCGAACGCGGAGAAGCCCCCGGCCCGTTTTCACGGGTCCGGGGGCTTCTCCGTCACGTTTCACGTGAAACAGTCGCCGGTCAATCGCGTCGGCCACCTGACGCGCCGCCGGCCGGGGCGCCGAAGATGCCGCCTTCGTCGCCTCCGGGCCCACCGGTGCTCGGGTCAGGCGTCGAGGTGGTGCCGCCGGAGTCTCCGCCGCCCGGACGTCCGCCGGTGTCCCCGCCGCCGGTCGCTCCGCCGTTGCTCTGGCAGTTGAGGTCCCAGTCCGCGCACGTGTTGGTCGGCTTGGGGCTGGCAGGGGGCGTGGTCGGTGCCGACTTGCTGGGGGTCGGCGTCGGGGAGCTGGGCGGAGGAGTGGTCGGAGTGGGCTTCGGGGACGGGCTCATGCCGTCTCCGTAGACCGTCTGGCCGATCGGCGCCGGGTCCGGGAAGTGTTCGAGCTTCTTGCCCTTCATGACCTGCGCCATGTAATCCGCCCAGATTCGGGCCGGGAACGAGGCACCGTGGATCTTCTCCTCGCCACCGACGCCATACATCTTCAGGAACTGCTGCTGCTTGGCCTGGTCGTCGACCCGCCACATGCCGATCGTGGTGGCCAGCTGCTTCGTGTAGCCGGCGAACCAGGCCGACTTGTTGTCGTCGGTGGTACCGGTCTTGCCGGCCGCCTCACGCCCGCCGGGCAGCTTCGCAGCCGTACCGGTGCCCTTCTCCACCACGGTCTTCAGCACGTCCGTCACGTTGTCCGCGACCGCGGCGCTGAAGCCCGTCTTGGGCTTCTTGGTGTGCTCGTACAGGGTCTGGCCGTCCTTCTCGACGGACTCGATCGAGTACGGGTCGTCCTGCTGGCCACTGGCGGCGAAGGTGGCGTACGCGCCGGCCAGCCGGATCGCGCTCGGCGCCGAGGTGCCCAGGGAGAAGGTCGGCGTGGTCTTCGCCATGCTCTGGTCGTCGCGGAGCCCGGCGGCGATGGCCGCTTCCTTCACCTTGTCACGGCCGACGTCCATGCCGAGCTGGATGTAGGGGGTGTTCACCGAGAACTGCATCGCGGTGCGCAGAGTGATCTTTCCGCGGTCCTCGTTGCCGTCGTTCGCCTGGTGCCACTCCTTGCCGTCCTTGTCGTGCCAGACGGACCCGTCGTAGTTCAGCAGCTTCAGCTTGTTGTCGCCGTTGTAGATGCTGTTCGGCGAGACGCGCGTGCGCCGTTCGGGGTTGTGCGGGTCCCGTACGCCGTCGCTCATCGCCGCCGCGAGCACGAACGGCTTGAAGGTCGAACCGACCTGGACACCGGTGTAGTCCGCGTTGTTCGTGTAGTGCTGGGTCGCGTCCTTGCCGCCGTAGATGGCGACGATCTTGCCGGTCCCCGGTTCGACCGAGGCGCCGCCGAACTGGACGTGCTTGTCCACGTCGCGCTTGTCCGGCTTGATGTGCTCCTTGGTGACCTTGTCCACGGACGCCGCGAGCTCGTTGACCTTCTTCTCGTCGAAGGTCGTGTGGATCTCGTAGCCGCCCTTCTTCAGCATGACGTCAGTGATCTTGGTGTTCGCCGTGATGTAGTTGTTCGCCAGGTCGACCAGGTAACCCTTCTGGCCGCGGAGGTCCATGGCCTTCTTGGGCTTCCTGGGCATCGGGAATTCCTTGATCTGGTCCCGCTCCGCCTTGGGCATCCGCCCGACCTCGACCTCACGGTCCAGCGTCCACTTCCAGCGGGCCTCGGCGCGTTTGAGGTTCGCGCCCTTGGCCTCCGTCGTGATGTACGGGTCGTAGAGGTTGGGGCCGTTGAGCAGCGAGGCCAGGAACGCCCCCTCGCTCGGCGTGAGCTTGTCGCAGTCCTTGCCGTAGTACGCGCGCGACGCCGCCTGGATCCCGTAGGCTCCCCGCCCGTAATAGGCGGTGTTGAGGTAACCGGCCAGGATCGTGGGCTTCTTCTCCTTGATGCCCACCTTGATGGAGATGAACAGCTCGGTCAGCTTGCGCTTGAGGGTCTGCGACTGGTCGAGGTAGGTGTTCTTGACGTACTGCTGGGTAATGGTGGAACCACTCTGGGTCTCACCGCCCTTGGCCATGTTGAAGACCGCACGGGCGATACCCATCGGGTCGACGCCCGAGTCCTTTTCGAACGACGCGTTCTCGGCGGAGATCACCGCGTTCTGCATGGACTTGGGGATCGAGGTGATCGGCACGATCTGGCGATTGAGCTCACCGCCGCCGGCGACGACCATCGGCTTGCCGTTGGACCAGTAGTAGACGTTCTTCTGCAGCTGGGAGGCCTTCTGCGGGTTCGGGATGTCCACATAGGCGAGCGCCAGGCCGGCCGCACCGACGATCAGCGCGAGGAAGCCGATACAGCTGCCGAGGACCTGCTTCCAGGACGGCATGAACCGGCGCCAGCCGATCTTGCCCGAGCGCGGGTAGTCGATGAACCGCTTCTTGCCGGGCCTGCCCGCTCCCCGGCCCCGCCCGCGACCGCCTTCATTGCCGCCACCGGTGCGGCGGCCACCGCCGCGGCCTCCGTGGCCACTGCCCGAGGCCATCGCCGCCGTGTCGGAAGTCCGTCGTCGGCCGCCGCGTTGTGCGGCGCGCCGGGCCTCGGCTCTGCCGCCGGCCGGCCGTTCCTGCCCGTACGCTCCGGCGTCGGGACCGGGGGCAGGGGTGGAGCCGCGGGTGGGCGCGGCACGGCGCCCCGATGATTGCTGTGCGGCTCGTCGGGCCGCAGCACGTCCGCCGCCCTGCGGCTGGGGCGGTTTGCGACGGTGCTCGCTCATGGAACGAATACTCCTCGGGCAGGCGCGCTATCTATCTCGTCGCCTGAAGGCGGCAGTTGGCTTCAGGTCCCCCCGACGTACGGCACCCATATGGCTCATGGGGTCGCACTACACCGAGGACGGGGACGTCATGTTCCGCCCCACGGTTCCCGGCAGTTTGCATGGCGCACAGACTACGCACGGCCAAAACCTGCCCACTGTTGAAATTCACTCCAAATCAGTCAGGTTGGGTAGAACGAAACGGTGATGTGATGGCGTTCACCGTCCCCCCTCTTGTTCCTCCGGTGGTCCCGATCTATCGTCTGGATGTATCGGATCGATACATCAGCTCGGCATAAAGAACGCACGGCACCAAGGAGGCGGGCATGAGCAGGCGGTCCGGCATCCTTGAGTTCGCCGTCCTCGGACTGCTCCGCGAGTCCCCTATGCACGGCTATGAGCTGCGCAAACGGCTCAACACCTCGCTGGGGGTCTTCCGTGCGTTCAGCTACGGCACGCTCTACCCCTGCCTGAAGGCGCTGGTCGCCAACGGCTGGCTGACCGAGGAGACGGGCGGTTCCGCGGAACCCGCGCCCACGTCCCTCACCGGCCGCCGGGCGAAGATCGTCTACCGCCTGACGGCGGAGGGGAAGAGCCACTTCGAGGAGCTGCTCGCCCACTCCGGCCCGGACGCGTGGGAGGACGAACACTTCGGCGTCCGCTTCGCCTTCTTCGGGCAGACCTCGCGCGACGTACGGATGCGGGTCCTGGAAGGCCGCCGCAGCCGGCTGGAGGAACGCCTCGAAAAGATGCGCACCTCCCTGGCACGTTCGCGCGAGCGGCTGGACGACTACACCCTCGAACTGCAGCGGCACGGAATGGAGTCCGTGGAACGCGAGGTCCGGTGGCTCAACGAGCTGATCGAGAGCGAGCGCGCGGGTCGCGATCAGCGCGCCGCGGACCCCGCGGAGCAGGGACGGAAGGACACGTCAGGAGATACGGGCGGCCTGCCCCGGCGTCGGGGTGCTTCCCGGCCGGACCCGTCCGATGACACCACCACATGAGGTCCCGCAGTCGCGGGGCCTTGTCGAGATCACAGGGAGCAACCGGAATGGGTTCGGTTCGCGTAGCCATCGTCGGCGTGGGCAACTGCGCCGCCTCGCTGGTACAAGGCGTCGAGTACTACAAGGACGCAGACCCGGACAGCCGCGTGCCCGGCCTGATGCACGTGCAGTTCGGCGACTACCACGTGCGGGACATCGAGTTCGTGGCCGCTTTCGACGTCGACGCCAAGAAGGTCGGCCTCGACCTGGCGGACGCCATCGGCGCCAGCGAGAACAACACCATCAAGATCTGCGACGTGCCGAACTCCGGTGTGACCGTCCAGCGCGGCCACACCCTCGACGGCCTGGGCAAGTACTACCGCCAGACCATCGAGGAGTCCGACGAGGCGCCGGTGGACATCGTCCAGGTCCTCAAGGACCAGCAGGTCGACGTCCTGGTGTGCTACCTGCCCGTCGGCTCCGAGGACGCCGCGAAGTTCTACGCCCAGTGCGCCATCGACGCCAAGGTCGCCTTCGTCAACGCCCTCCCGGTCTTCATCGCCGGCACCAAGGAGTGGGCGGACAAGTTCACCGAAGCAGGCGTGCCGATCGTCGGTGACGACATCAAGTCCCAGGTCGGCGCCACGATCACGCACCGCGTGATGGCCAAGCTCTTCGAGGACCGGGGCGTCGTCCTGGACCGCACGATGCAGCTGAACGTCGGCGGCAACATGGACTTCAAGAACATGCTCGAACGGGAGCGCCTGGAGTCCAAGAAGATCTCCAAGACCCAGGCCGTCACCTCGCAGATCCGCGACCGCGAGCTGGGCGAGGACAACGTCCACATCGGCCCGTCGGACTACGTCGCCTGGCTGGACGACCGCAAGTGGGCCTACGTGCGCCTGGAGGGCCGCGCCTTCGGTGACGTCCCGCTGAACCTGGAGTACAAGCTGGAGGTCTGGGACTCCCCGAACTCCGCGGGTGTCATCATCGACGCCCTGCGCGCCGCGAAGATCGCCAAGGACCGCGGCATCGGTGGCCCGGTGCTCTCCGCTTCCTCGTACTTCATGAAGTCGCCGCCGGTGCAGTACTTCGACGACGAGGCGCACGCGAACGTCGAGAAGTTCATCAAGGGTGAGGTCGAGCGCTAAGCACCGCGCCCTTCCCCCGTGATCACAGGCCCCCGGAAATTCCGTCCGGGGGCCTGTGAGCTGTGTGAGGCTGGGTCTCATGCCCGTTGCGCGTGACCTCCGCGTACTGCTCCGACTACGCGACTTCCGCTCCCTGCTGGCCGTACGGCTGCTCTCCCAGGCCGCCGACGGTGTCTACCAGGTCGCGCTCGCCACGTACGTCGTCTTCTCACCCGAGAAACAGGCATCTCCCGCGGCCATCGCCTCCGCCATGGCGGTGCTGCTGCTCCCGTACTCGCTGCTCGGCCCCTTCGCGGGCGTTCTCCTCGACCGCTGGCGCCGTCGGCAGGTGCTGCTGTACGGCAACCTGCTGCGCACCGCGCTCGCCATCGGCACTGCGGCCCTGGTCACCGCACAGGTCCCGGACTGGCTCTTCTACGCGTCCGCCCTCTGCGTCATGGCCGTCAACCGCTTCGTGCTGGCCGGGCTCTCGGCCGCCCTGCCCCGCGTGGTCGACGGCACGGAGCAGCTGGTGATGGCCAACTCCCTCTCCCCGACCGCCGGCACTCTCGCGACCACCGCGGGCGGTGGCCTCGCCTTCGCCGCCCGGCTTGCGGGGGTCGAGTCGAACTCGGTCGTCGTGGTGCTGGCAGCCACCCTTTATCTCTGCGCTGCCGGTGTGTCTCTGCGGATGGGCCCCGGGCTGCTCGGGCCCGACACCTCGCAGCTCCAGTCGCGCTTGGGTGCCGCCTTGTCGAGTACCACCCGTGGCCTGGTGGAGGGCCTGCGCCACCTTGCGGAGCGCCGGACCGCCACGGCGGCGCTGACAGCGATGACCGCGTTGCGCTTCTGCTACGGAGCGCTGACCGTCATGGTGCTGATGCTGTGCCGGTATGCCTGGTCCGACAGTGAATCGGACGGGCTGGCGCTCCTCGGCATCGCCGTCGGCGTGTCAGGAGCCGGCTTCTTCGCCGCCGCGGTGATCACGCCGCCGGTCGTGGCCCGCTTCGGTCCGCTGGTCTGGATGGCGTGCTGTGCGGGGCTGTCAGCCGTGCTGGCTCCTGCCCTGGGGCTGTCCTTCGTGTACGGCCCGATGCTGTTGGCCGCCTTCGTGCTCGGCCTCAGCACTCAGGCCGCCAAGATCTCCACGGACACGGTGGTGCAATCCTCCGTGGACGACGCCTTCCGCGGCCGTGTCTTCGCCGTCTACGACATGCTCTTCAACGTCGCCTACGTCGGCGCCGCGGCCGTGGCAGCGCTGATGTTGCCGCCGGACGGCAGGTCGAGCGTGCTCGTCATCGGCGTGGCACTGCTTCACGCGGCGACCGCCATGTCGCTGGTGCGCTTCCTGCGGAGCTAGGTCACAGGCCTCTGGCTCCCCGTCGGCCACCGGGTCACCTCGCGGCCCGATACGTTACGTGCTTCGCACACACATGACGCATCGTTCATCAGGGGGATCTTCGTGACCATGCCGCCGCCTCCGGGCCAGAATCCGTACGGGCAGAATCCCTACGGCCAGAATCCGTACCCGCAGGCGCCGAGCGCACCGTACGGGCAACCGCCACAGGGGCCGAATCCCTATGGACCGCCCCCGCAGGCTCCCCAGGCGCCGTACGGCCAGCCTCAAGGCGGCTACGCGTATCCGCCGCAGGCGCCGCAACAGCAAGGTGCCCCCTGGCCGCAGGCAGCGCCCCCGCAGCAGCCTTACGGCATGCCGCCCCGGGGCCCGTCGCCTCAGCCGCCCAATCCTCAGCGGCCGGACACCGCGGGCCGGAAGGTCACCCGCGTCATCATGACCTTCGTCGTGCTCGCCCTGGCGCTCGGTGGCCTTGCGGCCTTCAACGCCATCTTCAGCTCGGACGCCAAGAAGGCCGCCGTCGGTGACTGTATGAAGAACAACGGCACGACCATCCGGCCGGACCTGGAGAAGGTGGACTGCGCCGCCTCCGATGCCGCCTACAAGGTCGCCGAGGTGCATGACGACACCACCGACGAGAAGCTCTGCGACCTGACGAAGTACAACGCCTATTCGGAGGCCACCGGACGTAGGCACCGCAGCAAGGTCGTGCTCTGCCTGGAGGACATCAAGAAGTAGGCGCTGCGGCTGGTTTCACGTGAAACACGAATCGGCTCAGGGTCCCGTGTTTCACGTGGAACCGCAGGCTCAGGTCTGCGTGGCCCACCACTCCTGGAGGGCCGCGACGGCCTGGTCCCGCTCCATCGGGCCGTTCTCCAGCCGCAGTTCGAGCAGGTGCTTGTAGGCCTTGCCGACCGCCGGGCCGGGGGCGACGCCGAGGACCTGCATGATGTCGTTGCCGTCCAGGTCCGGCCGGATCGAGTCCAGCTCCTCCTGTTCCTGGAGCCGCGCGATCCGCTCCTCCAGCCCGTCATAGGCACGGGAGAGCGCGTTCGCCTTGCGCTTGTTGCGGGTGGTGCAGTCCGAACGCGTCAGCTTGTGCAGACGCTCCAGCTGCGGGCCGGCGTCCCGCACGTACCGGCGGACCGCGGAGTCGGTCCACTCGCCCGTCCCGTAGCCGTGGAAGCGCAGGTGCAGCTCCACCAGCCGTGAGACGTCCTTGATCATGTCGTTGGAGTACTTCAGCGCGGTCATCCGCTTCTTGGTCATCTTCGCGCCCACGACCTCGTGGTGATGGAAGGAGACCCGGCCGTCGCTCTCGAAGCGCCGCGTCTTCGGCTTGCCGATGTCGTGCAGCAGCGCCGCCAGCCGCAGCACCAGGTCGGGGCCGTCCTCTTCGAGGTCGATGGCCTGCTCCAGCACGGTCAGCGAGTGTTCGTAGACGTCCTTATGACGGTGATGTTCGTCACTTTCCAGCCGCAGGGCCGGCAGCTCCGGCAGCACCCGGTCGGCGATCCCCGTGTCGACCAGCAGCTTGAGTCCCTTGCGCGGGTGCGCGCCCAACAGCAGCTTGTTCAGTTCGTCCCGCACCCGCTCGGCGGAGACGATGTCGATGCGCTCGGCCATGGCCTTCATGGCGGAGACGACGTCCTCGGCCACCTCGAAGTCCAGCTGGGCCGCGAACCGGGCAGCCCGCATCATCCGCAGCGGGTCGTCGGAGAACGACTCCTCCGGCGTCCCCGGCGTCCGCAGGACGCGCTCCGCCAGGTCCTCCAGACCGTTGTGCGGGTCGACGAACTCCTTCTCCGGCAGCGCCACCGCCATGGCGTTCACCGTGAAGTCCCGGCGCACCAGGTCCTGCTCGATGGAGTCGCCGTAGGACACCTCGGGCTTGCGCGAGGTCCGGTCGTAGGCCTCGGAGCGGTACGTGGTGACCTCGATGTCGAACGAGTCCTTCTTGCAGCCGACCGTGCCGAAGGCGATACCGACCTCCCACAGCGCGTCCGCCCACGGCCGCACGATCCGCAGCACGTCCTCGGGGCGGGCGTCGGTGGTGAAGTCCAGGTCGTTGCCGAGCCGGCCGAGCAGCGCGTCCCGCACCGAACCGCCGACCAGGGCAAGCGTGAACCCGGCCTCCTGGAAACGGCGGGCCAGATCGTCCGCGACGGGGGACACCCGCAGCAGTTCGCTGACGGCACGGCGCTGCGCCTGGCTCAGGGCGTTCGTCGGCTGCGAGGTCCGCTCGGACTGCGGGGCGAGGAAGTCATTGTTGGCGTTCGGCACAACAGAACAGGGTACGTGTCCGCGTCCGGCGAAGCCTCCTCTCGCCCGCCCAGCCGGGCATCCCCACGGAAAGAGGACAAGGCCCTCCCGCGCCGGACCAACGAGCGATCTTGTGGAGCAGTCCCCAGCACTTCAGCACAGCGGGCCTCGTTACCATGCGTGGACGCACATTCCGACGACCACTGACGACGACGAGGGACGGGCGAACGCGTGGCCGAGGCGGCAGGGTTCCAGGGGAGTGAACGGCCGCGCGGTCGGTGGTTGCGCCGGGCCGCGGCACTGATCGCCGGAGTGCCGTTGCTGGCGGCCATGCTGCAGTTCCCGGCCGCCCCCGAAGCCCATGCCGCCGGCCCACGCACCGTCGACGTCTCCATCGACGCGCTCACCCCCACCGTGCCGAAGAAGGACGACACCCTCACCGTCTCCGGCACGCTCACCAACCGCAGCGACTCCGCGATCACCGACGCGCACGTGGGCCTGCGGAAGGGCCAGGCCCTCACCAGCCGCAGCGCCATCGACACGGCCGCCAAGCGCACCGGCTTCTCTCCCTCCGCGGACGGCGAGGAGATCGAGAACCGCACACAGAAGATCGACAAGCTGGCTCCGGGCGTCAGCCGCACCTTCACCCTCCACGTGCCGGTCAAGGACCTCGACCTGGGTGACGACGGCGTCTACCAGCTCGGTGTCTCCCTTTCCGGCCGGGCCGGAGATTCCTCGTACGACCAGGTGCTCGGCGTACAGCGGACGTTCCTGCCCTGGCAGACCTCCGACGTGGCGAAGAAGACGCAGCTCACGTACCTGTGGCCGCTGATCTCCTCGACGCACCTCACCGCGGAGACCGACGCGGACGCGGAGCAGACCCCCGTCTTCCGCAACGACAACCTGGCCGCCGAGATCGCCCCCGGCGGGCGTCTCCAGCAGCTCGTGGCGCTCGGCAAGGACCTCCCCGTCACCTTCGTCATCGACCCCGACGTGCTCGCCTCCGTCGACGCGATGACCAAGACCTACAAGGTCGAAGGGCCGAACGGCCCCACGGCGGGCAAGAACCAGGCGGTCGCCAAGCAGTGGCTGAGCCAGGTGGAGGAGGCCGTCAAGACCCACGAGGTCGTCGCCCTCCCCTTCGGCGACCCCGACCTGGCCTCTCTCGCCCACCGTGGCAAGGAGGTCCCCAGCGCCCTCGGTCACCTCGGACCCGCCACGACGCTGGCGGCCACGACCGTGGAGACGATCCTGGGCGTCAAGCCCCGTACCGACTTCGCCTGGCCCGTCGAGGGCGCGATCGACTCCTCGATCGTGGATGTGGCCACCTCCGGCGGCGCCCACAACATCATCGCCCGCAGCGACAGCCTCCAGGAGAACGACCTCTCCTACAGCCCGACGGCGGTCCGCCCCATCGGCAGCGGAAACACCGCGATCGTCTCGGACGCGCGGCTGTCCACCGCCTTCGAGGGCGACCTGTCCAAGGCCGAGAACTCCACCCTCGCCATCCAGGAGTTCCTCGCCCAGAGCCTGATGGTCAACGGCCAGGAGCCCGAGCGGCAGCGCAACATCGTCATCGCCCCGCAGCGCACGCCCTCGGTCAGCCAGGCCCAGGCGATGGCCGCCGGCGTGAAGAACCTGGTGCCGGGACGCTGGGCCGAACCGCTGAACCTGGCGGGTGCCGCCAAGGCCGCGCCCGACCCGAACGCCAACCGTGACGTGCCCAGGAACTCCGCGTACCCCTCCTCACTGCGCGAGCAGGAACTGCCGACCGCGGCCTTCGAGGAGATTCAGGAGACCCAGAGCACGCTGGACGACTTCGAGCCCGTCCTGTCCCAGCCCGGCCGGGTGGTGACGCCGTTCGGCAGCGCCATCATGCGGGAGATGTCGACCGAGTGGCGGGGTGACGAGGCGGGTGCCGCGGCCTTCCGCAGCTCCGTACGCACCTACCTCGACGGCCTGACGAAGAACGTGCAGCTGATCCAGAAGTCGGACGCGACGCTCTCCGGACGCAGCGCGACCATTCCGGTGACGGTGCAGAACAACCTGGTCCAGGGCGTGAAGGGCCTGACGCTGGAACTCTCGTCCTCGCAGCCCAACCGCCTCGACACGGGCGAGCCGCAGGAGATCACGGTCGACGGCGGTCACAGCCAGTCGTTCAAGTTCGACACGACGGCGAACGCCAACGGCCCGGTGCAGGTGACGGCGCAGCTCTACACCTCCGAGGGCAAGCCGTACGGCCGGCCGATGACCTTCCAGGTCAACGTCACCGAGATCACCTCGACGATCATGCTGGTGATCGCGGGCGGTGTGCTGCTGCTCGTCCTGGCCGGTGTGCGCATCTACCTCCAGCGCAAGCGTGCCGGCCGGCACGACGGGGAGGGCACCGACGGTGGCGAGGGCGCCGACGGTGGCGAGGGCGCCGACGGGGCCGGCGACGGCAGCGGTGACGGGAACGGCGGTACGAACGGTGACGAGCCGGGGCAGCCGGGTGACCCGGAGCCGGACACCGGTTCGGGAAGCACGGACCCGTCCGGCTCAGGTGAGAAAGTGGACCGTTGATAGTTGGCGGGGCCGGATGGCCGGCGACGGATGAGGTGGGGCAGCGATGAATGCGCCGTACGACGGTGACCGCGGCAGGGGTGCGCACGGCACCCCCGCGGGTCAGGGACCGCCGACACCTCAGGGGCAGCCGCCCCATGATCCATATGTGCAGGACGCGTACGCCAACGACCCGTACCGGTCGCAGGACCCCACGACCCAGGACCCGGTGAACGACGTCTTCTACGACCGGTCGGCCCACCCCCCGCCGCCTCCCGGCCAGGCCCCGAACCCGCTCTATCAGCAGCCGCCCACCCCGCAGCACACTCCGGACCCCCAGGTCTGGGCCCCGCCGCCGCCTCCCGAGCCCCAGGGCCCGACCCGGCACCTGCCGTACGGTGACGACGCCGCGACGACGCAGTTCGTGGGGGTGGACGACCTCATCACGCAGGCCGCCGACGAGCGCCCGGAGCAGGACGCCTTCGCGCACCTGTACCGCGACCAGCAGCAGCCATACGAGCCGCAGCGGCCCTACGAGTCACAGAAGCCGCACGAGGCGCAGCGCCCGTACGGAGCGCAACAGTCGTACGAGCCGCAGCGCCCGTACGCGTCGCAGCAGCCGATGACGCCGCAGCCGGACCCTGTTCCGCAGGCCGCTGCCGTACCGGAGCAGCCGCCGGCGCCCGCGCCGGAGCCCGCCGCGCCCGCCAAGCGCTCCGGCGGGCGCGCGTCGAGTCTGCTGAAGTCCAGCGCCGTCATGGCCGCGGGCACGCTGGTCTCCCGGATCCTGGGCTTCGTACGCAACCTCGTCATCGCCGCGGCGATCGGCGTCGGCACCCTCAACGACTCGTACCAGGTCGCCAACACCCTGCCGACGATGATCTACATCCTCGTCGGCGGCGGCGCCCTGAACGCCGTCTTCATCCCGCAGCTGGTGCGGGCCATGAAGGACGACGAGGACGGCGGCGAGGCGTACGCCAACAGACTCCTGACCCTGGTCACCGTGCTGATGGCCGGCGTCACCACGGTCTGTGTGCTGGCGGCTCCGGTCTTCATCAGCATGATGTCGCCGAAGATCGCCTCGGATCCCGAGCAGATGGACGTCGCGGTCGCCTTTGCCCGCTACTGCCTGCCGACCATGTTCTTCATGGGCGTGCACGTCGTGCTGGGACAGATCCTGAACGCCCGCGGCCGGTTCGGCGCGATGATGTGGACCCCGGTCCTCAACAACGTCATCGTGATCGCCACGTTCGGCGCGTTCATCTGGGTCTTCGGCAGCTTCTCGCAGAGCGGCGTGAGCGCCGGCAACGTCTCCGCCGACGCGATCCGGCTGCTGGGCATCGGCACGCTGCTCGGGCTGACCGTGCAGGCGCTCGCCATGGTCCCCTACCTCCGGGACGCCGGTTTCCGCATCCGCCCGCGCTTCGACTGGCGCGGCCACGGGCTGGGGAAGGCGGCGCGGCTGGCCAAGTGGACCTTCTTCTTCGTGCTCGCCAACCAGCTCGGCCTGATCGTGGTGACCCAGATCGCCACCTGGGCCGGCTCGGTCGCCGAGGGCGAGGGCCACTCCGGTACCGGTATCACCGCATACAACTACGCGCTGCAGCTCTGGCAGATGCCGCAGGCCATCATCACCGTCTCGGTCATGACCGCCGTCCTGCCCCGCATCTCCCGGGCCGCGCACGACGGGGACGTCACCGCCGTACGGGACGACATCTCCTACGGTCTGCGGACCTCGGCCGTGGCCATCGTGCCGTGCGCCTTCGTGTTCCTGGCGCTCGGTGTTCCCATGGCGACACTGATGTTCTCCAGCGCGGGCGCCGGTGCCACCAACATCGGTTACGTGATCATGGCGTTCGGTCTCGGCCTGATCCCGTACTCCGCGCAGTACGTCATCCTGCGCGGTTTCTACGCCTACGAGGACACCCGCACGCCGTTCTACAACACGGTGATCGTCGCCGCCGTCAACGCGGCGGGCTCCGGGCTGTGTTTCCTCCTCCTGCCGGCCCGCTGGGTGGTGGTCGGCCTCGCGGCCTCCTATGGACTGGCCTACGCCGTCGGCGTCGGCGTGGCCTGGCGGCGGCTGCGCACACGGCTGGGCGGCGACCTGGACGGACCGCACGTCATTCGTACGTACGCCCGTCTCGCCGGTGCCTGTGTACCCGCCGCCCTGGTCGGCGGCGCGGCCGCATACGGAATCACCCTCGCGCTCGGCAGCGGCGTCACCGGTTCGCTGGCCGCCTTGGTCGGTGGCGGTGTCACACTGATCGCCGTCTTCTTCCTCGCCGCGAAGCGGATGCGGGTCGAGGAGATGAACGCCATGGTCGGCATGGTGCGCGCCAAGCTCGGGCGCTGAGCGGGCACAACCATCGGCCGCAACCGTGTGTCGTGCATAGTGGCGGTCTGTGGGCACAATTGTCTTGGCTCGTAGAGCCTGCAACGGATGGGGAGGCAGGAACGACGGTGGCGGAACGGAGCACGGCTGCCGTCGACGTGGCCGACACGAGCGGTGAGAAACCGCTGACCGCCCAGGCGGGACAGGCCACGAACGACGGTGCGGAGGCCGAGAGCGTAACCGGCACGGACCAGGACACCGCACGCACCGGCGATCAGCCTGCCGCGGTGGCCGACACCAAGCCGCCCGAACTGCACAGCGGCCACAAGCTCGCCAGACGCTACCGCCTGGAGGAGTGCGTCACCCGTCTGGACGGATTCAGCAGCTGGCGTGCGGTCGACGAGAAACTGCGCCGTGCCGTCGGCGTACACATCCTGCCCGCGGACCACCCGCGAGCCCGCCCCGTGCTGTCTGCTTCGCGCTCCGCCGCGCTGCTCGGTGACCCCCGCTTCGTGCAGGTCCTCGACGCCGTGGAGGAGAACGACCTCGTCTACGTCGTGCACGAGTGGCTGCCGGACGCCACGGAACTGACCGCCGTCCTCGCGAACGGCCCGCTCGAACCGCACGACGCCTACCAGCTCGTCAGCCAGGTCTCCCAGGCCATGGCCGCCGCCCACCGGGAAGGCTTGTCCCATCTCAGGCTCAACCCGAGTTCGGTGCTGCGGACCGAGTCCGGGCAGTACCGCATCCGCGGCCTGGCCGTGATGGCCGCACTGCGCGGCATCACCAGCGAGCACCCCCAGCGCACGGACACCGAGGCGATCGGCGCGCTCCTGTACGCCGCCCTCACCCAGCGCTGGCCGTACGAGAGCGACGCGTACGGCCTGTCGGGGCTGCCCAAGGACATCGGCATGATCCCGCCGGACCAGGTACGGGCCGGAGTGCACCGCGGCCTGTCCGAGCTCGCCATGCGCGCGCTGGTCAACGACGGTGCCACCGCCTCCCGCCAGGAGCCGGCCTGCACCACCCCGGAGGAACTGGCGAAGGCCGTCACGGCCATACCGCGCATCCGCCCCCCGGAGACGTCCTTCACCTCCCCGCCGCCCTACCAGCGCACCGGCTTCCAGCAGGGCTCGTACGGCCAGCCCCCGTCGCGAAACGGCGGCGCGACAGCACGGACCGCGCCCGTACCCACCCCGCCGCCACCGTTGCAGAGCCGCACCGGCCGGGCCCTGAAGTGGTGCGTGTCCGGCCTGCTCATCGCCGCCCTGGGTCTCGGCAGCTGGCAACTGGCGGACACCCTCCTGCAGGGCGAAGGCCCGGACAGCCAGGAGAACACCCAACCCGAGAGCGGTAAGCAGAAGAAGCCCGCCCCGAAGCCGATCAAGATCGACAGTGCTACGGAGTTCTCTCCCCGGACCAGCGCGCCCGTCGGCGGGCGCTGGAGCCCGGCGTCGAACGCCGTGGACGGGAACCCGGGCACTGCCTGGGTGACCGGGCTGTTCAAGGGCTGGGCGAACTTCGGCAACCTCCCGTACCGCGCGGACGGCAGCGGCCTGGTCGTCGACCTCGGCAGCGTCAAGGACGTCTCCGAGGTGCAGGCCAGCATGTACCGCGCGGGTCAGACGGCCGAGGTGCTGGCCGCCGATCCCGCCGCGTCGAACCCGACCACGCTCAGCGCGTTCCCGCAGCGCCTCTCGAAGCTGGAGAAGTCCGGCTCCTCGCTGTCCGTGAAGCTGGACAAGCCCGTCAAGACGCGGTACGTCCTGATCCACATCACCGAGCTGCCCAGCGACGACTCGGAAGACGGTTACCGAGGCGGCATTTCGGAGATCAAGGTCAACGGCTGACCCCTTCGAGCGCCTTTCGCGGGGCGCTCGAAGGGCTTGAGCCGCACTCTGCTCCCACGTGTTTCGGCCGAATCGCGAGGCCTGTTCAACGCTTCGTGCCGCGAGTGAGCGTACGGAACGAGCGCGCACTCTGCCCACGCGTACCCACTGCGCGAACGAGGCGAGGGGCTGCCTTCACCGCCGGAAAAGGCCCGTGAAAAACCGTGTCTCCGGTCGGCCGGTCAACCGGAGACACGGAACATCGGAACCCACCCGCCCTTCAGTTCCGCTTGGCGCAATGCACCGCGTTATTGCCGAAATACCCACGGGCCCGCACCGAGAGCCGCGTAAAAACGCCCGTCTTACAGCGCGGAAGCAGTGGTGTCCTCAGCCCCGGAACAGCGGGCGCCGCTCGCGATGCCGGTGCCTGACCTCGCGCCTGATCAACGTTTACTTTCGCAGCCCGGCGGGCTTCAATGGAGCCACCTATCCGCTACCCGCCGCGAGCAGGGGGACATGTGGAGCCTGAGACAGGCGGCTCTGACGTGGTGAGCGATGCCGACCTCCTCGCGCGCCATGTGGCCGGCGACCCCGACGCCTTCGGTGAGATAGTGCGGCGCCACCGGGACCGGCTGTGGGCGGTGGCGCTTCGTACGCTCGGAGATCGGGAAGAAGCGGCGGATGCCGTGCAGGATGCGCTTGTCTCGGCTTACCGGGCCGCTCATACGTTTCGTGGTCAGTCGGCCGTCACGACCTGGTTGCACCGCATCACGGTCAACGCCTGTCTGGACCGGGCCCGCAAAGCGGCCTCCCGCCGGACATCGCCGGTTGCCGAGACGGAGCGGCTGGAGCAGTTGCTGGAGCCGCACGAGTCGGCTGCCGTGCCGGCGGAGCGACAGGATCTGCACCGAGAGCTGCTCCGTGTGCTGCGCACGCTGCCCGAGGAACAACGTGCGGCACTGGTCCTCGTTGACATGCAGGGATATCCGGTGGCCGAGGCCGCGGCGATCCTCGGTGTCCCCACGGGGACGGTGAAGAGCCGCTGTGCGCGAGGGCGGGCCCGGCTTCTTCCGATGCTCACCCATCTGCGCCCGGGTGAAGGGGATAGCAGACCCGTCAGCGGGGGAAGGAACCGGGCGCAGGGGACATCCGTCCCAGAGGCGGCAGGGCCGAAGGACACAGATGCCGTGAAGGGCGGAGGTGGGCGCTCGTGACTTCGACGACCGACACGGACGAGCACCCGGAGGTGTCGGAGATCTCCGCACTCACGGACGGTCTGCTCTCGCCGTCCCGCAGCGCTGATCTACGGGATCACCTGGCGTGCTGTGAGCTGTGCGAGGACGTCCACGCCTCTCTGGAGGAGATTCGGGGCCTGCTGGGCACGCTCCCTGGCCCCACTCGCATGCCGACCGATGTGGCGGAGCGTATCGACGCGGCGTTGGCGGCCGAGGCTCTGCTCGACTCCACGGCGCCGGAGCAGGAACCGGTTGTTTCACGTGAAACGTCAGCGAGCGAGGTGGTTTCGGTTTCACGTGAAACCGAAGAGGTGCCCTCCAGCGTCGCTCCTGTGCCTGTCACCCGGCCCGCAGGGCACCCCCGGGCGGCTTCCGGCCCGGGGCGCCGGGCGGTCGGTGGACGGGCCCGGAGCCGGCGCTGGCCGAGGGCACTGCTCGGTGCCGCGGCCGCCGCTGCGGTCATCGGGGTCGGGGGAATCGTCTTCCAGAACGCGTCCACCGGCAGCGGCCAGGCTGGTGCACACAAGCACCACACCGAGGAAGCGACGAAGAGCGCGGGAGCCGCGTCCGCGCTGACGTCCGCCACACTGGAGTCGCGGGTCCACGACCTGCTCGCCTCGTCGCACACCAAGAAGAAGCCGGATGTCGGCACGCAGAGCTCCCCCGACACCCCGCTGCGCGGCGCGACGGACACCGTTCCGTCCTGCGTGCAACGCGGCACCGGGCGGCCCGAGACCCCCCTGGCCGCCACACACAGCACGTACGAGGGCCAGGACGCGTACCTCGTGATCCTGCCGCACCCGACCGACACCGACCGCGTCTCGGCCTACGTCATCTCGGCCTCCTGCGTCTCCGCTTCACCGCCCGCCCCGGGCAAGGTGCTGCTGACCCACTCGTACCGGCGAGACTGAACCGGCGGTAAGGGCGCCGGGGCACCGCGGGAATGCTTGCCCCTTAGGATCCGTTGGGTGGGGTGAGAGTTCACCGAGAGCCCCAGCAAGCAGTCGGCAGAGACAAGGAAGACACCCGTGAGCGACGTCCGTAACGTGATCATCATCGGCTCCGGGCCCGCGGGCTACACCGCCGCGCTCTACACCGCCCGTGCCTCCCTGAAGCCGCTGGTTTTCGAGGGCGCCGTCACCGCCGGTGGCGCGCTGATGAACACCACCGAGGTGGAGAACTTCCCCGGGTTCCGCGACGGCATCATGGGCCCCGACCTGATGGACAACATGCGCGCCCAGGCCGAGCGCTTCGGCGCCGAACTGGTTCCGGACGACGTGGTCTCGGTCGACCTGACCGGAGAGATCAAGACCGTCACCGACACCGCCGGCACCGTCCACCGCGCCAAGGCCGTGATCGTCACCACCGGCTCCCAGCACCGCAAGCTGGGTCTGCCCCGTGAGGACGAGCTCTCCGGCCGCGGTGTCTCGTGGTGCGCCACCTGCGACGGATTCTTCTTCAAGGACCAGGACATCGCCGTGGTCGGCGGCGGCGACACCGCGATGGAGGAGGCCACCTTCCTCTCCCGCTTCGCCAAGTCGGTCACGATCATCCACCGCCGCGACACGCTGCGCGCGAGCAAGGCGATGCAGGAGCGGGCCTTCGCCGACCCGAAGATCAACTTCGTCTGGGACAGCGAGGTCGCCGAGATCCACGGCGAGAACAAGCTCTCCGGGCTGACGCTGCGCAACCTCAAGACCGGCGAGACCTCGGAGCTCCCGGTGACCGGCCTGTTCATCGCGATCGGCCACGACCCGCGGACCGAGCTGTTCAAGGGCCAGCTGGAGCTGGACGACGAGGGCTACCTCCAGGTGGAGGCCCCCAGCACCCGTACGAACCTCACGGGTGTCTTCGCCGCCGGCGACGTCGTCGATCACACCTACCGCCAGGCGATCACGGCGGCCGGCACCGGCTGCTCCGCAGCCCTGGACGCCGAGCGGCACCTCGCCGCGCTCTCGGACAGCGAGGACGTCCCCGAGCCGGAGAAGACCGCCTCCGCCTGACTCCGCCCAGACGCCCCCGACGCCAACCCCACCCAGTAAGGAGACTGCCATGGCCGATGCCACGGTGAAGGTGACGGACGCCAACTTCGAAGAGGTCGTCCTCAAGAGCGACAAGCCCGTACTCGTGGACTTCTGGGCCACCTGGTGCGGCCCGTGCCGCCAGATCGCCCCGTCGCTGGAGGCCATCGCCGCCGAGCACGACGAAATCGTGATCGCCAAGCTGAACACCGACGAGAACCCCACCATCACCGCCAAGTACGGCGTCATGTCGATCCCGACGATGAACGTCTACCAGGGCGGCGAGGTAGTGAAGACCATCGTCGGCGCCAAGCCGAAGGCGATGCTGGAGCGCGAGCTGGAAGAGTTCCTCGCCTGATCGCTCTCCGCGCCCCACGCGAACGGGCCCGCCCCTCCGGGGGCGGGCCCGTTCGCGTGGGGACCATCTCTAGAGCGGACGCAGCGCGGGCTCTTTCTGTACCGCGCCCAGGAGGCGATCGAGGGCCAGCTCCACGTCTTCCTTCCACGAGATCGTGGTGCGCAGCTCCAGCCGCAGGCGAGGGAAACGGGGGTGCGGGCGGACCGTCTTGAAGCCGACGGCCAGAAGGTGGTCGGCGGGGAGCACGCACGCGGGCTCTGCCCAGCGGGCGTCACCGAACGCCTCGACCGCCTTGAAGCCGCGGCGGATGAGGTCCTTGGCCACCGTCTGCACCATCACCCGGCCCAGCCCCTGCCCCTGGAACCCCGGCGTCAGCCAGGCCGTGAGGAGCTGTACGGCGTCGGGGGACACCGGGCTCGTGGGAAAGGCCGTGGAGCGCGGAACGTACGCGGGCGGGGCGTACAGCACAAAGCCGACCGGGACGTCGTCGACGTAGACCACGCGCCCGCAGGAACCCCATTCCAGGAGGACGGCCGAGATCCAGGCCTCCTTCTCCAGCTCGGGCCGGCCCGCCCTTACCGCGGCTTCGCCGCTGACGGGGTCGAGCTCCCAGAAGACACAGGAGCGGCAGCGCTTGGGGAGATCCGGAAGGTTGTCCAGCGTGAGCGGTACGAGCCGACGGCCCATGACGACAGGTCCTCACTTCCCTCGCCCGCCGCACCGCGCGATGCCGTCCGTACGTCCCGCTCGCTGAGCAGGCCACCGACGAAACCACCGACTGCTCCCAGGCCGAAGCCCGCTGCCAGCAGTCCGGTGCGGCTCACCGTTCGCATGGCTTACTCCTTGTTGTGGGGGTTTCCACGTGGATGTGTGCCATACCCGATCGCATGGTATCCACGGTCCGCGTACACGGGTACCGCCACACAGCAAAGGGCGGGCCGTGTTCCGTAATCCGCTGGGAACACGGCCCGCCCTTCAGGCCCGGAGACTCGGCTCAGTCCTCTTCGCCGTTCTCTTCGGCGAGGCTCTTGTCGAGCACCCGGCCCTCGCCGGGAGCCATCGTGCCGAGGATGCGCTCCAGGTCGTCTATCGAAGCGAACTCGACGACGATCTTGCCCTTCTTCTGCCCGAGGTCGACCTTCACCCGGGTCTCGAACCGGTCGGACAGCCGGGAGGCGAGACCCGTCAGGGCAGGGGAGACCCGGGTGCCGGCCCGCGGCTTCTTCGCCTTGGTGGCGCCGGCGGGCTCGGAGCCCATCAGCCTCACGATCTCCTCGACCGAACGGACCGACAGGCCCTCGGCGACGATGCGGCGCGCCAGCCGGTCCTGCTCCTCGGAGTCGTCCACGGCCAGCAGGGCGCGGGCGTGGCCGGCGGAGAGCACCCCGGACGCGACCCTGAGCTGCACGGAGGTCGAGAGCTTCAGCAGCCGCAGGGTGTTGGAGACCTGCGAGCGGGACCGGCCGATACGGTCGGCCAGCTCGTCGTGGGTGCACTTGAAGTCCCGCAACAGCTGGTCGTACGCCGCGGCCTCTTCCAGCGGGTTCAGCTGGGCCCGGTGGAGGTTCTCCAGCAGGGCGTCCAGCAGCAGCTTCTCGTCGTCGGTCGCGCGGACGATCGCCGGGATCCGCTCCAGTCCGGCCTCGCGGCAGGCCCGCCAGCGGCGCTCACCCATGATGAGCTCGTACCGCTGGGGTCCGGTCTGCCGGACGACCACCGGCTGGAGAAGACCGACCTCCTGGATGGAGGTGACCAGTTCGGCGAGGGCATCCTCGTCGAAGACCTCACGCGGCTGGCGCGGGTTTGGTGTGATCGCGTCGAGCGGCAGCTCAGCGAAGTGCGCCCCGGCGACCTCTTGCTTCACGTCTGCCACCGCTTCGGTCTCCTGCGGCTCTTCCGTTTCACGTGAAACGGTTCTGGCCGCGATCGAGGTGACCTTGGCCGCCGCCACACCGCGGTCCGGTGGCAGGGTCGGCACCGCGGACGGCGATGTCGTTCCCCGGCCCACCGCGGGAGCGGCGGTGTCCGCTGCCTGCGGTGCCGCGGGGATCAGCGCACCGAGCCCGCGGCCCAGTCCTCTACGTCGTTCGCTCACTGATTCCCCTCCGACATGCTGTGCTGTGGTTCGTAGTTCACGGTGAGCCCCTCGGTGCCGGTCCCGGCCTGGGCGGCTCCCCGCAAGGCGATCTCGCGGGCCGCCTCGAGGTAGGAGAGCGAGCCGCTGGATCCCGGGTCGTAGGTGAGGACCGTCTGCCCGTAGCTGGGCGCCTCGGAGATACGGACCGAACGGGGAATGCTGGTGCGCAGCACCTCACTGCCGAAGTGGTTGCGCACCTCCTCCGCGACCTGGGAGGCCAGCCGGGTACGGCCGTCGTACATGGTGAGCAGGATCGTCGACACGTGGAGCTTGGGATTGAGGTGCCCGCGCACCAGGTCGACGTTGCGCAGCAGCTGGCCGAGTCCTTCCAGGGCGTAGTACTCGCACTGGATGGGGATCAGCACCTCGGCGCCCGCGACCAGGGCGTTGACGGTCAGCAGGCCGAGCGAGGGCGGGCAGTCGATGAGGATGTAGTCCAGCGGCTGTTCGTACGCCTTGATGGCCCGGTCCAGCCGGCTCTCCCGCGCCACCAGTGAGACCAGTTCGATCTCGGCGCCTGCCAGGTCGATGGTGGCGGGCGCACAGAACAGCCCCTCCACATCGGGCACCGGCACCACGACGTCGGACAGCGGCTTGCTCTCCACCAACACGTCGTAGATGGAGGGAACTTCGGCGTGATGGTCGATGCCCAGGGCGGTGGAGGCGTTGCCCTGCGGGTCGAGGTCTATGACCAGGACGCGGGCGCCGTGCAGGGCCAGGGAGGCGGCAAGGTTGACCGTCGTGGTGGTCTTACCGACCCCGCCCTTCTGGTTGGCGACCACCATGACCCGGGTTTCCTCGGGCCGGGGCAGCGCTTCTCCTGTGCGGCCGAGCGTCTGTACCGCCAGCTGAGCTGCACGACCGATCGGGGTGTCGTCCATGGGGGACGGCGTTTCACGTGAAACGTCATCCCCGAGCGACTCGCTACGGGGACCGGGGACCGGATCGGTCATCGGGCCCGCGATGTTGGCGTCGGACCGCAAGGATTCACTCTCCTCGACATCAGGCTCGCAGTGCTCAGAGCCTGCCATGCTTTCGGTGTCGTGAACCAGTGAGGTCCGGTCTCCTGTGGATGAACCCACTTCTGTGGATACTTCCGTGACCCGTGTGGGCTTCCGGTCACGCGGCGCGGCAGCCGCGCGACCACGGCTGATGATTCCATGCAGCAGAGAACGACGTTTCACGTGAAACACGATGACAGCGTTGTGCCCGTTTTGTACGCGACACTCCGCTTTGTGCCGTTTTGTTGTTTTTGCTGGGGTGATCAGCAGAGGCACAGCCCCCGCTCAGCGACGCCGTCCCCTCTGCGCCCGGCTGGGCCTGGCCGCCTTCGCGCGCTTGGCCGCGAAGCGCACACCACCAGGACTCTCACCGACCTCGACGCGGACGACGGTCGACAACGGGTCCACGACGCCTTCACCGACCTGGACGACCGAGGTCTCCACGACGCCGAGCTTGCTCAGCGCGGCACGGGCGCCCTTCAGCTCCTCCTCGGCGGTGTCTCCCTTGAGCGCCAGCATCTCGCCGTAGGGACGCAGCAGCGGCACACCCCAGCCCGCCAGCCGGTCGAGCGGCGCCACCGCACGCGCGGTCACCACGTGCACCTGCGGGAGCTTGCCCATGACCTCCTCCGCACGGCCGCGCACCACCGTGACGTGGTCCAGCCCGAGCAGCTCGACCACCTCCAGCAGGAAGTTCGTCCGCCGCAGCAGCGGCTCCAGCAGCGTGATCTTGAGGTCCGGCCGCACCAGGGCCAGCGGGATGCCCGGCAGCCCCGCCCCCGATCCGACATCACAGACGGTGACGCCCTCGGGCACCACCTCGGAGAGCACCGCGCAGTTCAGCAGGTGCCGCTCCCACAGCCGCGGCACCTCGCGCGGGCCGATCAGCCCACGCCGTACGCCCGCGTCGGCGAGCAGCTCGCCGTAGCGCACGGCTTCCGGGAAACGCTCACCGAACACCTCGCGCGCCACATCCGGCGCCGGTGGGAGCTCCGCTGCTGCGTCCGTCACGGGAATCGCCCTTCCTCTGGACTGTTGATAAGGCTGACAAGATGTGGCCCCGCCTGCGAGACAGACGGGGCCGGTGACATCAAGGCTGGTCGGGGCTCTGGCCGTCAGGCCGGGAGGACCACCACACAGCGCTGGGGCTCTTCACCCTCGGACTCGCTGCGCAGCCCGGCCGCCGCCACCGCGTCATGCACGACCTTGCGCTCGAAGGGGGTCATCGGCTGCAGCTTCACCGGCTCACCGGTGCCCTTGGCCTCCTCCGCCGCCTTGGCGCCCAGCTCCGCGAGCTCCTCGCGCTTCTGCGCGCGGTACCCCGCGATGTCCAGCATCAGGCGGCTGCGGTCACCGGTCTCACGGTGCACCGCCAGCCGGGTCAGCTCCTGGAGCGCCTCCAGCACCTCACCGTCCCGGCCCACCAGCTTCTGCAGGTCGCGGCTGGTCGAGTCGCTGATGATCGACACAGCGGCGCGGTCGGCCTCGACGTCCATGTCGATGTCGCCGTCGAGGTCGGCGATGTCCAGCAGACCCTCGAGGTAGTCGGCCGCGATCTCGCCCTCCTGCTCCAGGCGGGTGAGGGTGTCGGTCCCCTCAGCGGCCGGGGTCCCCCCTGTCGACGACGAGGGGCGGGTCGTGTCCGTCACGGAAGGACTCCTTCTTACTTCTTGGACGGGTGCTTGGGCCGCTGCTGGCCCTTGCGCTGTCCGGACTTGGCGTTACGGGAGCCGGAGGCGGAGGAACCGCCCTTCGGCTTGCTGTCCTGCGGTGCCTGCTTCTCCAGGGACTGCTTCTTCGAAGCATCCGCGGCGGAGGCACCGGAAGCGTCGGAGCCGGCACCCGCGCGGGTGCGCCGCTGCGCGCCGGCGGTCTTGCTGCCGCCGCCGGCCTGCTTGCCGCCGGTGGGCTGGGTCTGGCGCTGGGACTTGCTCTGCCGCTTGGGCTGCTGCCGGTTCTGGCGCGCCTCCTCGACGGCCTTCCTGGCCTCGACCTCGGCCGGGTCCTCCTTGAGCTTGCCCTTGGCCCGCAGCCGCTGCTGGCGCTCCTCGAAAGCCTTGCTGCCCGGGGTCGGGTTCCGGCGGATCACGAACATCTGCTGGCCCATGGTCCACACGTTGGTGGTCAGCCAGTACAGGAGAACACCGACGGGGAAGCCGGGGAAGCCGATACCGAAGACGGCGAACATGATCGGGAAGACGTACATCAGCATCTTCTGCTGCTGCATGAACGGCGTCTTGACCGTCAGGTCGACGTTCTTGGTCATCAGCTGGCGCTGCGTGTAGAACTGCGACGCCGACATCAGGACGATCATGATGACGGTGACCACGCGGACGTCGGTGACCGACGCACCCAGAGACTGGATCTTCTCCGGGGTGTCCAGGAACTTGGCGGCCAGCGGAGCACCGAAGATGTGTGCCTTCTGCGCGCTCTCCAGCAGCGACTGGTTGATGACGCCGACCGTCTGGTTGTTCGCGATGTGGCTGAGGACCTGGTACAGCGAGATGAAGAAGGGCGACTGCGCCAGGATCGGCAGGCAGCTGGAGAGCGGGTTGGTGCCCGTCTCCTTGTACAGCTTCATCATCTCTTCGGACTGACGCTGCTTGTCGCTCTTGTAGCGCTCCTGGATCGCCTTCATCTTCGGCTGGAGCGCCTGCATGTTCCGCGTCGACTTGATCTGCTTCACGAAGAGCGGGATCAGGCAGATACGGATCAGCACCACCAGCGAGACGATGGACAGACCCCAGGCCGCGCCACTGTTCTCGTCGAAGATGAGGCTGTAGAACGAGTGGAACTGGACGATGATCCAGGAAACTGCGTAATAGAGAGGACTGAGGATCGTGTCCACGAATCAGGCTCCTTGGGCGGTGGGCTGAGTCTCAGGCTGTGCGGCAGGCTCAGGGACGGTGGACCCGCCCAGGCGGCTCCTCAGCCGCTGATGCCAGACCGGACGCTTCCGGGGTGGTACGTGGTCGACGCCACCTGGCGACCACGGGTTGCAACGCAGGATGCGCCAAGCCGTCAGCGCGGTCCCTTTCACCGCGCCGTGCCGGTCGATGGCCGTATAGCCATAGTGGGAGCACGACGGGTAGTACCGGCAGACCGGGCCCAGCAGTGGGCTGATGGTCCACTGGTACAGCTTGATCAACAGCAGCAGCGGGTACTTCACCGCGGCTCCCTCCCCTGACCTCGGGTGGGGGGATCTCCATCCAGCAGCCGCTGCAGTGCGGTGTCCAGGTCACGGGCCAGCTGGTCGTGACCCGCATCGCCCGCACCGGGCAGCGCCCGTACGACAACCAGGCTACCGGCGGGCAGCCGGTCCAGCCGGTCGTGCACGAGGTGGCGCAGCCGGCGCTTGACCTTGTTGCGGACCACGGCACCGCCGATGGCCTTGCTCACGACGAAACCCGCACGCGCCGGGGGAGGGCTCTCCCCCGCTGCGTGCGGGTCCGTTGCACCGCTGCGTAGATGGACGACGAGGAGCGGGCGCCCGGCCCTGCGTCCCCGGCGTACCGCGGTCGCAAAGTCCTCGCGCCGCCTCAGCCGATGCTCGGTAGGCAGCACGTCATGGACCTAGCTCAGGGCTCAGGCCGACAGGCGGGCGCGACCCTTGCCACGGCGGGACGCGAGGATCGCGCGGCCGGCACGGGTACGCATACGCAGGCGGAAGCCGTGGGTCTTCGCGCGGCGGCGGTTGTTCGGCTGGAAGGTGCGCTTGCTCACTCGGGGGCTCCAGAGATGCTTGGTGTCTCCGGGGAGACAGGTGTGGGGCGTCGACTGGCTGTCACCGTGCGCCCACGAGTAGCTCGCAACGCCCGAGTGCACCGCTACTTCGATCACCAGAGCGCGATCTTTGCCCATCGGAGGCAGGCGGCAGCAGCCATCGACAACTCGACCTGGTTACGGTACGCGCGGCGGCGTCATCCGGTCAAACCGGCCCCCGGCCGGGACACGCTATGCACAGCCTGTGGACAACAACTTGAATCACCAGGGTCGCCCTGACTACCGTGGGTCAACTCCGATTCCTTCCCGCCCGTCCTGAGAATCACACATTCGTGGGACCAGTGAGAGAGCGTGCTCTGTGGCCGACGTACCTGCCGATCTTGCCGCAGTGTGGCCACGCGTACTTGATCACCTCCTACGCGCGGAGAGCGACAGCCTCAAGCCGAAGGACCAGGACTGGCTGAAGCGGACCCAGCCGCTGGCGCTGGTGGCCGACACCGCCCTGCTGGCCGTGCCCAACGAGTTCGCCAAGGGTGTGCTGGAAGGCCGGCTCGCGCCGCTCATCGGCGAGGCACTGAGCCACGAGTGCGGCCGCCCGATCCGGATCGCGATCACCGTCGACGACTCCGCCGAGGAGCCGCAGCCCCAGCAGCAGATGCCGCCGTCCCAGCAGTCGGCACACGCGCAGCAGCAACAGCGCCACCAGTCCCAGCAGCCTCAGCAGCAGCCGGGACAGCAGCACGACGCGTACGGCGGCTACGACAGCCGACAGAGTGAGGGCTACGACAACCGGCAGGGCTACGGCCACCAGGACGACGACCTGCCCCACGTACGCCCCGCGTACCCGGAGTACCAGCAGCACCAGCAGCCCCGGCACGAGCCCGGCGCCTGGCCGCAGCACTCCGGCATGGGTGGCCAGAACGGGCCCGGCCCCCGCGAGGACTACGGGTGGCAGCAGCAGCGCCTCGGCGGCTTCCCCGAGCGGGACCCTTACGCCACGCCACCCCCCGCACACGTACAGCAGCATCAGCACTCCCAGCGGTCACAGAGCGACTACCGCTCGTCGGCTCCCGAGCACACCGGCCCGCCGCAGCACCAGCACTCCGAGGGCCACTCCCCGTACGAGCAGCAGCCGCCGCAGCGCCGCGACCTCGCCGAGCACCAGCCGCCCGCACACATCCAGAACCCCGGCCCCGGCGGGCTGCCCGCGCCCAGTGGCGCCCCCGGCCCGCTCGCCGCGCAGCCCGCGCCCGCGACCGGCCCCGGCGAGCCGACCGCGCGGCTGAACCCGAAGTACCTCTTCGACACCTTCGTCATCGGCGCGTCGAACCGCTTCGCGCACGCGGCCGCGGTCGCCGTGGCCGAGGCGCCGGCCAAGGCGTACAACCCGCTGTTCATCTACGGGGAGTCCGGCCTCGGCAAGACGCACCTGCTGCACGCCATCGGGCACTACGCACGCAGCCTCTACCCGGGCACCCGGGTGCGGTACGTCAGCTCGGAGGAGTTCACCAACGAGTTCATCAACTCCATCCGCGACGGCAAGGCGGACGCGTTCCGCAAGCGCTACCGCGACATGGACATCCTGCTCGTCGACGACATCCAGTTCCTGGCCAGCAAGGAGTCGACGCAGGAGGAGTTCTTCCACACCTTCAACACGCTGCACAACGCGAACAAGCAGATCGTGCTCTCCTCGGACCGGCCGCCCAAGCAGCTGGTCACCCTGGAGGACCGGCTGCGCAACCGCTTCGAGTGGGGACTGATCACCGACGTCCAGCCGCCGGAGCTGGAGACCCGGATCGCGATCCTGCGCAAGAAGGCGGTGCAGGAGCAGCTGAACGCGCCGCCGGAGGTGCTGGAGTTCATCGCTTCCCGCATCTCGCGCAACATCCGCGAACTGGAGGGGGCGCTGATCCGGGTCACCGCCTTCGCCTCCCTCAACCGCCAGCCGGTGGACCTGGGGCTGACGGAGATCGTCCTCAAGGACCTGATCCCCGGCGGCGAGGACGCGGCGCCCGAGATCACCGCGACCGCCATCATGGCCGCGACCGCCGACTACTTCGGGCTGACCGTCGACGACCTGTGCGGATCGTCGCGCAGCCGCGTGCTGGTGACGGCCCGGCAGATCGCGATGTATCTGTGCCGTGAGCTGACGGATCTGTCGCTGCCGAAGATCGGCGCGCAGTTCGGCGGCCGCGACCATACGACGGTGATGCACGCGGACCGCAAGATCCGGGCGTTGATGGCCGAGCGGCGCTCCATCTACAACCAGGTGACCGAGCTGACGAACCGCATCAAGAACGGCTGACGCAGCCTCAGCCGCGGGCCGGCCGCAGTCTTCGAGGGCGCCCCGGGACGTAACCGCTCCCGGGGCGCCCTTCGTCATTCGGGGGGCTGTGCGGGCATACGGGCGGGCTTCACGCGCGTACGGCGGGGCTTCTGCGGCCGTACAGAGGCCTCCTGCGGTCGTTCGGTGGACTTCCCCGTCTGTACGGAGACGGCCTGCCCTGCCGTACGGAGACGCCGCCACCTCGCTCCGTGCCCCTTCCGAACCCCTCCCGGACCGCCCGCGGCTCCTCCCGACCCGGCTCCGAACCCGTTCCGACCCTGTGGAAGGCCCCCGCTCTGTTCGATTCCGCGTCAGGTCACGGCCGTGCTCCACAGATTGACCAAGATTCTTCCGTCCACATGCTGGGGACTGGGAAGTTATCCCTGTGGCTTCCACAGGAGGATCGGCCGGAGGGGCATCAGCCGAGGTCAGCGGCGTGTGGATTTGTGGCTAACCTTCATCCACAGGGTGTGGACGGAGGATTCGTCCACAGGGGGCCGAACGCGTTGTCCACTGCCCGCCCACAGGTGGCCCATCCTTGTCCCCAACTTCTCCACACCCCTGTCCACTGTTCGGCAAGGCGACACCCGCGCTCACCGGGCCGAGTGAAAGGCGTCACACCAAGGTGCCGGATTGGGCTGTGGGGAACCGGGGTAAAGCTGGGGACAGGACTGGGGAGAAGTAGGGCTCCCCTGTGCATCGGGTGTGCATGAAGAGCGCCGGTCCACAGACACGGCTGCTTATCCACGGCTGCCGCCCACAGGGCCGGTGGACAAAAAAACCGTGTTGACCTGCGCAGACTCAGTTGTCCACGGTTTCCACAGGCCCTACTACTACGACCACAGATAGCTACCGGGGAACTCGTTTCGAATCGGGTGCTGTGCACAACTTGGGGATCGGTCGTCCGACTCCTCTCGACCCGACTTGACCCCGAGCCGCAACGGCTGTCGGTGACGTACGTCAGACTGGTCTCCGGCGACCCAGCCGACGAAGAAGGCCAGCAGGGCGTAAGCCAGCAACAGCAGGAGGCGGTTTCCGGTGAAGATCCGGGTGGAGCGCGATGTACTCGCGGAGGCAGTGGCCTGGGCGGCCAAGAGCCTCCCGGCCCGTCCGCCGGTGCCCGTCCTCGCGGGCCTGCTGCTGAAGGCGGAGGAAGGCAGCCTGAGCCTCTCCGGCTTCGACTACGAGGTCTCGGCGCGCGTCTCGGTGGACGCGGACGTGGAGGAGGAAGGCACCGTCCTGGTCTCCGGCCGCCTGCTGGCCGACATCTGCCGTGCCCTCCCCAACCGCCCGGTGGAGATTTCCACCGACGGTGTACGAGTCACCGTCGTCTGCGGCTCCTCGCGGTTCACCCTCCACACCCTGCCCGTGGAGGAGTACCCGGCGCTGCCGCAGATGCCCACCGCCACCGGCACCGTGCCGGGTGAGGTCTTCGCCGCGGCCGCCGCCCAGGTCGCCATCGCCGCCGGCCGTGACGACACCCTCCCGGTGCTCACCGGCGTACGGATCGAGATCGAGGGCGACACCGTCACCCTGGCCTCCACCGACCGCTACCGCTTCGCGGTGCGTGAGTTCCTGTGGAAGCCGGAGAGCCCGGACGCCTCCGCGGTGGCGCTGGTGCCCGCCAAGACGCTGCTGGACACCGCCAAGTCCCTCAGCAGCGGCGACAGCGTCACGCTGGCGCTGTCCGGCTCGGGCGCCGGTGAGGGCCTGATCGGTTTCGAGGGCGCGGGCCGCCGGACGACCACGCGGCTCCTGGAGGGCGATCTCCCGAAGTACCGCACGCTCTTCCCCACCGAGTTCAACTCGGTCGCCGTGATCGAGACCGCACCGTTCGTCGAGGCCGTCAAGCGTGTCGCGCTGGTCGCCGAGCGGAACACGCCGGTGCGTCTGAGCTTCGAGCAGGGCGTGCTGATCCTGGAAGCCGGTTCCAGCGAGGACGCACAGGCTGTGGAGCGGGTCGACGCGGACCTGGAGGGCGACGACATCTCGATCGCCTTCAACCCGGGCTTCCTGCTGGAGGGTCTGTCGGCGATCGACTCCCCGGTGGCCCAGCTGTCCTTCACCACCTCGACCAAGCCGGCGCTCCTCAGCGGCCGCCCGGCCAAGGACGCCGAGGCGGACGACGCGTACAAGTACCTGATCATGCCGGTGCGCCTGTCCGGCTGACCCGCTTCGCCTGCCCGGCTCCGGCCGGCTCGCGAGTTTTCACTCCGCCCCTGATACACGAGCGCCACGTGCGTGCGTCAGGGGCGGAGCTATTTCGGTGGAACACCTGGAAACAGCTCCCAGGGAAAGAGTGAATAGGGCTTGCAAAGCCCTCTCGGCCGCCTGGCAAGAGACGAATGCGATATCTCCGGTTTCTGTTCCGATAGAGCCAGGTGCGGAAAACCCGGTCTCCCGGCCACGTACGGAAAGGCTGGTACGCGCAGGCCCGCCCGTCCCCACCTTTCCAACTCCCGCTGCACGCTCCACCGTGGCGCCCGCCCGCGCTCGGAAAGTATCCACAGCCGGTGGATGCGCCTCAGGCGCCCCGGCTCAGCCGCTGGTCACAGCGCTGCTGGCGTCCCCTCTCAAGATGAGACTGTGGAAAACCCGTCCGATGGCCGCACCGCCTCACGTTTCCCGGTGGGCGGACAACAGGGGAGTACGGGAGGCCGGGAGGAGGCCTGCCGCGTACAGAGAAAGGCCCGTGTCTCACTCCCGCGCCACAGCCGGAAATGTGCGACCGAACGCCGCGAATCACCCGTGAAGTCACGCGCGGCCCTGAATCCGATCCGGTAGTCGTCGCCCCTCACGGAGAAAGCCGAAAGGCCCGCCGGCGAGGCCCTTCCTCACCCCGGTTGTCCACAGGTGTGGGGGCCGCGCCGCCGCGTCGTGGCTTCGCGCGTAAACTCGACGGGTAGGGCGGGGATGTGCCGTAACGCAACGTAAGGGGTACTGATGGAGCTCGGTCTCGTCGGTCTCGGCAAGATGGGCGGCAACATGCGCGAGCGCATCCGCCGCGCAGGCCACACCGTCATCGGATACGACCGCAACCCGGACCTGGCTGACGTCCACAGCCTCAAGGAACTGGTGGACCGGCTCGAGGGACCGCGCGTGGTGTGGGTCATGGTGCCCGCCGGCGCCGCGACCCAGGCGACCATCGACGAGCTGGGCGAGCTGCTGTCCCCCGGCGACGTCGTGGTGGACGGCGGGAACTCCCGCTGGACCGATGACGAGAAGCACTCCGAGGAGCTGCGTGCCAAGGGCATCGGCTTCGTGGACTGCGGTGTCTCGGGCGGTGTCTGGGGCCTGGAGAACGGCTACGCGCTGATGTACGGCGGCTCCACCGAGGACGTCGCCAAGGTCCAGCCGATCTTCGACGCGCTCAAGCCCGAGGGCGACTTCGGTTCGGTGCACGCCGGCAAGGTCGGCGCGGGTCACTTCGCCAAGATGGTCCACAACGGCATCGAGTACGCCATGATGCAGGCCTACGCCGAGGGCTGGGAGCTGCTGGAGGCGGTCGACTCGGTCACCGATGTGCGCGAGGTCTTCCGGTCCTGGCAGGAGGGCACGGTCATCCGTTCCTGGCTGCTGGACCTGGCGGTCAACGCGCTGGACGACGACGAGCACCTGGAGAAGCTGCGGGGCTTCGCCGCCGACTCCGGCGAGGGCCGCTGGACGGTCGAGGCCGCGATCGACAACGCCGTACCGCTGCCCGCGATCACGGCGTCGCTCTTCGCACGCTTCGCCTCGCGCCAGGACGACTCGCCGCAGATGAAGATGATCGCGGCGCTGCGGAACCAGTTCGGCGGCCACGCCGTCGAGAACGCGAAGAAGTAGGACGCGGAGCAGTAAGCAAGCAGTCCGGTAGCAGCACAGTCCGGTAGCCGGGGGAGGTCGGCGCGCCACATGCACGTATCGCATCTCTCGCTCGCCGACTTCCGCTCGTACGCCCGGGTCGAAGTCCCGCTCGACCCGGGCGTCACGGCTTTCGTGGGCCCCAACGGGCAGGGCAAGACCAACCTCGTCGAGGCGGTCGGCTACCTGGCCACCCTCGGCAGCCACCGGGTCTCCTCCGACGCCCCGCTGGTGCGGATGGGCGCCGAGCGGGCCATCGTGCGGGCCGCGGTCGTCCAGGGCGAGCGGCAGCAGCTGGTGGAGCTGGAGCTGAACCCGGGCAAGGCCAATCGCGCCCGTATCAACAGGTCCTCGCAGGTCAGACCGCGTGACGTGCTGGGAATCGTCCGGACGGTGCTGTTCGCGCCGGAGGATCTGGCGCTGGTCAAGGGCGACCCCGGGGAGCGCCGTCGCTTCCTGGACGAGCTGATCACGGCGCGTGCGCCGCGGATGGCGGGCGTGCGCTCGGACTACGACCGGGTGCTCAAGCAGCGCAACACGCTGCTGAAGAGCGCGGCGCTGGCCCGGCGGCACGGCGGCCGGCAGCTTGACCTGTCGACGCTGGACGTGTGGGACCAGCACCTGGCCCGGGTCGGCGCGGAGCTGCTGGCCCAGCGCCTCGACCTGATCGCCGCGCTCCAGCCGCTGGCCGACAAGGCGTACGAGCAGCTGGCGCCGGGCGGCGGGCCGCTGGCGATGGAGTACCGCGGTCCGGCGGGCGAGGGCCTGGGCGGTGCCGCGACGCGCGAGGAGCTGTACGGGCTGCTGACGGAGGCGCTCGGCGCGGCCCGTAAGAACGAGATCGAGCGCGGGGTGACGCTGGTCGGCCCGCACCGCGACGATCTGCTGCTCAAGCTGGGGCAGCTGCCCGCCAAGGGGTACGCGAGCCATGGCGAGTCCTGGTCGTACGCGCTCGCGCTGCGGCTGGCCTCGTACGACCTGCTGCGCGGCGAGGGCAACGAGCCGGTGCTGGTGCTCGACGACGTGTTCGCGGAGCTGGACAGCCGGCGGCGGGAGCGGCTGGCGGAGCTGGTGGCGCCCGGTGAGCAGGTGCTGGTGACCGCGGCGGTGGAGGACGACGTGCCGGGCGTGCTGTCCGGGGCCCGTTTCGCGGTGTCCGAGGGTGTCGCGGAGAAGGTCTCCCCGTGAGCGGGCGCCGGAGCCGGTGATGAGCGGCGAGCGACGGGATCAGCCTTCCGAGGAGCCCTCGGAGCGGCCGCCCGGTGCGGACCAGCCCAAGACCCCGGAGCTGTCCGGGATCGATCTGGCCCGGCAGGCGCTGGTCGCCGCCAAGGAGCAGGCGAAGGCGCGGGGCGCCGCGGCGCAGCAGAAGAAGCAGGCGCGCCGTGGGGGCCTGCGCTCCGGCGCGCGCGCGGACGGGCGCGATCCGCTGCCGCTGGGTGCGGCGATCAACCGGCTGATCACCGAGCGCGGCTGGGAGACCCCGGCGGCGGTCGGCGGTGTCATGGGGCGCTGGCCGCAGCTGGTGGGTCCGGAGGTGGCGCAGCACTGCGAGCCGCAGAAGTACGACGAGGAAGCGCGCGTGCTGACGGTGCAGTGCGACTCGACGGTGTGGGCGACGCAGCTGCGGCTGCTGGCGCCGCAGCTCGTCGCGCGCCTCAACCAGGATCTGGGCCAGGGCACGGTGAAGCTGATCAAGGTGCTGGGTCCGGGTGGTCCGGCGCGGCGGTACGGGCCGCTGCGGGCGCCCGGCAGCAAGGGGCCCGGGGACACGTACGGCTGAGGTGGACGCGTGGTGCGGGTGAGACTCCGCTCACGGTAGCCGGAGGTTGACAGCCCGAAGCGCTGAACGCCCTCTAGGGCGTCCTGGGGCCCCGTCGCAGATATGGGGAGTCGGCCAACGGCACTTCAGGGCGGCACATGACGACTCAGGCGCCCGCAAACCCCCATTAGTGTCGGCGCTACCGGTAGACTGGTAGCAATCCCGCCCACTCGCGGAACATGTCGAACGACGCAGCCGCCCTGCTTCCGAAGGAGGCGGCTCGTGCTGTGCCAGAAAGGGCGCTTCGTGGCCGACTCCGGCGACCTCAACGAGAACAAGACGGCTTCTACTGAAGAGGGGGTTCCTGCCGGCGCCAGTGGCGACTCTCCGGAAGAGAAGTCGTACGACGCCAGCGCGATCACCGTCCTTGAGGGCCTGGACGCGGTCCGTAAGCGCCCTGGTATGTACATCGGCTCGACCGGCGAGCGTGGTCTGCACCACCTCGTGTACGAGGTCGTCGACAACTCCGTCGACGAGGCGCTGGCCGGGCACGCGGACACCATCGACGTGACGATCCTGCCGGACGGCGGCGTACGCGTCGTCGACAACGGCCGCGGCATCCCCGTGGACATCGTGCCGTCGGAGAAGAAGCCGGCCGTCGAGGTCGTCCTCACCGTGCTGCACGCGGGCGGCAAGTTCGGCGGCGGCGGTTACGCGGTCTCCGGTGGTCTGCACGGCGTCGGTGTCTCCGTCGTCAACGCGCTGTCGCAGAAGGTCGCCGTCGAGGTCAAGCGGGACGGCTACCGCTGGACGCAGGACTACAAGCTCGGTGTGCCGACGGCGCCGCTGGCCCGTAACGAGGCCACCGAGGAGACCGGCACGACGGTCACCTTCTGGGCCGACGGCGACATCTTCGAGACGACCGAGTACAGCTTCGAGACGCTTTCGCGCCGTTTCCAGGAGATGGCCTTCCTCAACAAGGGCCTGACGATCACGCTCACCGACGAGCGCGCGGCCCATGTGGACGAGGACGGCAAGCCGCTCACGGTCAAGTACCACTACGAGGGCGGCATCGTCGACTTCGTGAAGTACCTGAACTCGCGCAAGGGCGAGGTCGTGCACCCCACGGTGATCGACATCGAGGCCGAGGACAAGGAGCGGATGCTCTCCCTCGAGGTCGCGATGCAGTGGAACACCCAGTACACCGAGGGTGTCTACAGCTTCGCCAACACCATCCACACGCATGAGGGTGGTACGCACGAAGAGGGCTTCCGCTCGGCGATGACGGGCCTGATCAACCGTTACGCCCGGGACAAGAAGCTGCTGCGCGAGAAGGACGACAACCTCACGGGTGAGGACATCCGCGAGGGGCTGACGGCGATCATCTCGGTCAAGCTCGGTGAGCCGCAGTTCGAGGGCCAGACCAAGACGAAGCTGGGCAACACCGAGGCCAAGACCTTCGTTCAGAAGGTGGTCCACGAGCACCTGACGGACTGGCTCGACCGCAACCCGAACGAGGCCGCGGACATCATCCGCAAGGGCATCCAGGCCGCGACCGCGCGGGTGGCGGCCCGTAAGGCCCGCGACCTGACCCGCCGCAAGGGTCTGCTGGAGACGGCGTCGCTGCCCGGCAAGCTGTCGGACTGCCAGTCCAACGACCCCACCAAGTGCGAGATCTTCATCGTCGAGGGTGACTCCGCCGGCGGCTCGGCCAAGTCCGGCCGTGACCCGCAGTACCAGGCCATCCTGCCGATCCGCGGCAAGATCCTGAACGTGGAGAAGGCGCGGATCGACAAGATCCTGCACAACAACGAGGTGCAGGCGCTGATCTCGGCCTTCGGTACCGGTGTCCACGAGGACTTCGACATCGAGAAGCTCCGCTACCACAAGATCATCCTGATGGCGGACGCCGACGTCGACGGCCAGCACATCAACACCCTGCTGCTCACCTTCCTCTTCCGCTTCATGCGGCCGCTGGTGGAGGCCGGGCACGTCTACCTGTCCCGCCCGCCGCTGTACAAGATCAAGTGGGGACGAGACGACTTCGAGTACGCGTACTCGGACCGGGAGCGCAACGCCCTGATCGAGCTCGGCAAGCAGAACGGCAAGCGGATCAAGGACGACTCCGTCCAGCGCTTCAAGGGTCTGGGCGAGATGAACGCCGAGGAGCTGCGGGTGACGACGATGGACGTCGACAGCCGGGTGCTCGGCCAGGTCTCGCTGGACGACGCGGCGCGCGCCGACGACCTGTTCTCGGTGCTGATGGGTGAGGACGTCGAGGCCCGGCGCTCCTTCATCCAGCGCAACGCCAAGGACGTCCGCTTCCTCGACATCTGAGCCCTGTCGGCCCTCCCCCGCCCGCCGGCGGGGACCGCAGCAGCCGCAGCTCGAAAGGATTTAGAACAGCAATGGCCGACGAGAATCCCCCTGTGACCCCGGACGGCGTGACCGTCGACGGCACCGCCGCCGCCATCGAAGGCGTCGGTATGCGTGTCGAGCCCGTCGGGCTCGAGACGGAGATGCAGCGCTCCTACCTCGATTACGCGATGTCCGTCATCGTCTCGCGTGCGCTGCCGGACGTGCGGGACGGCCTCAAGCCGGTGCACCGCCGCGTGCTGTACGCGATGTACGACGGCGGGTACCGCCCCGAGAAGGGCTTCTACAAGTGCGCCCGCGTCGTCGGCGACGTCATGGGTACGTACCACCCGCACGGTGACTCCTCCATCTACGACGCGCTGGTCCGCCTGGCCCAGCCGTGGTCGATGCGCATGCCGCTGGTGGACTCCAACGGCAACTTCGGCTCGCCGGGTAATGACCCGGCCGCGGCCATGCGGTACACCGAGTGCAAGATGAAGCAGCTCTCCATGGAGATGCTGCGGGACATCGACGAGGAGACCGTCGATTTCCAGGACAACTACGACGGCCGCAACCAGGAGCCGACGGTTCTGCCGGCGCGCTTCCCGAACCTGCTGATCAACGGCAGTGCCGGTATCGCGGTCGGGATGGCGACCAACATCCCGCCGCACAACCTGCGCGAGGTCGCCGCCGGTGCCCAGTGGGCGCTGGAGAACCCGGAGGCGTCCAACGAGGAGCTGCTGGACGCGCTCATCGAGCGCATCAAGGGCCCGGACTTCCCCACCGGCGCTCTGGTGGTGGGCCGCAAGGGCATCGAGGACGCGTACCGCACCGGCCGCGGCTCGATCACGATGCGCGCGGTGATCGAGGTCGAGGAGATCCAGAACCGCCAGTGCCTGGTGGTCACGGAGCTGCCGTACCAGGTCAACCCGGACAACCTCGCGCAGAAGATCGCCGACCTGGTCAAGGACGGCAAGATCGGCGGCGTCGCCGACGTCCGCGACGAGACCTCCTCGCGTACGGGTCAGCGCCTGGTCATCGTCCTGAAGCGGGACGCCGTCGCCAAGGTCGTGCTGAACAACCTCTACAAGCACACCGACCTGCAGACCAACTTCGGCGCGAACATGCTCGCTCTGGTGGACGGCGTGCCGCGCACCCTGTCGCTGGACGCGTTCATCCGCAACTGGGTCAACCACCAGGTCGAGGTCATCGTCCGGCGCACCAAGTTCCGGCTGCGCAAGGCCGAGGAGCGGGCCCACATCCTGCGCGGTCTGCTCAAGGCGCTGGACGCGATCGACGAAGTCATCGCGCTGATCCGGCGCAGCGACACGGTCGAGGTGGCGCGCGAGGGCCTGATGGGCCTGCTGGCCATCGACGAGATCCAGGCCAACGCGATCCTGGAGATGCAGCTGCGCCGGCTGGCCGCCCTGGAGCGCCAGAAGATCACCGCCGAGCACGACGAGCTGCAGGCGAAGATCAACGAGTACAACGCGATCCTGGCCTCGCCGGAGAGGCAGCGGCAGATCATCAGCGAGGAGCTGGCGGCGATCGTCGAGAAGTTCGGCGACGACCGGCGCTCGAAGCTGGTGCCCTTCGAGGGCGACATGTCCGTCGAGGACCTGATCGCCGAGGAGGACATCGTCGTCACGATCACCCGTGGCGGCTACGTGAAGCGGACGAAGACCGACGATTACCGGTCGCAGAAGCGCGGCGGCAAGGGCGTACGCGGTACGAAGCTGAAGGAAGACGACATCGTCGACCACTTCTTCGTCTCCACCACCCACCACTGGCTGCTGTTCTTCACCAACAAGGGCCGGGTCTACCGGGCCAAGGCGTACGAGCTGCCGGACGCCGGCCGGGACGCGCGCGGCCAGCACGTCGCCAACCTGCTGGCCTTCCAGCCGGACGAGCAGATCGCGCAGATCCTGGCGATCCGCGACTACGACGCCACGCCCTACCTGGTGCTCGCCACCAAGGGCGGCCTGGTGAAGAAGACGCCGCTCAAGGACTACGACTCGCCGCGTTCCGGCGGTGTCATCGCCATCAACCTCCGGGAGACGGAGGAGGGCGCGGACGACGAGCTGATCGGCGCCGAGTTGGTCTCCGCCGAGGACGACCTGCTGCTCATCAGCAAGAAGGCGCAGTCGATCCGGTTCACCGCCACGGATGAAGCGCTGCGTCCGATGGGACGCGCCACCTCGGGTGTCAAGGGCATGAGTTTCCGCGAGGGCGATGAACTGCTCTCGATGAATGTGGTCCGTGCCGGTACGTTCGTCTTCACCGCCACCGACGGTGGCTACGCCAAGCGCACGTCGGTGGACGATTACCGCGTCCAGGGCCGCGGCGGCCTCGGCATCAAGGCCGCCAAGATCGTGGAGGACCGGGGCGAGCTGGTCGGCGCCCTGGTGGTCGAGGAGACGGATGAGATTCTCGCCATCACGCTCAGCGGTGGCGTGATCCGTACGCGGGTCAGCGAGGTCAGGGAGACGGGCCGTGACACCATGGGCGTCCAACTGATCAACCTGGGCAAGCGCGATGCCGTGGTCGGTATCGCACGTAACGCCGAGGCCGGTCGCGAGGCCGAAGAGGTCGACGCGGGCGTGGAGCCCGGGGCGGCCGACGAGGCGGCGGGTACCGAGGCCGCGGTGGCCGAGGGCGGCGAGTCCCCGGCGGAGTAACGCGAGGAGTAGGTCGTGAGTGGAGCCACGGGCGCTGCGGCGGGTGGACCGGGAGACAGGAAGAACTCCCGTTCGGGACCCGCGACCGTGACGGAGGACAGCGCCCGTGGCTCCGCCACGTCCGGCGGCACCTCGTCCGAGGGCTCCTACCAGGGGGGAACCGTGACCGACAGGCGTCAGCCGTATCCGAAGCAGCCGCAGTCCGCGTCCCAGCCGCAGCCCCCCGCCCAGGGGCAGGGGCCGGCGGCCGGGGGCCAGGGCGGCCAGCAGCCGTACCAGCCGCCCCAGGCGTACCGATCGGGTGCGGGACAGGGCGCGGGGGCGCAGCAGGGGGTGCGCCGGCCGCGTACGGGCGCCCGTACGACGCCGCGTACGCGCAAGGCCCGGCTGCGTGTCGCCCGGGCCGACCCGTGGTCGGTTATGAAGGTCAGCTTTCTGCTGTCCATCGCGCTCGGGATCTGCACCATCGTGGCCGTCGCGGTGCTGTGGATGGTGATGGACGCGATGGGCGTCTTCACCACGGTCGGCGGCACGATCAGCGAGGCGACGGGGTCGGGCGACGGCGGCGGCTTCGACCTCCAGTCGTTCCTGTCGCTGCCGCGGGTGCTGCTGTTCACCGGAGTCATCGCGGTGATCGACGTCGTGCTCGCCACGGCGCTGGCCACGCTCGGGGCCTTCATCTACAACATCTCGGCCGGGTTCGTGGGCGGCGTGGAGCTGACCCTGGCCGAGGACGAGTGACGGAAGCGGGCGCCCTCGGGAGGGGCCGCGCGGCGGTCCCGTCCGGGGGCCGGGGGCTCCCGGAGCACGATTTTGGGAATGCCTCTGAAGTGCGCTAATCTTTCGGTGCAGCGCGGGGCTATAGCTCAGACGGTTAGAGCGCTTCCCTGATAAGGAAGAGGCCACAGGTTCAAGTCCTGTTAGCCCCACCAGCGCGAGAGAGGTCCTACCGGAGACGGTGCGGCCTCTTTCGTCTGTCCGGTTTCGGCTGTCCGGCCGGTTCTTCCGTAGGGCCAGTCCTTCCGTACGGCCAGGCCCTTTGTCCGTACGGACAGGTTTCGTCCGTACGGCCGGGGGGTGACGGCCGGGTGCATCGGTGCGTATTGGGCGGGCCCTAGGTCACCGATCGGTATCGGCCGGTGTGTATCATCGGCCCCCAGAGGTCCCCTACGTCAACGAAAGACGAGGTCGCGCGGTGAAGAAGCTTCTCCTGGTCGCACTGGCCGCCATCGGCGGGCTCCTCGTGTACCGCCAGATCCAGGCGGATCGCGCCGAGCAGGATCTGTGGACGGAGGCGACCGACTCCGTGCCCGCAGGTTCGGGTGTGTGAGACGCAGAGCAGTTCGTAGTCAACGTACGTACCCCGGTCGCCGTGTGACGGTGACCGGGGTCTCGTGCGTCCGGGGGTGGGGCGGCGCGCGGTACGGCCGTCCCAGCGGGTTTGCCATAGCACATAAGTAGCTTGCAAAAGCAAATGTGGTGAGGGGTGGCTCGTGGTGAGGGGGCGTACGCAGCGGCGCGGGCGTGCCGGGAGGCTGGTGCCCGTCCTGGTGCCCGTGCTCGTGTCCGTACCGGCGCTGGCGGGTTCCGCGACGGCGGGGCCCGCGGACGGTTCACGGAACACTCCGCCCGCCTACAGGACGGCGGCCGGCGCCCAGCCCGTACGGGGCACACAGGGTCCGTCCGACGCGCCGCGGATCGGGCCGGGCACGTACACCGACACCCTCGCCCGCGGCGACGAGAAGCACTACGCGGTGCGGCTGGACGGGAAGTCCAGCGCCTACTTCTCCGCGGTGGCCGCGCCCCGGCCCGGCAGCGACGTCGCGGACCACACCGACAGCCTGAAGGTCAGCCTCCGGGACGCCGACGGCAACGCCTGCTCCCCGGGCGGGAGTACGGCCTTCCGGGGCCACGGCATGGCGTACCCGATCGCCGAGTACGCCACCCGCCGAATCGACGGCCCGCGTACCAACTGCCAAAAGCCAGGCGCCTACTACCTCGTGGTCAAGCGGGCAGGCAAGACGTCGGCGGAGGGAGCGGGCGACTGGCCCGTAGAGCTGCGCTTCCAGCGTGAACCCGGGCTCACGGGCACTCCGCCCGCACAGCCCGCCCCGGGCACCTGGTCCACCGCAACGCCCGTACCGCTGACCGGCGGCACGAAGAAGGATGCCGAAGGCGGCACCGGCTTCAACGACGCCGGGCCGATCGGCAAAGGGGTGTGGCAGGACCGCATCAGGCCGGGGGAGACCCGGTTCTACCGGGTGCCGGTGGACTGGGGACAGCAGCTCAGTGTGAGCGTGGAACTCCCGGGCGGGACGCTGGCGGGCAGCGGCGCGGCGGCACGCGGGCCGGGCGCGGTGGCCGGCGCGCGGCTCGTGGCGAGCGCGCTGGGGCTGGGCGTCTACAACCCGGCACGCGGCCCGGTCAGCGACACCCGCTTCGTCGCGTACGACGGGAAACCGGCCGCCGTCAGGGTCGTCACGGCACCGGTGGACTACGGCAACCGCTACAACGCCACCGCACCGGTCAGCGCGATGCGCTTCGCGGGCTCGTACTACCTCGCCGTGTCACTGCATCCGGACGCCGCGAAGTACTTCAAGGACGGCACCCCGGTCACCCTGCGCGTCGACCCGACAGGCCGCCCACAACGCGGCCCCGAATACCGGGAGAAAACCACCGACTTCTCCGTCACGCCGCAGCAACAGGCTGCGACAGCCGAGGGCATGACGCCGCAACAGGTCAACCCGAGTAGCACTCTGCGCATGGTGGGGTACGGAGGCATCAGCACGGGGACGGTTCTGCTGCTGGCGCTGGGGGTGTGGACGTTGGCAGCGCGCTGGAGAAGCGGCGCAGCGGGCAGGCAACGCTGACTCGCGTCCGTACCCCGGCACAACCGGGCAGCGCGCGGCTCGTCAGCTGACAGCCAGCGCCCACACACCGAACGCGATGCAGAGCAGCGCCACCACGATCACCGGCACCGCGACCTTCGGAGGCGGCCCGGGCCGCCGCTGCGGCACGGCCCGGTGCCGACGGACCGCGACCCGTCCGGCGGGCGGCAGGGGCTGCGGGTGACCGGGCGTGTACGGGCGGGTGGCCGGGGGCTCGGAGGGAGGGGGGCCGAGGGGGCGGGCCGGGGGCAAGGTCGGCGGGGTGGTGGGGGGTTGTGGTGATGCGTAGGGGTTCGGGGGGCGCGAGGATGGGGTTCCGTACGAGCCGCTCCGGTGCGCGCCTTCGTAGGCGTTGCTGTGTGGACCCGGGTGCTGCGGAGCGGGTAAGCCGCTGGACGGCGGAGCGAGGGGGAAGCTGCCGGTGTCGGACATGTTCGCCGGGGGCGGGGTGGGCGGCGCGGTCGGCGGCGTCGATGAGGCGGCCACCTGTCGCGCCTCCCGCTCCTTTGGCTGGGGCTGCTCCCTCGGCTCCGGTTGCTCCTTCGGCTGGGACCGCTCCTCCGGCTCCGGCTGCTTCGGCCGCAGCGGACCGTCCGGCCCGAAGCCGGCCGGCAGCGGCCCGATGTGGTCGAAGACCTCGACGGCCTCGTCCTCGATCGTCGCTTCCGGCAGCAGCTCGGCGGCTGCGAGCAGCGCTTTGCGGGCGCCTGCGGCCGTCTTGAAGCGCAGGTCGGGGTCGGGTCGCAGTAGATTCGCCAGCACCTGCCACAGCGGCTCCGCGATGTCCTCGGGAGCCTCCGGCGTACCGTGTTCGGCGAAGTGCTCGATCAGGCTCTGCGAGTCCGGCTTGGCGCCGGTGAGCAGATGCACCGCGACCAGACCGACCGCGAAGAGGTCCCCGGGGAAGTCGGGCTCGGCGCCGAGCATCTGCTCCGGCGCGAAGTAACCGGGCGTACCCACCACGTAATTGGCGTCGGTCAGTCGCGGCTCGCCCTTGCGCATCGATATGCCGAAGTCGGACAGCCGCACGTGCGGGCGGCCGGTACCGGTCGACTCCAGCAGGACGTTCGCGGGCTTGATGTCGCGGTGCACGATGCCCTCGGCATGGACGGCCGTCAGCCCCGACAGCAGCTGATCGAGCAGTACGCACACCAGGCGCGGCGGCAGCGGCCCGTAGTCCCCTACGAGGTGCGCCAGCGACCCGCCGTGCACCAGGTCCATGGTGAACAGCACCTTGTCGTCGTCCGCGGCCCAGCTGGCGGGGGCCAGCACGTGCGGATGGTCGATCCGTACGGCCTGTTCGCGCACGAACCGCAGCAGCGTGTGCGCGTCGCTCTGCTGCAGGACCTTGGCCGCCACGTAGCGGCGCCGCCGCTGGTCCCAGGCGCGCCAGACGGCTCCCACGCCGCCCCGCCCGATCGGGTCGATCAGCTCGTACCGACCGGCGAAGACCTCACCCATTGCGCCCCGTCCGCCTACCGAACCACCGAACTGCCCGACTTCCCGGGGCCGTCGCGCGCGCCGCCCCGGCTGCTCGCCGTCTAACTCTGGTGGGCCTCGTAGTGGGAGACCGCGTCCGCGGTGCGTCCTGCTCCGTAGACCCTGAGGAACTCTGCCAGTTCGGGGTGGGTGGGGGCGAGGGTGTTGGCGGCGTCGATGATGTCGCCGGCGGCCGAAACCGAGCGCAGAAGTGACTGGATCTCGCGCACCACGCGCCGTACGGTCGTCGCCCCCGTGGACGACGCGGTCTGCGCGGTGTTGTTGAGCACCGACCCGCCCGCGGTCTTCTTGATCTCGTCCATCCGGTCGGTGGCCTCGGCGGCGCTGACACTGCCGTCCGCCACCTGCCCGGCCAGCTCCTGGAGCGCCTGGACCCGCTGGACGACGGCCGGGTTTCCGATCTTGGCCCGCTGGCCGCTCATGAGCTGTGACAGCATGGGCGCGGAGAGTCCCAGGACGGACGCGAGCCGGGCCTGGTTGAGGCCGAGATCGTCGATGAGACGGCGGAACAGCGCTCCCAGAGGCTCGCCGTACCAGCTGCGCTGCAGCTCCCGAGCGCGCGCGGTGGCTTCTTGCTGTGCTGCGTCCATGGCGTCTCCCCTGTCTCCCCGATCGCGCTTCGCTGCCGCGAATCTCGCGAAGCATCCTACGGAGAGCACCTGCGCGCGGCGATACCCGGTCGGGAAACCTCCCGGGCACCGGGTACCCTGGTTCGCGACGGGGCCTTAGCTCAGTTGGTAGAGCGCTGTCTTTGCATGGCAGATGTCAGGGGTTCGACTCCCCTAGGCTCCACAGAGGAAGACCCCTCCCGCCCGCGTCACCGCAGGTGGGAGGGGTCTTTTTGCTGCCTGGGCGGCCGAGGTCGGCGGGCGGGTCAGGGCTGGGGCCCGCCGCGTTCCTCCGCTTCGGCCTCGGCCTGTTTGGCCTGGACCTCGGGGTCCAGGGCGGCGGCCTCGGGGGTGTCGTCGACGGCGGTCAGGGTGGCGCGCTCGCTGACCTCGGTGGGGGCCGGGGGTTCGACCAGCCAGTCCGGGTTGGCCTGCTTGTCCCACCACTTCCAGGCGGCGTAGGCACCGCCGGCGAGGAGGCTTACGACCGCGAGGCGCTTGGCGGCCTTGCCGGCGCGGCGGCGACGGTTGTGCTTCTTGACGAGCTTTTCGATCTCCTTGGCCGACACCTGGCCGCGGAGGGCGGCGATGGCGGCGGTGCCGCGTGCGACGGCCTGTTCGCGGACCGGTTCGGCCGCGGCGCGCGCGCTGTGCACGGCGTGCTCGACGCGCGGGGCGGTGTAGTCCGCGGCCTGGCGGGCGGCCTTGCGGGTGCGCTTGGCGGCCCGGCTCGCGGCCGCGTCCACCTTCGGCGGCAGGGCGCCGCGGGCGTGCTCCAGGCGGGGCTGCAGGTGGGCGTCGTACTGGCTGCGGGCCTGGTGAGCGGCCTCGGCCACCTTGGGTGCCAGTCGGGTACGGGCCTCGTGCGCGTAGTGCGCGGCGGTGTCCTTGGCCGTACCGGCATACGGAGCCACCACCTCCGCCGCGTGCCGCACGCTGTCCTTGGCCGAACTGGTCGCCGCGCGCACGCTGTCCTTGCGGGTCACGGGATCCTCCTCCTCGGTGGCGTGTCCGGGGGGCTCGGGGGTTGTCCCCCAATGTCTGCTGTGTCGCCTGTCCACCCGAGTCAAGATCATGCCTGTCGGCACGACATACGGCATGCGCGGACGGGCATCCGGGTCATTGAGGGCCATACGGAGCCTTGCGATGACAATGCCACGGTTTTCCGGGCCGTGCGCCGGTTCGGCGGGTACTGGTGGCGGAAAGAGGAACGGGAACGCGGCGGTGTCCGGGTGCACTACGGGCGTCCGTGCGAGGATCGGGAACCGTCAGTGCAGACTTATGGAAGGTAGATCGTGGCTGAACAGCTCTACGCCACCCTGAAGACCAATCAGGGCGACATCGAGATTCGGCTCCTGCCGAACCACGCTCCGAAGACCGTGAAGAACTTCGTCGAGCTCGCCAAGGGTGAGCGTGAGTGGACGCACCCGGAGACCGGCAAGAAGTCCAAGGAGAAGCTGTACGACGGCACGGTCTTCCACCGGGTGATCAGCGGCTTCATGATCCAGGGCGGCGACCCGCTGGGCAACGGCACGGGCGGCCCCGGCTACGAGTTCGCCGACGAGTTCCACCCCGACCTGGCCTTCAACAAGCCGTACCTGCTGGCCATGGCCAACGCCGGCCCGGGCACCAACGGCTCGCAGTTCTTCATCACGGTCTCCCCGACCACCTGGCTGACCGGCAAGCACACCATCTTCGGTGAGGTCACCACCGACGCGGGCAAGAAGGTCGTGGACGCCATCGCGGCGGCCCAGACCAACCCGCGCACGGACCGCCCGGTCAACGACGTCGTGATCGAGTCGGTCGTCGTCGAGAGTCGCTGACACACGGCGAGGCGGCGAGGCGATGACGCGGCGACGCGCCATCGCGGCTGTCCGGCCCGGGGGCCCGTAGCGGTCCCGGAGTGCGGACGCGCGGCTCGCGGGAACCATTGCGCCCTGCCCGGTCGTAGATCGGGTGGGGCGCGCACTTCGTCGTGCGGTGACGTCCGCACGGATTCGGCACGAGGGACCGAGGGGACCATGGACCAGGCGCCGGGCAGCCCACAGGAGCCGCAGGACGCACGGGCGGGCGAAGCCGCGCCCGGCTGCTACCGCCATCCGGACCGGGCGACGGGCATCAGCTGTACGCGCTGCGAGCGGCCCATCTGCCCCGAGTGCATGGTCAGCGCGTCGGTCGGGTTCCAGTGCCCGGACTGCGTACGCGGCGGCAGCGGCACGGGCCGTACGGCGCAGGCCACCGCCCCCCGGACGATCGCGGGCGGCTCGCTGGCCGCGGACGCCCGCCTGGTCACCAAGATCCTGCTCGGTATCAACGTCGCGGTGTTCATCGCGGTGCTGTCGATGGGCGACGGCCTGGTCCAGGACCTGGAGATGATCGGCGGGGCCTTCGTCCCCGGGGACCTGAAGTTCATCGGCGTCGCCGAGGGCGAGTACTACCGCCTGCTGACGGCGGCGTTCCTGCACCAGCAGCCGATGCACATCATCTTCAACATGCTGTCGCTGTGGTGGCTCGGCCCGCCGCTGGAGGCGGCCCTCGGCCGGGCCCGCTTCATCGCGCTCTACCTGCTCTCCGCCCTCGGCGGCAGCGCCCTGTCGTACCTCCTCGCCGCGCAGAACCAGCCTTCGCTGGGGGCGTCCGGCGCGATCTTCGGGCTGCTCGGCGCGACGGCCATACTGATGCGCCGCCTGAACTACGACATGCGGCCCGTGCTGATCCTGCTCGCGCTGAATCTCGTCTTCACGTTCGCGTGGCCGGACATTGCGTGGCAGGCTCACGTAGGCGGACTGGTCGTGGGCGCGGCCGTGACGTACGGGCTGGTGCACGCGCCGCGGGAGCGGCGGGCGCTGGTGCAGGGGGCGACGTTCGCGGTGGCGTTCCTGGTGATCGTCGCGGTGGTGTGGGTGCGGACCGTTCAGCTCGTGGGGTGAGCGGAGGCGGGAGGCTCGGGCTCACGGTGTGCGGTGGTGCCGTGCCGGGCTGTGAAGCCCTGAGGGAGCGCTCCGGGCACAGGTTGTCCACAGCGTGTGTCGGATCTTGTGCACCGGGTGGGGAACGGGTGTTCCGATTCGCGCGGAGCTGCGTTTGCCCAGGAAGGACGGGACGCGGCAGTGGCCCGGATGACGGGTCGCTGGTCACACCGGCGTCAACGGCCGGGAAGTTATCCACAGATCTTCTGAAGTTTTCCCCGGCTGTGGATAACTGTGTGGATGGCCTTGGGCAGGGCTTGCCCGGGCAGGGCGGCGTCGTGACCGCCCTGCGGGGCGTGGTCGGCCTCGAAGGCCGGTGTCACCAGAGGCTGCGGCCGGCCCGGGTCACCCGGTCCGGGCCACTTGGCCTGGGCTGATCGGTCCGGGCTGATCGGCTCGAGCTGATCGGCTCGAGCCGATCGGTCTGGGCTACTTCCACTGGGTGGACACGCCGAAGCCCACCGCGATGAAGCCGAACCCGCACACGATGTTCCAGTTGCCCATCGCCTTGACGGGCATGTCGCCCCCGGTCACGTAGAAGAGCACGATCCACACCAGACCGATCAGGAAGAGCGCCAGCATCACCGGGGCGACCCAGCCCCGGCCGGAACTCATGCGCAGATTGGTCGTCTGCTTCGCCGGTGGCGGCGTGAAGTCGTCCTTCTTGCGGATCCGTGACTTCGGCACGAGGAACTCTCCTGTCGATGATCTGCGTGACCGCACTGGGGGCGGATGATGCGTGACGCGGGCCGGGCGGGGAAGCGACGGGGAGCGGATACCCTCCCCGGGCGTCCGTTAGCGTAGTGCTTCCGCGGCGTCGTAAGGAGCAAGGGTACGTTGAGCACTTCCGCTGACTCCCCCGGCCGCCCGCCGCGCCGCCGCCTGCGGCCGGTGCGTCTGCTGACCCTGGCGGTGTTCGCGCTCGCCGGTCTGATCTTCTGGCTGAGCTTCGACACCGCGCGCGGTACGGACCTGCGCTCCGACGACTCGATGCTGCGCCTGTCCGACCTCATCCAGGAACGCAGCCACAAGAACGGCGCCCACGACGAGCGCAACGCCGCGCTGCGCGACGAGGTCGACACGCTCGCGCACCAGGACAGCGGCAACTCGGAGGCGGAGAACCGCAAGCTGGCGGCGCTGGAGAAGAACGCGGGCACCCAGCCGGTCACCGGCCAGGGCATGACCGTCACCCTCACCGACGCCCCACCGAACGCCACCGCGAAGATCCCCGGCGTACCGGAGCCGCAGCCCAACGACCTGGTGATCCATCAGCAGGACCTGCAGGCCGTGGTCAACGCGCTGTGGCAGGGCGGCGCGAAGGGCATCCGGGTCATGGACCAGCGGCTGATCTCCACCAGCGCGGTGCGCTGCGTCGGCAACACCCTGATCCTCCAGGGCCGTGTCTACTCGCCTCCGTACAAGGTCACCGCCGTCGGCGACCGGGAGAAGCTGAACAGGGCACTGACCGCCTCGCCGGCCATCCAGAACTACATGCAGTACGTCAACGCGTACGGCCTCGGCTGGAAAGTCGACCAGCACGAGACGGTGACTCTGCCCGGCTACTCCGGCACAGTGGATCTCCACTACGCACAGCCTGTGAAGCCGTGATCCGCCAGCCGCCCGCGTAGGCGCCGGCGGCCGGGGAGGGGGCGGTCCGCGATGACGGCACGGTCCGGAGCGGCGGCACGGTCCGGGACGCGGGGGCGGCCCGGCGGCGCGGGACGGCGGCCCGCCACGGCGGCGCGGCTGGTCGTGCGGACGTTCAGCGAGGTCTGTGTCACCGTCGGCACGCTGATCGTCCTCTTCGTGGTGTACGTCCTGTTCTGGACGGGGGTGCGGGCCGACAGCGCGATGGACGGCGAGATCGGCGAGCTCCAGGACCGGTGGTCCACCGGCCCGGTCGCCACCGCCTCCCCGGACGGTGCTGCCGGGCAGCCGGGCGGTCCCGCGCGGCAGCCGCGGTACGACAACGGCAAGTCCTTCGCCGTGATGTACATCCCGCGGTTCGGCGCCGACTGGAGCAAGCCCGTACTGGAGGGCACCGGGACGGACGTCCTGAAGAAGGGGCTGGGGCACTACGACCGCACCGCGCGGCTCGGTGAGACGGGCAACTTCGCGGTCGCCGGCCACCGGCGGACCTACGGCGACCCGTTCAAGGACTTCCCCGAGCTGCGGCCGGGCGACGCGGTGGTCCTCACGGACGGCGCGACCTGGTACACGTACCGGATCGACCGGCGCCCCTACACGACGCTGCCCACCGACATCGGCGTCATCGACCCCGTACCGCACAAATCGGGATACAACGGTCCGGGTCGATACCTCACCCTGACGACCTGCGAGCCGGAGTGGGGCCACAGCCACCGGCTGATCGCCTGGGCACACCTGGATTCCACCCAACCCGTGGAACGCGGAAGGCCGTCGGCTTTGACCGGCTGACCCCCCGGCCCCCGCCCTCGACCTTTAGTCTGGTGTGGCGATCGACATCGATCGACACGGTCATCGTCATCGGCGAGTAGGGACAGCGACAGCATGTACGGCTGGATCTGGCGGCATCTGCCGGGCAACGCATGGGTGAGGGCGCTGATCTCGCTCGTGCTGGTGCTGGCGATCGTCTACGTGCTCTTCCAGTACGTCTTCCCGTGGGCGGAGCCGCTGCTCCCCTTCAACGACGTCACGGTGGACCGAGGGATGGGCGCTGTCCGATGACCGCAAGGATCCTCGTCGTCGACAACTACGACAGCTTCGTCTTCAACCTCGTCCAGTACCTCTACCAACTCGGGGCCGAGTGCGAGGTGCTGCGCAACGACGAGGTCGAGCTGCGGCACGTCCATGGGGGCACCTCCCGCTCGAGCGGAGCCGAGAGCGGGGGAGGCTTCGACGGCGTGCTGCTCTCCCCCGGCCCCGGCGCTCCCGAGCAGGCCGGCGTCTGCGTCGACATGGTCCGGCACTGCGCCGACACCGGCGTGCCGGTCTTCGGCGTCTGCCTCGGGCTGCAGTCGATGGCGGTGGCGTACGGGGGTGTCGTGGACCGGGCCCCCGAACTGCTGCACGGCAAGACCTCCCTGGTCTCCCACGAGGGCGCGGGCGTCTTCAAGGGGCTGCCCACCCCCTTCACCGCGACCCGCTACCACTCCCTGGCCGTGCAGCCCGGCACCGTCCCCGATGAGATGGTGGTCACCGCCTGGACGGGCGATGACGCCGAGACCGGTGTGGCGATGGGGCTGCGGCACCGCGAACTCCCGGTGGAAGGCGTCCAGTTCCACCCCGAGTCGGTGCTGACCGAGTGGGGCCACCGGATGCTCGCCAACTGGCTGGTGGAGTGCGGCGATCCCGGTGCGGTGGAGCGCTCGGCGGGGCTCGCCCCGGTGGTCGGCAGGGTCGGCGCGTGACTGACCTCCGCCGCGAGCGCGAGGGGAGGTCCTACGAGCCGTCGCGCGACGCCGACGGCGCGTACGACCGCGAGGCGTTCGAGGCGGCCGTCGGGCAGCTGGACGACCCGCTGACGGACCCGCTCCCCGGCCGGCCGTCGGCGCGGGAGCCGCGGCCCGGCCCCGCGCGGAACGCGCAGCCGGGGCCGGCGCAGGCCACTTCGGGGAAGAGCGGTTCGCCGTGGTTCCGCCCGCATCAGGCCCCGTCGGCGGCCCCGGCACCGCAGCAGGGGGCGGCCGGGAACCAGGCAGCCACCCCGAGCGGGGCACCTGCCCGGAGCCAGGCCGCCGCCCGGGACCAGGCTCCCGCCCGGGACCAGGCTCCCGCCCGGGACCAGGCACCCAACCAGAACCAGGCCCCCGTTCCGGATCAAGCCCCGTACCGCCCCGCGAACGGTCCGATATCCGGCCCGGCTCAGGCCCAGTCACAGCCCCGGCCTCAGACGTCGGCGTACGTGCCGGACCCGGCACCTGCTCCCGCCCACACGGCAGACCCCTTCCTGAATCCGGCCCTGGACCCGCCGTACGTACCAGGCCCGGTCAGCGCTACACCCCCGGTCAGCGCCACACCCTCGGCCGACGCCGTGGTCCCGGTGCCCGCCTCGGACCCGATGAACGTCCCGGGCCCGGCGCCCACCCCGGGTCCGGCGCCCACCCCGGGCCCGGCGCCCACCCCGGGTCCGGCGCGCACCCAGGATCCCGCGCTCGACGCCGAGACCATGGCGCTCCGTCAGGCCCAGGAGCCCGGCAGCGGCCGCGGTGATCCGGGCTCTGTTTCACGTGAAACAGAGCACCCGTCGACGGCCCCGGATGCGGCGGTGTCGACGCCACCGGTGACCGGTGGCCGTGCCGCACGCCGTAAAGCCGCCCAGGAGGCCGCCAAACGCGGTAACAGGCGCGCTCGGCGCGGTTCCCCTTCGTCCGCTGCCGACGCCTCCTCCTCGGCCGCTGAGGCGTCTTCCGCGCCCATGACGCGGCTGGAGGCGCGCCGCGCCGAGCGGGCCCGCAAGGAGAGCCCGGGCATCGTCGTCAGCCGGGCCGTGGGCGAGGTGTTCATCACCCTCGGCGTCCTGATGCTGCTTTTCGTCACCTACCAGCTGTGGTGGACGAACGTGCTGGCGCACCAGCAGGCGGGCGGCACCGCCAGCAACCTGGAGCACGAGTGGGACGAGGGCGGCGAGGACCGCAAGCCCGACGCCTTCTCGCCCGGCCAGGGCTTCGCGATCATGTATATCCCCAAGCTGGACGTGAAGGTCCCGATCGCCGAGGGCATCAGCAAGCCCGCGGTGCTGGACCGCGGCATGGTCGGCCACTACGACAAGAACAGCGTGAAGACCGCGATGCCCTGGGACAAGCAGGGCAACTTCGCGGTGGCCGGGCACCGCAACACCCACGGTGAGCCGTTCCGCTACATCAACAAGCTGACCAAGGGCGACAAGATCGTCGTCGAGACGCGCAGCACGTACTACACGTACACGATGGAGAGCATCCTGCCGCAGACCTCGCCGCGGAACATCGCGGTGATCGGCGCGGTGCCGAAGGGTTCCGGGTTCACCGGCCCCGGCCGCTACATCACGCTGACGACCTGCACCCCGGAATTCACCAGTACCTACCGGATGATCGTCTGGGGCAAGATGGTCGAGGAGCGGCCGCGGAGCAAGGGCAAGCCGGATGCGCTCGTCAGCTGAGCGACTGTAAGAGGGGTACCACGCGGTGACTGCCACCGGACACGACGAGCACACCGGCCCGGCGGCGGAGCAGCCGGCGTCCACGCCGCCGCGCCGCACGCGCGGGCGGATCGCCGCCGTCGTCAGCGTCATCGGCGAGCTGCTGATCACGGCGGGGTTGATCCTGGCGCTCTTCGTCGTCTACTCGCTGTGGTGGACGAACGTCCTCGCCGACCGTGCGGCGCACCAGCAGGGCGACACGGTACGCAATAACTGGGCGCAGGGCCCCAAGAGACCCGGCGCGCTCGACACGAAGGACGGCATCGGCTTCCTGCACGTTCCGGCGATGAAGAACGGTGAGGTGCTCGTGAAGAAGGGCATCGACCCCGATGTCCTGAACGAGGGCGTCGCTGGCTACTACACCGAGCCGGTCACGTCGGCCCTGCCGCAGGACAAGAAGGGCAACTTCTCGCTCGCCGCGCACCGCGACGGCCACGGCGCGAAGTTCCACAACATCGACAAGCTCAAGGACGGCGATGCGATCGTCTTCGAGTCCAAGGACACCTGGTACGTCTACAAGGTCTACGCGACCTTGGACGAGACCTCGAAGTACAACGTCGACGTCCTGGACGAGGTCCCCAAGGAGTCCGGCAAGCGCAAGCCGGGCCGTTACATCACGCTGACGACCTGCACGCCGGTCTACACCTCCACGTACCGCTACATCGTCTGGGGCGAGCTGGAGCGCACCGAGAAGGTCGACGCCGAGCGCACGCCGCCGAAGGAACTGCGCTGAGACCGAGGGCGGCACGAGCCCCCGCCCACGACAAAGCCCCCGCCCACAGCGAGACTCCGGCCCTCAGCAAGGCTCCGGCTCCCGCCTCAGCCCCGCCCACGACAAAGCCCCGGCCCCCACGAAGGGTGCCGGGGCTTTCCCGTACGGGGAGTACCGCGACGGTTGTCCGTCAGTGCTTCTTGTGCCGCCCCCACCAGTCGCTCGGGTCGCCGAATATGCCGCCCTCGTCACCGCTGTCGTCCCCACCGCTGGGGGTGCCGCCCAACGTGGTGAGCGTCACCGTCGTGGTCCCGGGGTCGGACGGGGTGTTGGGCTGCGGGTCCTGGCTGACCACGCGGGCCTTGTCGTCCTGCGAGCTGCCGCCCGCGAACTGGATGTTGGTGAAGCCGGCGTCCTGCAGGGCCTTCTTGGCATCCTTGACGCTCTGGCCGACGACGGTGGGCACCGGCTTCTGCTCGGCTGCCTTGCCGACGGTCAGCGTGATCGTCGAGCCGTTCCTGGCCTGCGAGTTGCCGTTCGGGGACTGCGCGATGACCTTGCCGGCCTGGTTCGGGTCGGACGTCTCCTGCTCGTTCTTGCTGACCTGGAAGCCGAGGTCCGTCAGCTGCTTCTGCGCCGCGTTGAAGTCCTGGCCGGTGACCACCGGCACCGTCGTGGTGGGCGACTTCTTCGCGACCACCAGCGTGATCTTGGTCTTCTTGGTCCCCTCGCCCTGCGGCTTGGGGTCCTGGTCGATGACCGTGCCCTCGGTACGGTCGGAGACCCGCTCGGTCTTCTGGACGTCCTCGAAACCCTTGCTCTTCAGGTCGTCCTTCGCCCTGTCGAAGGTCAGGCCCGTGACGTCGGGGATGGTGACCTTCTCCGGCCCGGTGCACATCGTCACCGTCACCGTCTCGTCCTTGGCGACCGTCTCGCCGGCGGCCGGCTCCTGCTTGGTGACCTGGTCCTTCTCGACGTTCTCGCAGGCCGTGCTGCCGCCCTTGCTGACCTTGAAGCCACCGTTGACGCCGGCCGCCTTGGCCTGCTCGAAGGTCTTGCCGGTCAGCTCCGGCACCTTGACGTCGCTGCTGGTGTTGGTGCTGTTGAACATCGCCTTGCCGATGAAGATCGCACCGGCCAGGACGAGGATGCCCGCGACGACCAGCAGGATCGTCGAGGTGTGCTTCTTCTTCTGGCCGCCACCGCCGCGGCGCCGGTCGGGCCGCTCGTCGTAGCCGTAAGCGCCGTCGTCCGGGTTCATCGGCGGCAGCATCGACGTCTGGCCGGCCGGGTCCTGCGGGCGCAGCATCGTCGTCGGCTGGTCCTGGTCGTAGCCGACCGCGCCGAGGGCGGCGGTTGCCGCGACCGGCTGCCCGTCGAGGGCCGCCTCGATGTCGGCGCGCATCTCGTCCGCCGACTGGTAGCGGTAGTCCGGGTCCTTGACCAGCGCCTTGAGGACGATGGCGTCCATCTCGGGCGTGATCTCGGGGTCGAAGTTGCTCGGCGGCTGCGGCTCTTCCCGTACGTGCTGGTAGGCCACGGCGACGGGCGAGTCGCCGACGAAGGGCGGCCGCACGGTGAGCAGTTCGTAGAGCAGACAGCCGGTCGAGTACAGGTCGGAGCGGGCGTCGACCTGCTCGCCCTTGGCCTGCTCGGGCGAGAGGTACTGCGCCGTGCCGATGACCGCGGCGGTCTGCGTCATCGTCATGCCGGCGTCGCCCATCGCGCGGGCGATGCCGAAGTCCATGACCTTCACCTGGCCGGTGCGGGTCAGCATGACGTTGGCCGGCTTGATGTCGCGGTGGACGATGCCGGCCCGGTGGGAGTACTCCAGCGCCTGGAGGACGCCGATGGTCATCTCCAGCGACCGCTCGGGCAGCAGCTTGCGGCCGGAGTGCAGCAGTTCACGCAGGGTGGAGCCGTCGACGTACTCCATGACGATGTACGGGATGGAGACACCGTCGACGTAGTCCTCGCCGGTGTCGTAGACCGCGACGATCGACGGGTGGTTCAGCGAGGCGGCCGACTGGGCCTCACGGCGGAACCGGGCCTGGAAGGACGGGTCGCGGGCGAGGTCCACGCGCAGCGTCTTCACAGCGACGGTGCGGCCCAGGCGGGTGTCGTGCGCGAGGTAGACCTCGGCCATGCCACCGCGGCCGAGCACCGAGCCCAGCTCGTACCGGCCGCCGAGGCGACGCGGCTCTTCCATAAGCTTCTCCAGCCCTCTCCGTCAGTCCCGACCGCACCCGTGTGTGGTCCGGCGGTGTGCTGTTCGGGCATACCGTACCCGGCACGCCGTGCGGGGCCCGGTCGCGACCGGCACCTGATATCCGACCGGTATTGGCGTGACCGGGGTCACTTCTTGCCGTCGAGTACCGCCTCCATGACCTTCTTGGCGATGGGGGCGGCCAGCTTGCCGCCCGCGATGTCGCCGCGAAGCGTGTCCGAGCCCTCGATCACGACGGCGACGGCCACCGGCGTGCCCTTGGAGGTCTTGGCGTAGGAGATGAACCAGGCGTACGGGTTGTCCTTGTTGTTCTCGCCGTGCTGGGCGGTGCCGGTCTTGCCGCCGACGGTGACGCCGTCGATCTGGCCGTTGGTGCCGGTGCCGTTCTTGACGACGCCCTCCATCATCTCCTGGAGCTTCTGGGCGTTCTCCGGCTTGAGCGGCTGGCTCATCGTCTCCGGCGTGTGCTGCTGCACGACGTTGAGGTTGGGGGCCACCAGCTTGTCGACCATGTACGGCTTCATCAGCTTGCCGCCGTTGGCGATGGCCGAGGTGACCATGGCCATCTGCAGCGGGGTGGCGCGGTTGGAGGCCTGCCCGATGCCGGCCATCGCGTTCTGCGGCCGGTTGTCGGTCGGGTAGACGCTCTCGGCGGCCCGTACCGGGGTGTCGACCTCGTCGTTGTTGAAGCCGAACTTCTCGGCCTCGGCCTTCATCTTCTTGTTGCCGAGGTCGGCGCTGATCTTGCCGAAGACGGTGTTGCAGGACCAGCGCAGCGCTTCCTTGAGGCTGGCGTTCTCGCAGGGGATGTTGCCCTCGTTGTTCAGCGGCTGGTGTGCGGTGTCCGGCAGGTACCAGGGCAGCGGTGAGTCGGTCTTGGCGTTGATGTCGGTGTAGAGGCCGTTCTCCAGTGCGGCGGCGGCGGTGACGACCTTGAACGTGGAGCCCGGCGGGTAGGTCTGGCGCAGCGCCCGGTTGAGCATCGGGTCGTCCGGGTTGTTCTTCTTCAGCAGCGAGTTGTACGCCTTGGCGTCCTTGTCGGACATGCCGGCGAAGGTGGAGGGGTCGTACGACGGGGTGTTGGCCAGGGCCAGGATCGCGCCGGTCTCCGGGTTGATCGCGGCGACCGCGCCCTTGCTCTTGCCCAGGCCGTCGTAGGCGGCCTTCTGCGCCTTGGCGTTCAGGGTGGTGACGACGTCGCCGCCCTTCTGCTTCTCGCCGGTGAACATGTCGACCGTACGGCTGAAGAAGAGCTTGTCGTCGGTGCCGGAGAGGATGGAGTCGTTGAGCTTTTCGAGCTGGTTGGAGCCGAAGGCCTGGGACGCGTAGCCGGTGACCGGCGCCCACATCGGGCCGTTCTCGTAGGTCCGCTTGTACTTGAAGTCGCCGCTGTCGTTGGTGGTCGAGCCGGTGATGGCCTTGCCGTCGACGATGATGTTGCCGCGCGGCTGGCTGTAGCGCTCGATGGCCACGCGCCGGTTGTGCGTGTCGTTCTTCAGCTCGTCGGCCTGTACGAACTGCACCCAGTTGACGCGGATGAGCAGCGAGAGAACCAGCAGGCCGCAGAAGATGGCTACGCGGCGCAGAGGCTTGTTCACGGTCGGACCACCTGGGTCATCTCGGCGTCGGTGGAGGGGGCGGGGGCCGGGGCGGGCCGGCGCGCGGTGTCGCTGATACGCAGCAGGAGCGCGACCAGGGCCCAGTTCGCGATGACGGAGGAGCCGCCCTGTGCGAGGAACGGCATCGTCATGCCGGTCAGCGGGATCAGGCCGGTGACACCGCCGGCGACGACGAAGACCTGGAGGGCGAAGGCGCCGGACAGGCCGACGGCGAGCAGCTTGCCGAACGGGTCGCGGGCGGCCAGCGCCGTACGGATGCCGCGCTCGATGAGCAGGCCGTACAGCAGCAGGATCGCCATCAGACCGGCGAGGCCGGCTTCCTCGCCGACGGTGGCGAGGATGTAGTCGCTCTTGGGCGCGATGCCGCCGATGAGGCGGGAGTAGCCCTGGCCGAGGCCCGAGCCGAGGATGCCGCCGGAGCCGAAGGAGTACATGGCCTGGGCGGTCTCGGTGACGCCGCCGTTCAGCAAGTCCAGGGGGTTGAGCCAGTTGTGCACACGGGTCTGTACGTGCGACTCGAAGGTGGCCACCGCGACCGCGCCGCCCGCGCTGAGCAGCAGACCGAAGACGATCCAGCTGGTCCGCTCGGTGGCGACGTACAGCATGACGACGAACAGGCCGAAGAACAGCAGGGACGTACCGAGGTCGGTCTCGAAGACCAGGATCATCAGGCTCAGTGCCCAGATGACCAGGATCGGCCCGAGGTCGCGGCCGCGCGGCAGGTACAGGCCCATGAAGCGGCGGCTGGCCAGTGCCAGCGCGTCCCGTTTGACCATGAGATAGCCCGCGAAGAAGACCGCGATGGCGATCTTTGCGAACTCACCGGGCTGTAGCGAGCCGACACCGGGGATGGTGATCCAGATGCGGGCACCGAACTTGGCCGGGAAGAAGACCGGAGCGATCAGCAGGATCAGCGCGACGACCATCGAGATGTAGGTGTAGCGCTGCAGGACACGGTGGTCCTTGAGGAAGATCAGCACGCCGAGGAACAGCGCGACGCCGAGCGTCGACCACATCATCTGGCCGGGGGCCAGGGCGCCGCCGAGCTGCTTGGTGGTGATCTGCGGTTCCTGGTCCAGGCGCCAGATGAAGACCAGTCCGAGCCCGTTCAGCAGGGTCGCGATGGGCAGCATCAGTGGGTCGGCGTACGGGGCCCACTTGCGGACGACGAGGTGGGTGACGCCGGCCAGCAGGCCGAGGCCGAGGGCGTAGCCCAGGATGCCGGCCGGGACCGTGCCCTCCTTGGCCAGGCCCACGTTGATGTAGGCGAACACCGGGATGAGCACCGCGAAGACGAGCATGGCCAGCTCGGTGTTGCGGCGGCTCGGGGCACCGATGGTGCCCACGGTGGTCGTGGTGGTGGTACTGCTCATCAGATCTCCGGCCCCCTACGCCCTCACTGCTGGGTGCTGCAATTCTTTTCCAGCTTCTGCTGCTCCTCGGAGGGGGGCGTCTGGCTGGTGGTGGGAGTGGGTGTCGGGGCCGCCTGGGGCTTGCCCGCGGGCTTGCCGGGCTTGCCGTCCTTGTTCTTGCGGGCCTCCTCCTCGGCCTTCTTGCGGGCCGCCTCGCGCTCCGCGGTCTCCCGCTGTTCCTTCGACCGGCAGGCGTTGGCCTGCTTGCCCAGCTCGGTGACCTTGTCGATCGCCTGGTTGCGGCTGTCGACGGCGATGGTCTCCTTGACCTGGTTGCGCTGGTAGACGGGGAGGTACTTGAGTTCGATCTCCGGGTGGTCCTCGTCGACGTTGTTGAGCTTGATCCAGGCGAGGTCCTGGCTGATGCCCCGGTACAGCGCGACGTGGTTGTCCTTGGCGCCGACGAAGTACTGCGTCTGCGTCCAGCGGTAGCCCGCGTACAGGCCGCCGCCGACCGCGGCCAGCGCCAGCACGATGATCAGCGACCGTTTGATCCACCGGCCGCGGCCGCGCTCCGGCTTGAGGAACTCCTCGTCCGTGAACGCGCCGAACGAGCCCTGCGGCGGGCCCGCGATGCCGCTGTCGCCACTGCCCGGCGGGCCGAAGGCGCCGCCCGGCGCGCCCTGTGGCGTGTCCCGGTGGCGGCCCAGTTCGGCGGCGCGGGCGGCCGGCGTCTGCATCGTGCTGGGGTCGCTGAGCTGGTTCTGGTTCTCGGCGACGGCGCCGACGACGACCGGGGTGTCGTTGAGGTGGCCCGCGAGGGTGTCACCGGCGTCGACGTCCAGAACGTCGGCGACGATGCACGTGATGTTGTCGGGGCCGCCGCCGCGCAGCGCCAGCTGGATCAGTTCCTGCACGGTCTCGTGCGGGCCGTGGTAGCTGGCGAGGGTGTCTTCGAGGGTCTGGTGGCTGACCACGCCGGACAGGCCGTCCGAGCAGATCAGGTAGCGGTCGCCGGCCCGTACCTCGCGGATGGACAGGTCGGGTTCGACGTGGTCGCCGCTGCCCAGCGCGCGCATCAGCAGGGAGCGCTGCGGGTGGGTGGTGGCTTCCTCCTCGGTGATCCGGCCCTCGTCGACGAGCCGCTGCACCCAGGTGTGGTCCTGCGTGATCTGCGTCAGGACGCCGTCGCGCAGCAGGTACGCGCGGGAGTCGCCGACGTGTACGAGGCCGAGCCGCTGCCCGGTCCACAGCAGCGCGGTCAGGGTCGTGCCCATGCCCTCCAGCTGCGGGTCCTCCTCGACCATGACGCGCAGCTGGTCGTTGGCGCGCTGTACGGCCGTACCGAGCGAGGTGAGGATGTCGGAGCCGGGGACGTCGTCGTCGAGCTGGACGAGGGTGGAGATCACCTCGGAGGAGGCGACCTCACCCGCGGCCTGGCCGCCCATGCCGTCGGCGATGGCGAGCAGGCGCGGGCCGGCGTAACCGGAGTCCTCGTTGCCCTCCCGGATCATGCCCTTGTGCGATCCGGCGGCGAAGCGCAGTGACAGACTCATACGCACCTCGCCCGTCGGCTCGGGGTACATCCGCACGGTGCCCACCCTCCGGTCGGGAGCACGCTCGGGTCCGTCGAGTGGACCGCCGCGGCTCGCTCGCTCCGCTCGCGCTCTTTCATGACGTAGCACTACTTCCGCAGCTCGATGACGGTCTTGCCGATGCGGATCGGGGCTCCCAGCGGAATCGGTGTCGGGGTCGTCAGTCGGGTCCGGTCGAGATACGTGCCGTTGGTGGACCCGAGATCCTCGACGATCCACTGGCCGTCACGGTCCGGGTAGATCCTGGCATGCCTGCTGGAGGCGTAATCGTCGTCCAGCACGATGGTGGAGTCGTGCGCGCGTCCCAGCGAGATGGTCTGGCCCTGGAGGGCGACGGTCGTACCCGTCAACGTGCCCTCGGAGACCACCAGCTTTGTGGGGGCACCGCGACGCTGACGGTTGTTGCCGCGGCCGCCTTCCTGGCGGCGCTGCTGCTGCGGTGGTGCGGCCTGCTGGCGCTGCTGCGGGCGCGCCTCCTGACCGCCGCGGCGGGCGGCGCCGCGCTGCGTGACCCGTGTGCCGAACAGGTCGCTGCGGATGACCTGGACGGCCACGATGACGAACAGCCACAGTACGGCGAGGAAACCCAACCGCATGACCGTGAGGGTCAGCTCTGACATTGCCCCCGCTTCACCCTTCGGCTTGCCGGTAAACGATGGTGGTACTGCCCACGACGATCCGCGAGCCGTCGCGGAGCGTAGCGCGGGTTGTGTGCTGCCCGTCTACCACGATGCCGTTGGTAGAACCCAGATCCTGGATGGTCGCCGGAGTTCCGACCCGGATCTCACAGTGCCGACGGGAGACTCCCGGGTCGTCGATCCGTACGTCGGCGTCGGTGCTGCGGCCGAGGACGAGCGTGGGCCGGGAGATCTGGTGGCGGTTGCCGTTGATCTCGATCCAGCGCCTGGTCTGCGAGCCGCGCTCCGCTCCGCCTCGGCTCTGGTACCAACCGTCGGAGGCCGAGCCCGGCTGTGGACCGGCGCCGGGCGGAGCCGACCGGGGGGCCGGCTGTGCGGCACCGGGCGGCGAGCTGGGCATGGGGGGCGGGCCCACATGACCGCCGGGACCGGACGGGCTGCTCCGGGGCGCGGTGGGGCGCTGGGCCGCGGCGGCGGCTCCCGGGTGCTCCTGGGACGTGCTGGACGCGAGGGTGCGGCTGCGGACGCGGTACAGGCCGGTGTCGAGGTCGTCGGCCTTCTCCAGGTGCACCTTGATCGGGCCCATGAAGGTGTAGCGCTGCTGCTTGGCGTAGTCGCGGACCATACCGGAGAGCTCGTCTCCGAGCTGGCCGCTGTACGGGCTGAGCCGCTCGTAGTCGGGGGTGCTCAGTTCGACGATGAAGTCGTTGGGGACGACCGTGCGGTCGCGGTTCCAGATGGTGGCGTTGTTGTCGCACTCGCGCTGGAGCGCGCCGGCGATCTCAACGGGCTGCACCTCGGACTTGAACACCTTGGCGAAGGTGCCGTTGACGAGACCTTCGAGACGCTGCTCGAAGCGCTTCAGTACTCCCACGGGGCACCTCCTTCCTCAGTCTTCGTCAGGTCGGTCTTCGACAGGGTCGTCCTGATACTGCTTACTGATCGTATCCACGCGCCGGGAAATCGGCTGGTTCCCCTTTCCCGCCGTGAGGACGAGTGTCGCCCCTCACAAGGTTGCTCACTGCTGCTTGCTGGTGCGTCACTCCGGCGTAACCGCGATGGGTCCGCGGTGCCGCCGTGGCGAAATTGCCGTGTCACCGGCCACCGGGACGGGCCCTGGCACCGCGATGGCTTCGCGATGAGACCGCGCCGGCGTTGCGATGGCACTGCGATCGTAGATGTGCCCCACTCACAGTGTCCCGCAACCGCCCGGTTCGCCGACCGGGTGGGGCAGCGGGGCGGGGCGGACGTGGGCGGGGAGGCGCGGGGCGGCGCGATCCGGTCGGAGGAGCCCCGGGCGAGGTCCCTCGGGTGGGGCAGTGGGGGACCGGACGCCGGCCGTGGCGGAGTGGCGGGAAGGCTCCCGGAGGCGGCCGCGGGCGGGCTCCGGAGAACGGATGTGAAGACACCCCTGACAGCGTGCTAGTGTTCTGCATGTCGCAAGGCGCTCGCACAAGAGCCGGACCGAACAGCCCGGATCACGTGAGAGAATCGAACGACACACCCAATGCGCGGGTGGCGGAATAGGCAGACGCGCTGGATTCAGGTTCCAGTGCCCGAAAGGGCGTGGGGGTTCAACTCCCCCCTCGCGCACAGATGAGACCCTCGGTCCGGGATTCCCGGACCGGGGGTCTTGCGTTGTGCCGGCGGCTTCTGCGGGCGGGCCCCGGCGGATTCCGGCCCGTCGTCCGAAAGAAGCGGTGAGGGCTACGTCACATCGGTGACGGCCGCGCTGAAGGCGCGAATACGCGCGGTCTCGCGGTCCTGGTGCCAGACGAGGCCGAGCGCGGAGTCCGGCAGACCGGTGACCGGTACGAAAGTGACGTCCCGGCGACCGTGGTAGTCCGCCGTGGGGCGGCAGAGCAGCATCGCGCCGCGTCCGGAGGCAGCCAGGGTCAGGCCTTCCTGGAGGGTGCGGACGCCGGGGCCGGGCGGGATGGGGCGGCCGCCGGGGGTGCTGGTGGGGGCCTGGGCGTAGCGCCAGTACTCGGGGGCGGGGCCTTCGACGGTGACGAGGGGTTCGTCGGCCAGGTCCTCGGCATCGACGGCCGCGCGGGAGGCGAGGGGGTGGCGTACGGAGACGGCGAGTGTCTGCTGCTGCTTGGAGAAGACGGGCCCCAGTACGAGACCGGGCTCTTCGACGGGCAGCAGGACGACGGCGGCGTCGACCTCCCCGCGCTGCACCGGGCCGAAGGGGTCCTGGAGCGGTATTTCGACGATCTGTGTGTCGCACCCGGGGTGGCGGGCGTGGAAGGTGTCGATGGCCTGCATGATGCGGTCGTCCGCGGTGCCCTGGAAGCCGATGCGCAGCCGGCCCTCGATGCCGCGGGCGGCGGCGACGGTGGCCTCGAACGTGCCGCGCAGGGCGTCGTAGGCGGGGCGGAGGCCGGCGAGGAAGTCCGCACCGAGGGGTGTGAGGCGTACGCGGCGGCTGGTGCGTTCGACGAGGCGGGCGCCGACGCGGTGTTCCAGGGCACGGACGAGCTGGCTGACGCGGCTCTGCGACACGTACAGGCGCGCGCCGGTGCGGCCGAAGTGCAGCTCCTCGGCCAGGACCAGGAAGCACTCCAGTTCACGGATCTCCAGGCCGCCGGAGGTGGCGGGCACGGAGGCCCGGTGCCGGGCCGGGGTGCTTCCGGATCGATGAGTCACGCTCATGGAAGCGTGAGGTGTTCGCCGTTGTTCCCGCCGGCGGCCGCGCGTTGGCTGGGGTGCATGACGACGATCGAGGAAACGGCGGGCCGCGACGGCGGGTTGCGGCCGGGCAGGGGCGCGGGGTGGCCCGCGGTGGGAGCGCTGGCGGCGGCCACGTTCACGGTGGTGACGTCGGAGATGCTGCCGGTGGGGCTGCTGACGCCCATCGGGGGCGCGTTGGGCGTCACGGACGGGACGGCCGGGCTGACGATCACGGTGACCGGTGTGGTCGCGGCACTGGGGGCGCCGGTGCTGACCCTGGCGGTGGGCCGGGCGGACCGGCGGACGGTGCTGTGCGGACTGATGGGGATGCTCGCGGCGGCGAACCTGCTGGCCGCGTGGTCGTCCGGCTTCGGGGTGATGCTGGCGGCGCGCGTGCTGGTCGGGCTGGGCATGGGCGGCGTGTGGGCGCTGGCGGCGGGGCTCGCGGTGCGGCTGGTGCCGTCGCGGTCGGTGGCCGCGGCGACATCGTTGATCTTCAGCGGGGTGGCCGCGGCGTCGGTGCTCGGGGTGCCGGCGGGCACGCTGACCGGGCAGATGGGCGGGTGGCGCGCGGCGTTCGTCGTGGTGGGCGGGTTGGCGGCGCTGGTCACCGTGGCGCTGGCCGTACTGCTGCCGCCGCTGCCGGCCGAGGGAGCCGTACGGCTGGGCGGGGTGCTGCGGCTGTTCCGCGACGCACGGGTGCGTACCGGGCTGGTCGTGGTGGCGCTCCTGGTGGGCGGGCACTTCGCCGCGTACACGTATGTGCGGCCGGTCCTGGAGGAGGTGTCCGGGGTCGGCCCCGGGGTGGTCGGCACGCTGCTGCTGGTGTACGGGGGCGCGGGTGTCGCGGGGAACTTCCTGGGTGGCGCGGGGGCGGGGCGGTCGCCGCGTGGCACGTTGGTGGTGATCAGCGCGGTGCTGGCCGGGGCGGTACTGCTGGTGCCCGTCCTGGGGGTGGGCGCGCCGGGAGCGGCGGCGCTGCTGGCGGTGTGGGGGCTGGCTTACGGAGGGGTGTCGGTCAGTACGCAGACGTGGCTGACGGCGGTGGCCCCGAAGGCGCGCGAGGCGGCGTCCGCACTGTTCGTGGCGGTGTTCAACGCGGCGATCGCGCTGGGCGCGTTCGGCGGGGGCCGGGTGGTGGACGGCTGGGGGATCACCGCCGTGCTGTGGGTCGGGGGTGCGCTGGCTGTGGGGGCGTTGGTTGCGGTGGGGGTGGGGCGGGGGCCGGGGGTGGGGGGTGTGTGAGGTGTTGCGTGGCGGATGTGAGGGCAGTCGTGCGGACTGTCGTGGGAAATCGGCCTGACGTGTGTGCTGCCGTACGGGACCGGCCTGACGTGTTGCCGCACGGACCGGCCTGACGTGTCGGCTGCCATCGGGAGCAGCCTGCTGTGGAAGCAGCGACTTTCGTCACGGCAGGGGACGACGAACGGTGACTGTGCGGGCAGGCGGGCCTTTCCTACGCTCAGAGCGTGAACATCACGGGGAATGCACAGGTGGCGGCCCGGGCGACGGCGGTCCGGGCCGCGGCCGGGCGGGTGTGGCGGCGCCTGGCCCGTCCGGAGCAGTGGCCGCCGTACCGCGTCGTCGGTGAATCGCTGCTGGCGCTGCTGCTGGGGCTGGTCTCGCTCGGCATGGAGAAGGTCAGCGGCACCGGCGACGTCAGTACGTGGCTGGTGACGGTGGCGGTGATGGTGCTCTCGCCGCTGCGCCGTGCCCTGCCCGGCACGGTTCTGATCTTCGCGGCGTCGCTGAGCTGGCTGTTCGTGGGGATATCGGTGCTGCTGATCGTGGCGGGCTGGTCGGCCGGGCGCCGGATCGCGGGGAGCGCGCGGGCGCTGGTGGTGTTCGCGGTGGCGCTGGTGCTGAGTATGGCGGTGCCCGTGATCCAGGACCTTCCCGTGGTGTCGCCGGAGAAGCTGATGATCCTGGCGGTGTCCTTCCTGGCGATAGTGGCCATGCCCGGTATCGCGAGCCGCTACTGGTCCCAGAACCGCACCCTGGTGGAGACCCTGCACGCCCAACGCACACAGCTGCTGCGGGAGAACGCGATGATCGCCCGCCAGACGCAGCTGCGCGAGCGGCAGCGCATCGCGCAGGACATGCACGACAGCCTGGGCCACCAGCTCACGCTGATCGCCGTGCACACGGGCGCGCTGGAGGTGGACTCCGAGCTCAACGGGCGGCAGCGGGAGGCCGTCGGCGTGCTGCGCGGAGCCTCGGTGGCGGCGATGCGCGAACTGCGCGAGGTCGTGGGGCTGCTCCGCGACGAGCACGAGGACGCGGTCGCGTCGCAGGCGGCGATCGGCGCGGGCACGGCCGCGGACGCGGGGCAGCGCGGGGTGGCCCAGGTGGACGCGCTGGTCGAGGCGTCGCGCGGTGCGGGGGCCCGAATATCCGTCTCCCGGTCGGGGGAGCCGCGTGCGCTGGCGCCGGCTGTCGACCGGGCCACATACCGCATCGTGCAGGAGGGCCTGACCAACGCGCACAAGCACGCGTCGGGGGCGCCGGTGACAGTGGCCCTGCGCTATGAGCCGGACTCGCTGCTGGTGGAGGTCGTCAACGGACCGGTGCCGCCGGACGCGGCCGGTGGTCCCGAGGTCAGCGGCGGCCAGGGGCTGACGGGGCTGCGGGAGCGGGCGCGGCTGGTCGGCGGCATGGTCCACAGCGGCCCGGTGCCGGACGGCGGATTCCGGCTCGCCGGGGTACTGCCGTACGGACCGGTGACGGTGGCGGCGACGGCCGCGGAGCCGATGCTGCCGGTGCCGGCGGCCGAACCGGTCGGGACGGTTGGTCCGGGCGGTCCGGGCGGCGGTTTCCCGGACGCCGGCCGTGGGCGCCCCGTGGTGCACACCGGCAAGGACGGCCGGCCGGTCATCGACTGGTCGCGGGTGTACGCGGCGCCGGACACGGCGATGTTCCGAGGGGAGGGGAGGCGCAGGGGGTTCGCCGTCGGGTGCGGTCTGGCGGCGGGCGTGGTCGTGGTCCTGGGGCTGCTGACCGCCTGGGGGACGGTCGAGATCTTCAAGGCGATAGAGGAGAGCTCGGTGTCGCCGAGCACGTACGGGCAGTTGAGGATCGGCTCGCCGGAGGCTGAGGTACGGGAGCGGCTGCCGACCGGGTCGTTCCTGAACAGCGGGCTGAACGACCAGGGGCCGGCGAAGCCGGCGGGCGCGCGCTGCGAGACGTTCACGTCCACGGAGTCGTCCGAGGGCTGGGAAGAGGAGCGTGCGTACCGGTTCTGTTTCAAGGACGGGAAGCTGATGGAGAAGCGGTCCTTCCTGGGGAAGGTCTGAGGGCGGCCGGACGGACCGGCGTGTGAATGGGGGGAAGATGGCGCTGTCCGTGGAAACAACCGACCGAGCCCGTGCGGGAGTCCGAGTGATCAGGGTGATCGTCGCTGACGACGAGCCGCTCATCAGGGCCGGTATCCGGATGATCCTCACCTCCGCCCGGGACATCGCGGTCGTGGCGGAGGCCGGCAACGGCAAGGAGGCGGTCGAGGCCGCGCGGGCCCACGGCGCGGACGTGGTGCTCCTGGACATCCAGATGCCGGTTATGGACGGTCTGACGGCGCTCGCCGAACTGCGCCGTGCGGCACCATCCGTACGGGCCCTGATCCTGACGACGTTCGGGGAGCGGGAGAACGTCCTGCGGGCGATGGGTGAGGGAAGCGCGGGCTTCCTGCTGAAGGACTCCGCGCCGGACGAGCTGATCCGAGCGGTACGCGCCGCGGCCGACGGCCACGCCTACATGTCGCCGGTGGCCACCCGGCATGTGGCCGATTCGCTGGTGGCGCAGAGCGGCGGCCCCGGTGGCGAGACCGGCGCCACCCGCACGGCCCGGCGTGCGGAGGAGGCCGGACGGCGGCTGTCCGTCCTGACGGAGCGGGAGATGGAGGTGTTGTCCCTGCTCGGCGAAGGGCTCTCCAACGCCGACGCGGGCGAGCGGATCCACATGAGCGAGGCGACGGTGAAGACGTACGTCAGCCGCATCCTGTCCAAGCTGGGCTGCGAGAACCGGGTACAGGCGGCGCTGCTCGCGCGCGATGCGGGGTCCGGGGCTGACCGGCACCGGACTGGCGGGTTTCCGGGGCCCGCCGGGCCAGCGGCGCCGTGCGGACAGCGTCGGCTGCGTGGGCGGTACGGGCTGCGCGCGCCGTACTGCGCGCGCAGCCGATGCTGCCCCGGCGGGTGCGGGTGCGGGTGCGGGTGCCGGTGCTGTGCGTCAGGCGGCGAGGCGTGCGGCGATTGCCTTGGCCTTGTCGGCGGCCTCCTGGAGGGCCTTGTCGCGGGAGGCCTCGTACAGCGGTATGAGGTCTGCCATCGCGGGGTTGCTGGGGGCCGCGGTCAGCTCGGGAACGATGAAGTCGACCTCCATGCCGAACATGGTGCCGAGCACGGCCTCCAGGTAGTTCTGGACGTAGTCGAAGCCTTCACGGGGCGTGCCCGGGGCGTACGAGCCGCCGCGGCTGGCAACGATGGTCACCGGCTTGCCCTTGAGCGAGGACTCCTCTCCGGTGACCCGGCCCATGATGATCACGTGGTCCAGCCATGCCTTCAGCGTGGAGGAGATCGTGAAGTTGTACATGGGGGCGCCGATGACGACCGCGTCCGCCTTCTCCAGCTCCTCGACCAGTTCGAGGCGTCGTGCGAAAGCGGTCTGCTGCTCAGGGGTGAGGGCGTCCGGCGCCCTGAAAGCGGCGGTGAAGCCCGGGGCATCCAGGTGCGGCAGGGGGGCGGCGGCGAGGTCGCGGTACACGACGGTGCTGCCCGGGTGCTGCTCCTCCCAGGCCTTGCGGAAGGCGGCGGTCACCGAGCGGGAGGCGGAGCCGTCGGTCTGGAAGAGGGAGGAGTCGAGGTGCAGAAGCGTGGCCATGATGCGGTCCTTCGGTCGTGGCCGACGCGCGGCCCGAGGATGAGTTCCGTACGTACCTATGTTTAGCACAGCAGCTTACTTTTTCGCAGCACCCAACGGGAAGGCAGTACTCTGGGTGCATGGTGGAACGTGGGGACGAGGCGTGCAGGCAGGTGGACACCGGGATGGCGCGGGTCTTCGCGCTGTTCGGCAAGCGGTGGACCGGCCTGATCGTGTCCGTCCTCCTCGGTGGCCCGGTGCACTTCGCCGAGCTGCGGCGGGCGGTCCCCGGAATCAGTGAGCGCATGCTCTCGGACCGGCTCACGGAGCTGTCCGCGGCCGGCCTCGTCGTACGGGAGGTCGACGGCGGTCCGCCGCTGCGCGTCTCGTACCGCCTGACCGAGGCAGGGCGGGCGCTCGACCCCGCGCTCAAGGAGCTGGCCCGGTGGTCGGAGATGTACCTCGCCGAGGGCGGGCAGTGTCCGGAACGCTTCCGGAAGTGAGCGGACGGGGTTCGGTACCCAGGTGTTCAGGGGGCGGGGCCGGCTGTGGAGCCCGGCTGTGTCGTGGCTCGGCCGTGTCGCGGCTCGGTCGTGTCGTGGCGGCTCAGCCGTGTCGTTCCTGCGCGGCGTTGTAGCGCAGCAGGTATGACGCGAAACGCTCCAGGTCCTCCTCTTCCCAGTCGGCGAGCCGCTGGTGGAACGCCTGGCGGCGGCTGGCGGTGACATTGGCCAGCATCTGCGCGCCCTTGGTGGTGGGGTGCAGCACCTGGACGCGGTGGTCGTCCGGGTCCACGCGGCGCTCCACGAAACCGAGCTTCTCCAGGGCGGAGATCTGTCGGCTGACCGTGGACTTGTCCAGGAGGTAGTGCGCGGCCAGGTCGGTCGCGCGGCACCCCTTCTGGTCGTCGAGGTGCGCCAGCAGCGTGTAGGAGACGAGCGAGAGCTCGGGGTGCATACGGGCGGCGGTGGCGCGTGCCCGGCGGGCGAACGCGGTCATCTCCTGCTGGATGGTCTCGACGGATTCGTCTCTGCGGGCCACGAGTGCTTGCCTTTCGTTGAAGTAGTTGTATAGTACAACGTGGAATGAGAGTTGTATAAGCCAACTACTCGATGCTGAGCGACTAGCTTGAGAAGGCACGACGCATGAGTTCGGTCCGACGTCCCGACCACCACCGCCCCGATCACCGAGCCGATCTGCGGCACGTTCTGACCCACCTGATCACCCCGTTGCTGATGTGCATCGGCATGGGCCTGGCCTACCTGGGGGCGTTCGCGCACCCGGAGCCGCACCACCTGCCCGTCGCCGTGGTCGGTTCGGGCCCCCAGACGCAGGTGCTCGCCCAGTCGATCAGCGACAAGGCGCACGGCGGCCTGGACGTACGCACGGTCGGCAGCCGGGACGAGGCCGCGGACCAGCTGAAGCACCAGGAGATCTTCGGCGCGTACGTGACCGACGCGCACGCTTCCGGCGGCGGTGCTCCGGCGGCTGCCTCGGCGGTCAAGGGCGGCGGGGCCAAGGCCGCGCCCGAGCTGATGGTCGCGACGGCCGGTTCCGACACCACGGCGTCCGTGGTGCAGAAGGTCTTCACGCCCGTAGCGGCCCAGCAGGGCGCGCCGCTCAAGGTCACCGATGTCGCTCCGCCCGCCGAGGACGACCCGACGGGCCAGGGCCTCTTCTTCCTGATGGTCGCCATCAGCATCGGCTCGTACGCCTCGGTCGCGGTGATCGGCGGCGCCGGAGCCGTCCTGCCGATCCGGCTGCGCGCGGCGCTGGCGGTCGGTACCTCCTTCGTGGTCAGCATCCTCGGGACGCTCTTCGCCGGGCCGGTCTTCCACCTGGTCGACCACGGGCTGTGGGGGCTGTGGAGCATGGCGTGGCTGTACTCGGCGGGCATTCTGCTGATCGGCACCGGGCTGCACACGTTCCTCAAGCGCTGGACCACGCTGGGCGTCATGGCGCTGTTCGTGATGCTCAACTTCACTTCTGCGGGAGGCGTCTTCCGCCCCGAGTTGCAGAACGGTTTCTTCGCCTCTCTCCACGCATTCTGGAACGGCGCCGGCTTCGTCGAGGGCACCCGCAGCCACGTCTACTTCGACGGCAACGGGCTGGCCGGACACGTCTGGACGCTGGTGCTGTGGCTGGTCGTGGGATTCGTGATGATCGGCGTGGCGTCCCTGGCCGAGACACGCAGGCGGCGCGCAGCGGCGGCCGCGGCACAGAACGCGACGGCCGTGGCCGCGGCCGCGGTGGCCGCCACGGTGCCGGAGCGCCGACCCGCCCACGCGGCGACGGCCGACGACAGCAGGAGCGTGGAGCAGGCCGAGGAGGCCGAGGAGGAGATGGAAGAGGCGGTCGGAGCCTGAGCAGGAGGCATCCGGCCGGATGCCGCACCCCCTCAGCAACCTCAATAACCTCATCACCCTCCCCCTTCACCCTCTCCGACTCTGTCACGCAGAGTTATCCACAGGCCCTGCCGCGAGGCGGGGCCTGTCTGTACCGTCGTGAACACGCGGCGGAGACAACGTCCCGGCGGCCGGCGGCAGACCACCGGTTTCCGCGGATGTTCCGACGCGGCCGGACGACGGGGCCCGGGGCGGGCATGGGCACGGAGGGGGAGGTGGCGGCGATGACGCGATTGCCGTACGTAGCGGGGTTCGCGAAGCCGGACGCGCGGGGACCCGCGCCGAAGGCGGTCGGCAAGGCGCTCCGGGAGCGGGCACCGCGCTCCGCGCATGGCCGGTTCACGCCGGAGGCCGGGCGTCCGGACGCGGTCACGACGGTCGAGGAGTCCAACGTCGGCCGTCTCCCGGAACTGGTGCCCATACGGGTCGGGCGGATGGCCGCCAGCCCCTTCGCGTTCCTCCGCGGATCCGCCGGCCTGATGGCCTACGACTTGATGACCACCCCGATGACCGGCATCGGCGCGCAGATATGCGGTGACGCGCACGCGGCCAACTTCGGCCTCTACGGTGACGCCCGCGGCAGACTCGTGATGGATCTCAACGACTTCGACGAGACGCTGTACGGGCCCTGGGAGTGGGACTTGAAGCGGCTCGCGGCCTCACTGGTGCTGGCCGGCCGGGAGGCCGGGGCGAGTGAGGAGCAGTGCCGGGAGGCGGCACGGGACGCGGTCGGCGCATACCGACGCACGATGCGGTTGCTGGCGGGCATGTCGGCCGCCGACGCCTGGAACGCGATAGCCGACGAGGAACTGGTCTCCCACGCGGACGCCCGCGACCTGCTGGGAACGTTGGAACGGGTGGTGGCCAAGGCCCGGAAGAACACCAGCGCGCGGTTCGCGGCGAAGTCGACGGAGGAGATACCCGGCGGCGGCAGGAGGTTCGTGGACGCCCCGCCGGTGCTGCGGCGAATACCGGACGCAGAAGCTGCTGCAGTCGTCGCCTCACTCGCCGATTACCTGAACACGCTGCCGGAGGACCGGCTCCCGCTGCTGGCCAGGTACGAGGTGCAGGACGTGGCGTTCCGGGTGGTGGGCACGGGGAGCGTGGGCCTGCGCTCGTACGTCGTCCTGCTGCTGGACCACCGCGGCGAGCCACTGGTGCTCCAGGTGAAGGAGGCGAGGAGCTCGGCGCTGACGCCGTACGCGGAAAAAGCCGGTTTCCCGGCACCGGCAGTCGCACACGAGGGCCGACGCATCGTCCTCGGACAGCGGCACATGCAAGTGGTGAGCGACAGCCTGCTGGGCTGGACGACGGTGCACGAGCCGCGGGCGGGGAGCGGGCGTGATGCGGGTGAGCAGGAGGGGGTGGGTAGGGGTGAGCCGCGGGTGGGGGTGTGGTCCGAGGCGCGGTCGGTAGGGGCTGGGGGCCGGGGAGGGGAGCTGGCCGGGGGACGGGCTGAGGGGCGGGGGGAGGGGGCGGGGAGGCCCTACCAGGTGCGGCAGTTCCGGAACCGTAAAGGCAGCGTCGACCCGGCCGCCCTGGTCGGCGATCAGATCGATGACTACGCGCGGATGACGGGCGCGTTGCTGGCCCGGGCTCATGCGCACAGTGCTGATCCGCGCGTGGTGGCGGGGTACTGCGGCAAGGGCGCCGCGTTGGACGAGGCGCTGGCCGATTTCGCGGTGGCTTATGCGGATCGTACGGAGGCGGATCACGCGGAGTTGGTCGCGGCGATCAGGAAGGGGCGGATAGCCGCGGAGACGGGAGTCTGAGCGGGGCCGTGCCGGGCCGTAGGGTGGCCGGGTGACGAACTCGCAGGCGGAGAACGCGCAGGACGGCCAGGACGCACACGCTGACCCTGGGGGCGCGGGCCATGCGGCCTACGCATCTCAGGGGGGACACCCGGCTCAGGACGGCCACGCCGAGTACGCCCAGGGCTCGGCTCACGCGCAGGGTGGCTCGGAGCACACCCACGGTGGTGCGGCCCACGTGCAGGGTGGCTCGGACCACGCCCACGAGGGCTCGGCCCACATCCATGGTGGCTCCGCCCCGGCCCAGGCTGGCTCGACCCATCCCCAGGGCGGCTCGGAGCAGTCGCCGGGGGACGACGGTTCGGGTGGGGTTTCGACGGGGCGGTTGGCGCGGGCGGTGGAGGCTGCCGAGCAGGCGTTGATCGAGTTCGAGATCGCGGTGGAGACCTTTCGGGTGGAGGTGGAGAACTTCTCCCGGCTGCACCATCAGCGCCTTGGGCCCATGTACTCGCGGCTGGACGAGCTGGACGCCCAGATCGCCGAGGCCATCGCAGCTCGTACGGGTGACCCCGAGGACGTACGCAAGGCCCGGGAGGCGCGGGCGGCGGTGCTGCCGATGCCCGATGTCGAGGAGCTCTTCCACGGGTGGATGGGGTCCGAGGGGCTGTATCCGGAGGCCGAGGCGATGCTCAACGAGCAGTCGGTCCGGCCGCCGCAGAAGGTGCGGCCGAGCGAGGAGGCCCGCCGGGTCTACCGTGACCTGGTGCGCAAGGCCCATCCCGACCTGGCGCGCGACGAGGCGGAACGTGGCCGCAGGGACGCGTTCATCGCGCGGGTCAATGCCGCGTACGGAGCCGGGGACGCGGCTGCGCTGCGCGAGCTGGCCCGTGAATGGGAGGCCGGGCCGGCGCCGCAGGAGCAGCGGCCGAGCGAGAGTGAGGAGCTCTACGCGCGGCTGGAGTGGCTGGCGGCGCGCAAGGAGATGCTCGCGGCGGTCGCCGCCGAGCTGGAGGAGAGCGCGATCGGCGCGATGATCAAGATGGCGCCCGAGGACCCGGACGCACTGCTGGAGGAGATCGCCGAGAAGCTGCTCGCGGATGTCGCCGAACGTGAGGCGTACCTGGCGCAGCTGGTCGGGTAGCGTCGGGGCCATGCACTTTGGTTCTCTGCCCACGGTCAAGGTCGACGCACTGACGTCCGAGGACTTCCTCCTGGACGTACGGGAGCACGACGAGTGGGAGGCGGGGCACGCCGAGGGCGCGCTGCACATCCCGATGAGCGAGTTCGTCGGCCGGTACGGCGAGTTGACGGAGCAGGCGCCCGACGGCGGCAAGGTTTACGTGCTGTGCCGGGTCGGCGGCCGGTCCGCGCAGGTCGCCCAGTACCTGATCCAGCAGGGCATCGACGCGGTGAACGTCGCCGGTGGCATGCAGGCCTGGGAGGCCGCCGGCCGCCCGGTGAAGAACAGCAAGGGCGAGCCGGGCGCGGTCGTCTGACAGCGGTCGTCCGACCCGCAGTGATCGCCTCCCGCGGTGATCGCCACTGCGCAGTGATTGCCACCGCGCAGTGTTTGCCTGACCGCAGTGATTGTCCAACCGCGGTGATCGCCTGGCCTGCAGCGGTTATCTGCGCCACCGCGGCCGCCTGACCTGCAGTGTTCGGCCGGGCGCTCAGCCGAGGGCGTGGGCGGCCAGCAGGTCGCCCAGGGCCTCTTCGTGTGCGGCGGCCGGGCCGAGGGAGAGTTCGAGCTGTTTGGCCCAGGCGTGGTAGCGGTGCAGTGCGTAGTCCGTGTCCGCGCCGAAGCCGCCGTGCAGGTGCTGTGCGGTCTGTACGACGCGGCGTACGCCCTCCGAGGCCCAGATCTTGGCCACCGCCACATCTCCTGCCGGTGGCAGCGCACCGTTTGCCTCGCTGCTGATGCGCCATGCGGCCTGCCAGAGGGTGGCTTCCATGGCCCGCAGGTCGATGTAGCGGTCGGCGGCTTGGACGGCGACGGCCTGGAAGGTGGCGACGGGGAAGCCGAACTGTTCGCGCTTCGCCGTGTAGGCGCTGGTCATGGCCAGTACGGCTTGACCGAGGCCGAGTGCCAGTGCGCACGTGCCGGTGGTGAGGACGTTGCGCAGCCACTCCCAGGCACCGGGGTCGGTGATGACCTCTTCGGTGCGGATCCGTACGGACTCCAGGTGGACTTCTGCGTGGCGTTCGCCGTTGGTGGAGATCTGGTCGTGAAGGCGGACGCCGTCCTGGATGCGGGGTACGAGGGCGAGTACGGCGGTTCCGTCGCCGGTGTGGGCGGGGACGAGGATGCGGTCGGCGCTCTGCGCCCAGGGTACGGCGGTGTGCAGGCCGTCGAGGACCCAGTCGGAGTCATCGCGGCGGGCGGCGACGGCGAGTTCGGCGGGGTCGTGGCCGGTGCGTCCGGCGGCGGCGACGGTGAAGACCAGTTCGCCGCGTCCGGTCCGGGGAAGCACATCGGCGCGCAGCGCATCGGTGGCGTACGTCTGGACCGCGAGGGCCGCGGCGCTGTTCTCCAGCAGCGGTACGCGGGCCAGCACCTTGGCGGACTCGCGCAGCACCAGGCAGAGCGCGATCGGGTCCAGCCCCGCTCCGCCGTACTCGGGGGCGAGCAGCAGGCTCAGCAGGTCGGCGTCGGCCAGCTTGCGCCACAGGGGGCGGTCGAAGTCGTCGGCCACCGCTCCGGCGGTGAGCGCGGGGCTCGGCACGCTGTCGGGGACGACGTTCGCGAAGACGGCCTCGGCCGCCTCGACGGCCGCCTGCTGCTCCTCGGTGAAGGTGAAGTCCACTGGGCTGTCCTCCCGCGTACCCGCACGGCAGTTACCTGACGAGGCGTCAAGTTAGAACAGGTTGCAGTATTTGGGAATGGGGTCAGCGGTCGAAGTCCAGCTCGACCTCCTCCGTCACGGGGTGCGACTGGCAGGCCAGCACGTATCCCGACGCGACTTCCTCGTCCTCCAGCGCGTAGTTGCGGTCCATGCGGACCTCGCCCGTCACCAGGAACGCACGGCAGGTGCCGCAGACGCCGCCCTTGCAGGCATACGGGGCGTCGGCACGGTTGCGCAGCACGGTCTCCAGCAGGGGCTCGCCGTCCAGCACCGGCCAGCTGCCGGCCCGGCCGTCCAGGGTCGCGGTCACGGTGCTGCGCGCGGGGGTGTGAAGGGACGCGGAACCGCCCGGGAGAGAGGCGGAGCCGCCCGCAGCCGCCGCGCTCGTGGCCGTGGTGCCCGCGGCAGCGGATCCCCGGAGAGCGGATCCCGTAAGAGCGGCGTCTGCGAGGGCGGCCTCCGCCGGGGTCGGCTCGGATATGTGGAAGATCTCTTCGTGGATGCGGTTGCGGGGGACTTCGAGGGCGCGCAGGGCTCGTTCCGCGGCCTGGACGAGTCCGTGCGGGCCGCACAGATACCAGCCGTCGACGGACGCCACGGGTAGCAGGGCGGGCAGCATCTCCCGCAGCCGTGCCTCGTCCAGGCGGCCGGAGGGCAGGCCCGACTGCTGTTCCTCGCGGGAGAGGACGGAGACGAGCTGGAAGCGCTCCGGGAAGCGGTCCTTGAGGTCGGCGGCCTCTTCCAGGAACATCGTCGATGCTGCCGTACGGTCGCTGCGGACCAGACAGAAGCGGGCGTCCGGGCGGCGGGTCAGGAGCGTCGTGGCGATGGACAGCACCGGTGTGATGCCGCTGCCGCCGACGATGCCCACGAAGTGCCCGGGGCGGGGAGCCAGTACGAAGCGCCCGGCCGGCGCCATGACGTCCACCGTGTCGCCGACGGCCAGTTCCTTGAGCGCGTACGTGGAGAACTCGCCGTCCTCGACCAGCCGGATCCCCACCCGCAGGGCGGGTTCGTCCGACGCCGGGGTGCAGATCGAGTACGTACGGCGGATCTCCCGGCCGTCCACCGTGCGGCGGAGCGCGATGTGCTGCCCGGGGACGTGCCGGAAGGTCTCGCGCAGCTCGGACGGGACCTGGAAGGTCACGGCGACGGCGTCGTCCGTGAGCCGCTCGATCTCCGCGACCCGGAGCGGGTGGAACATCACAACTCCTTGAAGTGGTCGAACGGTTCACGGCAGGACTCGCATCGGCGCAGTGCCTTGCAGGCGGTGGAGGAGAAGCGGCTGAGCAGGGTGGTGTCGGTCGATCCGCAGTGCGGGCAGCGGATGGCCAGGGCCACCGGTACAGGGCCGCCGGCCGGGCCGGCGGGGCGCGGCGGGGCTATGCCGAACTCGGTCAGCTTGCGGCGGCCCTCGGCCGTGATGGCGTCGGTTGTCCAGGGCGGGTCGAGGACCGTCCGCACCTCGACCTCGGGGATGCCGTTGTCGTGCAGGACGCGCTCTATGTCGGCGGACATGGCCTCGACGGCGGGGCAGCCTGTGTACGTCGGGGTGAGCTCGACCTCCACCTGGCCGGGGCCGGTCAGCCGCAGTGCGCGCAGTACGCCCAGCTCGGCCAGGGTGATGACCGGCAGCTCCGGGTCGGGGACGGAGCCGGCCAGGTCGCGCAGCCTTTCTTCGAGTGCGGTGGTCACCATGTCGCTCCCGGGTGGCTGCGGTGCAGGTGCTGCATCTCGGCGAGCATCCGGCCGAACGGTTCGGTGTGCAGTCCTTGGCGTCCGGCTCCCGCGGTCCAGGCGCCGCGGCTCGGTCCTTGGGGGACGGCGAGGGTGGCGCGCGTCAGGATGCTTTCGATGCGCGTGGACCAGGCGTCGTGCAGGGCGGGCAGGTCCAGGTCCAGGCCCGGTACGGGCTCGAAGAGCTCGCCGGTGAAGCGCCACAGGGCGTCCAGGCCGCGTTGTATGCGCCCGTGGCTCTCCTCGGTGCCGTCTCCGAGGCGCAGGGTCCACTGCTCGGCGTGGTCACGGTGGTAGGCGACCTCCTTGACCGCCTTCGCCGCGAGCGGAGCCAGCGGGCCGCCGCCGGTTGCCAGTTGGCCGTACAGCAGCTCCTGGTACGTGGAGAAGTACAGCTGGCGGGCGATGGTGTGGGCGAAGTCGCCGTTGGGCTGCTCGACGAGCTGGCAGTTGAGGAAGGCGCGTTCCTCGCGGAGGTAGGCCAGTTCGTCCTCGTCCCCGGCGAGGGAGAGCAGGACGCGGGCCTGGCCGAGGAGATCCAGCGCGATGTTCGCCAGGGCCACCTCTTCCTCGAGGGCGGGGGCGTGCCCGGCCCACTCCCCCAGCCGGTGGGACAGGACGAGGGCGTCGTCACCGAGGGCGAGGGCCGGGGCAGCGGCGGCGACGTCCCGGGCGAGGGAGCCCGCGGGGGCGGCGGCCGCGGCGGTGCTGTCGCCGGTGGCCGGGTCCTGGGCGGTCGGTACGGGCTTCACAGGTGCTGCACCCCGTCCGGGATCTCGTAGAAGGTCGGGTGGCGGTAGGGCTTGTCGGCGGCCGGACCGAAGAAGGAGTCCTTCTCGTCCGGGGAGGAGGCGGAGATCGCGGCGGACGGGGCCACCCAGATCGAGATGCCTTCGGAGCGGCGGGTGTAGAGATCGCGGGCGTTGCGCAGGGCCATCTCGGCGTCCGGGGCGTGGAGGCTGCCGGCGTGGGTGTGGGACAGGCCGCGCCGGCTCCGGACAAAGACCTCCCACAGCGGCCAGTCGGTGGGCCTGGCGGTGGCGGCTGCCGAGGCGCTGTCCTTGGGCGGGGTGCGCGTCGTGCTGCCGGCTGCCGGGCCGAGTGCGGTCGGCCCCACCGTGGTCGGCCCCACCGTGGTCGGCCCCACCGTGGTCGGCTCCGCCGCGGTCGGCCCCGCCGTCCCGGCCCCCAGCGCGGGCGCCGGGCTTCCGGAACCGTCCGGAACCGCCTGGCTACCCGGGCTCCCGCCGTCTCCCGTACCGGTCGTGGTCATCGGGTCCCCTCCCCGTGCTTGGCCGCGTACGCCGTCGCGGCGTCGCGCACCCAGGCGCCCTCCTCGTGGGCGCGGCGCCGTTGGCTGATCCGTTGTTCGTTGCAGGGTCCGTTGCCCTTCAGCACTTCGCGGAACTCGTCCCAGTCGATGGGGCCGAAGTCCCAGTGGCCGCGCTGTTCGTTCCACGCCAGGTCGGGGTCCGGGAGGGTGAGGCCGAGGGATTCGGCCTGTGGGACGCAGATGTCCACGAAGCGCTGGCGCAGCTCGTCGTTGGAGTGCCGCTTGATCTTCCACGCCATGGACCGGGCCGAGTGCGCCGATTCGTCGTCGGGCGGGCCGAACATCATCAGCGACGGCCACCACCACCGGTCCACCGCGTCCTGCGCCATGGCGTGCTGGGCTTCGGTGCCGCGGCTCAGGGCGAGCAGGAGCTCGTATCCCTGGCGCTGGTGGAAGGACTCCTCCTTGCAGACGCGGACCATGGCGCGGGCGTACGGACCGTAGGAACAGCGGCACAGCGGGACCTGGTTCGTGATCGCGGCGCCGTCCACCAGCCAGCCGATGGCGCCGACGTCGGCCCAGGTCAGGGTGGGGTAGTTGAAGATGGACGAATACTTCTGGCGGCCGGAGTGCAGCTTGTCGAGCAGCTCGTCGCGGCTCGCGCCGAGGGTCTCGGCGGCGCTGTAGAGATACAGGCCGTGACCCGCTTCGTCCTGCACCTTCGCCATCAGGATCGCCTTGCGGCGCAACGACGGGGCCCGGGCGATCCAGTTCGCCTCCGGCTGCATTCCGATGATCTCGGAGTGCGCGTGCTGCGCCATCTGGCGCACCAGCGATGAGCGGTAGGCGTCCGGCATCCAGTCGCGCGGCTCGATGCGCTCGTCCGCGGCCACGGCCGCGTCGAAGCCTGCCTCCAGGGCCGCGAGGGATTCCTCGCCCGGCGCGATCGTCGTCATGTGATCCCCCTAGCTCCCGACCGACCGATCGTTCGGTTCAATGGTGTGGCTCGAACGTGCGGGGTGTCAAGCCTGTGGATAACTCGGGGGAGGATGTGCCGCGTGGGGCCGCCTAGGTACGGTTCCGGAGCGGTGAAAAGCCGCCCGGGAACTGGGAACGGGGCAGGAATGCAGCAATACGGGGACGAATCGCGGCCACCAGCCGCGCTCTCGCTACCGTCACGCGTCGTGGTGACCGTCGTGGCGGGCGCCGTGACGCTGGCCGTCGCGATCCATCTGGCGATGATGTTCCTGCACGTGGCACCGCCGAACACGCTGAGCAAGCAGCACGGCGAAGTGATCAACGACTACGTGTTCCCGGAGTACGAGCAGAACTGGAAGCTCTTCGCGCCCAACCCGCTGCAGCAGAACATCGCGGTGCAGGTGCGTGCCCAGGTGCGCACCGAGGCCGGTGACCGGCTGACCACCGGCTGGACCGACCTGTCCGCCGTCGACGGCCGGGCCCTGCTGCACAACCCCGTACCGAGCCACACCCAGCAGAACGAACTCCGCCGCGCCTGGGAGTACTTCCAGAACACCCACGACGCGCAGAACCGCGCCTCCAGTACGCGGGGCGAGCTGGCCGAGCAGTACGTACGGCGGATCGTGATGCAGCGCATGAGCACGCAGTGGGCGGCGCGCGGCGCGATCGAGCAGATGCAGGTCCGCTCGATGACGACGGCTGTCAGCCCGCCGTCGTGGAGCTCGGAGAAGATCAGCGACAAGCCCAGGTACCGCGAGCTGCCCTGGTGGCCGGTCACCGCAGACGACCTGCCCGAAGGAGCGAGGATCCAGTGACAGCGCACAGGACGCCTTCGCAGGCGGCAGGGGACGCGGCGGACGCCGGTACTCCGGAGATGACCGGCCGGGCCGACACCGCCACCCAGGAGGCGGCCACCGGGACAGGTGCCGCCTCCCCCGCGCCGACCGTCCCCGCCCAGAGTTCGGCGGAACGGGCCTCCGCTCCCGCCCGCACCGCCTGGCCGGTCGTCACCTCGCCCCCGGGCCCGGCCGCAGCGCCGTCCGCCGACAGCGGTGAGACGCGCATCGAGCGCGCCTTCGGGCAGGCCTTCAGGCGCGTCACGGGCAGTGCCTTCGCCCCGTACCAGTCCGCCGTCATCCGCATCGGGTTCGCGGCCACCTGGCTCTTCTTCCTGCTGCGGGAGTGGCCGAACCGGCACGAGCTCTACGGGCCCGACGGCCCCTGGAGCGGTGACATGGCGCGCCGGCTCCTCGGCGGCAACGAGGCCTTCTCGGTCCTGACCTGGACCGACAGCCGCGGCTGGTTCGAGCTCTTCTACGGGCTCGCCATCGTCGCCGGCGCCCTGCTGCTGGTCGGCTGGCGCACCCGCACCATGTCGGTGCTCTTCATGGTGGGCGTGCTCTCGCTCCAGAACCGCAGCATCTTCATCGGGGACGGCGGCGACAACGTCCTCCACCTGATGGCCATGTACCTGGTGCTGACCCGTTGTGGGCAGGTGTGGTCGCTGGACGCCCGCCGCGCCGCGCAGCACGCGCGCCTCTCCGACGGCCGTCCGGAGCGCGACGTCACCGGCGTCGTCCTGTGGGCGATCCTGGGGCTGTCCCTCGCCGTCGCGCAGGCACTGGGCCTGGCCGGCCTCTCCTGGTTCGGCCCCGGTCCCTTCCCGAACGTGGGCTGGGGCCTGACGTTCTGGGTGCTGTGGCTCTCCCACGGAGCCTGGTGGGCGGCGCGGCGGTACGCGCCCGGGGAGCCGCGCATCGTCCTCGACATGATCACCAAGCTGGTGCACAACGGCGCCCTGCTGGTGATCGTCGTCGAGGTCTGCCTGATCTACGCCACCGCCGGCTGGTACAAGATCCAGGGAACGCGCTGGCAGGACGGCACCGCGGTGTACTACCCGATGCACCTGGACTACTTCTCGCCCTGGCCGGAGCTGTCCCGGGTGCTCGCCGACAACGGCCTGATGATCATGCTGCTCACCTACGGCACGGTGATCGTGCAGGTCGCCTTCCCCTTCACCCTCTTCAACCGCCGTCTGAAGAACGTGCTGCTGGTCGCGATGATCTGCGAGCACCTGTCGATCGCGTTCCTGCTCGGCCTGCCGTTCTTCTCGCTCGCGATGATCACGGCGGACGCGGTGTTCCTGCCGACGGTCTTCCTGGTGTGGCTGGGCGCCCGGGTCACCTCCGTACGCGACCGGGTGCTTCCGCGCCGTACGGGAGGCGGGAAGCGGGACCGGCCGACGGCCGTCGGTACGCCCTGAGTCTGCACCGCCGCGTACCCCGGAGGCGGGCCCACGGACGGCCGCCCGAGGCGGTACGCGGGTGCCGCCGTGGACACGTGCGGCGGGTGTCGGCCCGTCGGGTAGTTGAGATAGTGGGGAAATGATCGAGAACGGGACCTCGGACGATCCGGTACGGCGCTGGCGCGCGAGCGCCGACGACCCGGGCTCGGTCCTCCTGGACGGCTTCCACGCGCTGAAGCACGCCCTGCGCTTCGGCGGGGACGTGCGGCACGTACTGACCAGCGACAAGACAGCCCTGCTGGCGCTCGCCGAGGAGCTCGCGGACGATCTGACCGGCGACCTGCGAACCCTGGCGGAGCAGGTGCCCGCGGCGGCTCTGCGCACGCTCGTGCCGAAGGTGCACCCCACGGGCGTCGCGGCCCTCGCCGTGCGCCCCGGCGCCGCGGCGAACCTGGCCAGGCTCCGCGAAACCCCGCGGCCCTCCCCCGTCGTCCTGCTGGAGAACCCGCGCAACCTGGGCAACATCGGCGCCGTCGTCCGCCTGGCGGCCGGTTTCGGCGCGACCGGAGTGGTCACCACCGGCTCGCTCGACCCCTGGCACCCCAACGCCGTACGGGGCAGCGCCGGTCTGCACTTCGCCAGCGCGGTGGAGCGCGTGACGCTGCCGGAACTGCCGCCAGGACCGGTCTACGCCCTCGACCCGGAAGGCACGGACATCCGGTCCGTGACGTTCCCCGACGATGCGATCCTGGCCTTCGGGTCGGAGCGGCAGGGCATCTCGGACGAACTGCGGGAACGGGCGTCGGCGCTGGTCGCGGTGCCGATGCAGGCACGGGTCTCCAGCTTCAACCTGGCCACGAGTGTGGCCATGGGCCTCTTCCACTGGATGTCCCGCAGCACTCCGGCCCCGGCCGCCGGGGCCGGGATGACCGGAGCGACCGGGCCGGAACTCTTCTAGCTCGTCTGTACGGGCCTGCGCACCTCCACCGTCCGGAAGCGGTCGGCCACGAAAGCGCCGTCGCACAGCGCCGCGTTCGCCGCCGGGTTGCCGCCCGAGCCGTGGAAGTCGGAGAAGGCGGCGGTCTGGTTGACGTACACCCCGCCGGTCAGGTTCAGGGAGAGCTGCGCGCACTCCTCCAGGCACGCCTCCTCCACCAGCTTCTCCACCTCCCCGGAGGTCGTGTAGGCGCCGACCGTCATCGCGCCCTTGACACGGGTCGTGTGCCGCAGCAGGTCCACCGCGTCCGCCGCGGAGTCGACGGCCACCGCGAAGGAGACGGGGCCGAAACACTCCGAGAGGTAGGCGGCGTCGGCGCCCGCGCCTTCCCAGAGCTTGCGTGCGCCGTCCATCTTGACCATCACCGGCGTACGGACCGTGGCGTCGGGGAAGTCGGGGTTGGCCACCTCGCGGGAGGCCAGGGCCACCTCGCCCAGCCCGGAGGCCGCCTCGATCCGCTCCTTGACCTGCGGATTGACGATCGCGCCCAGCAGGGCGTTGGCCCGCGCGTCGTCGCCCAGCAGCTTGTCGACGGCGGTCGCGAGGTCGCCGACCACGTCGTCGTACGACTTGGGGCCGGCGTCCGTGGTGATGCCGTCGCGGGGGATGAGGAGGTTCTGCGGGGTGGTGCACATCTGGCCGCTGTACAGGGACAGGGAGAACGCGAGGTTGCCGAGCATGCCCTTGTAGTCGTCCGTCGAGTCGATGACGACCGTGTTGACGCCGGCCTTCTCCGTGTAGACGCGCGCCTGGGGCGCGTTGGCCTCCAGCCAGTCACCGAACTCCGTGGAGCCCGTGTAGTCGATGATGCGGACCTCGGGGCGCACCGCGAGGGTCTTGGCCAAGCCCTCATTGGGCCGGTCGACGGCCAGGGCGACCAGGTCGGGTGAGAACCCGGCCTCGGCCAGCACCTCGCGCGCCACCCGGACGGTGAGCGCGAGCGGCAGCACGGCCCGCGGGTGCGGCTTGACCAGGACCGCGTTGCCGGTGGCCAGGGAGGCGAACAGGCCCGGGTAGCCGTTCCACGTCGGGAAGGTGTTGCAGCCGACCAGGAGGGCGACGCCGCGGGGTACGGCCTTGAAGGACTTGGACAGCTCCAGCGGGTCGCGCTTGCCCTGCGGCTTGGACCACGCGGCCTCGTCCGGGGTGCGGACCTGCTCCGCGTAGGCATACGCGACCGCCTCCAGGCCGCGGTCCTGTGCGTGCGGCCCGCCCGCCTGGAACGCCATCATGAACGCCTGGCCACTGGTGTGCATCACGGCCTGCGCGAACTCATGGGTACGCGCGCTGATCCGCGACAGGATCTCCAGGCACACCAGGGCCCTGGCCCGCGGGCCGGCGTCGCGCCACGCGGGCATCGCCGCGCGCATCGCGGGCAGCAGCACGTCCGCGTCCGGGTGCGGGTAGCTGATGTTCAGCCCGACTCCGTACGGGGAGACCTCCGCGCCCGTCCAGTCGTCCGTGCCGGGCTGGTCCAGCTCGAAACGCTTGCCGCGCAGGGCGTCGAAGGCGGCCTGGCCGTCCGCCGCGGCATTCTCCCCGTAAGCCTTGGGGTGCTCGGGGTGCGGGGACCAGTACGCACGTGTACGGATCGCCTCCAGCGCCTGGTCGAGCGTCGGGCGGTGCTTTTCGAGCAGCTGCGCTGCGGTCAGTTCGGCGGCCATCGAAGACCAACTCCTCGTCGGGCGGGGCTGGAGCCTGCCGCTTCAGGGGCGCCCGCCTCGCGGGACGGGCGCGACGCCGGGGAAGACACTCCCCGCGCCGCCAGGGCCGAGGACGGGCTGGGCACCCTTTCGGCGACAGGGCTAGAGTAACCGAACGATCGGTCGGGGCAAGAGGGTCCGGCGAACCTGTGGACAACTCCGTCGGGGAGGATCAGCCGTCATGACAGCCATCGAAGTGGGCCGCACCGTCGCGGTCGTCGGCACGGGCACCATGGGCCAGGGAATCGCGCAGGTCGCGCTGGTCGCGGGCCACCCGGTCCGGCTCTACGACGCCTTGCCGGGCCGGGCCGCCGAGGCTGCCGAGGCGATCGGGCGCCGCCTGGACCGGCTGGTGGAAAAGGGCAAGCTGGCACCCGCGGAGCGCGAAGCGGCCCGCGCGCGCCTCATGCCCGCCACCGCGCTCCCCGAACTTGCCGATGTCGCACTCGTCATCGAGGCCGTCGTGGAGGAACTGGGCGCCAAGCAGCAGCTGTTCACCGCCCTGGAGGATGTGGTCGGCGAGCACTGTCTGCTGGCCACCAATACCTCGTCCCTGTCCGTCACCGCCGTCGCGGGTGCGCTCCGCCGGCCCGGGCGCTTCGTCGGCCTGCACTTCTTCAACCCGGCGCCGCTCCTGCCCCTGGTCGAGGTCGTCAGCGGCTTCACGACCGACACCTCGGCAGCCACCACCGCGTACGAGACGGCCGCGGCCTGGGGGAAGACCCCCGTACGCAGCGCCGACACCCCTGGATTCATCGTCAACCGCATCGCCCGCCCCTTCTACGCGGAGGCCTTGCGCGTGTACGAGGAGCGGGCCGCCGACCCGGCCACCATCGATGCCGTGCTGCGCGAGTCCTGCGGCTTCCGTATGGGACCGTTCGAGCTGATGGACCTCATCGGGCAGGACGTGAACGAAGCCGTCACCCGTTCGGTGTGGGAGGGCTTCTTCCGCGACCCGAAGTTCACGCCCTCACTGGCGCAGCGGCGACTCGTGGAGGCCGGCCTGCTGGGCCGCAAGACGGGGCGGGGCTGGTACGACTACGCCGACGGCGCCCCGGAGCGGCAGCCGCACACCGCGGAGCCGTGCCCGGCGCCGGCCGCGGTGACGGTGCACACGCAGCTCGCCGGGCCCGCCGCCGTCCTCCAGGATCTGATCGACGAGGCCGGCATCAAGGTCACCCGGGACCGCACACCGGGGGAGCACGAGGGCTGCATCCGGCTGCCGGGCGGTGCCCGCCTCGCGCTGACCGACGGCCACCCCGCCACCGGCGACATGGACGGTCCGGCGATCCGCTTCGACCTGGCGCTGGACTACCGGGCCGCGACCCGGATAGCCCTCGCACCGGGCGCGGAGGCGTCCGATCAGGACGTACGGGAAGCGGTAGGCCTCTTCCAGACGCTCGGCAAGAAGGTCAGCGTCATCGACGACGTACCGGGCATGATCGTCGCCCGTACGGTGGCGATGATCGTGGACTTCGCCGTGGACGCCGAGGCCCGCGGGATCGCGAGCCGCGAGGACATCGACACGGCCATGCGGCTGGGCGTGAACTACCCCGGCGGGCCCTCGGAGTGGGCCGCTCGCGTCGGCCGGCACTGGTTGTGGAACCTGCTGGAGACGCTGCGCCACCAGTACGCGAACGGGCGTTACGGACCGTCCTGGGCCCTGCGCCGCAGTTTGAAGCTGAACGGCCGGATGCTCTAATCATGACCATGGCCAAGCGCGACACCTACACGCCCGATTCGCTGCTGTCGGTCGCCGTCGAGGTGTTCAACGAGCGCGGGTACGACGGCACCTCCATGGAGCACCTCTCCCGGGCGGCCGGCATCTCCAAGTCCTCGATCTACCACCACGTACGCAGCAAGGAAGAGCTGCTGCACCGCGCCATAAGCCGGGCGCTGGACGGGCTCTTCGGGGTCCTTCAGGAGCCGGGGGCGGTTACGGGGCGGGCCATCGAGCGCCTGGAGTACGTGGCCAGGCGCGAGACGGAAGTGCTGATGGAGGAGCTGCCGTACGTGACGCTGCTGCTGCGGGTGCGCGGCAACACGGACACGGAGCGCTGGGCCATGGAGCGCCGGCGGGAGTTCGACGGCGAGGTCACCGAGCTGCTCAAGCAGGCCGCGGCCGACGGCGACCTGCGCGCGGACGTGGACGTCCGGCTGGCGACCCGGCTGCTCTTCGGCATGATCAACTCGATCGTGGAGTGGTACCGGCCGGGCCGGGGCGGCTCGGCGAGCAGCGAGGAGGTCGCCGACGCCGTGGTGCGGACGGCGTTCGCGGGGCTGCGGACCTGAGGGAGGCCGGACGGCCGTCGGAGCCGTGGCCACGGGTCGGCCTTCGGACCGCTGTCCCTGCTCGGCCTTCGGGCGGGCCGCTATCCCTGCTCGGCCCCCAGGTCGGTCTCCTCGAAGACCAGCAGGGTGCGGGTGCTGAGCACCTCCGGGATCGACTGGATGCGGGTGAGGACCAGTTCCCGCAGCTCCTGGTTGTCCTTGGTGTGCACCAGTAGCAGGACGTCGAAATCCCCGCTGACCAGGGCGATGTGCGAGGCCCCCGGAAGCGCGGTGAGCTGGGCGCGGACCGTGCGCCAGGAGTTCTGCACGATCTTCAGCGTGACGTAGGCGGAGGCGCTCTGCCCGGCCCGTTCCTGGTCGATGCGCGCGCTGAAGCCGCGGATCACCCCGTCGTCGATTAAACGGTTGATGCGCGCGTAGGCGTTGGCGCGCGAGACGTGCACACGCTCGGCGACGGAGCGTATCGAGGCCCGTCCGTCGCTCTGCAGCATGTTCAGGATCGCGCGGTCGATGGTGTCCAAGGGGCGCGCGGGGCGATGCCCTCCGTTACTGGCCATCTGTTCGTCCGGCATACCGCCTCGCCTCCCCTGTATGGACGCCCTGTCCTCATCTCAGGCTGTGGAGAACCGATTGTCCACAGGCTGAGCCCGCCTGTAGCCAAAATGTGCTGGCGACCGAACAATCGGTAGGTAGGGGCCACCCGCCCGCCCCCTTCGTTCCTTACCCGCCCGTCGTCCCCCACCGACCCCGTCCAGGCGCTCCGCGCCACTCGTTCCGAAGACCAAGGAGGTGCTCGTCATGACGGTTCTTGAGCAGCGCGGCAGCAGGAGGAGCGGGAGCCACTGGCCCGCGCCGCCGCCCGCGTGGCGACCCCGCGTGGACCCCGCGCCCCTCCTGCCCGACGCGGAGCCCTACCGCCTGCTGGGCACGGACGCCGCCGGCCGGATCGAGGCCGGACTGCTGACGGACCTGTACGAGCAGCTGGTGCGCGGCCGCCGGTACAACGCCCAGGCCACGGCGCTGACGCGGCAGGGCAGGCTGGCGGTGTATCCGTCCTCCACCGGCCAGGAGGCGTGCCAGGTCGCCGCCGCGCGGGTGCTGAAGGAGCAGGACTGGCTCTTCCCCAGCTACCGCGACACCCTCGCCGCCGTGGCCCGCGGCCTCGATCCCGTACAGGCCCTCACCCTCCTGCGGGGCGACTGGCACACGGGATACGACCCGCACGAGCACCGCATCGCCCCCCTGTGCACACCGCTCGCCACCCAACTCCCGCACGCGGTGGGCCTCGCGCACGCCGCGCGCCTGAAGGGTGACGACGTGGTGGCGCTCGCCATGGTGGGCGACGGCGGCACCAGCGAGGGCGACTTCCACGAGGCGCTGAACTTCGCCGCGGTGTGGCAGGCCCCGGTGGTCTTCCTCGTCCAGAACAACGGGTTCGCGATCTCCGTACCGCTCGCCAAGCAGTCCGCCGCGCCGTCCCTCGCCCACAAGGCGGTCGGGTACGGCATGCCGGGCCGCCTGGTGGACGGCAACGACGCGCCCGCGCTGCACGAGGTGCTGGGCGAGGCGGTGGAGCGGGCGCGCCGGGGCGGGGGACCGACGCTCGTCGAGGCGCTCACGTACCGCGTCGAGGCACACACCAACGCCGACGACGCCAGCCGCTACCGCACCGACGCCGAGGTCGAGGAGTGGCGGGAGCACGACCCGATAACCCTGCTGGAGCGCGAGTTGACGGAGCGCGGCCTGCTCTCCGACGACTTCGTGCGGCGGACCCGGGACGGCGCCGAGGAACTGGCCGCCGGCCTCAGGGACCGTATGAACCAGGACCCGGCCCTGGACCCGATGGACCTGTTCGCGCACGTCTACGCCGAGCAGACCGGCCAGTTGCGCGAGCAGGCGGCGCAGCTGCGGGCCGAGCTGGAGGCCGAGGCGGCGGACACCGAAGAAGGCACCGGCCGGGCGGCGGCGAACGGCACGGCAGGGGAGGAGCGGCCATGACGGCGACAGCGGCGGAAGCCGGACGCAAGCCCGCCAGCATGGCGCAGGCGCTGAACCGCGCGCTGCGCGACGCGATGGCCGCGGACCCGGCCGTCCATGTGATGGGCGAGGACGTGGGAGAGCTGGGCGGCGTCTTCCGGGTCACCGACGGCCTGGCGGAGGAGTTCGGCGAGGAGCGCTGCGGCGACACCCCGCTCGCCGAGGCGGGCATCCTCGGTACGGCGGTCGGCATGGCCATGTACGGGCTGCGGCCGGTCGTGGAGATGCAGTTCGACGCCTTCGCCTACCCCGGCTTCGAACAGCTCATCAGCCATGTCTCCCGGATGCGCAACCGCACCCGGGGCGCGATGCCGCTGCCGCTGACCATCCGCGTCCCGTACGGCGGCGGGATCGGCGGCGTGGAGCACCACAGCGACTCCTCCGAGGCGTACTACCTCGCCACACCCGGGCTCCAGGTCGTCACGCCGGCGACGGTCGCCGACGCGTACGGGCTGCTGCGGGCGGCCATCGCGTCCGACGACCCGGTGGTCTTCCTCGAACCGAAGCGGCTGTACTGGTCGCGCGCCGACTGGTCCCCCGACGCCCCGGAGCCGGTGGCCGAGCTGGGCCGCGCGGCGGTCCGGCGGCCCGGCCACAGCGCCACGCTGATCACGTACGGGCCGTCGCTGCCGGTCTGCCTGGAGGCGGCCGAAGCGGCCACGGCGGAAGGCTGGGACCTGGAAGTCCTCGACCTGCGCTCGCTGCTGCCCTTCGACGACGAGACGGTCTGCGCCTCGGTACGGCGTACGGGCCGCGCGGTCGTCGTGCACGAGTCCAGCGGCTTCGGCGGCCCCGGCGGGGAGATAGCCGCGCGCGTCACGGAGCGCTGTTTCCACCACCTGGAGGCGCCGGTGCTGCGGGTCGCGGGCTTCGACATCCCGTATCCGCCGCCGATGCTGGAGCGCCACCATCTGCCGGGTGTCGACCGGATCCTGGACACCGTAGGCCGCCTCCAGTGGGAGTCGGACTGGACCGAGGGGAGCGGTGACTGATGGCCGTGGTCCGTGAGTTCGCACTGCCCGACCTCGGTGAGGGCCTGACCGAGGCGACGGTGGTGCGGTGGCTGGTCGAGGTCGGCGAGGTCGTCACCGTCGACCAGCCGGTGGTCGAGGTGGAAACCGCGAAGGCGCTGGTGGACGTGCCGTGTCCGTACGGGGGCGTGGTCACCGCGCGGTTCGGTGACGAGGGGGCGGAGCTGCCGGTGGGGTCGCCGCTGCTGACGGTGGCGGTCGGGTCGGCGGCGGCAGCCGGAAGGGAAAGGCAAGGGGACGGCGCGCCCGGGGCGGGGACGGGCGCGACGGATGAGACGGGTGAGGCAAGCGAGTCCGGTGGGGGTGCGGAGACCGGGAGGGGCGCGGAGACCGGTGGCGGTTCGGCCGAAGGGTCGGGGAATGTGCTGGTCGGGTACGGGACGAGTGCCGCGGCGGGGCGACGGCGGCGGGTCCGTCCGGTGGCAGGCGCGGTGCGGGAAGCGGCTGAGGCCCCGGAACGGGAGGACGTGGGTCGAAGTCGCGGGGCGGGCGGGCCGGTGCCGGTCATATCGCCGCTGGTCCGACGGCTCGCGCGGGAGCACGGGCTGGACCTGCGGGAGATACGGGGGTCGGGCCCGGAGGGGCTGATCCTGCGTACGGATGTCGAGCGGGCGGTGCGTGCCCGGGACGCGGCGCGGCCGGTGAAGGCGGAGGCCGGGAGCGGAGCTGAAACCCGGGCCGCGGCCGAGGTTGGTGCTGGTGCTGGTGCTGGTGCTGATGCCAGGGCCCGGGCCGGGGCCGGGACCAAGGCCGGCGGTGCGGGTGCGACGGTGGCCGTGCCGGGGAGTACGGCCGGTGCGGAAGGCGGAGTGGTGGCGTCCGCTGGGCTTCCGTTGGAGGCCGAGCGCATACCGCTGCGGGGGATGCGGGGCGCCGCGGCGGAGAAGTTCCGGCGCAGCCGCCAGGAGATCCCCGACGCGACGTGCTGGGTGGACGCCGACGCCACGGAACTGCTCGCCGCGCGCCGCGAGATGAACGCCGCCGGTGGGCCCAAGGTGTCGCTGCTCGCGCTGCTGGCCCGTGTCTGTACGGCGGCACTCGCGCGGTATCCGCAGCTCAACGCGACCGTCGACGTAGAGGCCAACGAGATCGTGCGGCTGCCCGCGGTCCACCTGGGCTTCGCGGCGCAGACCGATCGCGGGCTGGTGGTCCCGGTCGTACGGGATGCGCACCGCCGTAGCGCCGAGGGGCTGACCGCCGAGATGGCCCGGCTGACCGAGGCCGCCCGGACCGGTGCGCTCGGTCTCGACGACCTGACCCACGGCACCTTCACCCTCAACAACTACGGAGTCTTCGGCGTCGACGGCTCCACGCCGATCATCAACCACCCCGAGGCGGCGATGCTGGGCGTGGGCCGGATAACGGCGAAGCCGTGGGTGCATGAGGGGGAGTTGGCCGTACGCCAGGTCGTGCAGCTGTCGCTCACCTTCGACCACCGGGTGTGCGACGGGGGGACCGCCGGGGGGTTCCTGCGGTACGTCGCGGACTGTGTGGAGCGGCCGGCGGTGTTGTTGCGCACGTTGTGAGCGGGCCCGGTCGGTGATCGGGACGACCCCGGCGATACTCAAGGCGTGACCGATCACCAGACCGCTCGCGATCAGACCGCGTACGAGCGGACCGCTCACGACCCGACCGCGCACGACCAGCACCCATACGACGTCATCGTCCCCGCCGGAGGCGCTGCCCGGCGGCTCGGTGGGGTGGACAAGCCCGCGGTGTCCGTCGGCGGGCGGTCGTTGCTGGACCGGGTGCTCGACGCCTGTGCGGATGCGGCGACCGCTGTCGTCGTCGGGCCGCGGCGGCCCACCGCGCGGCCGGTCGTGCACGCCCGCGAGGACCCGCCCGGAGGCGGGCCGCTCGCCGCGCTGGATGCCGGGCTGCGGCACACCACGGCGCCGGTGGTGCTCGTACTCTCCGCCGACCTGCCGTTCCTGACCGGCGTGACCGTACGGGCCCTGCTGGCGGCGGCCGCGGAGGGCGGGGCCGACGGCGCGCTGCTCCGGGACGCGGAGGGGCGGGACCAGCCGCTGGTCGCCGCGTACCGGGCGGAGCCGCTGCGCCGCGCGCTGGACGCCGTACGGGCCGGGCACGGAGCGCTCGCCGGTCAGCCGTTGCGTGCGCTGTCGGAGCATCTGTCGCTGCGGCCGGTGCCCGATCCGACGGCCACCGCGTCCTTCGACTGCGACACCTGGGAGGACATCGAAGCGGCACGCGCCCGCATCAGGGAGCATGGAACCGTGTTGGACGAATGGATCACCGCAGCCAAGGCCGAACTGGGCATCGAACTTGATGTCGACACGGCGGCCCTCCTCGACCTCGCGCGCGACGCCGCGCACGGTGTGGCCCGGCCGGCGGCGCCGCTGACGACGTTCCTGGTCGGTTACGCCGCCGCTCAGCAGGGCCGGGACGTTTCGGCACTGGCGGCGAAGGTGGCCGCGCTGGCCGACCGCTGGGCCGCCGAGTCCGCCGAGAACGCCGACGCCACGCCGGAGGCCGCGCCCGAGGCCAAGCCGAAAGCGAAGCCGGCGGAATGACGGACGGGGAGTTCGACGACGCACTGGCGCTGGCCAACGGCGGCTCCGCCCCGATGCCGCGCCGCGACGTCCACCGGCCGTCGGGCCGCGGTGCCGAGGCTCACCGTGCGCCGGGCCGGTACGAGGACGGTGGGCGGGACCGGGAACGGTACGACGACGGCCGTCCGCCGTACCGCGGTGCCGACCGGACGCCGGAGCCCGGTGACGGGTACGAGTATGGGTACGAGTACAGGGATACGGACGGGACGGCATCTGATGGTGCCCCCGCACCGGCCCCCGGTGGCGGCCGTATGCCGATGCCCGCCCCCGGAGGCGCCCCCGCGCCCGCCGGTGACCGTTACGCGCCGGTCTTCGACGACGGCTATGCGTGGATCTTCGAGGACCAGGAGCCGACCCGGGAGCCCGACCGGGGCCGGAAGGCGCCGACGGCCGGTACGGGCCTGGACGACGACACGCGCCGGGGCCCTTACACCCCCTGGGACGCCGCCTCGGCCTCGGGGGCGCATGAGCCGCCGCGCGCACCCGGCAGCCCAACCGATCCCCCGTCCGCGTCCGATCCCCCGTCCGCGTCCGATCCCCCGTCCGCGTCCGATCTCCCATCCGCTCCCGAGCCCCGTACTCCTCCCCCGGCACATCCCGCCTCACCCGTCGCGGCCACACCGGCCGCCGACAGCGGCACCTCCGACCACCACGGTCCCCGCACCCGGCACGACCACCCCGCGCCGACCCCGTGGCGTACGGCGCGCAGGCTGGCCGCCCGCGCACCGTACGGTCCGCTGCCCCCGGTCGTCTGCCCGCTCGGCAGCGCGGCGCTCGGGCGTACCCTCGCCGGGCCGCTGACCGCGCTCACCGACCTGCCGTCCTTCGACACCTCGGCGATGGACGGCTGGGCGGTCGCCGGTCCCGGCCCCTGGCACCTCGCCGCCCGGAGCCGTCCGGACGAGCACGAACACGGCATCCTGGCCGGTCACCAGCCGTCCGAAGCCGTTGCCGACGGGGACGCGGTGCCGATCGCGACGGGCGCGCGCATCCCGCCGGGCGCCACGGCCGTACTGCGCAGCGAACACGGCGAGGTACGCGGACGGTCCGACGGCCACACGCAGTTGTACGCGCCCGCTCCCGTGCCGCCCGGGCAGGACATCCGGCCGCGCGGACAGGAGTGCCGCCGTGGCGAGCAACTCCTGCCCGCCGGCGCCCTGGTGACCCCGGCCGTGCTGGGCCTGGCCGCCGCCGCGGGGTACGACGCGCTGACCGCGTACGCCCGGCCGCGCGTCGAAGTGCTGGTGCTGGGAGACGAGTTGCTGAGCGCCGGGCTGCCCGCCGAGGGGCGGATCCGGGACGCGCTCGGCCCGATGCTCACGCCGTGGCTGCGGGCGCTGGGCGCGGACGCCGGGCCGCCCCGCCATCTCGGGGACGACGCCGAGGTGTTGTACGAAGCGCTCGCGTCCTCGGACGCCGATCTGGTGATCACCACCGGGGGTACGGCGTCCGGGCCCGTCGACCATGTGCGTCCCACGCTGCGCAGGCTGGGGGCGGAGGTCCTGGTGGACGGCGTCGCGGTACGCCCCGGGCACCCCATGCTCCTCGCCCGCCTCCCGCACCACGCAGCCCCCAGCTCCGAGCGCCCCTCGGACACCCCGCGCGCCGGCGCGCCCGCCCGCCTGCTCGTCGGACTGCCCGGTAACCCGCTGGCCGCCGTCTCGGGTCTGCTCACCCTGGCGGAACCGGCACTGCGTACGCTCGCCGCGCGCCGCCGGCTGCCCTCCTACCGGGCGCCGCTGACCGCCGACGTATCCGGCCACCCGCACGACACGCGGCTGGTCCCGGTCGCCTTCCGGGACGGCGCGGCCGACGAGGCGGACGGTGGTGGCGACAACGACGGCGGCGCGGTCGTACCGCTGCGCTTCAGCGGGCCCGCCATGCTGCGCGGCATCGCGGCGGCCGACGCGATGGCCGTCGTACCGCCGGGCGGCGCGGTACGCGGTGCCGAAGTCGAACTCCTCGACCTGCCCTGGACGGCCGACGGAACGGCGGACGCGGTGACGGGGTGGGCTTCGGACGCGTCCGGAGCGTTCGCCACTTCCGGTACCTCCGGAGCGTTCGGCCCCACCGGCCCCACCGGCCCCACCGGCCCCACCGGCCCCACCGGCCCGACCGGCGGAGGCGCCGCGTGAAACTCCCCACCCACGACGCCGCGGCGCGCGAGATTCCCGAGGAGTCCAGCCACCGCATCGTGCTGCCCCGCCGCACCCCGGTCGCGCCGCTGCGCCAGGTCGCGCGCCGGCTTCTGATGGCCCTGCTCGTGCTCGTCGCGACGGTGGCCATCGTCTGGATCGACCGCGACGAGTACCACGACAACGCCAACGGCTCCGTCGACTTCCTCGACTGCGTCTACTACGCCACCGTCACGCTCTCCACCACGGGTTACGGCGACATCGTCCCGTACGGGGACGGCGCGCGGCTGCTGAACATCCTGCTCATCACGCCCCTCCGGGTCCTCTTCCTGATCATCCTGGTCGGCACCACGCTCGAAGTCCTCACCGAGCGCACCCGCGAGCAGTGGCAACTGAACCGCTGGAGAAACGCCTTGCGCGACCACACCGTCATCGTCGGCTTCGGCACCAAGGGCCGGTCCGCGGCCCAGACCCTGCGCGCGACGGGCCTGACCCGCGACCGCATCGTCATCGTCGACCCGAGCCCCAAGGTCATCGACTCGGCGGTGGCCGAGGGCTTCGCGGGTGTGGTCGGCGACGCGACCCGCAGCGACGTCCTCGTACGGGCCGAGATCCAGCGGGCGCGCCAGGTGGTCATCGCCACCCAGCGCGACGACACGGCCGTCCTCGTCTCGCTCACCGCCCGCCAGCTCAACAAGAAGGCCAACATCGTCGCGGCCGTACGGGAGGAGGAGAACGCGCCGCTGCTGCGCCAGTCCGGCGCCGACATGGTCATCACCTCGGCCAGCGCCGCAGGCCGCCTCCTGGGCCTGTCGGTGCACAGTCCCAGCGCGGGCACGGTCCTGGAGGACCTGATCCAGCAGGGCAGCGGACTGGACCTGATCGAGCGCCCGGTGGTGAAGGCCGAGGTCGGCAAGTCGGTACGGGAGACCGACGATCTGATCGTCTCCGTCCTGCGCGGCCACCGGCTGCTCGGGTACGACGACCCGGCGGCCAGCCCGTTGCAGGCCGCCGACCGGGTGATCACCATCGTCCGGGCCGCTCAGGCGGAACAGCCGGAGGGACCGACCAAACCCGGCGTGAAGCCGATGATTCCCGGTACGGGGGTGTCCCCGATGGCCCCCGTGCGCCGCGACGACTAGGAGCCCCGGCGGACGGCTGCGAAGGCCAGGGGTTCCCACGGGACCCGCACCCGCCCGGCGCCGCCCCTGGCCGCACCCGTCCCTGGCCGCACCACCCCCGCCGCCTCCGTACGCCGTCCCGGACGGCGGAGTAGCCTCGCGGCCATGCGTGCGATCACCATTCCCGAACCCGGCGGTCCCGACGCCCTCGTATGGGCGGAGGTGCCCGACCCGCAACCGTCCGAGGGGGAGGTCCTGGTCGAGGTGGCGGCCACGGCCGTCAACCGCGCCGACCTCCTCCAGCGCCAGGGCTTCTACGACCCGCCGCCCGGCGCGCCCCCGTACCCCGGCCTGGAGTGCGCCGGCCGCGTCAAGGCCCTCGGCCCGGGAGTCAGCGGCTGGTCGGTCGGTGACGAGGTGTGCGCGCTGCTGGCGGGCGGCGGGTACGCGGAGCAGGTCGTCGTCCCGGCGGGCCAGCTGATGCCCGTACCGAAGGGTCTCGACATGGCGGCCGCCGCGGCGCTGCCCGAGGTGACGTGCACCGTCTGGTCCAACGTCTTCATGATCGCGCACCTGCGGCCCGGTGAGACGCTGCTCGTGCACGGCGGCTCCAGCGGCATCGGCACGATGGCGATCCAGCTCGCCAAGGCCGTCGGCGCCCGGGTCGCGGTGACCGCGGGCAGCGCCGACAAGCTGGCCCGCTGCGCCGAACTGGGCGCCGACATCCTCGTCAATTACCGGGACCAGGACTTCGTCGAGGAGGTGCGCGGGGCCACCGACGGCGAGGGCGCGGACGTCATCCTGGACATCATGGGCGCCAAGTACCTGGACCCGAACATCAAGGCGCTGGCCACCAACGGCCGTCTCGCGATCATCGGCCTCCAGGGCGGCGCGAAGGGCGAGTTGAACCTTGGCGCGCTGCTCACCAAGCGCGGTGCCGTCACCGCAACCTCGCTGCGCGGCCGCCCGCTGGCCGAGAAGGCGGCGATCGTCGCGGCGGTAAGGGAACACGTCTGGCCGCTGATCGAGAACGGCCGGGTCCGGCCGATCGTGGACCGTGCGCTGCCGATCACGGAGGCCGCCGAGGCGCACCGGATCGTGGACGCGAGCGGTCATGTGGGCAAGGTCGTCCTGACGGTCTGAACCGGGCCGCCCGAAGGCGCGACGCGGTGGTGCCGCTGCCCGGCATCGCCGCGTCCCCCCTTGGCCGTACGCCCGGTACGCCCGAGATGCCGCTGATCACCCACCGTGTGACGCTGAGGAGATCAGGCGACGGATCCGCAGGCCCGGGAGGTCATGGGCGTGACTTCGGAACTCGTGATCCCGGAACGCACGATCCCTGAACACGTGCCCCCGGAGCCGGCGGCCGCCACACCGGGCCACCGGCGCCGTCGTCCGAGCCGGCCCCGCCCGTTCCGCCTGCGTCGACCCAGCCTCCACCGCCTCCACCGCCTCCACCGCTTCCGCCCCCACCGCCTCGCATCCGGCCTTCTGCTCGCCGGCGCACTGCTGTCTCCCCTCGTTACAGGGCCGGCAGCCTCGGCAGCGGCCATGGTGGCGGAGGCCGTCCCCGACGGCCGTGACACCTCCGGCCGTATCCGGGCCCCCGGAGCGGCCACCGACATGGGCCCCGGCGCCGGAACCGTCCCCGAATCAGGCTCGAACGCCCCTGCTCCCACCCGCAACCCCACTCCCACTCCCAGCCACCCCCACCCCCACACCCAGCCCCCCGCCGACCCCCTGACCACCCTCACCCACCCCAACCCCCTCACTCCCTTCACTCCCCTCCTCCCCGCCCCTCTCGGCCCCTTGCTCGGCGCCGACCCGGGAGCCACGCGCCCCGCCCTCCCACCGGGATCGCACCCGTCCGCCCCACCCGCCCCCTCGCCCGGCGCGGGCGCCCCGAACGGTCACGCAGCCCGTTCCCCGTCCCCCGCAGCCACCTCTGAACGCCCTGGAACGGCCTCTCCCGCCCCCACGGCCACCCGCCGGGGCGATCTGGCCGGGCGGCTCGCCCATCGCCCCTACGTGCCCCTGCCGCCCCTCCAGGCCCCCGCGCCGACGGCGTCCGCCGCGCGGTCGCACGGTCCGTCCCGCTACGCACCCGGCGCGGTGCCCGGGGCCGCCTCCGCCGCTTCACCGGCTCCGTACGCCGGGACGGAACCGGGCAGTGGCGTCCACCGGGTCCTCCCGCTGGGCGCGGGCATGGCCCTGACCGGCCTGGGGCTCGCCTTCGTCGCGCTGCGCCTGAGACGCTCGTGACCGGACTTCCGGCCCCGGCGTCCCCGGACCCGGCCGGAAGGTCGTCCGCACCCGGAGGTTGGATCACCTTTCTCCCAGGGCACAACCGTTCCTAGTCAGCTGTACGAGAGAATGGCGGCATGGATATGCCGATGAACGAACGGTCGCAGGAGAGCCCGCACGTCCTGGTTGTCGGCCCGGACGGAATGGCTCTCGGCAGCGCCGGCTCCGGTGGCGGGGACGGCGACGACGAGTCCCGCGAGGTTCCCGTGACGGACATGGTCGAACAGCCCGCGAAGGTCATGCGCATCGGCAGCATGATCAAGCAGCTTCTCGAAGAGGTGAAGGCGGCGCCGCTGGACGAGGCGAGCCGGGTGCGCCTGAAGGAGATCCACTCCAGTTCGGTCAAGGAGCTGGAGGACGGCCTGGCGCCCGAGCTGGTCGAGGAGCTGGAGCGGCTGTCCCTGCCGTTCACCGACGACTCGGTGCCCACGGACGCGGAACTGCGGATCGCGCAGGCCCAGTTGGTCGGCTGGCTGGAAGGGCTGTTCCACGGTATCCAGACCGCGCTGTTCGCCCAGCAGATGGCGGCCCGTGCGCAGTTGGAGCAGATGCGCCGCGCGCTGCCGCCCGGTGCGATGCCGGCCGAGGACCTGGACCAGTCCACGCCGGGACAGGGCGGCGCCCGCTCCGGTCCGTACCTGTAGTCCGGTCCGTACCTGTAGGTCGCGCAGCGCCTCCGCGAAGCGCCGCAGGAACAGGAAGAGGGCCCGCCGCGCACCTGCGCGCCGGGCCCCTCCCCTGTCACGTCGTCGTTCCCCCGGGGCCGCCCCGGTGTCCCGGTCCTACGAGCTCCGCCCCGTAGACACGGTCAGGTGAATCTTCTCGCCGCCCTTCGGGTCCCACAGGGAGATCGGTGACTGGCTGACGACGGTGTTCTTGCCGTAGATGGAGCTGTTGCGCTCGGAGATCTCGTACGACCAGCCGGCCGCGTCCATGCACTTCTTCACCGAGTCGAGGTTCTTGCCGTAGAAGGACGGCAGGAAGATCTTGCCCTTCTGGGCGTAGCTCTTGGCCGGGTCGGTGCAGCGGGTGGTGGCGATCGTGGCCGTGGGGTCCTCGCTCTTGACCGAGGGCGACGGCGAGTAGGTGTACGGGCTGGTGCGGCGCGTGTGCGTGTTGTCGCTGCCGCCGCTCAGGCCGATGCCGATGGCGATCGCGGTGATCACGACGACGCCGACGATGGCGGAGACGACGATCACCGGGGTGTTGCCGCGGCCGCCGGAGCGGTTGCCGCCGGGGCCGGGGCCGACCGGCGCGGGCGTGGGCGCGGGGGTCGACGGGCCCGCGTACGGCGGCGGGGTCCGGAAGCTGTTGTTGAACGGGGCCGGGCCCTGGTTGGGGAGCGGCGCCGGCGGCTGGTAGGCGTTGACCGGCGGCGGTGTGGACGACGCCGTGGGCCCGAAGCCCGGGCCGCCGGCCGCCGCCGGGCCGGGGCCCATCTGCGGGCCTGCCTGGGGCGCGTGCTGTGTCGGCTGGTACGGCGTCCGGACGCTCGGCGGCGCCGGGGTGTGCGGCCCCGCGGCGTTCGCGGACGCGGCCGGGAAGACCGCGGAGGACACCGAGGAGCCGCTGGTACGGGCGCGCGGGCCCTCGCTGATGATCAGCGGCGTCGCGCCGGACTGGCCCGACCCGGCGACGCGCAGGCACTCGTCGCGCATCGCTTCGGCGGTGGGGAACCGCTCGTTGGGGTTCTTCTTCAGCGCGCGGGCGATCAGCGCGTCAACGGCGGGCGGCAGTGACCGGTTGATGCCGGAGGGGACCGGCGGTTCCTCCTGGACGTGCGCGTACGCGATGGCGAGCGGGGAGTCCGCGTCGAAGGGCAGCTGGCCGGTCAGCAGTTCGAAGAGCATGATGCCGACCGAGTACAGGTCGGAGCGGGCGTCCACGCCGCGGCCCAGGGCCTGCTCGGGCGAGAGGTACTGCGGGGTGCCGACGACCATGCCGGTCTGCGTCATCGAGGTGACGCCGGACTGCATGGCGCGGGCGATGCCGAAGTCCATGACCTTGACGACGCCGCGCTTGTTCAGCATGACGTTGCCGGGCTTGATGTCGCGGTGGACCAGGCCCATCTCGTGGCTGGCCTCCAGGGCGGCCAGCACATCGGCGGTGATCTTCAGCGCCTTCTCGGTGGGCATCGCGCCGTGCCGGGCGATGTCGCCGTCCAGGTCGGAGCGGAGCGGCTGGCCCGCCACGTACTCCATGACGATGTACGGCACCATGCCGCCGTCGAGTTCGTCCTCGCCGGAGTCGAACACCGAGACGATGTTGGTGTGCGTGAGTTTGGCCACGGACTGGGCCTCGCGGCGGAAGCGTTCGCGGAACGCCTGCTCGCGGCCCAGCTCGGTGTGCAGGGTCTTGATGGCGACCTCGCGGTCCAGGACGCTGTCGTACGCGAGGTGTACGGACGCCATGCCGCCGGCGCCCAGAAGATCGCGGAGCTGGTAGCGTCCACCGCCGACCGAACGGCCCTCGTACCGGTCCTGAGCGCCGTCCTGGCTCATCGTTCCGCTTCCCCCTTGGCGCGCTGTTCCTGCGCACGTGTTGCGGCGCGCCGCGCCCCGTGGCTGGTGCTGTACCCGTCCGTGTGGCGACGTGTGCCGTGTTGACGTGCACAGACGTTACTCAACGTCGTGGGCCCGCGGCACCTGCGGCAGGTGCCGGGCCCGTGGCACGTGCGGCTGCGGACGTGCCGAGATCAGTATGGGTTGTGCTGGGTCCCGTCCGAATCCCAGCCCAGTGTGCCCCAGGGCCCGGACACGTCAAGCTGTGTGCCCGTTCCGTGACCAGATGCGCAAGATCCCATTACGGTCCTGCGACCTGCGGAGCGCCGTTCGGCGGCTGATCACCCGGGGTTAACTTGCGACAATGGGGCCGTAGACGGTGTGATGACCGGTCCATCACGGGACCGGCGTGTGCCGCGGAGCCTGTAGCGTGCTCTAGCGAAGACCGAGACCTTACCGCTGTGATGCGGATCGATACGACGGCGAGGACCGATGGCACCGACGCAGAGCCCCCAGGGCCCGTCCGATCCTGATGCCACCGGCTCCCACTCTTCTGACGCGAATCTTTCCGATGCGCCGGAGATGTGGGGCAATGGCGGTTTGGTGGGTGACGGACGCTACCGGCTCACGCGCCGGCTCGGACGTGGCGGCATGGCGGAGGTGTTCGCCGCCGAGGACGTGCGCCTCGGCCGCACCGTCGCGGTCAAGCTGCTGCGGGCCGACCTCGCGGAGGACCCGGTCTCCAAGGCCCGTTTCACCCGTGAGGCGCAGTCCGTCGCGGGGCTGAACCACCACGCGGTGGTGGCGGTGTACGACTCCGGCGAGGACTACGTCGGCGGCAACACCGTGCCGTACATCGTCATGGAGCTGGTCGAGGGCCGCACCATCCGTGACCTGCTGCTGAACGCGGACGCCCCGCCGCCGGACCAGGCGCTGATCATCGTCTCCGGGGTGCTGGAGGCGCTGGCGTACAGCCACCAGCACGGCATCGTGCACCGCGACATCAAGCCCGCGAACGTCATCATCACGCACGGCGGCGCGGTCAAGGTGATGGACTTCGGCATCGCCCGCGCGCTGCACGGCGCGCAGTCGACCATGACGCAGACCGGCATGGTCATGGGCACGCCGCAGTACCTGTCGCCCGAGCAGGCGCTCGGCAAGACCGTCGACACCCGCTCCGACCTGTACGCGACCGGCTGTCTGCTGTACGAACTGCTGGCCCTGCGCCCCCCGTTCACCGGTGAGACCCCGCTGTCGGTCGTCTACCAGCACGTCCAGGACATGCCGGTGCCGCCCTCCGAGGTCGCCGGGGCGGTGCCGCCGGAGCTGGACGGCCTGGTGATGCGTTCGCTGGCCAAGGACCCGGACGACCGCTTCCAGACCGCGGAGGAGATGCGCGGGCTGGTCCAGTACGCCTTGCAGATGCTGCACGAGCAGGGCGGCCACACCGGTACGTGGAACACCGGCCCGGTCGCCGTGCACGAGGGCGGGCACACCCCGGCCATGGGCTCGGCCGCCGCCACCACCGCCCTGCCGCACCCGGACCACGGGCAGACCACGGCGCAGCCGATCCTGCCTCCCGGCCTGCGGGACGGGGACGGCGGCTATGAGGGCGGGCACCGGCCCGCCAAGGGCGGCCGCGGCAAGATCTGGCTGATCGCGGCGCTCGCGGTGATCGCCATCGCGGTCGGTGTGGCCATCGCGCTGCAGAACGCGGGCGGTGACGGCAAGAAGAGCCCGCCGCCGACCAAGAGCCCGTCTGCCTCGCAGAGCTCCCCGGACCGGACGTCCGAGTCGCCGTCCGACGAGCCGTCCGACACGTACACGCAGCCGGGCAGCTCGGGCGGCCACTCGAACACGTACAACCCGCCGACGACGCGCTACCCGAGCACGCCGCGCACCTCGCAGGCGCCCACCACGCCGCCGCCGTCCAGCAAGCCCCCGACGACGCCGCCGCCCACCAAGCCGTCCAACGGCGGTACGACCAACGGCAACACGAGCAGCGGTGCCGACGGCGGCAACGGTGACTCCAACGGCGGCAACACCACCAACGGCAACACGAGCAGCGGCAACACGAACGAGGGGACCAGCGCCGGCAGCGGCCCGGCCGGTACCGGCGTGGGCGACTTGAACGACTGACCGCGCGTGACCTGACGCCCCACCACCTCGCAGCGCCTGGACCGACGGGCGGCCGGACACCGGCCGCCCGTCGCGGCGTTCGTGGGGCCGTACGGCCGAGGCAGCCGTGCCGCCCCGCCTTCACCCCGTGACAACAGCGTCCGCGACTCCCGCGCCGCGGCTCCCGCTCCGCGACATCAGCGCCCGCGGCTCTCACTCCGTGAACGCCGCCCGTACCGCCGTGTACTCCCGCGTCCACCACACCGCCAGCGCGGCCGCTGCCGGGAACTGCGGGTCGGCCCGCCGGTCGCCCAGCCGGTAGCGCCAGTCGAGCATCCAGAAGTCGTTGAGGCGCTCCCACCACACCCGGTGCACGGCGGCGGCCAGTTCGGCCGTGCCGGCGCCCGAGGCGCGGCGGTAGGCGCCCGCGTAGGCCCGTACCTTCGGCAGGTCCAGGGTGCCCGCGGGCTGTACGAAGAAGATCGCGGCGGCCCGTACGGCCTCCTCCGCGCGGGGCTGCACGCCCAGCCGGTCCCAGTCGACGATGGCGGCCGGTTCGGCGCCCCGGTAGAGCAGGTTGAGCGGGTGGAAGTCGCCGTGCACCCACCCGGCGGCGGGCACCTGTGCCGCCTCCGGCCGCCGGTGGGCCTCCCGTTCCAGCAGCGTGCGGCGTTCCAGCAGCCGGTGTTCGGCCAGTTCGTCGAAGCTGCTGCGCGGCCGGGAGCGGCGGGCGAGCGCGAGCAGTTCGTCGATCATTTCGAAGGTCCGCGCGGGGTCGGCGCCCGTGTGCTCGTACGGGGTGCGGGGCCCGGCCGTGTCATGCGTTATGACCTGCTCCAGCGCGGTGTGCACACGCCCCAGCAGGGCGCCCAGGCGGCGTGACTGGTGGCGGGTGAGGGCGGCACCGTCGCGGTGGCGGCCCTCGACCCACGGGTGCAGCGCGTAGCAGCGGCCGCCCAGGACGGTGACGGTGCGGCCGTCCGCGTCGGCGAGCGGCGGGGCGACCGGCAGGCCGAGCGCGCCCAGCCGGCGCGTGGCGCGGTGCTGGCGGGCGATGGCGGCCTGGTCGCCGTCGAGGTGGTGTTTGAGGAAGTAGCGGCCGTGGGTGGTGGCGAGGCGGTAGCCGCGGTTGAGCAGCCCTTCGGCGACCGGCTCGCACGCCAACGGCTCCCCGGCGCCGTAACGGCGCAGCAGGGAGCCGAGGGTGTGTCCGTCGGGCGTGGTCACCGTCCGGACATCGGATGAGCGCAGCACGCGCCAGATGTTAATTCACTGCGTCACGCTGAGTGGGCGTAACGGAACACAGGGACATCACAGAGGTAGTGGACCTTGACAAACTCCGGTTCTATGCGGAGGAAAACCGGGTCGAAGGGCTCTCCGTCGGCCAGCCGCGGGGTGGGACCGAACAGTTCGTACTCGGCCGGTGTCGGCACGATGGCGCGGGCGGTGCCGGTGAACTGCACGGACCAGGTGTCGTTGGCGCCGGAGTTGACGTTGTCGGCCTCGTAGGCGACGACGTTGCCGTCCAGGGCGCCGTGGTAGCCGTGCCCGCGGTGCAGCCGCAGCAGGAGCCGGCCGTCGGACACGATGTGCCGCGTGACGGCGGTGAAGGGCAGCGCCCGCTGACTGGCCGACACCCGTCCGTAGGGGAGGCGGTTCAGCAGCTCGATGGCGTGGAGGTCGTCGGTGGGCATGGATACACCCTGCCGTGCCGGTGTGCGGGACAGTAGGGGCACCCGCCCTGGTGAAAACGGGACGTTGGTCCTGAATCGTGCGGGGATACCCCGCTTCGGGCGCGTTTCAGGAGGTCGGAGCGGGGATGGGCGCCGAATTTTTCCTACTCTTGAACCTTCACCGAAAACATTCCTTCACGGCTTTCACTCAAGTTTTTCACCCGGCCCGCGCACGCCTCGGCGCGTTACTGCCGCTCCGCCTTCATCCGCGCCACGTACGCGGCCGCCTGCGACCGGCGCTCCATGCCCAGCTTCGAGAGCAGGCTGGAGACATAGTTCTTGATCGTCTTTTCGGCGAGGTGCAGCCGCTCGCCGATCGCCCGGTTGGTCAGCCCTTCGCCGATCAGGTCGAGGATCTTGCGCTCCTGGACGGTCAGGCCGGCCAGCCGGTCGTCGCCGCGCGGGTTGTTGCCGTCCCGCAGCCGCTCCAGTACCCGGGCGGTGGCCACCGGGTCCAGCAGCGACTTGCCGGCCGCCACGTCCCGTACGGCGGTCAGCAGCTCGTTGCCCCGGATGGCCTTGAGCACGTACCCCGAGGCGCCCGCCATGATGGCATCGAACAGGGCTTCGTCGTCCGAGAAGGAGGTGAGCATCAGGCATTTGATGTCCTCGTCCTGGGAACGGATCTCCCGGCAGACCTCCACACCGCTGCCGTCCGGCAGCCGGACGTCCAGCACGGCCACGTCCGGACGCGTCGCAGGGATCCTGACCAGGGCATCTGCGGCGGTGCCGGCCTCGCCGACCACCTCGATGTCCGCCTCCACGGAGAGCATCTCGTGGACGCCGCGCCGCACGACCTCGTGGTCGTCGAGCAGGAATACCGTGATTTTTCCTTCTTCGCGCACCCGCTCAGTCTCACACACGAACTCTTCCCGTGCTCCAGGTCACCGATATAACGTGCCGTTGTCCCGGCGGACTGCAACGCTGTGAACAGGGGATTGCCGACTGGTCGGCGCAATGCTCGGAAATCCAAGCAAAATACTTGGAACCCCAAGCAAAGTCGCAGGTCAGGGCCCCTTTCGCCTAGGCTCCGGAAGTAGGGCACAACACCCCTTCCGGCAGGCCGTGGCCGGGGCACCTTGTTCCACCCGGGCCGCGCCGTGCCGCACACACCCCGTGCGCCGTATCGGATACCGGGTGAGCCGCAATACGGCCACCGGCGGACCCCGGGGGCCGGACAGACGGAGGAGCAGCACGTGACCGTGGAGAGCACTGCCGCGCGGAAGAACACCCGCGGTGGCGGCAAGCGCACCACCGCAAAAAAGGCGTCACCCGCCAAGGCGAAGGCGGCGGCCGCCCCGGCCCCGGCCGAGGCGGAGCAGGACCAGCTCGTACAGCTGCTGACCCCCGAAGGCAAGCGCGTCGAGCACCCCGAGTACGCGATCGACCTCTCGGACGAGGAACTGCGCGGGCTCTACCGGGACATGGTCCTCACGCGGCGCTTCGACGCCGAGGCGACCACCCTCCAGCGCCAGGGCGAGCTGGGCCTGTGGGCCTCGCTGCTGGGCCAGGAGGCCGCGCAGATCGGCTCCGGGCGCGCGCTGCGCGACGACGATTACGTCTTCCCGACCTACCGGGAGCACGGGGTCGCCTGGTGCCGGGGCGTCGACCCGACGAACCTGCTGGGCATGTTCCGCGGCGTGAACAACGGCGGCTGGGACCCCAACAGCAACAACTTCCACCTGTACACGATCGTCATCGGCTCGCAGACGCTGCACGCGACCGGCTACGCGATGGGCGTCCAGAAGGACGGCGCCGACTCGGCGGTCATCGCGTACTTCGGTGACGGCGCCTCCAGCCAGGGCGATGTGGCCGAGTCGTTCACCTTCTCCGCGGTCTACAACGCGCCCGTGGTGTTCTTCTGCCAGAACAACCAGTGGGCGATCTCCGAGCCGACCGAGCGCCAGACCCGCGTCCCGCTCTACCAGCGCGCCCGCGGCTACGGATTCCCCGGTGTCCGGGTCGACGGCAACGACGTACTGGCCTGCCTGGCGGTGACCAAGGCGGCCCTGGAGCGGGCCCGTGCGGGCGAGGGCCCGACGCTGGTCGAGGCGTTCACGTACCGGATGGGGGCCCACACCACCTCCGACGACCCGACGCGCTACCGCGCGGACGAGGAGCGCGAGGCGTGGGAGGCCAAGGACCCGATCCTGCGGCTGCGCACCTACCTGGAGACCGAGGGCATCGCCGACCAGGCGTACCTGGACTCCGTCGAGGAGGAGAGCGAGGCGCTGGGCCGGCGGGTACGTGAGGTGGTGCGGGCGATGCCGGACCCCGACATGATGGCGATCTTCGAGAACGTCTACGCCGACGGGCACGCGCTCGTCGACGAGGAGCGCGTGCAGTTCGCCGCGTACCAGGCGTCGTTCGCGGACGCGGAGGAGAACTGACATGGCCGTCTTCGAGAAGATCACGCTGTCCAAGGCGATCAACGAATCGCTGCGCGCCTCCATGGAGGCCGACCCCAAGGTCCTGGTCATGGGCGAGGACGTGGGCAAGCTCGGCGGTGTCTTCCGCGTCACCGACGGCCTGCAGAAGGACTTCGGCGAGGAGCGGGTGATCGACACCCCGCTGGCGGAGTCCGGCATCGTCGGCACCGCCATCGGCATGGCGCTGCGCGGCTACCGCCCCGTGGTGGAGATCCAGTTCGACGGGTTCGTCTTCCCCGCCTACGACCAGATCGTCACCCAGCTCGCCAAGATGCACGCCCGCGCGCTCGGCAAGGTCAAGGTGCCGGTCGTCATCCGCATCCCCTACGGCGGCGGCATCGGCGCGGTCGAGCACCACAGCGAGTCCCCCGAGGCGCTGTTCGCGCATGTCGCGGGCCTGAAGTGCGTCTCGCCCTCGAACGCCTCGGACGCGTACTGGATGATGCGCCAGGCCATCGAGAGCGACGACCCGGTCATCTACTTCGAGCCCAAGCGCCGCTACCACGACAAGGGCCGCCTGGACACCGAGGCGATTCCCGACCCGCTGCACAAGGCGCGCGTCGCGCAGGCGGGTACGGACGTGACGCTCGCCGCGTACGGCCCGATGGTCAAGGTGTGCCTGGACGCCGCCAAGGTCGCGGCCGAGGAGGGCAAGTCGGTCGAGGTGCTGGACCTGCGCAGCATCTCGCCCATGGACTTCGACGCGGTACAGGCCTCGGTCGAGAAGACCCGGCGGCTGGTCGTCGTCCACGAGGCACCGGTCTTTCTCGGTTCGGGCTCGGAGATCGCCGCCCGCATCACGGAGCGGTGTTTCTACCACCTGGAGGCGCCGGTGCTGCGGGTGGGCGGTTTCCACGCGCCGTACCCGCCGTCCAGGCTGGAGGACGAATACCTGCCGGGTCTCGACCGGGTGCTCGACGCGGTCGACCGCGCGCTGGCGTACTGAAGGGCTTGAGGAGTAGTGACCATGACTGCAACCGAGCAGCGCTTCCGTGAGTTCAAGATGCCCGACGTGGGCGAGGGGCTGACCGAGGCCGAGATCCTCAAGTGGTACGTGCAGCCCGGTGACACCGTCACCGACGGGCAGGTCATCTGCGAGGTGGAGACCGCCAAGGCCGCCGTGGAACTGCCCTGCCCGTACGAGGGTGTGGTGCACGCGGTGCACTTCGCCGAGGGCGCCACCGTCGACGTGGGCACCTCGATCATCGCGGTGGACACCGACCCGGGCGCGGGCCCCGCCCAGGCCCCGGCCGCCGACGCCGACGCCGGCGCCTCTCCGGCGGCGGAGGAGGACGCCGAGCCGCAGGGCCGGCAGGCCGTCCTCGTCGGCTACGGCGCGGCCCCGTCGTCCACCAAGCGGCGGGCGCGCAAGCCGCAGCCGGGCGTACCGGCGCAGGAACCGGCCGCCGCGGCGGTTCAGGCGGAGCTGAACGGCCACGCCCCGGCCCCCGAGGCCCCGGCCGCCCCCGCTCCCTCCGCCCCGGCTGCCGTCCCCGCGGCCGGGCGGCCGCTGGCCAAGCCGCCGGTCCGCAAGCTTGCCAAGGACCTCGGCATCGACCTGGCCTCGATCACCCCGACCGGACCGGACGGCGTGATCACCCGCGAGGACGTGCACGCCGCCGCGGCTCCCACGCCCGCCGCCGAGGCCCCGGCCCCGCAGCCGGCCACCGTCTCGGCCCCCGCGGGCTCCGAGGCGGTCCGCGCCCGGGAGACCCGTATCCCGATCAAGGGCGTCCGCAAGGCCACCGCGCAGGCGATGGTCAACAGCGCCTTCACCGCGCCGCACGTCACGGAGTTCATCACCGTCGACGTCACCCGCACGATGAAGCTCGTACAGGAGCTGAAGCAGGACCCCGACATGGCGGGCCTGCGCGTCAACCCGCTCCTGCTCGTCGCCAAGGCGCTGCTGGTCGCCATCAAGCGCAACCCCGAGGTCAACGCGGCCTGGGACGAGGAGAACCAGGAGATCGTCCGCAAGGACTACGTGAACCTGGGTATCGCGGCGGCCACCCCCCGCGGCCTCATCGTGCCGAACATCAAGGACGCGGACGCCAAGACCCTGCCGCAGCTGGCCGCCGCGCTCGGCGAGCTGGTCGCCACGGCCCGCGAGGGCAAGACGGCTCCCGGCGACATGGCCGGCGGCACGGTCACCATCACCAACGTCGGCGTCTTCGGCGTCGACACCGGCACCCCCATCCTCAACCCCGGGGAGTCGGCGATCCTCGCCTTCGGCGCGGTCAAGCTCCAGCCGTGGGTCCACAAGGGCAAGGTCAAGCCCCGCCAGGTCACCACCCTGGCGCTCTCCTTCGACCACCGCCTGGTCGACGGCGAACTGGGCTCCAAGGTCCTCGCCGACACCGCGGCGATCCTGGAACACCCCAAGCGGCTGATCACCTGGGCCTGACCGGTCCCGGCGCCACACGAGGGCGGGCCCGGAGGTGACCGAAACGGTTCTCCTCCGGGCCCGCCCCGTGGCGTCCTACGGCCTTACGTCCCTTACGTCCCTGCCCTCAGCCCCGGATGATCTCGACGGCGCGGCTGAGGTGCCCCACGGGCCCGCCCGTCGCCGAGTGGTCGGCCTGTGCCGCGCCCTTCGTCAGCGCGATACCGCCCCACAGCGCGGCCACGAGCAGCGCGACCATGACGGTGGTGCGAGCACGCCGGCCGGCATGCGTCCTGGACTGCATGGTGGTCTCCCCTTGCGTACGGTTCGGAGCCTGTCCTCCGGCCCCTCCCTTCCATTACGTCACGGGAAACCGCTGATTTCGTACGCGCCAGGTACAGACTCACGTCAGTCTTAAGTCGGACGCCGAATACATCCTTCGGCAGAGCCCGGCCTTCCGGATGCCGCCCGCTCCCCGGAAAAACAGAGTTGCCGGTCCCATCCTCCCCGCCTACCGTCGGCCGGATGAGCAGCGCGACGATCATCCGCCCCTACCGCCCGGCGGACGAACCCGCCGTCATGGACCTGTGGTCCCGTGCCGTGCGCCGGGCCCATCCCTTCATCGAGGGCGAAGGCAGAGGAGAACGCGCCCGCGCGGTCCGTGAGGTCTACCTGGCCCAGGCCGACAACTGGGTCGCCGAGGACGAGCGTGACGGCACGGTCCTCGCCCTCCTCGGGCTGCTCGGCTCCGAGATCGGCGGCCTCTTCGTCGCCCCCGAGGCGCAGGGGCGCGGCATCGGCGCCCAACTCCTCGAACACGCCGCGTCCCTCCGTGGCGCCCTCACCCTCGAAGCCTTCGAACGCAACACCGCGGCCCGCGCCTTCTACACCCACCTCGGCTTCACCGAACGCGCCCGCCGCACCGACGAGACCACAGGCGAGACACTGGTCGCCCTCGACCGCCCCGCCCCGCTGCGCTCCGTCGGCTGGCTGCACGTACGGGACGGCCGCCTGCTCAGCGTCCGTACGCGCGGCAACGACACGTTCTACCTGCCCGGTGGCAAGTACGAACCGGGGGAGACCGCCGCCGAGGCCCTCTCCCGCGAACTCGCGGAAGAACTCGGCCTGACGGTCCCGGCGGGCGATCTGCGGGAAGCCTTCGTCGTCCATGCCACGGCTCATGGCGTGAACGCCGGCCGCCGCCTGCACATGACGTGCTTCACCGGCGGCCCCCAGGACATCAACCCCACCCCCGGCCGCGAAATCGCCGAGTACGCCTGGTTCGACCGCCAGGAGGCCGCCGCCCGGTGCGCTCCCGCGCACATGCGCGTCGTCAACCGCCTGATCGCCCAGGGGCGGATGGCCGCGTAGCGGCACGTTCCCGCAACTCCACCTCCGCCCACACCGTCTTGCCGACCGTACGGGGCTCGGTCCCCCACCGGCCGGCGAGGCCGTTGACGAGCACGAGCCCGTGCCCCGACGTCGAGACTCCGGACATTCGCGCGCTGTGCGCGTTCTACGGACGGGACGACCGTGAAGTGGTGGGCCCCCTCCTGAGCCTGGCGCGTCTGGACCGAGAGCGCCGCAAAGCGAAGGGTTGGTGGAACCAGTACCCGGTCTTGCGTTCGCAGGCCGAATACTTCGCGCTGGAGGACATCGCGACCTCCATGAGGACCTGGCAGCTGACGACCGTTCCGGGCCTGCTCCAGACACCGGACTATGCACGGGCACTGGTTGTGGGAAATGGGTCCTGGCGCAGCCTGGCGGAGGTCGAGGCTTTCGTGGAAGCGAGGATGGCACGGCAGGCCCGGCTGGGCGGGGATGCGCCTCTGCACGTGTGGGCTGTCGTCCAGGAGAACGTGCTACGGCAGTTGGTCGGTGGGCGCGCTGTCATGCGCGGCCAACTGGAGCACCTGCTGGACATGGCCCGGCTGCCCCACGTGGAGATCCAAGTCCTGCCGTACTCGGCGGGCGCTCATCCTGGCATGACCAGCGCCTTCAGCGTGGTCTCGTTCGCCGAAGCAGGAGCGCTGGACGTGGTGCGGGCAGATACCGTCTCGACGTCGCTGTGGTTGGAGAGCGAGACTGACGCTGCACAGCACCTGGCGATTTTCGACCGCATCACGCACATGGGGCTGGCACAAACCAACTCAACGCGGTTGATCCAGAGCATTCTCAAGGAGACGTAGGACCGTGGGCCCGTTCGCGTACGTGAAGTCCAGCCACAGTGGCGGGGAGCCGCACGCGGAATGCGTCGAGGTGGCGATCAACGTACCCGCGGTCGTGGCGGTGCGGGATACCAAGCGGCCCTTGGGGCCTGTCTTGCTCTTCGGCGACCGCGAGTGGCTGGCCTTCCGGTCCGCTGTAGTCGACGGGAAGATATGACGTGGCGGTGAAACCGTAGTCTCACCTCGGGAGACGGTATGACACGCTTCCGCTTCGTCAAGTCGAGCCACAGCAGCCCCGCCGGCGGCGAGTGCGTCGAGGTCGCCACCAACGTCCCCGCCGTCGTGACCGTCCGCGACTCCAGGAACCCGTCGGGGCGCACCTTGCTCTTCGGCGACCGCGAGTGGCTGGCCTTCCGGTCCGCCGTGATCGACGGGCAGATACGCGCGGCGGCGCTCCCTGCGTGACGGGCCTTGCCCGGCAGGGCGACTTCAGTAGGGAGACACGGTGGCCTGAAGGATGTACACGCATGGGTGTCGCGGTACGACCTGGTGGATGAACATGCCACCGGCGATGACCTCTTCCCCGATTTTCGGGGAAGCGCCTTGACAGAGCGTGCCGTCGAGGTACTGAGCTGCCGCTGCCCGCACCAGTTCGTCGACTGTCTCCTCGATCCTTGCGATGAGCGCCAAGTCGTCGATACCGCCGATGACCTGGTCCGCGGTGGGGTCGCCTGTCGCCCCCGACCTGTGCGCGAAGACTGCCGGGGCGGTCGCCGCGTGGGCCCGGGTGTACGGCGTGCCGGGACGTTCGTGATCAATGCGTTCGACGTGTGGCCGTGCCCCCGAGTTCCACCGCGTCCGCCAGCGTGCTCATTTCGAGGGTGAGGAGCGTGGCGGGGTCGTGGCCCATGTTGTCGTACATTCCCTGCACTTCGAGGCTGACGATGCCGTGGGTGCGGGTCCAGGCCAGGACGGTGGCGGCGAGGGCGGGGACCGGGTCGGCGGCAGAGGTGTACGCGGCGACCCAATCGGCGACCTCGGGGGAGGCTTCGACCCAGGTGCGTACTTCGCCGTAGAGCGGTTCGGCGGCCGGCCACGGCCTGCCCTCGCCCAGGACGGTCAGGAACGGGCCGAGGACCCTGCGGGCGCTCTCCGCGGTGTGGGCGGGAGCCTCGTACGCCGCGGCGGGGGTGCCCGCGAGGAGCAGGTAGCGGTGGGGCTGGGCCAGGGCCCAGTCCCGGTACGCGTGGGCGAGGGTCAGCAGCCGGTCGCGGGGTGACGCGCCGGCGGCCCGGTGCGCGGCCGTACGGATGGCCTCGGCGGCGTCCTCGTACCCGTCGCTGATGAGCGCGGTGAGCAGGTCGTCGCGGTTGCGGAAGTACTTGTAGAGGGCGGGGCCCGACATGCCGAGGGTCTTGGCGATGGCGTTGATGCTCAGCGCCTCGATGCCGCCGGCCGCGATCTGTGCCAGGGCGGCCTGCTTGATCTCCTGCTGGAGCTGGGCCCGGTAGCGCTGGCGGGGGGTCTGGGGGGCGGGCGTCGCGGAGGATGCGGTCGGCGGCATGGGGCGGCTCCAGCTTGCGGCGGGGTGGCGGGCGGCGGTGGTCTCGTGGGCGCAGAATATCGGCTGTAGATTTGGTTAGAGGTTGTAGCTATAGTGAGTGGCGTAAGCGGATGGCGTCGCGACGCGGCGGCGTCTCGCGTCCTACGAGGTCAGGGGTCACTCATGTCCGACACGTCGCCCGGCGCGTCCACCGTCACGTCGTCCGCTCCGCTGCACGTCGTACTGGGTACCGGCCCGGCCGGGACCACGCTCGCCGAGGAACTGCTGCGGCAGGGCTTGCGCGTACGGACCGTCGACCGCTCCGGCCGCGGCGAACTGCCCGGGGCCCAGGCCGTCGCCGCCGACCTGGGCTCGCCGGCCGCCGCGCGGGAGGCGGTGGCCGGGGCCGCGGTGGTCTACCACTGCGTCAACGTGGCCTACGAACTCCAGGTGGAGGTGATGCCCGCCCTCCAGAAGGTGATCGTGGACGCCGTGGCGGCGGTCGGCGCCCGGCTGGTGGTGATGGACACCCTCTACCCGTACGGCCCGTCCGGCGGCGAGCCGCTGACCGAGGACACCCCGTGGCGGGCCACCTCCCGCAAGGGACGGATGCGGGCCCAGCTGGACGAGGCGTACCTGGCGGCCCACGACGAAGGCCGGCTGCCGGTCGTGCTGGCCCGCGCCGCCGACTTCTACGGGCCGCGCGTCCTCAACTCCTCGCTGGGCGCGGCGACCTTCCCGGCGGCCCTGACCGGCGGCACGGTCATGGCCCTCGGCAGCCTGGACCTGCCGCACAGCTTCACGTACATCGGGGACGTCGCCCGCGGTCTGGCCCGGCTCGGGCAGGAACCGGATGCCTACGGGAGGGTCTGGCACCTGCCGACGGCCCCCGCCCCCACCGTGTGCGAGGTGCTGGAGCTGATCCGCGAGCGCACCGGAGTCCCGTTCGCGACGGAGGTGCTGACGGAGCCGCGCCCCTGGGGAGGCTTCGACGAGGCCTTCATGGCGGAGTACGCCGAACTCTTCTACCAGCACACCGAGGCACAGGAGATGGCGTCGGACGCGTTCGAGCAGCGCTTCGGCATGGCACCCACGCCCCTGCGGGGCGGAATCGGCGCGACCGTGGACTGGTACCGGGCCTGGCTTGCGGGGCAGAGCGCGGCGGTGGACGGCACAGCCTGACGGGTATGAGCCGGGGGCCCCAGACGCTCGTTGTGGAACAATGGCGCCGCGTCCGCGCGACATCGCGCCGGGCGCAAGGGCACGCAATTCCGTTGCGTGCCCCTTCATTTGCATGCGCCCAGGCTAGGCCGGGCGGAAACGGGGATGTCAAGCAATGCGGATTTCGGGAAAGCGTGGCCGGGTGGCCGGAATCGCGGCCACCGCGGTGTTCGTCGGCGGCATGCTGCTCGGTACGGCTTCGCCCGCCAGCGCCAAATCCGACGATTACGCGTGCGGCAACTGGAAGAGCAACAAGCACAAGTGGACCGCGTCCTGCATCGTGTGGAGCGGCAAGGCGCGCGCCGAGACCGAGTGCTGGAACGCGAAGCGGAAGACGTACGCGAAGCACGGTGCCTGGGTCGGCCGCGGCTCGTGGTCGTTCGGCGGGAACTGCGGCAAGGACCGTCTGGTGTCGGTCGGTACGAGCTGGAAGCGCTGAACCGCGGGAAACGCGTACGTACGGTGACGCGTCATTGCTGACCGGTAATCGTTGACGGAAAGGCGCTCGGAGGCGGCCGGAATACCGCCCCCGAGCGCCTTTCCCGTTACGGGAGGCCGGCTCCGGCTGCGCCTTCGCGCCGCTCCCCGCACACTGGGAACAATTGCCTCGTTGCGTGGCACGTTCCCGTGGTTCTCGCGGCGGAGCGAATCAAATCAGCAGGACCGAAGGGGCTGATTTGTGATGCGAGTAGCGGTCGTAGGACAGGGATATGTGGGCTTGACCGGAGCGGTCGCCCTCGCCCATCAAGGGCATCACGTCACCGGCGTCGAACAGGACCCGGACCGGCTGCGCGTCCTGGACGCGGGCCGGGCGCCGGTCTTCGAACCCGGTCTGCCGGAGCAACTGGCGGCCGCGCAGGCCACCGGGCGGCTGCACTTCTGCGGTTCCGTCACCGAAATCCACCGGCGGACACCGTTCGACATCGTTCTCGTGACCGTCGGCACGCCGCCAGCGTCCGACGGCTCAGCCGATCTGTCGCAGGTCACGGCCGTACTGGACGAGGTCCTGCAACTGCTGCCCGCGCCCTGTGTGGTGCTGAAGTCGACCGTGCCGCCCGGTACGAGCGCCGTGCTGGCCGAGACGTACCCGGGGCTGCGTGAACGGTTCGCGTACAACCCCGAGTTCCTCAACCAGGGCAGTGCGCTGGACGACTGGGCCGTACCCGCCCGGATCGTGGCCGGTACCTGGGGCGCGGACGGGCTGCGGGCGCTGCGCGAGCTGTACGAGGGGATCGCCGCGCCGTGGGTGGAGACCACCCCGTCCGGCGCGGAGATGATCAAGTACGCGAGCAACGCCTTCCTCGCCACGAAGATCAGCTTCGCGAACGAGGTGGCCGGCATGTGCTGCGGCCCGGACATCGACATCGACCACGTGATGCAGGGCGTCGGCTTCGACCCCCGGATCGGCCACGCCTTCCTCCAGCCCGGCCTCGGGTACGGCGACTCCTGCCTGCCCAAGGACACCAACGCGCTGGCCCACTGGGCGAGCACCGCGGGCCTGGCGACCCCGCTGCTGCGCGCCACCATCGCCGTCAACGACGCCCAGTTCGGGCTGGCCGTCCAGATGCTGCGCACCGAACTCGGCGACGGGCCCGCCGACGGCCTGGCGGACGCGGAGATCGCGGTGCTCGGCGTACGGTACGAGCCCTGGAGCGACGACCTGCGCGCAGCGCCCAGCCGTACGGTCGTCCCGGCGCTGCTCGGCCAGGGCGCGCGGGTACGGGTGTGGGACCCGGGCACCGACATCGCCGCCATCGCCGGGCTCTTCCCCGGCGCCCGCCCGGCGTCCGGCCTGGCGGAGGCGGTCGAGGGTGCTCACGCCGCCGTGGTGCTGACCGAGTGGCCGCAGGCGATCGAGGCGGACTGGCGGGCGCTGGCCGCCCTGCTGAACGAGCCGCGGCTGGTCATCGACGGCAAGAACTGCCTGAGCCCCGAGCAGATGGCGGACCTGCCCGTGCGCTACCGCAGCATCGGCACCCGGCTGCCCGCCTCGGCCGTCGCCGGGGGCCGGGCCGGTCCGGTGGCCGGGGCCCGGACCCGGGGCGGCGCGGCGCCGTCCCCGGAAACGGCTGTCCCGCCGGAAGCGGCTGTCCGCAGTCTCCCTCCGGAGCCCCCGCCCTCGCCTCCGCCCCCGCCCCCTCTCCCAGACCGGTGAATCTCGGGACGTAAGGGACGGTGGGAGGCCGTCGCGGGTACGGACACAGAGACACAGCGGTCGGTGCCCACGGCGAGGAGAGCGTTTCCGGTGAATCAGCCACCCACGCTGGACGAGCCGCCTCCGGACGAAGCACCCCCGGAGGCGGCCCGCCCGGAACCGTCGGCGTGGGCCCCGATGCGCCGCCGGATGTTCCGGGCGCTGTGGATCGCCCAGCTCGCCGCCAACATGGGCACCTGGATGCAGACCGTCGGCGCCCAGTGGCTGATGGGCGACCTCGGCGGCGGGCCGCTGGAGGTGGCCCTCGTCCAGACGGCCACCACCCTGCCGGTCTTCGCGCTGGTGGTGCCCGCCGGGGCGCTCGGCGACATCCTCGACCAGCGGCGGCTGCTCCTCGGCGGGCAGCTGCTGATGTTCCTCGGCGCGGCCGGGCTGGCCGCCGTCACCGCCGGCGACCGGGCGACCCCGACGCTGCTGCTCCTGCTCACCGCCCTGATGGGGGTGGGCGAGGCGTTCTGCATCTCCTCCTTCCAGTCCATCCAGCCGGAACTGGTCAGCCGGGACGAGATCCCCCAGGCGGCCCTCCTCAACAGCGCCAACGGCAACGTCGCCCGCGCCGCGGGCCCCGCCCTCGGCGGCCTGCTCATCTCCGCGGCGGGCCCGGCGGCCACCTTCGGGATCAACGCCCTGTCCTTCCTGGGCGTCATGGTGGTCCTCTACGCCTGGCGGCGGCCCGCCACCCACCGGCCGCTGGGCTCGGAGCACGTACGCGGCGCGATCCGCGCGGGCGCCCGCTACGTGCGCAGGGCACCGATGTTCGGTGCCGTACTCGGTCGCTCCGGGCTGTTCATGCTCTTCGCGGGCGGGCTGTGGGCGCTGCTCCCGGCGATCGCCCGCGGCCCGCTGGGCATGAGCGCGGGCGGCTACGGGCTGCTGCTGGGCTGCGTCGGGGTGGGCGCGGTGGGCGGCGCGCTGGCGCTGCCCGCGGTACGGCCCCGTACGACGACGAACGGCCTGGTCACCGTCGCCATGATCCTGTACGCGGCCACCATGGCCGTGATCGGACTGGTGGCGTCGTCGGTCGTTGCCGCGGTCGCGCTGATCGTCTCCGGCCTGGCCTGGGTGGCGGTGCTGTCCACCCTCTCCGCCTCCGCGCAGATCCTGCTCCCCGTCTGGGCACGCACCCGCGCGCTCGCCTACTACCAGCTGGTCTTCATGGGCGGCCAGGCGCTGGGCGGGGTGGGCTGGGGCCTGGTGGCCGACTGGTTCGGCGTCCAGAGCGCGTTCGTGATCGCGGGCATCGGGCTGGCGCTGACGACGGTCGTGGGCATGCGGACGATGCCGATGCCCACCGGCCACATCGACATGGAACACGTCCAGCACTGGCCCGAACCGGAGAGCATGCAGACGCCGGGCCGCAACATCGGGCCCGTCCTGGTCATCGTGGAGTGGCGGGTGGACCGGCCCGACGCGGAGGCGTTCATCCGGGCCATGCGGCCGGTCGGCCAGGCCCGGCGGCGGACCGGCGCCACCATGTGGGGCCTGTACGAGGACATGGACGATCCGACGCTGTTCCTGGAGACGTTCACCGTCGTCTCCGAGCGGGAGCACCTGCGCCAGCACCTGGAACGCGGTACCAAGGAGGACCAGGAGCTGGAGATGCGGGCCCGCAGCCTGACCCGGCCCGGCAGCGCTCCCCGCGTACGCCACCTGATCTGGGCGTACGCCCTGGACCGCGCCGAGGAGGTGTCGGCCCACCAGCACTGAGCGCCCCCTGCGCCCGGCCACCGCTCCCGTCCGCATCCCGGACCGCCCTCCCGGACGCATACGTGTTGTATCTATGCTGTGCGCATGTCCTCAGCCGCCGCTCCGGTCACCTCTGCCCCGGACACCTCACGCACCGCGAACGCTCCCGCCCCCGCCAAAGCCCCGCCCGCCGCCGAGCGCGTCTACGCGTACGTCAAGCAGGCCGTACTGGAGCGGCACTACGAAGGCGGCATGCTGCTCACCGAAGGGGAGCTGGCCGAGGCCGTCGGCGTCTCCCGTACGCCCGTACGGGAAGCGCTGCTGCGCCTGGAGGTCGAAGGGCTGCTGAAGCTCTACCCGAAGAAGGGCGCCATGGTCCTGCCGGTCTCCGCGCAGGAGATCGCGGACGTGGTGGAGACCCGGCTGCTGGTCGAGGAGCACGCCGCGCGCAAGGCCGTGCCTGCCTCACCCGCACTCATCGCCGAGCTGGAGGACCAGCTCGCGAAGATGATCGAGCTGGCCGCCTCCGGCGACCTCGCCGCCGTCTCCGTCGCCGACCGCTGCTTCCACGCCGCGATCGTGCGCAGCGCCGGCAACCAGATCCTGGACCGGCTGTACGAGCAGCTGCGGGACCGGCAGCTGCGGATGGGCGTCGCCGTGATGCACGCCAACCCGGACCGGATCGCGAAGAACATCGCGGAGCACGGGGAGATCCTCCAGGCGCTGCGCGCCGGGGACGCGGCGGCGGCCGTGAACGCCGTGCACCGCCACGTCAGCTGGGTGCGGAACCTGGCCCAAGGGGACGTCCGATGAGCAGCACCACCACGGGCCAGGGCACCCTGCTGCCCGGCGACCCGCCCGGCGGCCGCAGAGCCATGGCCGTCTGGGGCATCGGCGTCGCCGTCTACTTCGTCGCGATCACCTACCGTACGAGCCTGGGCGTCGCCGGACTGGACGCGGCGGAACGTTTCCACATCAACGCCTCCGCGCTCTCCACCTTCTCCATCCTCCAACTGCTCGTCTACGCGGGCATGCAGATACCCGTCGGCCTGATGGTCGACCGGCTCGGCACCAAGAAGGTGCTGATCCTGGGCGTCGTGCTGTACACCGTCGGCCAGTTCGGCTTCGCGCTGTCGCAGTCGTACGCCATGGCGCTGGGCTCGCGGGCGATGCTCGGGTGCGGTGACGCGCTGACGTTCATCAGCGTGCTGCGGCTGGGCGCGCGCTGGTTCCCGGCCCGCCGGGGCCCGCTGATAGCCCAGATCGCCGCCCTCATCGGCATGGCGGGCAACCTCGTCTCCACCCTGGTCCTGGCCCGCCTGCTGCACACCTTCGGCTGGACGCCGACCTTCGCGTCCAGCGCGCTCGGCGGCGTCACCGTCCTCGTCCTGGTGCTGGCTTTCCTCAAGGACCACCCCAAGGGCTACGAGCCCGCCCCCGCGCCCGCCACACACACCGGCGCCGCCTTCGTCCGCCGCCAGATAGCCGACGCCTGGCGCGAGCCCGGCACCCGGCTGGGCATGTGGGTGCACTTCACCACCCAGTTCCCCGCCATGGTCTTCCTGCTGCTGTGGGGCCTGCCGTTCCTCGTCGAGGCGCAGGGCCTGACGCGCGGCGAAGCGGGCGAACTGCTCACCCTCGTCGTGCTGTCCAACATGGTCGTCGGCCTGGTCTACGGCCAGGTCATCGCCCGCCACCACAGCGCCCGTACGCCGCTGGCGCTCGGCACCGTCGCCGCCACCGCACTGCTGTGGGCCCTCACACTGGCCTGGCCGGCCGACCACGCGCCCGTATGGCTGCTGATCGTCCTGTGCACGGTGCTCGGCGCCTGCGGGCCCGCCTCGATGATCGGCTTCGACTTCGCCCGCCCGGCCAACCCGCCGGAGCGCCAGGGCACCGCCTCCGGCATCGTCAACATGGGCGGCTTCACCGCCTCCATGACGACCCTGCTGGCCATCGGCGTCCTGCTGGACGCCACCGGCGACAACTACCGGATCGCGTTCGCCTCCGTCTTCGTCCTGGAGGCGCTGGGCGCCGCCCAGATCCTGCGGCTGCGCGGCCAGGCGTACCGGCGGGAGCGGGAGCGGCTGGTGACCAGCCGGGTGGAGGCGGTGCACGTACCGGCGTGAGGGGGCGGCGGCAACGCGGTCCCGGCTCCTGTGGCGTACTCGTGCCCTACGCGTATCCGTGCCCTACGGCCCGCTCGTCACGGCGTGATCGCGAAGTGCGCCAGCACCGCCTCGGCCAGCGGCCGGTCGCCGTCGATCTTCACCTGCTCGGCGACGGCGGCGGGCCGCACCCGGCCGCAGGCCAGCCGGAAGAACGTCTCCCAGTCCATGGAGAGCGTCACGGCCGGACCCAGCGAGACGCTCGCGTCGATCGTCCCGTTGCCCTGCGCGTCCACCCGGACCGTCCGCATGAACTCCAGCGCGCCGCTCACGTCGAAGACCACGGCCGCGTCGGCGGGCGCGCCCGCGTCCTTGGCGACCACCTTCGGCAGCGCGAGCAGCAGCAGGTCGCGGGTGAGCTGCGCGCCCGGGGAGTCGAGGTTGCCGGGCACGTTCAGCGCGTGGCGCAGGTCCTGTTCGTGCACCCAGACGTCGAACGCTCGCTGCCGCAGGGCGTACGCGAGCGAACGGTCCTCACCGAGCGGGGTACGCAGCACCGTCTCGGGATCACGGGTCTCGTTGCGCAGCGACCGCGCCCGGCGGATGACCATGTACTCCAGCTCGGCGGTCATCTCCGGACCGGTGTGGTGCCGCCGGACGTCCACCTGGAGCTCCATCCGGCGGGCGAATTCCGTGCGTACGTGGTAGAGGTCGCGCGGCAGCGAGTGGATGGGCCGGGGGTCCCCGAGCATCTCGCTCTCCAGGCCGATGATGTGCGAGACGATGTCGCGCACGGACCACCCCGGGAGGTCCGTCGCCCGGTTCCACTCCCCTTCGACAAGTGGCTTGACCAGCTCGGATATCGCTTCGATGGAGTGCGTCCAGGCGTCGATGGAGGGCTGCAGGCTGGGATGGACGGTCACGGGACCCCTCGGACGGTTCGTACGCGGGCTGCTGTCTGTGCAGTTAAGTTACGCTGCGCACGGGCACCCGGGCAGCGCTTTCGGGTGACCATCGTAGGTCGATTTTTGACGGCGTACCGGCTCGAATGCTTAGGCGGTGGTACTGTGCGCGCTTCACTGATCCAGATGCACGTGGACCCGGCGGAACCGGCCAATTCGCGCCGCGAGCGGGCCGGTTCACTGGTCCGCGAGCGCACGGCCGGCGATCTCGTCGTCCTCCCCGAGCTGTGGCCGGTCGGCGCCTTCGCGTTCGAGACGTTCGCCGACGAGGCCGAACCCTTCGAAGGCCCCACCTACCAGGCGATGTCGGAAGCCGCCCGGGACGCGGGCGTCTGGCTGCACGCCGGCTCCTTCGTCGAGCGGGCCCCCGACGGCACCCTCTACAACACCTCGCTCGTCCTCTCCCCGGACGGCGGGCTCGCCGCCTCCTACCGCAAGATCCACCGCTTCGGCTTCGACAAGGGCGAGGCGGTCCTGATGGGCGCGGGCGACACGGCGGTCACCGTCCCCCTCCCGGACACGATCCTGGGCCTCGCCACCTGCTACGACCTGCGCTTCCCCGAACTCTTCCGGCAGTTGGTGGACGCCGGCGCACAGACCCTCGTCATCCCCGCCGGCTGGCCCGCCCGCCGCCGCGCGCACTGGTCCCTGCTGGCCCGCGCCCGCGCCGTCGAGAACCAGAGCTACGTACTGGCCTGCGGCACCGCCGGCACCAACGGCGGCGTCGAACAGGCGGGCCACAGTGTCGTCGTCGACCCGTGGGGCGAGGTCCTCGCGGAGGCCGGCCCGTACGAGGAAGTACTGACCGTGGAGCTGGATCCGGCCAAAGTGGCCAAGACCCGCGCCGACTTCCCGGCCCTGCGCGACCGCGTCCTCGGTTTGGGCACCCCGTAACCGCAGGCGAGGCCCCCGGCCGTCACTCCTCCCCCCGTTCCCGCTCCGCCAGCCGGATGACACACACCGCGACGGCGATCAGTAGCGCCGCGTCGGCGTCCTCCCGCACCACGTGCACCGCGTAGGTGTCCCGTACGGACAGCCAGCGGCGCGAGATGTCCGCCAGCAGTTCGCCGTCGTACTCGACGGCGAACTCGCGGTCCAGGATCTTGCCGCTGACGTCCAGCTCCGTGCCGTCCACCAGCTCCACCCGGTAGTGGTTGCGCAGCAGCGACAGCCGCTTGCGCCGGACGGTGGCCAGCGGCCGGTCGTCCCGTTCGAGGGTCATGGTGTCCCGCAGGGCGAACCACTTCTTGCGGATGGTCACCAGCACCCGCCGCTCGGTGTCCTTCAGCTCGAAGGTCTCCCGCAACCGCAGCGCCTTGCCGTCGACGAGATAGGTATGCCGTCCGTGCTCGTCGTCGATCCAGTAATCGTCACCGATGCCGAAGATCCGGTCGTGCACGAGAAACTTCATGCCGGCCATGTTCCCGGCCGAGCCACGGCAAACGGCCCGCACCGCCCGGGACACGCCGCCACCGGCCCGCGCAGCCAGGTGACCTTGCCCGCCCTGTGCGCGGGTCCTTCCCCACCACGGGCCACCACACGCGGACCATGACCCCATGGCAGACGCGGCGACGAAACGGCGGTTCACCCCTGAACCGGGCTGCACCCGGTGCACCCGCCTGGACACAGCACGCCGCCGCGCAGCGGCCACCCACGACCGCAGCGCCGAAACGGACGCCCGGGTCCTGATCAAACACCACATGAGCACGGAACACGGGACGGAGCTGGAGGCGGGGTGGACCTGAGGTGGGGCGAGCCGCGCCGTCATGCCGGCCGTCTCACACGCAGTACTCCCGTGACAGCCCGTTCATCCCCCAGTGGCACCCTTGAACCATGAACGACGCCGCCCCCGCCCCGAACACCCCGCGCCGTGCCCGTGTCCGTGCCCCCGAGCTGATCGGCAAGGGCGGCTGGCTGAACACCGGAGGTAAGGACTACACCCTTAGTGACCTGCGGGGACGCATCGTCGTCCTCGACTTCTGGACCTTCTGCTGCGTGAACTGCCTGCACGTCCTGGACGAGCTGCGGGAGCTGGAGGAGCGGCACCGGGACACCGTGGTGATCATCGGGGTGCACTCGCCGAAGTTCGTGCACGAGGCCGAGCACCAGGCCGTCGTGGACGCCGTCGAACGGTACGAGGTCGAGCACCCGGTGCTGGACGACCCGGAGCTGGCCACCTGGAAGCAGTACGCGGTCCGGGCCTGGCCGACGCTCGTCGTCATCGACCCCGAGGGGTACGTCGTCGCCCAGCACGCCGGTGAGGGACACGCGCACGCCATCGAGACGCTGGTCGCGGAGCTGGAGGCGGAGCACGAGGCGAAGGGGACGCTGCGGCGCGGCGACGGGCCGTACGTACCGCCGGAGCCGGTCGCCACCGACCTGCGCTTCCCCGGCAAGGCGCTGCGCCTGCCCGGCGGCACGTTCCTGGTCTCCGACACCACCCGGCACCAGCTCGTGGAGCTGGCCGCGGACGGCGAGACCGTACTGCGCCGGATCGGCAGCGGTGAGCGCGGCCTCGGCCCGGACTCCTTCAGCGAGCCGCAGGGCCTGGCGCTGCTGCCGGACGGCAAGGTGGCTGTCGCGGACACGGTCAACCACGCCATCCGCACGTTCGACCCGGAGACCGGTGCGATCGCGACCGTGGCCGGGACCGGCAGGCAGTGGTGGCAGGGCTCGGCGACCTCCGGGCCCGCGCGCGAGGTGGACCTGTCCTCGCCGTGGGACGTGGCCTGGTGGCAGGACCGGCTGTGGATCGCTATGGCGGGCGTGCACCAGCTGTGGACGTACGACCCGGCCACGGAGACCGTCGAGGCGGTCGCCGGCACGACGAACGAGGGCCTGGTGGACGGCCCGGCCGCCGAGGCGTGGTTCGCGCAGCCGTCCGGGCTGGCGGCGGCCGGTGACCGGCTGTGGGTCGCGGACTCCGAGACCAGCGCCGTGCGCTGGCTGGACACCGACCTCGTCGTGCACACGGCGGTCGGCACCGGCCTCTTCGACTTCGGCCACCGCGACGGCGACGCGTCCCAGGCACTCCTCCAGCACCCGCTGGGCGTCACCGCGCTGCCCGACGGCTCGGTCGCCGTCTCCGACACGTACAACCACGCGCTGCGCCGCTACGACCCGGCGACCGGAGAGGTCACCACGCTCGCCACCGACCTGCGCGAGCCGTCGGACGCGGTGCTCGTGGGCGACGAGGGCTCCGGCGACCCGGAGATCGTCGTGGTCGAGTCGGCGCGGCACCGGCTGACGCGGCTGCGACTGCCCGAGGAGGCCGTGCGGGTCGAGTCGGTCGCGCACCGTACGCAGCGCGCGGCGACCGAGGTCGGCCCCGGCAAGCTCCGGCTGGACGTCATCTTCCAGGCCCCGGCGGGCCAGAAGCTGGACCTCCGGTACGGCCCGTCCACCCGCCTGCTGGTCAGCTCGACCCCGCCGGAGCTGCTGGCCTCCGGTGACGGCGCGGACACCGACCTCAGCCGTGACCTGGTCCTCGCGGACGGCGTGACGGAGGGTGTGCTGCACGTCTCCGCGATGGCCGCGTCCTGCGACGACGACCCGGCGGTCGAGTACCCGGCCTGCCACGTGCACCAGCAGGACTGGGGCGTGCCGGTACGGGTCGTCGAGGGCGGCACGGACCGGCTGGCGCTGGTGCTGGCGGGGATGGACGAGGCGAGCGCGGAGTGACGCGGTGCGGTCCGGGCCGCCGGCTCGGACCGCTACCCCTCACCCCTTCGGCTTCGTATAGCTCTCCGCCCGGTTCAGCGTGCTCTGCCAGTACGTGACCTGGGAGGCGCCGACCGCGACCGGCGCGTTACGGAAGTCGACGCGCTGCGGCGGCCCCTTCGGGGCGCCGTTCAGATCGCTGCCGCTGAACTCGATCGTCGCGTACGTCTTCTTGCCGCTGCCTTTCTGGGCGGCGGTGGCGGTCGGAATGCTCGCCCAGACCGTCCCCTTGGGCCGGACGGTCTCCACGTCCCCGCCCATGGCAGTGCTGCCCTTGAGCAGCGGCAGCGGGTCCTTGGCGCCGCCGAAGCGGATCAGCGGGTGGTTGTGGACCAGGCAGGAACGGGTGCTGCTGGTGTTCACCGCCTTGATCACCACGTGATCGTTCGGCGTGTGTGAATACACCTCGAAACGGAACATCCCCGGACCGCACGCCCGCGCACTCCGCGACCCGGCCGCCGCCCCGGCACCCGCGCCCGCTGCCGCGCCCCCGCCGATGATCTTTTTCTTCTTGCTCTTCGACGACTTCGACGGCGACTTCTTCGTACTCTTCTTACTCTTCGAATTCCCGGAACAGCCGGTCAGAGCAAGCGACCCGGCCATCGCCACGGCCAGCGCCGCATACGCGGCGGAGCGACGGGATCGGCGTACGGTCATGGGGTCCCCCAGCGGTGTCACTGCGATCGGTGGAACGCGTTCGGCGGTGCGTGTGACGATGACATGGCAACGACACCCTAGCGAGTGGGGAGCGGGACACCAGGGCCGTCGGGGGCATTCCGTCATCAGTGCCCGGCGTTGTCGCTTTTCTGCGTAAATTGATGTTCAGGCTGCTGAGGGTCGGCCAATTGCGATGATCATGCGGGTGGAATGGGATTCGGCCGTCAATCCTCGGCGGCCCCTTCATTGACGGGCGGACGGGAATTCCGGGTGTCCCGGCCCCCCGTCCGCGCGTTCCGCGAGCCGGTCCACGGCCGGGTCCACCACGTCCGGCGCGAACATGCCGGCACCGGGCGTCTCGTAACGCTCCGCGAGGGGCAGTGCGAGCGCTGAATGGTTTCCCTCCGCTGCCTTCCGGGGCCTGCCGGTCAGTCCTCGTAGTGCATCCGGTGTGTCTCCTCGACCACCGGGGCCGCGGGACTCGGCGGCTGCATCCGGCGGCGCTTGAAGATGCTGACGTACGCCGCGATACCGATGATGCCGACCGCCATCAGGATCAGGCCGACGAGGTGGAGGTTGACTCCGGCCATGTGCCAGTCCACCGCGAAGGTGAGAATGCCTCCCACCGCGAGCAGACCGATGCACCATCCGATGCCCATGGTTGTGCCTCCGTACGCAATTGGATGTTCCGGGCCGGTCGTTGACCGGGTACCCGGGGCCGGTGGCGCCAATCGCGTGACGGGGCGGCCGCGCCGCTACGGCCGGATCGCGCGGTTCACGTCGTACTGCCAGTAGGTGACCTGCGCGCCGCCGTCCACGCGGACGCCGCCGGGGAGCCGTACGTGCGCGGGGCCGCCGGGTATGCCGTGCCCGGCGTGGTCCGTGAAGCCGACGGACAGGGTGCGCACCTCCTGGGCGGGGCCGCCGGAGGTCGGCGTGAGGGCGGCGTACGCGGTGCCGCCCGGAGAGAGGGCGAGCGGTGTGCGGGGCGCGCGCTTGCCGCTCGGCGCGGTGGCGGGGGAGTCGCTGCCGCCCCGCAGGCGCGGGAAGCCGTACAGGTCGCAGGGGGCGCTGGAGGTGTTGGTGACCTGGAGGAGGAGGCGGCCGGGCGGCTGGGGGAGCGGTTTGGCGGCGACCACCACCTTCGAGGGACCGCAGGCCGGGTGGGAGCCGCTGCTCGCGGCCCGGTCGGTACGGGAGCCGCTGGGCATACCCGGGCCCAGCGGCTCGTCCGAGCCGCCGGAGTCCTTACCGAAGGGATGGAACGGCTTGGCGTCGCTGGTCTTGAGCGCCTCCTGCCCGCCGCAGGCGGTGAGCAGGCCGAGCGCGGCCACTGCCGTGAAGCCGGCGGCAGCGGTCCGCAGCGTACGGGTACGGGCGCGCCCGCCGTCGGCACGGTGGCGGGCGCGGTGGGCGGTGGCGGCCTCCGTAACGGTGTGGCGCGGCATGGGGTCTCCCGGGGTCGCTGCGTTCGGTCCATGGTGTGCTGCCACCTTGACGTGCGCCCCTGGCGCCTGGCTAACGCTTCCCTAACGGAACCGGCGCGCTGCTGCCGGGCAGCGGCTCGGCACGGGCGGGCAGCGTCTCAGCACGGGTCGCCGGAGACGGTGCGGAGCGCGCCGCCGGCGTTCTCGTCGTCGGTGCCGAGCACGCCGTTGCGGGAGTGCGGCAGGCAGGCCAGGGCCTCTATCTTGTGGCCGGTGTAGCGGCCGATGGGCTTCGGGGCCTTCCGTACGGACAGCCGTACCGTGCCCCGGCCGTCGACGGACACCGTACCCGCGTCGTAGAGGGCCGAGTCGAAGGGGCCGTCGTCGCCGTTGTCCGAGGCCGAGGAGACCTTGAGCGCGCCGCCCGCGCCGATCTTGAGGTCGCTGATGTGCCGTACGTGCTCGGCGGGGTACGGCGCGCGGAACTCCGCCGCGACCGGGGCGGAGAAGGTGTGGCGGGCGAGGTCGAGGCGGGCGGCCCGCAGGGTGCCGGGGCGGCTGTCCTGGCCGCGGTCGGCCCAGACGGCGACGAGCCGGTGCGCCCGGTAGGTGAGCGCGAAGCCCTCGTAATTGTCGCCCTGCGAGGCGCCGGGAACGGTGAAGGTGCCGAGCGTGCGCGCCGCGGTCCGGTCCGCGTTCAGACGCAGGTGGTGGCCCGTACCGTCGCTGGACAGGGCGACGAACTCACCGGGCCGGCCCGGGACCGCGTCGAGCGCCTCCAGGTCGACGGGTGCCTGGCTGCCCTCCCAGGCCAGCGGTTGCACCTGGGGCCGGTCGCCGGGCCGCAGGCGTACGGTGGCCAGCCGGTTCTCGCCGGGCTCCTTGTTGTCGCGGGCCACGAGGAGATCGGTACGGCCCGCCCGGGCGCCCGGTACGACGGCGAGGCCGCTGACCCCGGACGTGATGCCGTCCCCCACCTGCTGCCAGGCAGGGGCGCGGACCGCGGCCGCCGGACCGGCAGCGGCGGTCCGCGCGGTGGCGGACTGGGCGGCGACGAGGGACGCCGTGCAGGCGAGAGCGGCGGCAGCGGCTGCGGAGCGGCTTTTGATCATGCGCATCCGCAGACGGTAGGGGGAACCGGCCGGGAAGGGAACAGATCGAGCCGGACGAGGGGACCGGGGGCCGACGGAATCTCCGGGTTCGTCGGGCCCCGCCCCATTCCGCCTTCCGCCGTGCCCGCTGCCCCGTGCCTGGCCTTCCCCCCGTACCCCGCCCTACCCCGTGCCCGGCCTGGAGACCGTGCCCCGTCCCTCAGTCCCCGGCGCTCCCTCAGCCCCCGGTACTCCCTCCGGCGCCCCCTCCATCCGCCCCCTCATCGCGGGCGAACAGCTGCGTCAGGGTGCTGATCGTGTAGACGTCGGTGGACTCCTCGTCGACCAGGTGCATCTCGGTGAGCCGGTCCAGGCTCTCCTGGATGTCCTCCGGGTCGGAACCGGCCAGGGCCGCCGCGACAGACGCGTTCAGATGGCCGTCGGCGTTCGCGGCGAGCGCTCTGAGCAGGCGCGCGTCGTCCGCGGAGAGGCGGGCCACGGACATCCGCAGGGCCGCCGCGACGCCGGTGTCCTCGGCGGACAGCAGCGCCAGGCGCCGCCGTTCGTCGCGCAGGGCGGCGGCCAGCCGGGCCAGCCGCCAGCGGGGGCGGGCGGTCAGCTGCGCGGCGGCTGCGCGCAGGGCCAGCGGCAGCCCGTCGCACAGGGCGACGAGTTCCTGGGCGGCGTCCGGGTCGTCGGCGACCCGTTCCGCGCCGAGCATCGCCCCGAGCAGCGCGCTGCCTTCCGCCGCGCCGAGCGCCTGGACGGGCACCGGCCGGGCGACGTCGGTGGCGACCAGGCCGTCCAGGCGGCTGCGGCTGGTGACGACCGTCGCGCAGTGCGCGCCGCCGGGCAGCAGCGGGCGTACCTGTGCGGAACTCTGCGCGTTGTCGAGGACGACCAGCATCCGGCGTTCGGCCACCAGCGACCTGAAGAGCGCGGAGGCCGACTGCGCGGACGTCGGTATGCGCTCCGGGGGCGCACCGAGCGCGAGCAGGAAGTCCCGCAGGATCTCCACGGGTTCGGCCGCAGCGCCCTCGTTGAAGCCGCGCAGGTCCGCGAAGAGCTGGCCGTCGGGGAAGGCCCCGGCGTACGTGTGGGACCACTGGACCGCGCAGGCGGTCTTGCCGACGCCGGCCGGTCCGGTGACGACGGCGAGCGGGCTCTCGCCGGGTACGGCGGACTGCACCACGTGGGTCAGGGCGGCGAGTTGCTGCTCGCGCCCCAGGAAGCGGGCGGGTGGCCGGGGCAGCAGGCGGGGTACGGCGGGCGGTCCGGTGGTCCGGCCGGGTGCACCGCCCGCGGGCCCGCGCCCTCTTTGGGCGGGTACGCGAGGGTCGGCAGCGGCGGTACCGGACGCCGCGCGAGGATCATCCGGTGTGCGATCGCCACCCGCCGACGCTGCCGCCCGGGCACCGTCGGCCGCTCGGGAACCCCGGCCGGCGCCGGGCCCGGCGTCACCCCGCACACGGCCCCCGGCCTCCGCTTCCTCCGCGCGCAGAATCTCCTCGTACGCGCTCTTGAGCCGCGCTCCCGGGCCGACGCCCAGTTCCTCGTCGAGCAGCCGCCGGGTCCGGTGGAACCACTCCATGGCGTCCGACTGCCGTCCCGTACGGAACAACGCGCGGATCAGTTCGGCGACCATCCCCTCGCGCAGCGGGTTGTTGACCGCGGCCGTGTAGAGGATCGCCGCGGCCTGTTCGTGCTCGCCGAGCGCGCCGTGTGCGCGGGCCAGCGCCTCGGTGGCGGCCAGTCGCTGTTCCTCCAGGGCGTGCGCGGCAGCGGCGAACGGCGGGCTGGTGACGGTGCCGGTGAGCGCGGGGCCGCGCCACAGGCCGAGCGCTTCGCGCAGCAGCGGCACCGCGTCGCCGGGGGCCGCCTCGGGGCGGGCCAGCGCGACCAGTTCGGCGAAGCGGTGGGCGTCGATCAGCTCCTCGGGCAGGCGCAGCAGGTACGCCGAGCCGTGGGTGGCCAGTTCGATGCCGTACGCCTCGGCGCCGCCCCCGGCCAGTGTCGCGCGCAGCCGTGAGACATGGCCCTGGACGACCGTACGGGCGTGTTCGGGTGGTTCCTCCTCCCAGAGCGAGTCGATCAACTGCTCCAGTGGAACGGTGGTGTTGGGCTGCAACAGCAGCAGCGCGAGCACGCTGCGCCGCTTGGCGGGCCCGAGTGCCAGCTCACCGGTGCCGGTGGTGACGGATATCGGGCCCAGCAGGGAGAAGTCCAACTCAGCTCTCCAGGAAGGCCGTCAGGGCGCTTGCCAGCAGGTGCGGGTCCTCGCTGCCGCACAGCTCGCGCGCCGAGTGCATCGACAGGATGGCGACACCGATGTCGACCGTGGCGATGCCGTGCCGGGCCGCGGTGATGGGCCCGATGGTGGTGCCGCAGGGCATCGCGTTGTTCGAGACGAAGGACTGCCACGGCACGCCGGCCCGCTCGCAGGCGTCCGCGAAGACCGCGCGGCCGCTGCCGTCGGTGGCGTAGCGCTGGTTGACGTTGACCTTCAGGATCGGGCCGCCGTTGGGCATCGGGTGGTGGCCGGGGTCGTGCCGCTCGGTGTAGTTGGGGTGCAGGGCGTGGCCGGTGTCGGAGGACAGGCAGACCGTGCCGGCGAAGGCGCGGGCTCGGTCCTCGTAGGAGCCGCCGCGGGCGAAGACCGAACGTTCCAGCACCGTACCGAGCAGCGGGCCGTCGGCGCCGGTGTCGGACTGGCTGCCGTTCTCCTCGTGGTCGAAGGCGGCGAGCACCGGGATGTACGGCGGTTCGTCGCCGGAGGTGGCGACCGCGGCCAGCGCGGCCGTACCGGCGTGCACGGACAGGAGGTTGTCCATCCGGGGCCCGGCCACCAGCTCGCGGTCGCGGCCGAGGTAGGCGGGCGGCTCGATGCTGTGGAGCATCAGGTCCCAGCCGCGTATGTCGCCGGCGGGCACCCCGATCTCCTCCTCCACGAAGGCGACCAGGTCGCCCTCGCGCACCTCGCCCAGGCCCCAGATCGGCGTCATGTGGCGCTGTTTGTCGAGCTTGAGGCCGTCGGCGTTGACCGAGCGGTCCAGGTGGACGGCGAGCTGCGGGACCCGCATCAGCGCGCGGTCTACGTTGACCAGCCGGGTGCTGCCGTCGCGCAGCGTGACGCGGCCGCTCAGGCCGAGGTCGCGGTCGAGCCAGGTGTTGAGCAGCGTCCCGCCGTACACCTCGACGGCGACCTGCCGCCAGCCGCGGTGGCCGGTGTCCGGGATCGGTTTGACGCGCAGGTTGGGCGAGTCGGTGTGGGCGCCGACGATGCGGAACGGAGTGGCGGCGGTGGCGCCCTCCGGTACGCACCAGGCGATGATCGCCCCGCCGCGCAGGACGTACTTGCCGCCGCTCTCCCCGTCCCAGGCGTCGGTCTCGGCGACCTGCCGGAAGCCCGCCTTCTCCAGCCGCTCGGCCGCGTTGGCCACCGCGTGGTACGGCGAGGGGGCGGCGGCGAGGAAGGACATCAGGTCGTCGGTGTGGCCGCGGTCGAAGCGAGGGGAATGGCTCATGGTTTCAGCATAAGGACTGGCGGGTGCCCTTCCCCGGTATGCGAATCGGCATGCATCACGGTATGGGAACCCGTGCTGCCCTTTCGGGCAGTCCGGTGGGCAGGCAGTTGGGTACGGTGAAAGGCGAACCTCGCACCGTACGGAACGACCGGAGCCGCCGCGATGCCCGATGCCGAGGGCCACCCGGCCCCCGCCGAGATGACCCTGCGCACGGTGCTGGCCGCGCTGGCCGACCCGCTGCGGTACGAGGTCGTGCGGAGCCTGGCCCGGGAGGCCGACGGCACCGCGCGTACGTGTGCGTCCTTCGGGTTCCCGGTCTCCAAGTCGACTCTGAGCCACCACTTCCGCGTCCTTCGCGAGTCGGGGCTGATCCGCCAGGTGGACCGCGGCAACAGCCGGGCGGCGACGCTGCGCCGCGATGAGGTCGAGGCCCGCTACCCGGGGCTGGTGGGGCTGGTCCGGGACAACCCGGGCGGGCTGCCGTAGCGGCTCGGCGAGCCGGGCCGGGCGCCCGCCGGGCCGGCCCCCTCACCGAGGGGCGAGGCGGGCCCCGAACGACGATGCCCGCCTCCCCGGGGGATGGGAGGCGGGCAACGCCAGTCTGGCGCGCTTGTCTGAGAAGGCTGTGAGAGCGTTCCGGAGGCCGTGCTTTTCCGGACGGGGCTTAAACCGTCCTTAGAACGCCCGCAGAGCGCGCCGGGCCCCTCGGGTCACCTCAGAACGCGGCCTCGTCCAGCTCCATCAGCGACTGGTCGACGGTCTCGGCCAGGCCACGCTGCACGGATACGCCCGGCAGCACGTTGTGCGCGAAGAACTTCGCCGCCGCGATCTTGCCCTCGTAGAACGGCTTGTCCTTGCTGGAGGCGCCCGCCAGCTTCTCGCTCGCGACCGCCGCGCCCTTCAGGAGCAGGTAGCCGATGACGACGTCACCGGAGGCCATCAGCAGGCGGGTGGTGTTCAGGCCCACCTTGTAGATGGACTTCACGTCCTTCTCGGTGGCGGCCAGGTCGGTCAGCATCGCGCCGACGATCGCCTCCAGGTCGGCGGCGGCCTTGGCCAGCTCGCCGCGGGCCGCCTCCAGCGCCTCGCCGCCGACGGCCTCCGCGAGGAACTTCTTGATCTCCTCGGAGAGCGCGGTCATCGCCTGGCCCTGGTCGCGGACGATCTTCCGGAAGAAGAAGTCCTGGCCCTGGATGGCGGTGGTGCCCTCGTAGAGGGTGTCGATCTTGGCGTCGCGGATGTACTGCTCGACCGGGTACTCCTGGAGGTAGCCGGAGCCGCCGAAGGTCTGCAGCGACTGGGCCAGCTGCTCGTAGGACTTCTCCGAGCCGTAGCCCTTGACGATCGGCAGCAGCAGGTCGTTCAGGCGGGTCGCGGCGGAGGCGTCCTCGCCCGCGGCCTCCTTGGCGATGATCTCGTCCTGGACGGTCGCGGTGTAGAGCACCAGGGCGCGCATGCCCTCGGCGTACGCCTTCTGGGTCATCAGGGCGCGGCGCACGTCGGGGTGGTGGGTGATGGTGACGCGCGGCGCGGTCTTGTCGGTGAAGGCGGCCAGGTCCGGTCCCTGCACGCGCTCCTTGGCGTACTCCAGGGCGTTGAGGTAGCCGGTGGAGAGGGTGGCGATGGCCTTCGTGCCGACCATCATCCGCGCGAACTCGATGATCTTGAACATCTGGCGGATGCCGTCGTGCTTCTCGCCCAGCAGCCAGCCCTTGGCCGGGTGGTTGGCGCCGAAGGTCATCTCGCAGGTGTTGGAGGCCTTCAGGCCCATCTTGTGCTCGACGTTGGTGGCGTAGACGCCGTTGCGCTCGCCCAGCTCGCCGGTCTCCCAGTCGAAGTCGTACTTCGGCACGATGAACAGCGACAGGCCCTTGGTGCCCGGGCCGGCGCCCTCGGGGCGGGCCAGCACGAAGTGCACGATGTTCTCGGACATGTCGTGCTCACCGGAGGTGATGAAGCGCTTGACGCCCTCGATGTGCCAGGTGCCGTCCGCCTGCTGGGTGGCCTTGGTGCGGCCGGCGCCGACGTCCGAGCCCGCGTCGGGCTCGGTCAGCACCATGGTGGAGCCCCACTGCTTGTCCACCATCAGCTGGGCGATCTTGTGCTGCTCCTCGGTGCCCTCCTCGTGCAGCACACCCGCGAAGGCCGGCCCGGAGGCGTACATCCAGATCGCCGGGTTGGCGCCCAGGATGGTCTCGGCGAAGGCCCACAGCAGGGAGCGCGGCGCGGTGGTGCCGCCGATCTCCTCCGGGATGCCCAGGCGCCACCACTCGGCGTCCATGTACGCCTGGTAGCTCTTCTTGAAGGTGTCGGGCACCGGAGCGGTGTTGGTGTCCGGGTCGAAGACCGGCGGGTTGCGGTCGGTGTCGGCGAAGGAGTCCGCCAGCTCGTTCTCGGAGAGCCGGGCGATCTCGCTCAGCACGCTCTTGGCGGTGTCGACGTCCATCTCCGCGAACGGTCCGGTGCCGTACACGCTGTCGCGGCCGAGCACCTCGAAGAGGTTGAACTCGATGTCGCGGAGATTCGACTTGTAGTGGCCCATGGGTACGGCTCCGTAAGGGTTCGGGAGGAGACCCAGCGCTTGGAAGCGCGGGACCTCAAACGCAATACCAGCAAGTAGCTACGATGATGCTACCCGTCGGTAATAAGAAGCAACCCCTGACCGCCCATCTGTGACGAGCGTCCCTGAGCGGCGCCAGGGCCCCTGGCGTACGCCCCGGAGGGCCACGAGGCCCTTTTTCGCCCGTTTCCGGAGGTCCGAGTGGCCCTGCCCTGCTTCCTCACGCCCCCCATGGCACCATTCCGGCCATTCCGGCTGTTCAGGCTATTCCGGCTGTTCCGGCCACTTCTGTGACGCGTCACTGGTGGTCACCCGGCACACGGCCGGCTTCCCCGGTTCCGGCGACGTCCCCGAGGCCACCTGGCGCCGGCCGTCGAGCAGGATCCGGCAGGATGCCGTGCCGTTCCCGGCCGGCCGCACCTCCACCCGCGCCTCCTCGCCGGCGTCCACGACCACCGTCTTGCGCCAGGGCAGCCGCCGCTCACCGGTCCGCTCCTCGCGCTGATCGCCGTCGTCCGAGCGCTGGTAGCGCACCTCGGTGGCGTGCGGCGGCCCGCCGGAGGAGGTGGCCTCGTACGTCAAGGACCAGGCGGCCCCCGCCTGGCGGAGCTGGAAGGCGCCGAAGAGCATCAGCCCGCAGGCGCTCACGGCGGTGACGGTGAGCAGTACGCCGCCACGGGTGATGCGCGGCTTCGGTCGGTCGCGGTCGGTCATCGGTACAGGGCCTCGGTCGGTCGGCGGGCTCGGAACGCCTCCAACGTAGCGGCGTACGCGCCGCGCCGACTCAGTACGCTGTGCCGCATGTACGGCTACGACCAGAACGCGGGCGCCGGGCAGCAGCAGTACGGTGCGCCCCCGCCGCAGCACCCGGCCCCCGGCGGCTACGGCGAGCAGCCGCTCTACCCCGAGCCGTCCCCGCCCTCCCTCGCCGACGCGGTGCGGGCCTTCACCACCGGCTCGATGTCCGCGGAGGACTTCCAGGGCATCTTCTCCACGTCCAAGGTCTACTGCCCCCGCGGCGACAACCCCGGGTTCCTGGCGCTGCACAACACGCAGCAGCCGGTCATCCCGATGTTCACCTCGCTCAAGGAACTGCGCCGGTACGCGGGCAAGGAGTCCAAGTACTTCGTGATCACCGGCGCCGAGGTGCTGGACCTGCTCCCCACCGGCTACGGCTTCGTCCTGGACATGGAGGGCGATCACCGGATGGTCTTCGACGCCAAGTCGGTGGAGCAGATGGTGGACTTCGCGATGCGGCGGATGTACGGCTGACGTCTCCCGGCGGCGGCGCCCGACGGTGCCGCCGCGCTCTTTCCGCTTCCGCGCCCGTCAGTCCAGTCCGGCCTGCGCCTTTGCCACCAGCTTCCCGTCGGAGATGGTGAGCGAGACGTTGCCGAGCCCGTCGGCCGAGGACTCGCACGGGCCGGTGATCGCGGTGACCTCGCGCTCGGTCATGCCTGTGAGGACCCGGTCGTACATCTCCTTGGTGATCCTGCCCTTTCCGGCGGACGCGGAGGGCGTCCCGGAGCCGCCGCTCTCGTCCTTGCCCCCGTCGGAGCCGCCGACGGAGACGGCCACGCCACGATGACGACCAGCGCGATCACGGCCCGCTGGGTCCTGAGCGGATGTGCCCATGCGTCCAGAGTGCGCGCACCGCCCGCCCGGCGCGAAAGGTCTGCGTGTGCCGGAAACGGTGCGCTGTACACCGCTTCCGTGCACCGCCGTGACCAGCGCTTTCCTCGTCGCTCCGGCCTTGGGAATGAGTGACGCCTTGCAGGTTGTTCAGGGTTCAACTAAGTTGAAAGTCGAACGACCGAGGAGGCCGTCATGCCCGCAGTGACCGTAGAGAATCCGCTGACCCTGCCGCGGGTGGCGGCGCCCGCCGGCGCCCGGCCGCGGGCCGTGCTCGCGGTGTCCACCGCGCCCGGCGGTTTCGAGGGAGAGGGCTTTCCGGTACGCCGTGCCTTCGCCGGCATCGACTACACGTACCTGGATCCGTTCATCATGATGGATCAGATGGGCGAGGTGGAGTACGCGCCGGGCGAGCCCAAGGGCACCCCCTGGCACCCGCACCGCGGCTTCGAGACCGTCACGTACCTGATCGACGGCAGCTTCATCCACCGCGACTCGCACGGCGGCGGTGGTGTGATCAACGACGGCGACACCCAGTGGATGACGGCGGGCTCCGGCCTGCTGCACATCGAGGCGCCGCCGGAGGAACTGGTCATGACCGGCGGGCTCTTCCACGGCCTCCAGCTGTGGGTGAACCTGCCCAAGAAGGACAAGATGATGGCGCCGCGCTACCAGGACATCGGCGGTGGCCAGGTCAAGCTGCTGACGTCGGCGGACGGCGGCGCGCTGCTGCGGCTGATCGCGGGCGACATCGACGGTCACGAGGGGCCGGGGATCACGCACACGCCGATCACGATGATGCACGTGTCGGTCAACCCGGGTGCCGAGGTGACCATCCCGTGGCGCCAGGACTTCAACGCGCTGGCGTACGGGCTGGCCGGACGCGGTACCGCGGGTCCGCTCGGGCGCCCGTTCCGTACCGGGCAGTCCGTCGTGTTCGGCCCCGGCGGCGACTCGCTGACCCTCCGGGCGGACGCCACGCAGGAGTCCCGCAGCCCCAATCTGGAGGTCGTGCTGCTCGGCGGGCAGCCGATCCGCGAGCCGATGATGCACTACGGCCCGTTCGTCATGAACACCCACGCCGAACTGGCCCAGGCCTTCGAGGACTTCCAGGCCGGCCGGCTGGGGACGGTACCGGCCGAAGAGCACTGAGCCGGGAGGGCGGGTACGGGCCGGACGCGCCCCGTACCCGCCCCGGCCCGCATCAGGGCCGCATCCGCTCGCGGCGGAATGCCGCCACCCGCGGGCGGCCCCGTGATCCACTGGCAGAGTGCGAAACGATCTGAGATCCCCGGACCGTCAGCCACTGCTCCCGGCCGCCGCCCGCCGCGCCGCGGCCTGGTGCGGCCTGGGCCTGCTCGTCGCCGCGGTGGCGGCCGTCGGCGTCTGGCTGTGCGTGACCCTGAGCGCCGCCGTCACCCCCGTCCTGCTGGCCCTGCTCGGCAGTGCGCTGCTCGGGCCGGTCTACCGGCGGCTGGTGGCGATGAAGCTGAACCGTTCACTGGCCGCCGGGCTGACCTGCGCTCTGCTGGTCGTGGTGGTCGGGGGCGCCGGGTACATCGTCGTCAGCGCGCTGATCGACACCGGCGACCAGATCATCGCCTCGCTCAAGGACGCCGCCAAGGAGGTGTCCCGGCACTTCGGCGCCGCCGGGACCTCACTGGACGACATCGTCTCCAACGCCAAGCCCTTCATAGGGAAGTTCGGCGGCACCGCGGCCAGCGGCCTCCTGGAGGGCGTCGGCGTCGTCGCGGCCGCCCTCGCCGCCTCCGTACTCGCCCTGTTCCTGACGTTCTTCTTCCTGCGCGACTCCGACAAGGCCGTCCGCGCCCTGCACGACTGGGCGCCCGGCGACTCCGCGCCGGGCCTGGAGAAGATGGCCCGCCGCGGCTTCCAGGCCATCGAGGGCTTCATGCGCGGTACGACGCTGATCGCGCTGATCGACGCCGTCGGCATCACCGTCGGCCTGCTGATCCTCCAGGTGCCCGGCGCGGTCGGGCTGGGCGCGCTGGTCTTCGTCGGCGCCTACATCCCGTACCTGGGCTCGTTCCTGTCCGGCTCGGTGGCCGTGCTGGTCGCCTTCGCCGACGACCGCGGCCCGGCCATCGCGATCTGGACGCTGGGCATCGTCCTGGTGGTGTTCTTCCTGGAGGGCCACATCCTCCAGCCGATGGTGCAGAGCCGTACGGTCCAGATGCACCCGGCGATCGTGATGCTGGCGATCACCGCGGGCGCCAGCGTCGCCGGAGTCATGGGGATGCTGCTGTCCGTGCCGCTGACCGCGGCGGCCTTCGGCGTGCTCTCGGAGCTGCGCCGGCACTACGCCGCGGGTTCGGGCAGCGGATCGGACGGCGGTTCGACCGCGGGCGCTGCCAGGTCCGACAGCGAGGGCTCGGCGCCGCCCGCCGCGTCCTCGTAGAGCTCGAACCACGTCGACTTGCCGTCGCCGCGCGGATCCACGCCCCACGCGCCCGCCAGCAGCTCCATCAGCACCAGACCGCGCCCCGAGGACGCCAGCTCGCCCGGGGTGCGGCGGTGCGGCAGTTCGTCGCTGCTGTCCGCGACGTCGACCCGGATACGGCGGCTGCCCTTCTCACCGGTGATCTCCGCGACCAGCAGCGCGTCGCCGTCCGTGTGCATCAGCACGTTGGTGACCATCTCGGAGACCATCAGCACGGCCGAGTCGACCTGGTCCTCGTCGGCCCAGTCGTGCAGCACGTCGCGGACCTGGCTGCGGGCCTCCGCTATCCGCTCGGGCTCGGCCTGCCGGACGGTCAGCACCGTACGGCGGACAGGGCGGTGTGCCGCCGAGCCGCCCGTACCGATCCCGCAGCTGCCGCCCTCGCGGCACAGCAGCAGCAGTGCTATGTCGTCCTCGCGGCGGTCCAGGAACGGGCCGGTGGTGTGGTACGAGGGCGGGCCGTGCACGGCCTGGACCAGGGCGTCGGCGAGCTTCTCCAGGCCCGCCGCGTCCTCCAGCGTCGGGGCGGCCGCCGTCTCCAGGGCCTCCGCGGCCCCCTCCCCGGCGTTCTCGGCCCCGTACGTCTCGATGACGTGCCGCAGCCGCGCCCAGCCCGACTCCAGGTCGTGCCCGCCGGTCTCGATCAGCCCGTCCGTGCAGACCAGCATCGTCTCGCCGGGCTCCAGGACGAGCCGGGTGGTGGGGTAATCGGTGTCCGGCACGATGCCCAGCGGCAGGCCGCCGGCGGTGGGCCGGACGAGTACGGTCCCGTCGGCCATCCGGACGGTCGGGTCGGGGTGGCCGGCCCGCGCGATGTCCAGCAGGCCGGTCGCCGGGTCCACCTCGATGTAGAGGCAGGTGGCGAAGCGCGGATCCTCGCCGCCGAACTCGGTGTCGTTGATGCCGGCCAGGAAGCGGGAGGCGCGGGAGAGCACCGCGTCCGGGTGGTGGCCCTCGGAGGCGTAAGCGCGCAGGGCGATCCGCAGCTGTCCCATCAGTCCCGCTGCCCGTACGTCGTGGCCCTGTACGTCGCCGATGACCAGCGCGATCCGGCCGGACGGCAGCGTGATCATGTCGTACCAGTCGCCGCCGACCTCCAGGCCGCCGCCGGTCGGCACGTACCGCGCCGCCACCGTCATCCCGGGGATGTCCGGATGCACCGTCGGCTTCATGCTGCGCTGCAGGCCGTCGGTCAGCTCGCGGCGCGACTCCTGGTCACCGGCGCGGGCCAGTGCCTGGGCGAGCATCCGGGCGACGGTGGTGAGCACCGAGCGCTCGTCGGGGGTGAAGGCGACCGGTGTGCCGAAGCCGGCCATCCAGGCGCCGATCGTGCGGCCCGCGCTGACCAGGGGCAGGAAGGCCCAGGACGTGCGGTTGAAGGGCTCGGCCAGCGGCCAGGTGGCGGGGTAGCGGCGGCGGTAGTCCTCGGGGGTGGGCAGGTAGACGGCGCGGCCGGTCCGTACCACTTCGGCGGCCGGATAGTCGGTGTCCAGCGGCATGTCGACGAAGGGCGCGATGTCGCCCTGCTTGTGCCCGTGGTGGCCGATGACGGAGATCCGGTCGCCCTCGATGCCGAAGACCGCCAGGCCGTCCGGGCTGAAGCCGGGCATGGACAGGCCGGCGGCGACCCGCAGCACCTCGGCGGTGGAGTGCGCCTCGGCGAGCGCGCGGCCCGCGTCCAGCAGGAACGCCTCGCGGGAGCGGCGCCAGTCGCCGGTGACCGGGGCGTGCGGGGAGGCGGTGCCGGGCTGCGCCTCCAGGATCTCCTGGACGGTGCCGACCAGCTCGTAGTCCGTGTGGTCGGTCTCGCTGCGCAGGAAGGCGCGGGAGCGGGTGCGCAGGGTGCGCAGCACCCGGCCCGCGCTGTCCATGACGCGCAGCCGGGCCTCGGCGATGCTGCTCTCGGTGACGGCGAGGTTGACGATGCCGGTGATCTCGGCGAAGTCGGCCGGGTGGAGGCGGGAGCGCACCGCCGCCTCGGACAGCTCGGCGGGCTCCGCGGGCAGCCCCAGCAGCCGGGCGGTCTCGGCGTCGAGGGTCACCTCTCCCGAGACGTTGTCCCAGCGCCACAGGCCGGTCGCGGTGGCGGCCAGGAGGTCCTTGGTGCGCATTGCATCACTTTATGTGGGTTTGAGGGGACCCGACCAGCGCGGCGGGCACGACCATCATCCCATGGCCATTCTGACGTGCATATGACAAACAAGGGCGGTGGGGTGACCGGTAACCTGGAGCGGAAACTGTCACATCTCCACTTGCGACGACTTGGATGAGCGATGCATCGGTACCGGTCCCATAACTGTGGCGAGCTCCGAGCCGCGGACGTCGACACCGATGTCCGCCTCAGCGGCTGGCTGCACAACCGACGTGACCTGGGCGGCATCCTCTTCATCGATCTGCGCGACCACTACGGTCTGGTCCAGCTCGTCGCCCGCCCCGGCACCCCCGCCAACGAGGCGCTCGGCTCGCTGACCAAGGAGTCCGTCGTCCGGATCGACGGCAAGGTCAGCGCCCGCGGCGCGGACAACGTCAACCCCGACCTGCCCACCGGCGAGATCGAGGTCGAGGTCACCGCCGTCGAGGTGCTGGGCGCCGCCGAGCAGATCCCCTTCACGATCAACGCGGAGGACGGGGTCAACGAGGAGAAGCGCCTCGAATACCGCTTCCTGGACCTGCGCCGCGAGCGCATGCACCGCAACCTGATGCTGCGCACCGCCGTCATCTCCGCCATCCGGCACAAGATGACCGCGCTCGGCTTCAACGAGATGGCGACGCCGATCCTGTCCGCGACCTCCCCCGAGGGCGCCCGCGACTTCCTCGTCCCGTCCCGCCTGCACGCCGGCAAGTTCTACGCGCTGCCGCAGGCCCCGCAGCAGTTCAAGCAGCTGCTGATGATCGCGGGCTTCGACCGGTACTTCCAGATCGCGCCCTGCTTCCGCGACGAGGACGCCCGCGCGGACCGCTCGCCGGGTGAGTTCTACCAGCTCGACGTCGAGATGAGCTTCGTCGAGCAGGAGGACGTCTTCGGCCCGATCGAGCAGCTGATGACCGAGCTGTTCACCGAGTTCGGCGGCGGCCGCACGGTCACCTCGCCGTTCCCGCGGATCCCCTTCCGCGAGTCGATGCTCAAGTACGGCTCCGACAAGCCGGACCTCCGCGCCGAGCTGGAGCTGGTCGACGTCTCCTCGGTCTTCGCCGGCTCCGGCTTCAAGGCGTTCGCCGACAAGCACGTCCGCGCCCTGGCCGTGCCGGACACCGCCGATCAGCCGCGCAAGTTCTTCGACCAGATGGGTGACTTCGCCGTCCAGCAGGGCGCGAAGGGCCTGGCCTGGGTCCGGGTCGGCGAGTCGAATGCCCTCACCGGCCCGATCGCCAAGTTCCTCACCGAGGACGACGTCAAGACCCTGGTCGAGGCCCTGGACCTCAAGCCCGGCTCGGCGGTCTTCTTCGGCGCGGGCGAGTTCGACGAGGTCTCCAAGATCATGGGGGCGGTCCGCGTCGAGGCCGCCAAGCGCACCGGCAACTTCGTCGAGGACGAGTTCCGCTTCTGCTGGATCGTCGACTTCCCGATGTTCGAGAAGGACGAGGACACCGGCAAGATCGAGTTCTCGCACAACCCGTTCTCCATGCCCCAGGGCGGTCTGGAAGCGCTGGAGACCAAGGACCCGCTGGACATCCTGGCCTGGCAGTACGACATCGTCTGCAACGGCGTCGAGCTGTCCTCCGGCGCCATCCGCAACCACGAGCCGGACGTCATGTACAAGGCGTTCGCCATCGCCGGCTACGACAAGGACACCGTCGAGGCCGAGTTCGGCGGCATGCTCCGCGCCTTCAAGTTCGGCGCCCCGCCCCACGGCGGCATCGCCCCCGGCGTCGACCGCATCGTCATGCTCCTCGCCGACGAGCCCAACATCCGCGAGACCATCGCCTTCCCCCTCAACGGCAACGCCCAGGACCTGCTCATGGGCGCCCCGACCGAGGTCGAGGAGGCGCGGCTGAAGGAGCTGCACCTGTCGATCCGCAAGCCGCAGGTGAAGTAGTTCGTTCATACGTGTGAAGGGCCCGCGATCCTATGGTCGCGGGCTCTTTCGCGTGCCACGCTCCGGAAATGACGAAACCCGAAACGGCTCCGGCCGCAGCGGACAGGTAAGACGTACGGTGCAGCGCACCGCCGGCCCCGGAGGAGACCGGCGTGGGCGTCGTCGAGGAGTACGCGAGTGTGCTGAGTCAGGAGCAGTTCGAGGAGCTGGCTTCACGTGGGACAGGGGCTGCGGGTCGAGCAGTACCGGACGGGCAACGCTCGCCCTGCCGGCTGCCTCGCGCCGAGAGATACCTTCGTCGGCCAGGGCGAGTGGGCGGACCCCAAGGGAGTCCTCATGGTCGTCGAGGTCACTTCCCGTGACCACGACACCGATCGCCGGGACCGCGAGGAGAAGCCGAAGGCCTACGCCGAGACCGGCATCCCGGTGTACCTGCTGATCGACCGGGACGCCTGCGAGGTCAAGGTGCACTCGCAGCCCGACGGCGGACGCTACGAGATGCTCCTGACGGTGCCGTTCGGGAAGGTGGTCACCCTGCCGGATCCGGTGGGCATCGACCTGGACACCGAGCCGCTGAAGGGCTGGGTGCACTAAGGCAGCCAGGGGTGGTTCCGGGGGCGTTGTGTCGACGGTTCACTGGACCGCCGAGCAGTCTGCGATATACCGTTTTATTGGGCTTATATAGAGGGGTCGGTCCGCATGTCGAAACTTCTGCTGGAGGTCGACGACGAGGCGCTGGCGGAAGCCGCGAAGCTCCTCGGCACGAAGACCAAGAAGGACACCGTCAATACGGCGCTGATGGAAGTGGCCAAGCGGCGTAGTCGGGCCATAGCGCTCGCAAAGCTCAGGGAGAGGGGTGCGCGCGGCGACTTCGATCTTCTCCTCGACAAGAGGAACTACCGCGGGTGAACTCTCCGTATCTGATCGACACCTCCGCCGCCGTACGACTGCTGAGCAGCGAAGCGTATGACGAGCATTGGGCAGAGCCTATGGGCAACGGGTTGATCGCCATGTGCGACCTCACGGAGATCGAGGTTCTGTTCTCGGCGAGTTCGCGCCTGGACCGGGATGGCATACAGGAAGAACTGCGCCAGACGTTCGTCTGGACTCCTGTACCCGACCGGGTCTTCCAGCGAGCCCGTGAGGTGCAGCAACTCCTCACCGACCACGGCGAACACCGCTCCGCCGGCCCGGTCGACCTGATCGTCGCCGCCACCGCCGAGCTCTCCGGGATGACGCTGCTGCACTACGACCGTGACTTCGACACGGTCTCGCGGCGTACCGGTCAGCCGGCGTGCTGGCTGGCGGAGCCGGGTGAGGAACCGAAGCGGGAGACGTGAGGAAGGGGCCCGGACCGACCTTTGGTTCCAGTGGTGGTCTGGGCCCTTCTTCTTGCCGTCTGCGCCCTACTCGCCGCCGCCGAACCGCTCCCGGTACGCCGCCAGGTCATCCTCCGTGATCTTCGCGAAGAGCACCGGCGGCACGGTGAACGCCGTACCGGCCGGGACCGAGGCCAGCGCGCGGGCCTCGTCCGCCGTGACCCAGGCCGCCGTGTCGTTCTCCAGCGCGAACGCGCCGCGCATGGCCTTCGCGGCCCCCGGAATGAACGGCTCCGAGACGATCGCGTACAGGTGGATCAGGTTCATCGCCGTGCGCAGCGTCAGCGCCGCCGCTTCCTGGTCGGTCTTGATCTCCAGCCAGGGCGCCTTCTCCTCCAGGTAGGAGTTGCCCGCGCTCCACAGCGCCCGCAGAGCCGCCGCCGCCTTGCGGAACTGGAGGGCCTCCATGTGGCCCTCGTACTCCGCCAGCAGCTCGGCGATCTGCTCGCCCAGCTTCGCCTCGGCCTCTCCGGCCTCCGCGCCCGCCGGCACCTCGTCGCCGAAGCGCTTGCGGGAGAAGGACAGCACCCGGTTGACGAAGTTGCCGAGGGTGTCGGCCAGGTCCTTGTTGACCGAGGAGGAGAACAGCTCCCAGGTGAAGGACGTGTCGTCGGACTCGGGCGCGTTGGCGATCAGGAAGTAGCGCCAGTAATCGGCGGGCAGCAGCTCCAGCGCCGCATCGGTGAAGATGCCGCGCCGCTGCGAGGTGGAGAACTTGCCGCCGTAGTACGTCAGCCAGTTGAACGCCTTGAGGAAGTCGACCTTCTTCCACGGCTCCCGCGTGCCCAGCTCGGTGGCCGGGAACATCACCGAGTGGAACGGGACGTTGTCCTTGGCCATGAACTCCGTGTAGCGCACGTCGTCGGCCTCGTACCACCACGACTTCCAGTCGCGGTTCGCCGGGTCGGCGTCCGCCCACTCCTTCGTCGAGGCGATGTACTCGATCGGCGCGTCGAACCAGACGTAGAAGACCTTGCCCTCGGCGGCCAGCTCCGGCCACACGTCGGCCGGCACCGGCACGCCCCACTCCAGGTCACGGGTGATCGCCCGGTCCTGGAGCCCTTCGGTCAGCCACTTGCGGGCGATGGACGACGCCAGCGTCGGCCACTCCGCGCTGCTGTCGTCGATCCACTGCTCGACCTCGCCCTGGAGCTTGGACTGGAGCAGGAAGAGGTGCTTGGTCTCGCGCACCTCCAGGTCGCTGCTGCCGCTGATCGCCGACCGCGCGTCGATCAGGTCGGTCGGGTCCAGCACGCGGGTGCAGTTCTCGCACTGGTCGCCGCGCGCCTTGTCGTAGCCGCAGTGCGGGCACGTACCGACGATGTAGCGGTCCGGCAGGAAGCGCTCGTCGGCGATCGAGTAGACCTGCCGGATGGCCCGCTCCTCGATGAAGCCGTTCTCGTGGAGCTTGCGCGCGAAGTGCTGGGTCAGCTCCACGTTCTGCTGCGACGAGCTGCGCCCGAAGTGGTCGAAGCGGAGGTGGAAGCCGTCGTAGATCGCCTTCTGCGCGTCGTGCTGCTCGCCGCAGTACGCGTCGACGGACTGGCCGGCGTCCTTGGCCGCCAGCTCGGCGGGCGTGCCGTGCTCGTCCGTCGCGCAGATGTAGAGCACCTCGTGGCCGCGCTGGCGCATATACCGCCCGTACACATCGGCCGGGAGCATGGACCCCACCATGTTGCCCAGGTGCTTGATCCCGTTGATGTACGGAAGGGCGCTGGTGATGAGGTGTCGAGCCATTGCCGGCTGCTCCCAAGTCGCTACGGTGAGTGAGGTTTTGTTCTACGGAACGTCAATATCGTACTGGACCGGTACGGGGCGCCCGCGCCCGGTTTTCCGCTCCCGTACGGCCCTTGATCGTCTCTTCCGCGTGATCAGGGCCGCCGGGCCACCACGAGGGCCCAGCCGGGACTGCCGTCGCGGCGGCGGGCGGCTCCCCGTACCGGTACGAGCTCCACGGTGAACCCGGCCGCGCGCAGGTCGGCGCGTATGTCGCGCAGCGCGCAGGTCCGGTGGTACATGACGAACGGCGGACGCCACAGCGCGTTCCGTACGCGCATCACCGTGTCGAATCCGAGCAGCGTCCAGTACAGCGCGGAACGGGGTGACGGCGGCGCGGCGACCGGGAAGGCGAAGACGCCGCCCGGCCGCAGCGCCCGGTGCACCCCGGCGAAGACGGCCGCGCGCTCGGCGGGCAGGAAGTGGCCGAGGGCACCGAAGGTGACGGCGAGGTCGAAGGCGGCGGTGAAGGGGAGGGCGCGGGCGTCGGCGCGTACGTACGCGACGGCGGGCCCCGTACGCGCAGGCGCGGCCACGGTCCGGCGGGCCGCCGCGAGCATCCCCGCACTGAAGTCGGCCCCCACGATTCGCTCCCGGCACAGGGACCGCAGCACACCCATGCCCGCACCCGTGCCGCAGCAGAGGTCGAGCCCGGCCTCGAACGGGGCACCGGAGGGATGCTCGGAGGGGCGCCCGGCCGGGTTCCCAGCCGGGCCGTGTCCCCGCAACGCCTCCGCCGTCGCGTCGAGAATCCGGTCGGGCGTACGGAACGGCGTGTGATCGAACTTCGGGGCGAGCAGGTCGTAGCCGCGCTCCACGGAGGAGAGCGCCTGCACGGTCAGCTCGCGGAGCGTCGGTCCCTCGGGGGTGAACACGAGGCCAGCGTACTGAGGCGTGCTCTCCGGCACGGACTGTTCCGCGTGCGGCCTGTCAGCCACCCCTCAGGGCGTTGAGCCGGGCGGCCTGGCGCGTCAGGTGATCACGTTCGGCGAGGTTGGACGCCTTCCGGGCGGCCTCCGCGTACAGCCGCGCCGCCTTCGGCAGGTCGCCGTCCCGCTCGTGCAGGTACGCCGCCACCGCGGTACGACGGGGCAGGGAGTCGTCCAGCTCCGCGAGCGCCGCCAGACCGGCCCGCGGCCCGTCGGCCTCACCGACGGCCACCGCGCGGTTGAGCCGGACGACCGGGCTGTCGGTCAGCCGCGCCAGCTCGTCGTACCACTCGACGATCTGCACCCAGTCGGTCTCCTCGGCCCTACGCGCGTCGGCGTGCAGCGCCGCGACGGCGGCCTGCGCCTGGAACTCGCCCAGCCGGTCGCGGGCGAGCGCCGCCTGGAGAACCGCGACACCCTCGGCGATCGCCCCCGTGTCCCACCGCCCCCGGTCCTGCTCGGCGAGCGGCACCAGGCTGCCGTCGGACGCGGTCCGGGCGGCGCGCCGGGCATGGTGCAGCAGCATGAGGGCGAGCAGGCCCGCCACCTCCGGGTGGTCGATCACGGACGCGAGCTGCCGGGTGAGCCGGATGGCCTCGGCGGCGAGGTCGACGTCGCCGGAGTACCCCTCGTTGAACACCAGGTACAGGACGCGCAGCACGGTGGCGACATCGCCGGGCCGCTCGAACGGTACGCCGGAGACGGTCCGCTTGGCCCGGCTGATCCTCTGCGCCATCGTGGCCTCGGGCACCAGATACGCCTGGGCGATCTGGCGCGTGGTGAGCCCGCCGACGGCGCGCAGCGTGAGCGCGACCGCGGACGACGGCGACAGCGACGGGTGGGCGCACAGGAAGTAGAGCTGGAGCGTGTCGTCCACCGAGGGCGCGGGCCCCGGTGCCGGCTCCTCGTCGACGCGCTCCTCACGCCGGCGACGGGCCGCGTCCGCCCGGGTCGCGTCGAGGAACCGGCGCCAGGCCACAGTGACCAGCCAGCCCTTCGGATCCCGTGGCATCCCGTCCGGCCAGGTACGGACCGCCTCGACCAGCGCGTCCTGTACGGCGTCCTCGGCCGCCGCGAAGTCGGCTCCGCGGCGGCCGAGGACGGTCAGCACGCTCGGCACCAGGTCCCGGAGCAGCGCCTCATCCAATTCCGAGGTCACGTCCGAGGTCACTCCGTGACGGTGGGCGGCGCGGCCAGGAACGGGCGCACCTCCAGCCACTCGTGGATCGGCTTTCCGCCCGCCCCGGGAGCGGCCGACAGCTCCCCGGCCAGCTCGACGGCGCGCTCGTAACCGTCCACGTCGATGATCATCCAGCCGGCGATCAGATCCTTGGTCTCGGCGAACGGCCCGTCCGTGACCGGCGGACGCCCCTCACCGTCGTAGCGGACCCACGCCCCCTCGGAGGCGAGCGCCTGCCCGTCGACGAACTCGCCGGTCTTCTCCAGCCGGTCCGCGAAGTCCTGCATGTACTGCACGTGGTCCGAGATCTCCTGCGGCGTCCACCGGTCCATGGGCACGTCGTTGACCGGAGCCGGGGCGCCGCGGTAGTGCTTCAGCAGCAGGTACTTGGCCATGGTGAGTCTCCTCGGTGCGGATGCGGCCCATTGTGGCCGCGTTCACTACGAGGACGGAGCCCGTCACCAGATCTCGACACCGACGCCCGAGATTCTTCCGGGAGTTCTTTGCGGGCCCCCTCCAGCGGAGCGGCCTCACCGCACGGGCGCCCCCGCCCCCTCGGAAGCCGACCCTGCGGCCCCGGACCCGGGTCCGGACGGGCTTCCGCCCCCATGCTTGGGCGCCCTCCCATTCACCATCACCCCCGCGACCACCGCCGCCAGCAGCATGATCCCCGCACCCCACCCGATCGCCACCGTGAAGCCGTGCACGACACCGTCCTTGACGACCCCCTCCCGCACCGCGGGCGTGAGACGGCCGCCGGACTCCCGCGCCGCCGAGGCCAGGTGACTCCCGATGTACGTCGCGCTCGTCGACGTGGCGATGGTGTTCAGCAACGCCGTACCGATCGAACCCCCCACCTGCTGAGCCGTGTTGACGGTCGCGGACGTCACTCCCGAGTCCTGCGGCGCCACCCCCGACGTGGCCGTGGACATCACCGGCATGAAGATCAGCCCCAACCCGAGGCCGATCAGCAGCTCGGACGGCAGTACATGCGACACGTACGCGGGCTCAGCGGTCAACGTCGTCAGCCAGGACAAGCCCGCCGCCGCGCACACCGCGCCCGGCACCATCAGCACACGCGGCGGCAGATGATGCAGCAGCCGAGCCGATATCTGTGTCGACCCAATGATGATCATCACCGTCACCGGAAGAAACGCCAACCCCGTCTTGACCGGCGAATACCCCAACACCACCTGCAAGTAATACGTCATGAACAAAAACATCCCGAACATGGCGATGACCGCCAACGCCATGGTCAAAAACGCACCCGCACGATTCCGGTCCCGCACGATGTGCAACGGCAACAGTGGCGAACGCGCCCGCCCCTGCCACCAAGCAAAAAGGGCCAACAACACCACCCCACCCACCAACAACCCCACAACCAGCCCATCACCCCACCCCCGAGGCTGCGCCTCACTGCACCCGTAAACAATCGCGACCAGCCCACCACACCCCAACACCACCCCCGGCACATCCAGCCGAACCTCGCGATGCCCCCGCCGATCATGCAAGAACACCCAAGCCCCAGCGATCGCTGCCACCGCGATCGGCACATTCACATACAGACACCACCGCCAGTCCAGATACTCCGTCAGCAATCCACCCGCAATCAGCCCGATCGCCGACCCGCCACCCGCAATGGCGCCGAAAATCCCGAACGCCTTCCCCCGCTCCTTCCCATCCGTGAACGTCGTCGTCAACAACGACAACGCGGACGGAGCCAACATCGCAGCGAACGCCCCCTGCAAAGCCCGCGCCCCGAACAACAACCCCTGCCCCGACGCCGCCCCACCCAGCGCAGACGCCACCGCGAACCCCACCAGCCCCGTGACAAACGCCCGCTTCCGCCCCACCAGGTCGGCGATCCGCCCACCCAGCAACAACAACCCACCGAACGCGAGCGTGTACGCAGTGATCACCCACTGCCGATTCGCATCCGACATGTGCAGCTCCCGCTGCGCAGACGGCAACGCAATATTCACAATCGTGGCATCCAACACCACCATCAACTGCGCCACACCAATAACAACAAGCCCCCACCACCGCCGGGGGTCAGGTCCCCCCACCCCGTCCGCCGCCCCCGCCTCCGGCCTCTGCCCCGGCCCCTGCGTCCGACTCTGGCTCTGGCTCATGAGGACCCGCCTCCACCGCTGAACGGTCAACGGCCACCCCGGCTATGCGGGGAGCCGCAGCATTGGTCCAGCGTAGGCGCAGGACCGTTCCTGCGCTCGTCAGAAGGTTTCCTGTGTCCGCCGCGCACCGACTGCTGCCCGAGTTCCTGAATGTCCGCTCGGTGATCACCCGAGGTGGCTGCTTGATTGCCTATATCAATTTGGCGAAAGTATGACTTGGCGATCCGTGATGCTAATACTGGCGACCTTCACTGTTAGTTCATCGTTGACTCTGAGTGCCTGGTCGAGGGGGGCTTCGGATGTGGGAATGAAGCCGATGATAGGTTTCTCCAGGAGAACGAAGATTCCGACCGGTGAAATCCTGGTGATTACGCCGGTCAGCGTGGTGCCGATATGGTGCCGCGCAAAGCTGATGAACGGGTCAGGCTGAAGATCTTTGATGGATACGGAGGGTTGCTGACGCTCTGGGTCGACACTGAGCACTACAGCTACGACTTCCTCGCCCACCTGTACTGCTTGTGACGGGTGCTCAATTCGATCCCACGTAATGTTGGGTACGGTTACGAATCCTGTGACCCCGTCGAGGTCAACGAACACGCCGAAGTCGGTCACCGAGCGCACGCGCCCCCTGCATACCTTCCCGGGGGTCAGTGCGTCCGGGAGCGAGCTGTCGGTGCCTGTAGAGTATGCCATCACTGGTTTCCTTTGGTGGTCAGTCTCTCCAGGAGATTCCGGCATAGTAGTTGATCCAGTTCACTTCGGAGATCAGTGAGTTGAATTTCGGTATCTCTTCCCTGGGGATCAGCCACTGAAACTCGTCTGGTTTATTGTCGTGAGTTCGGCGATAGGGTGGGTTGGCATCCTCTGGGAAGTGGTCTCTGAATTCGGGTTTCATTACGTACTCGTGATATCCGTCCTCGTATACGCCTTGGTCCGCATATTTTTGCGCCACCCTCTCACTGTCTCCCAGATAGGCAGTTCCGGCTCCTCCCTCGGGAGTGTCCGGATGCAGGGACGGATCCAAGCCGTTCGATTCCAAGTGCCTGTTCCCTGCGTGTGGGGAGCGGTAAAGCTTGACCGGCTCACCCGAGCAAGGGGAAAGCCCCAATGGGTCTGCGCTGAGGCAAGGGTTGCGAACGTAGGTGCTGGCGTTCGGGGAAGGTGCCAGTCCCAGAGGATCTTGTGAGAGGTACCTGTTGTTTTCCGGATCATAGTGGCGGAAGTAGTTGTAGTGGAGCTGCGTCTCCAGGTCGAAATACTGCCCCGGGAAGCGCAGAGGAGTGTATGCCGTGGCGTCGGCGTTCCACGTAGTGGTGCCCCAGAGAGTGGATCTGGTCTGCCAAGCCACCTCCCCCGACTCGGAGACCAACTCCGTCGGAGTCCCCACCAAGTCCGTGACGATGCTGAAGAAGCGCTCATCGATCACCTGTTGTGGCGCGGAGGACAGGCCGGGCGTGGAGAGCTTTCGTTCGGTTTGGGTCAGGGGGGTCAGGCCCTCATGGTCCCAGGTGAGGGTTAGGGATTGGGGAGAGGCTGGGGTTGTGGTGGATTGTTCGGTGAGGGTGGGGCCGTCCCAGGTGAAGTGGGTGGATTCGAGGACGGTGGAGCCGTCGGGGGTCAGGCGGTGTTTGGCGGTGCGGCGGCCGAGGGGGTCGTAGGTGTAGCGCCAGGGGGTGCCGTCGGGGGTGATGACGGCCGTGAGGCGGTCTTCCGCGTTCCAGGTGTAGTGCCAGGTGTCCGGTTTGCGGGAGAGGCGGGTCTTCTGGCGGAGGGTGACGCGGCCGAGGGCGTCGTGTTCGTAGCGGACGGAGCCGGCGCGGTTGATGCGGGTGCCGGTGTAGGAGCGGGGGCCTTGGGCGGACGCACCGGCGTGTTCGGTGGGCCAGGTGGCGTGGGTCTGGTTGCCGGACTCGTCGTAGGCGTAGGTCTCCGACCAGTCGGCGGCGTTGACGGCCGTGACGCGGCCCGCGCGGTCGAGGTCGAAGGTGCGGTGGCCGCGGGCGGAGTCGTCGATGCCGGTGAGGTTGCCGTCGGGGCGGTAGGTGTAGGTGCGGGTGAGGAGGGGGCCCTGCGGCGCGGTGCCTGCGGTTGTGAGGGACTGGGAGGCCAGACGGCCGGTGGGGTCCCAGGATTGGGTGAGGGTGAGGGCGTCGGAGAGGTGGCGGGCGGTTTCGCGGCCGGTGGCGTCGTGGTCGAAGGTGAGCGGGTGGCCGGAGGCCGACATGCGGGTGCGGTTGCCGGCGGCGTCGTAGGTGTAGGTGGTGGTGGCGCCGGTGGGCGTGGTGCGCGAGGTGCGGCGGCCGAGGGCGTCGTAGGTGAAGGAGAGCGTGCGGCCGTTGACGGTTTCGGTGGTGACGCGGCCGAGGGTGTCCCGGGTGTAGGTGATGCTCGCGTCGGGGTTGGCGGTGCGGAGGAGGCGGCCGGCGGTGTCGTACGCGTAGGTGGTGACGAGGCCCGCGGCGTTCTTCTCGGCGAGGTGGCCGAGGGGGGTGTGGTGGTAGGTGGTGGTCTGGCCGAGTGCGTCCGTGCGGGTGGCCAGTTGGCCGGCGGCGTCGTGGGTGTAGGTCAGGACACGGTCGTCGAAGTCGGTCTCGGAGACCAGGCGGCCTGCGGAGTCGTACGCGTAGTTCCAGGTCAGGCCCTGGGGGTTGGTGACCTGGGTGAGGCGCAGCTCGGTGTCGTGGGTGAAGGTGTGGCGGGTGCCGTCCGGGTCGGTGCGGGCGGCCAGCAGGTCGAAGTGGGTGTATTCGAAGCGGGTGACCTGGCCGATGGCGTCGGTGTGTGAGGTGCGGTTGCCTTCGCCGTCGTACGTCCAGTGTTCGGCGGCGCCGGTGGGGTCGATGCGGGTGGCGAGTCGGCCCTCGACGGTCCAGACGAGGTGGGTGGTTTCGCCGAGGGGTTCCGTGACGGAGGTGATGCGGCCGAAGGCGTCGCGGCGGTAGTGGGTGCGGGCGCCGAGCGGGTCGGTGGTGGAGAGCGGCAGCCCTGCTGCGTCGCAGTAGAGGCGGGTGGTGTTGCCGAGGGCGTCGGTGACGGAGGAGAGGTGGCCTCGGGGGTCATAGGCGTAGTGAGTGGTGGTGCCTGCGGGGTCCGTGGTGGAGGTGCGGTTGCCGCCGAGGTCGTAGGTGTGGGACCAGGTGGTGCCGTCCGGTCCGGTGGTGGTGAGCGGCAGGCCGAGGTCGTTGTACGTGGACGTGGTGCGGCTGCCGTCGGGGAGGGTGATCTCGGTGGGGCGGCCTTCGTCGTCGTACGTGAAGCGAGTCGTGCGGCCGAGCGGGTCGGTCACGGACAGGACGCGGTGTTTCGTGTCGCGGACCGTACGGGTGGTGGCGCCGGTGGGGTCGGTGGTGGCGACGATCTGGTGGCGGTCGTTGACCAGGTGGCGGGTCACCTGGCCGTGGGAGTTGTGGTGGAGGTTGGTCCGCAGCCCGGTGTCGGTGTCGGGGTCGCCCCAGTCGAAGTGGGCGCGCAGATGCCCTTCCGTGCCGCTCTGCCAGACGCAGCGGTGCCGGTCGTCGTAGGCGTAGCGGTACGAGCTGTTGTTGGTGTCCGTCCACGACGTGATCCGGTCGGCGTCGTCGTAGGTGAAGCGCAGTGGCAGGCCGGAGGAGTTGGTGACGGTGGTGAGGTTGCCGGACTCGTCGTAGCCGTAGCGCCGGATGAGCTGGTCGCCTCCGCCGGGGGCCGCTCCCGCCAGGTGGAGGGCGGTGATGCGGCCTGCTTCTGTGGTGAGCAGCAGGCGGTATCCGGCGCTGTGGGTGATGGCGGTGGGTGTGCCGGTCTCGTCGTAGTCGAAGGTGTGGCGGTTGCCGCGGCGGTCGGATATTTCGTCGAGGACGGCGATGTCGTCGGTGTACGTGGTGAAGTACCAGCGGGTGCCGCTGACCGGGTCGGCGAGGAAGTAATCGCCGTCCGGGGTGCGTTCGAGCGGGTGGCCCTCGCCCTCGGCCGGCATGGTGGGGACGCCGACGGCCGGGTGCGGGTAGGCGAGCAGATTGCCTTCCTCGCCGACGAGGACGACGCCCTCGGCGTCGATTTCCAGGCGCTGGTCGACGGTGCTCATCCACGTGGGGCCGAACCAGCGGCCGGTTCGATAGGACGACTCGAACGTACGGGTGAAGGTGAGCGGGAAGCTGCCGGGCAGGGTGATGTCGGTCTGCGGCAGGATCATGCGGCCGGTGGCCATGTCGATCGGGTCGCTGCCGAAGGTCTTGCACCAGGCGCGGCGGGCGCGGTCGCGCAGGGCGGATTTGCCGCCGTCCTTGACGGCGGAGCGCGCGGTGTCCTTGGCGAGGCCTTTCGCCCCGGCCTTGGCGGCACCCTTGGCCAGGCCGCCCGCTCCCTTGCCGCCGACGAGGTTGACGATCAGGGAGCCTGCCGCGTCCGCCGGGTCGCTGCCCCAGCCCGTACCCAGCAGGGCCTTGGGCAGCCGCTCGGGGTGGGCCACGGTGGTGGTGAGGCCCATGAGCGTGGTGGAGAGGTTGGACATGTACTGGAAGGGGTGGGTGATGTTGTAGACGTCCAGTGGGTTGACCGTACGGACCAGCTTCACCGTTTCGGCCCCGGCCCGGAGCGCGCCGCCTGCCAGGTGCATGAGCTGGATGCCGCCGGACATCGCGCCGTCCGACACGTCGGAGAGGAACTGCTGGGTGAACTTGGGCTCCCGCGGCGCGTGGGCCAGCGCCTGGCTGATGGCGTGCTGGGCACGCTCCGCGGCCTCGTCCCGCTGGTGGCGGGCGTTCTTGAGCAGCTCCTGGGCGGCCTTGCGTCCTTCCGCACCGGGGTCGGTGAAGGCGCCCGGTTTCTGGGGCTTCCGGCCCGGGTCGGCGTTCTTGTCCAGGGCGGCGTTGTACGCGTCGACCTTGGTGTTGTACGAGTCCACCTGGGCCTGATAGGCGTCAACGGCCTTTTTGGTGGCGTCTTGCGCGGCCTTGTACTTGTGGATGGCCGTCTCGGCCTTGCTCTGGGCCCAGGAGACCGTCTCCCCGTACGCGTGCAGGGCCTTGCCCGCCGCTTCGCAGGCGTCCGCGGCCTGCATCCACTGCTTCGGGTGGGCGTCGAACTCCTCGTGGAAGCTGTCCGCGGCCTTGCCCTCCCAGCCGCCCGAGTCCAGCTTGCGCAGGCCCTGCCCGACCCGTTCGAAGGCGGCGTAGAAGTCCTTCAGGTGCGCGGCGGACTCGTTGATCGCGGAGGCGTCACCGTGGACCAGTTCCTTGGGGTCGTCGGACTCGCCCAGGTTCCGCTCGTCGACGTGGGCACCGAGGTTGTCGGCGATGTCCTCGCCCGCTGAGCGGACCTTGTCGGCCACTCCGTCCGCGCCGACCCCGTCCAGTGCGTCGGCGGTCTTGTCGGCGACGAACTCGACGCCCTCGCCCAGCTTCTCCTTGGCGCCGTCGACGATGTCCCCGGCCTTGTCGGCCACTGTGTCGACGACGTTGCCCAGTCCGTCGAGGACGCCCATCAGCCCTCACCGCCGTCGTCCTGGGTGCTCTTGGGCTGCTGCCGGCCGATGCCCATGGCCTTCATGGCCAGGTTGTGATCGGCGTCGCCCGCCCACTTGGACGTGGACCAGTCCTGCTTCGTCTGCTCCCACGACGTGCGGATCCGCTCGGCCGACTCCTTCGTAGCGTCTGAGTCGATGTCGTAGTCGGCGTCCCTGACCTGGGTGATCGGGTTGTCGTCGCGGATCTGCTCCCAGGACTTCTTCTTGATCTCCTCCGAGGACAGCGCGGGGTTGCCCAGCGCCGCATTCGCCGTGATCTTGAGCTGGTCGGAAACGTACCGTTCCTGTTCGTGGTAAAGACCGGCCGACAGGTCCAGGCGGCGGGCGAAGGAATTGGCTTCGTGCACCAGAGCGCGGACTCCCCACGTCCAGCGTTCGCAGAACGTCTCGAAAGTCGAGGCCAGTTCGGCATGTCCGGCTTCCATTCCGGTCAACTGGATCTTCTCGAAGCCGTGGCCGAGTTGCGCCTGGCTGTCGAAACCCAGCTCTTTCAGCTCCGAGATGGTGTCGTTGATGCCTTTGCTGACTTGCTGAAGCGCCTGCTGGTCGAGCTTGTAGCCGTCTCCCGCGCTCATATCCGTTCACCGCCCGGGCGGGTGGTGGACGTGGTGCCGGGCGGCGACGTCTGCGCGTCCTCGTCGGTGTGTACGGCTACGGAATCCGGCACGATCCCGGGCGCCGGCGGGAACAGCATCCCCTGCTCGCTGCCGGCGTCCAGGGCGACACCGGCCGGTCCCCCGACGGCCGGGACGACGACGTCGAGCAGGCGGGCGCCGAGTGCGGAGACGTACGGCCAACGGGTTTCCGGTGCGCTTCCCCTGGCGAGGGCGAAGCGGTTGAGCGCTTCCTCGTCCGTGAATGCGTAGAGCCAGCGTATTCCGCCCCATTCGGCCGACATGAGTCCGTCGTCGGATACGGGCACCAGGACGCTCGTGCGGCGGAATTCGCCGATCAGTGCCGCCGGGTCGCCGTCGTGAGCGTACATACCGGCAATTTCTTCGGTCAATGGCATAGCGGTTTCCCCCCGCCCCGTGTGGTCAACGCCGTAACACTCTTACACATGGCACTGACAGTGAGGACGAGGCCGGTGAGGGCAGACCGGACCGCTGTCGTGATGAAGTGTTCAACCAATGTGGTGTCAGGAAATGCCGGCGGCCGCGGTGGGCCGGGTGGCCCGGCCGCGGCCGGTGGGTGGGGCAAGGGGTGGGAGCGGGGCGAGACCGGGTGTCAGGCGGGGAGGATGCCGGCGGCGCGGGCTTCCTGGAGCCAGGCGGGGAACTCGACCATGAGCTGCTGGTAGAGGTCGGCGTCGGCGAGGGAGCGGGGGTCGCGGCCGGCGTGGAAGAAGCCCGCGTTGTCCACGACGCGCTTCTCCGGTACGGCCAGGTCGTCCAGCTTGCGCAGGAAGTCGAAGCCCTTGGCGTCCGGGTCGCCGAAGCCGACGAACTGCCAGAAGATGGGCAGCTTCGCGGCCTCGCAGAGCGCCTTCTCGGCGGCCGGCTTGGAGGTGGGGGCGCCGTCGGTCTGGAAGATGACGAAGGCGGGGTCGCTCGCGCCGGACTTCTCGTAGTGCTCGATCACGGCGTTGATCGCCCAGTGGTAGTTCGTACGGCCCATGTGGCCGAGGCCCGCGTGCAACTCTTCGATGCGGCCCTCGTAGGTGGCCAGGTCGAGTTCGGCGGTGCCGTCGACGTCGGTGGAGAAGAAGACCACCGGTACGGTGCCGTCGTCGTCGAGGTTGGCGGACAGGCCGAGGGCCTGTTCGGCCAGGTGCTGGACCGTGCCGTCCTTGTAGTAGTTGCGCATCGAGCCCGAGCGGTCGAGGACGAGGTAGACCGCGGCCCGCTGGGTGGCCAGCCCCTGCTTCTCCAGGGAGACCCGGGCGGCCTTGTAGAGGCTGACGAGGGCGGGGGCCTGGGTCTCGACCTTGGTGAGGGAGGGAGAGGAAGGGGAGGGGGAGGGCTCCGCCTCGGCTTTGGCGGCCGGCTCCGGGGTGGTTTCCGGCTTGGCTTCGGGCTCGGGCTCGGAGGTGGGGTCAGGCTTGGCCTCGGCCTCGGGCTTCGGTTCAACCGCCGACTTCGGCTCAACCGCCGGTTCCGGCTCAACCACCGGCTCGGGCGTCGGCTCCGCCTTCGCCTCAGCCACCGGCTCAACTACCGGCGCCGCCTTCGCCGCAGCCACCGGCTCGGGCGTCGGCTCCGCCTCAGCCTTCGCCTCCACGACAGGCGACGCCGCGACCGACGCATCGGCCTCCCGCGCCTCCACGACGGGTGCCTCCGCCTCCCGCGTCGGCTTCTGCGTGTCGAAGGCCTGGGACACGAGAGCGGAGGCCGAGTCCTCGGAGGGTGACGAGGTGTCGGACGAGGGGGCGGCGGACGGCGACGTCGCCTGGGCGGGGACGGACGCGGCCGGTGGGTCAGTGGGGTCGGCGGGGGCGGTGCGGGCGGTGGGGACGGCGGGGTCGCGGGGGGCGGCGGGTTCCGGGGTGGCCTCTTCGCGGGCCTCCGGGATCGTCGCTGTTTCCGGCGTCCGAGTGCCGCTCGCCGCCTCGTTCGATTCCTCGCGGGCCGCCTTGGAGCGACCGAAAGCGTTGCGTAGCAGACTCCGAATGCCCATCGGCGAACCTCTCTAGCGTGTGTGGGGTGCGGCGAATGTCCGAGAAGCGCGGACATGTCCCTGACCAGGCCGGACACGTAAGGGTAGCCGTCCGGGACGGTCCCATCGTGGGACCCCGCGCGTCTCGCGGCACGCCCCGTTTGGGTGTTTTGCGGCTTGGCGTGGTGTGGGGGTGCTGGTGGGGGTGTGCGGGTGGTTGCTGGTGGGGGGCGTGTGTGGAGAGCGTATGTGCGGCGGGCGGGTGTGCGAAGGGGCGGGGTGTAGCTCGTGTGGTGACCCAAAGCCCGTACGCCCGTTGACCCTGGCGGCGGTCCGGAGGACCGGACGGCCCTCGTACGGGTGACGGGAGAGGTGGGCGCATGGGGCTGACCAGTCGGTCGCTCGAAATCACGGTGATCACGCTGGCCGTGGCCTGTGTGGCCCTCACGGTGTGGTTCTGGCCGCGGCTGTCCCCGCGCGGCGTGCTCCCCGTACTGGGCAGGATCGGTTCCATCCTCGTCACGCAGGTGGCGGTCCTGTGTTCGCTGGCCCTGGCGGTGAACTCCAGCTTCGAGTTCTACAGCAGTTGGGACGAGCTGCTGGGCCACACCGACGACGCTCCGGTCGCGGTGAGCAAGGGCGGCGGCCCGCGGTACGCCGACGCCGGCAGTCTCCGGGGCGGTCTGGTCCAGCCCGCGGGCCCGCAAGGCCTGGACCGGGTGACCGGCCTGCCGGAGGGCGCGCCCGGCGAGGTCGGCAAGGTGGAGTCCGTACGGATCGTCGGGCGCCGTACCCGCGTCGTGAATCCGGCCTTCGTCTACCTGCCGCCGCAGTACTTCCAGCACCAGTACCGCCGCCAGCGCTTCCCCGTCTCCGTCGTGATCAGCGGTTACCCGGGCGGCATCATGAACCTCGCGCAGCATCTGCGGATCCCGCAGACCGCGGGCGGGCTGATCGCGGAAGGCCGGATGCAGCCGACCGTGCTGGTGATGGTCCGGCCGACGATCGCGCCGCCGCGGGACACCGAGTGCGTGGACGTGCCGGGCGGGCCGCAGGCCGAGACGTTCTTCACCCAGGACCTGCCGGAGGCCGTCAAGGCGGCCTACCGGGTGGGGCATGACCCGAGCGCCTGGGGCGCTTTCGGGTATTCGTCCGGCGGTACGTGCTCGCTGCTGCTGGCCCTGCGCAGCCCCGGTGTCTACACGTCCGCGGTCTCGCTCTCCGGCGATTACGCCGTCAAGGACGACCTGACGACCGGGAACCTGTTCGGCGGCGGCGCGGCTGCCGAGCGGCGGGAGCGCGAGCACGATCTGCTGTGGCGCCTGAAGCACCTGCCCGTACCGCGGGTCTCGGCGCTGGTGGCCAGCAGCCGCCTGGGCGAGCCGAACTACCGCGACACCCTGCGGTTCATCGCGGCGGTGAAGCCTCCGATGACCGTCGACTCCATCATCCTGCCGCGCGGCAGCCACCAGTTCTCGACGTGGCGGCGGGAGGTCGCGCCGGCCCTGGAGTGGCAGGCCCGCCAGCTGACGTTCCCGCAGGACGTGGAGGCCGCGCACGCGCCGCCGAAGCGGCCGGGGGCGGGGGCGACGCCGTCGCCGGCCCCGGCCGCCTCGCCCGCCCCGTCCTCCCCGTCCGCCTCCGCTTCCCCGTAACCTCATCCATCCGGCCCACCCCGCAAGACACCCACCCCCCACCGCGGTGGACTTCTACCGTGACTGCCCCTCCGGACGACTGCCTGGCCCGCAACGACTGGATCTGTGGTGACTACCTGGCCACCCGCCGCCACATCCTCCTCGACGCGGCGCTCCAGCACCTGCACCTGACCGTGGTCTCCGTGCTGCTCGCCCTGGTGATCGCGCTGCCGCTGGCGCTGATCGCGCGGCGGTGGCGGTGGACGGCGGGGCCGGTGCTGGGCGTCACCACCGTGCTCTACACCATTCCGTCGCTGGCGATGTTCTCGCTGCTGCTGCCGCTGTACGGGCTGTCGTCCACCCTGGTCGTCGTGGGGCTGGCGCTGTACTCCCTCACCCTCCTCGTACGGAACATCCTGGCGGGCCTGGCCGGCGTACCGGAGGAGGCGAAGGAGGCGGCGCGCGGCATGGGGTACGGGCCGCTGCGGCAGCTGCTGGCCGTCGAGCTGCCGCTGGCGGTGCCCGCCGCGATGGCCGGGCTGCGGATCGCGACCGTCTCCGCCGTCGCGCTGACGACGATCGGTGCGATCGTCGGCCACGGCGGGCTGGGCAATCTGATCTACGCGGGCATGAACTCGTTCTTCAAGGCGCAGGTGCTGACGGCGTCCGTCCTGTGCGTCGTCATCGCCGTCGCCTTCGACCTGCTGCTGCTCGGTCTGGAGCGGCTGCTGACGCCGTGGCGGCGCGCGTGAACACCCTCGGGAACGTCTGGGCCTGGCTCAGTACGGGCACGAACTGGGCCGGTGAGAACGGTATCTGGCACCGCCTCACGGAACACCTGCTGCTGACCGTCGGCTGTCTGCTCGCCGCCTGCCTGATCGCGCTGCCCGTCGCCGTCACGCTCGGCCACCTCGGACGCGGCGGCGCGCTGGCCGTCAACCTCGCCAACGTGGGGCGTGCCGTGCCCACCTTCGCGGTGCTGGTGCTGCTCCTGCTCACCCCGCTCGGGCGGCACGGGGACTGGCCGACGTTCATCGCGCTCGTCCTGTTCGCGCTGCCGCCGCTGCTGACCAACGCGTACGTCGGGATGCGGGAGGTGGACCGCGACGTGGTGGAGGCGGCTCGCGGGATGGGGATGTCCGGCGGGCAGCTGGTGTGGCGGGTGGAGGTGCCGCTGGCGCTGCCGCTGGTGCTGACCGGGGTACGGATCGCGGCGGTGCAGCTGGTCGCCACGGCGACGCTGGCCGCGCTGGTCGGCGGGGGCGGGCTCGGCCGGATCATCACGGCGGGGTTCAACCTGGCGAGTACGCCGCAGGTGGTCGCGGGGGCGGTGATCGTGGCGGTGTTCGCGCTGCTGATGGAGGCGGTGTTCGAGGCGGTGCAGCGGCTGGGTCCGGCCCGGGCGCGGGGGAGGGCGCGGTGAACGGGCGGGGTGGTGCACCGGCGGCCGGGCTCCGGCGTACGCGCCGGGGTGCCCGACTCGGGTTCCCGGGTGCCCGCCTCACGGTCCGGGGCGCCCGCCTCGCGGCCCGGAGTGCCCACCCGGCCGTACTGCTGGCGCTGGTCCTCACCGGCTGCGCCACCGGCCCCTCCCTGGAGAACCGCGGCCAGGTCACCGCCGCACCCGGCGACAGCCGCCACCTCTCGATCGGCTCGGCCGGCTTCACCGAGAGTGAGCTGCTGGCCCAGATGTACGCGGTGCTGCTCGGCAAGGCCGGGTACGAGACGGACATCCTCACCGTCGGCAACCGTGAGCTGTACGAGCCGTCCCTGGAGGGCGGCCAGATCGACGTCGTACCCGAGTACGCGGCGACCTTCGCCGACTGGCTGAACGCCAGGACCAAGGGCGCCGACGCCGACCCGGTCGCCTCGCCGGACCTCGGCACGACGATGAAGGTACTGCGCGCCCTGGCCGCACCCCGCGGTCTGACCGTGCTGCCGCCGGGCCGGGCCGTCGACCAGAACGCGTTCGCCGTGGCCGCCTCGTACGCGCGGCAGCACCGCCTGAAGACCCTCAGCGACCTGGGGCGCGCCGGTCTGCCGGTACGGCTGGCGGCGGGCGACGAGTGCGTACGGCGGCCGTTCTGCGCGCCGGGCCTGAAGCGTACGTACGGGATCGACATCACGGCCGTCGACCCGAAGGGGGTGGGCACCACGCCCGCCAAGCAGGCCGTGCAGAACGGGCAGGACCAGATGGTGCTGACGACCAGCACGGACGCGACGGTCGAGCAGTTCGGGCTGGTCTTCCTGGAGGACGACAAGAAGCTCCAGAACGCGGACTACGTCGTTCCGGTGGTCAACCGGGCCCGCGCGGGCAGTGCGCGGGTCGCCGCGGCCCTCGGCAAACTCAACTCCGTCCTGACGACGGAGGACCTGGCCGAGCTGAACCAGCGGGTGGACAGCTGGCGGCGGCTGCCGGAGGACGTGGCGCGGGACTACCTGCGGAAGAAGGGGCTGCTGTAGGAGGGCCGCTGTCGGGGCGCACGGGCTGTGGCCCTCACTCCGTAGGCACCGAGTCCACCTCCGCCTCCTCCCGCGGCACCCCCTGCTCGTCCGATCCGATCGTGCGCCGTAGCGCCTCGTGCAGTCCGGCCGGGGTCAGGACGCCCAGGAAGCGGCTGCCGTCCACGACGGCGATCCAGCCCGCGTCGTACTTGAGCATCTCGCTGAAGGCGTCCTTGAGCGAGCCGGTCACCGGGACCCACGCCTCCATCCGGCGGGCGTGCGCCGAAACGTTCCCCCGCGCGCCGGACATCTCCTCCGTGCCCACCCACCCGTGCAGCCCGCCCTCCTCGTCCAGGACCACGGCCCAGCGCGCGCCCTCCGCGCGCAGCTGTCGCGCCGCGCCGTCGGCCGGTTCGCCGAGGCGGGCGAAGGGCGGGTGCTCCAGGTCGCCGGGGTCGATGCCGGTGACCGCGAGCTGCTTCAGGGCCCGGTCGCTGCCGACGAACTCGGCCACGTACGGGGAGGCCGGCGCGCCCAGCACGCTCGCCGGGGTGTCGTACTGCTCGATGCGGCCCTGCCCGTAGACCGCGATCCGGTCGCCCAGCCGGATGGCCTCCTCGATGTCGTGGGTGACCAGCAGCACCGTCTTGTGCAGGGACGCCTGGAGCCGCAGGAACTCCTTCTGGAGCCGGTCGCGGACGACCGGGTCGACCGCGCCGAACGGCTCGTCCATGAGCAGGACGGGCGGGTCGGCGGCCAGCGCGCGGGCCACGCCGACGCGCTGCCGTTCGCCGCCGGAGAGCTGGTCCGGGTAGCGCGGCCCGTGGACGGCGGGGTCCAGGCCCACCAGCTCCAGGAGTTCGGCGGCGCGGGCGCGGGCCTTCTTGCGCGGCCGGCCGAGCAGGTGCGGGACGGTGGCGGTGTTGTCGAGGACGGTGCGGTGCGGGAAGAGACCGGTCTGCTGGATGACGTAGCCGATGCGGCGGCGCAGACGTACGGGGTCGGCCGTCGCGATGTCCGTGTCCTCGACGACGATGCGGCCGCCGGTCGGGTCGATGAGCCGGTTGACCATCTTCATCGTCGTGGTCTTGCCGCAGCCGGACGGCCCGACCAGCGTCACCAGCTCGCCCTCGGCGACCTCGAAGGACAGGTCGTCGACGGCGGTGGTGCCGTCGGGGTAGCGCTTGGTGACGGACTCGAACCGGATCATTGGTCCATTGAAGCCCGGGGCCCCGGGGCGGTCGCCTTATGCGGGCAAACGGGCGCCCGCCCAGCCACCCCGCCCACCGCTCCCGGCCCTGCCCCTATTCGTCCAGCCCTACTCCTCCAGCCCCTCCAGCCGTTCCCGCGCCGCCCGTACCGACCGGCCGCGCCAGGACAGCCCGGCCCACGGGTCGTCCTCGGCCAGGCGGTCCGGGATGGTGGCCACCGACCACCGCTGGGCCGTCAGCCCGGGGTCGTCCAGCTCGTCGCGGGAGATCGGCGTGGCCACCGGCGCGCCCGGCTCGGCCCGTACGGAATAGGGCGCGACCGCGGTCTGCGCGTACGCGTTGCGCTGCACGTCCAGATAGACGCGGCCCTTGCGCTCGGCCTTGCGCTGCTCGGTGGTGAGCCGGTCCGGGTGGTGCCGGGCGAGCCGTTCGGCGGCCAGGTGCGCGAAGTCGCGTACCGCGTCGAAGCCGGAATTGCCGTCCAGCGGGGCGATGACGTGCAGGCCGCGCGAACCGGTGGTCATCAGGCGGGCGGGCAGCTTCAGTTCGTCCCACAGTTCGCAGACCCGGTGGGCGGCCCACCGTACGTCCTCGAAGCCGGCGCCCTCGGACGGGTCCAGGTCGAAGATGACCAGGTCCGGGTGGTCGGGGCGGTGCTCCCGGGAGAGCCAGCGGTGGACGGTGACACTGGCCTGGTCCGCGAGGTAGACCAGGGTCGCAGCGTCGTCGCACACGACGTGGGTGACGGTGCCGCCCTCCTTGGACTGCTCGGAACGGCGGACCCACTCGGGAAAGTGGTCCGGGGCGTTCTTCTGCATCAGGGGCTTGCCGCCGATGCCGTCGGGGTGGCGCTCCATCATCAGGGGCCGGTCGCGCAGGTGCGGCACCGCGCGCCGGGCGACCGCCTTGTAGTGGTCGGCCAGGGCGGCCTTGGTGATTCCGTCGTCCGGGAAGAGGACCTTGCCGGGCCGGCTGATCCTGACCGTGCGCCGCCCCGCCTTGATGATGTGTACGTCGTCCGCGCCGCCGCTGCTGCCGCTCATACCGAGGACGGGTAACCGGCCGGGCCGCGGGGCAAACGCGGCGCGCCGCGGGGGCCGGGCGGCACCGGTTCGGCGGGGGGCCGTACGAGTTGCTTCCGGGGCACCGCCCCTCGTCCTGCCGGATACGCCCGGTTCGCGTGCTTACGATCCTGAGGGCTGTCGTCACCTGGCGTCGTTTCACCCGAAGGCGGGCCGCGACAGGCGCCACGTTGACGGTGGCCCTTGCCCTGCCATCGGTCGGGAGGGTGGATCGTTCGGGCGGAAGGGAACGCGACGATGAAGGCCGTAGCAGTCACCGCATTCGGCGAGCAACCCCAGCTCATGGAACTGTCGGAGCCCGATCCCGGACCCGGCGAAGTCCTGGTGCGGATGTCCGCGGCCGGGATCAACCCGCTTGACTGGAAGATCGCCGACGGCCTCCTCAAGGACGCGACGCAGCACTCCTTCCCGCTCGTCCTGGGATCGGACGGCGCGGGCGAGGTGGTCGCCGTCGGCACCGGCGTACGCCGCTTCACGGTCGGTGACTCGGTGTTCGGCCAGTTCCAGCGGCCGGGGCGGGGCGGCGGCTCGTACGGCGAGTTCGCGGCGGCCGAGGAGAAGGCGCTGGCCGGCGCGGCCCGCAACGTCACGTACGCGACGTCCGCCGCCGTCCCCACGGCCGGCACGACGGCGTACAACCTGGTGGAGGAGACCCGGATCGGCGAGGGCAAGCGGGTCCTGATCGTCGGCGGGACCGGCGGCGTCGGCACCTTCGCCACCCAGCTCGCGGCCGGCCGGGGCGCGGAGGTGATCGTCACCGCGCGGCCGGGCCTGGCGGACCTGATGCTCGGCCTGGGCGCCGCCGAGACGGTGGACCACACGCTGGGCCCGGTGGCCGACCAGGTGCTGGCCGCCCACCCGGACGGCGTGGACGTCCTGCTCGACCTGGTCGGCGGCCCGGCGTCGTTCGGCGAGATGACCCGGACCGTACGGGACGGCGGTACGGCCGTCTCCACCGTCGGGGCCGCCGACGCCGACGTCCTGACCGACCACAACCTGCGTGGCTTCAACTTCCAGAACCGGCCCTCGCCGCAACTGCTGGAGATCCTCGCCGGGCAGCTCGACGCGGGCCGGCTGACCGTGATCCTCGGGGAGGAGACCACCCTGGGGGAGGCCCCGGAGGCGCTGGAGACCAGCCGTACGGGGCATGCGCAGGGAAAGACGGTCATCACGTTCTGAGCCCGCCGCCGGAACGCACGGACGACCGGGAGCCGCCCGTCTCAGTGATCGTGCGGTCCCGGCCGGTGCACCGGCCCGTGCGTGTCCTCGCAGTGCGCGGGCGCGAGTGCCGCGTCGTCCGGACCCGCCGCTATGTGCAGCACCTCGCCGGGCAGCGGCTGCTCGCCCACGTGGTCGACCTGGAGGGTGGCGTGGGTGATGCCGTACTTCAGGCTCAGCAGCTCGTGCAGGCCGCGGCGTACGGCGTGGCAGTCGCCGCCCGGGGCCACCAGGATGTGCGCGGACAGGGCCGGTTCGCCGGACGTGATCTCCCAGATGTGCAGGTCGTGGACCTCCACCACCTGGTCCACCTCGACGAGGTGGTCCCCCAGCGCATCCGGGTCCACACCGCTCGGCGCGGCCTCCATGAAGATCCGCCCCGACTCGCGGACCAGCCCGATACCGGCCCGCAGCATCAGGACGACCACGACGAGCGAGGCGATGGCGTCGGCCCGCGCGAAGCCGGTGACCATCACCACCGCGCCGGCGACGGCGGTGGCGATGAAACCGAACAGGTCGGTCAGGATGTGCTGGTAGGCGCCCTCGACGTTCAGACTGCTGCGGTTGGCCCGGGAAATGCACCAGGCGGCCGCGAGGTTGACGACGATCCCGGCGAGCGCGGTGACCAGGACCAGGCCGCCGGTCACCTCGGGCGGTGACACCAGGCGGGCGATGGCCTCGTACCCGAGCCAGAGGGACAGCACGAGCAGCGTGATGCCGTTGGCCTGCGCGGACAGGATCTCGGCGCGCTTGAGCCCGTACGTGTAGCCGCCGCGCGCCGGGCGCGCGGCCAGCCGCATCGCGACCAGGGCCAGCACGATCGAGGCGGCGTCGGTGAGCATGTGGGCCGCGTCGGAGATCAGCGCCAGGGAGCGCGCGAGGAACCCGATCACCACCTCCACGGCCATGAACGCGGTGATCAGCACCAGCGCGGCCCGCAGCCAGCGGCGGTCGGCGTCGGGGGAGAGGGCGTGGGAGTGGCTGTGGCCGTGACCGTGGGAGCGGTCGTGGCCGTGGTCGTGGCCATGGGAGTGGTCGTGGCCGGAGCCGGGGCCGTGCTCATGGCGGGCGGACGGCTGTCCGTCGTCGGTGGTCGCGTCGTCGGTGGCGTGGGCGTGCTCGGTCATGGAACGCGCTCCTCCCTGGGGCGTCCGAAAGGACGTGCGCAAGGAAGCAAACCGCACTTCGCCGCTAGATCCAAAGGCTGCAGCGGTGACCGTTGTCATTACCGTCGGACGGCACATCACCGCAGGTCACAGGGGTGTGCCCGCGCAGCCGCGCGGCGGCCCGGTCCGTCTCCCGGGCCGCCTGCCGGGTCGTCAACGATCCCGGCCCGTACACCGCAGCGCGGCCGCCAGCCGCCGTGCCACGTCGGGGGCGCAGCGGCCCAGCTCCACCAGCGGCCGTGGTGCGTCGGCCGCCAGCGACGGGCCGTCCAGTCCCAGCGACGGCAGGGTGATCCCCACGCCGGCCAGCGCGGCCTGGAGCTCGTCCCGTGCTGCCTCCGCGTCCCTGATCTGGCCGTCCGCCGTCGCGCGTTCCACTGTGTCCATGATCGCAGCGCCTTCCCTCGGTGCCCATGTCGCGCTTCCACCGAAGAACATCGTTCAGTGAAACCACGATTACTAGGAGTAGCCAATTATGCGGCCGCGAAACGAAAACGGCAGGGCTTGTGCGGATACCTGCGCATCCAGGCGTACGAGCCCGCCGGTGAAGCGGCCGGGGGCCGCCTCTTACTCTGGAAACGCACCGACCGGGTGTCTGCTCCCGGTTGACCCGGTTGACTTCCCGCGTCCGACCGGACCCCGAAACCGGACCCCGTCGTGCCACCCGTACGGCGGCCGACCCGAAGCCATGAGGTAACCGGCAGTGAGCCCCGCCCCGCCGCCCGCGACGCCCGCGCCGGACCCCCCCGCGCCGCGTGTCCCCGCCGCCGCCCGCGTCACCGTCGTCGGCATCGGCGCCGACGGCTGGGACGGGCTGCCGGCCGCCTCCCAGGAGGCGTTGCGCGGCGCCGGGACGCTCGTCGGCGGCGCGCGGCAGCTCGCCCTGCTGCCCGCCGAGTGCGCGGGCGAGCGGGTCCCGTGGCCGTCGCCGCTGCGGCCCGCCGTACCGGGGCTGCTCGCCGCCCACGCCGGGCGTGAGGTGTGCGTCCTGGCCAGCGGCGATCCGATGTTCCACGGCATCGGGCGGACGCTGACCGAAGTGCTCGCCGAGGCGGGGACCGAGCCGCCGCGCGTGCTGCCGCACCCGTCCTCCGTCTCGTACGCGTGCGCCCGGCTCGGCTGGCCCGTCGAGGAGACCGAGGTCGTCACCCTCGTGGGCCGTCCCCTCGCGGGCCTGACGGCCGCCCTGCACGACGGCCGCCGCCTCCTCGTCCTCTCCGCGGGCACCGAAACCCCCGCCCAGGTCGCCGGGCTGCTGCGCGAGCGCGGCTTCGGGCCGACCCGGATGCGCGTACTGGAGCAGCTCGGCGGCCCGCGCGAACGGCAGACCGAGGGGACGGCGGCCGCGGACTGGCCGCCCCCGCCGGCCGACGGCGGCACCGGCCCGCTCCACACCATCGACCCGCTCAACGTCATCGCGCTGGACTGCGTCCGCGCCCCGGACGCTCTCCGGCTCGCCGCCGCCCCCGGCCTGCCCGACGACGCGTACGAGCACGACGGCCAGCTGACCAAACGTCACGTCCGCGCCGCCACGCTCGCCGCGCTGGCCCCCGCGCCCGGCGAACTGCTGTGGGACATCGGCGGCGGCTCCGGCTCCATCGGCATCGAGTGGATGCGTACACACCGCACCTGCCACGCCGTCGCCGTCGAGCGGGACGCCGTACGGGCCGCACGCATCACCCGCAACGCGGACGCACTCGGCGTACCGGCCCTGCGCGTGGTCACCGGCCGCGCGCCCGGAGCACTCGCCGGACTCCCGGCCCCGCACGCGGTGTTCATCGGCGGCGGCCTGACCGCGCCCGGCCTCCTGGAGGCGTGCTGGGCGGCGCTGCCGCCGGGCGGCCGGCTGGTCGCCAACACCGTCACGCTGGAGTCCGAGGCGCTGCTCGCCGAGTGGTACCGGCGGCACGGCGGCGACCTCGTACGGCTCGCGGTCGCCCACGCCGTACCGGTGGGCGGCTTCACCGGCTGGCGGCAGGCGATGCCGGTCACGCAGTGGTCGGTCACCAAGCCCCCGGCCGCCGCACCCCCCGGCACCGCCGCACCCACCAACCCCGACGCCCCTGACGCCTCTGCTCCCCCTGCCGTACCTGCCGTCCCTGGAGAAACTCAGTGACCGTCCACTTCATCGGCGCCGGACCGGGCGCCGCCGACCTGATCACGCTGCGCGGCGCCCGTACGCTGGCCCGCTGCGAGGTCTGCCTGTACGCGGGCAGCCTGGTGCCGCGCGAACTGCTCGACGAATGCCCGCCCGGCGCCCGCCTCATCGACACCGCAGACCTCGACCTCGACCAGATCACCGCCGAACTGGTCCGTGCCCACGAAGCCGGCCAGGACGTCGCCCGGCTGCACTCCGGCGACCCGTCCGTCTTCAGTGCCGTGGCCGAGCAGATGCGCCGCCTGGACGCGGCAGGCGTGCCCTACGAGGTCGTACCCGGCGTCCCGGCGTTCGCCGCCGCGGCGGCCGCGCTCAAGCGCGAACTGACCGTCCCCACCGTCGGCCAGACCGTCATCCTCACCCGCGTCGCCCAGCAGGCCACCCCCATGCCCGAGGGCGAGGACCTGGCGACCCTGGGCCGCAGCCGCGCCCTCCTGGTCCTGCACCTCGCGGCCCGCTACGTGGACCGGGTCGTCGGCGAACTCCTGCCGCACTACGGCGCCGACTGCCCCGCCGCGGTCGTCGCGATGGCCTCCCGCCCCGACGAACTCGTCCTGCGCGGAACTCTCGGCGACATCGCGGACCAGGTGAAGGCGGCGGGCGTGGTCCGCACGGCGGTCATCATGGTCGGCCGCACGCTGGGCGCCTCACAGTTCCGCGACAGCCACCTGTACTCGACGGAGCGGGAGCGGCCGGGGCGGGCCGGGTAGGCGGTTGATCGGAAGCGGCGGGAGCAGCAGTATCGGCCGGATGGACACGGATACGACTCCGCAGCCCGCCGAGGCCCTCCTCGTCGTCGACGTCCAGTCGGCCTTCTTCGAGGGCGAGGGCGCCGCACCGCACGCGGCCGCCGTCCAGCAGCGCATCGAGGACCTGGTCGACCGGGCACGGTCCGCCGGCGCGCTGGTCGTCCACCTCCAGAACGACGGTGCGCCCGGCACCTGCGACGAGCCGGGGACCAAGGGCTGGGAGCTGCACCTGCCCGTCGCCCCCGGCCCCCGCGAGGCCGTGATCCGCAAGACGGAGGACGACGGCTTCGCCGGGACGTCGCTGGGCGACCTGCTCACCGGGTCCGGCGTACGGTCCCTCGTCGTCTGCGGCGTGATGTCCGAGATGTGCGTCCTGGCGACCGCCCGTACCGCCCTGGAACGGCAGTACCGCGTCGTCCTGCCGCACGACGCGCACGGCACGTACGACGTGCCGCCGGCGCCCGGCGAGACCGAGGGCGTCCCGGCCGCGATGGCTTCGCGCGTCGCGGAGTGGGCCCTCGGCGACGAGATCGAAATCGTGGCGTACGCGAAGGATGTACCGTTCGAGGCGCCACCCGGCCCGGCTGCCTCGTAACGGGCCCCGCCGTCTCGTAACGGCCCGCGTCACCCGCCGTCCTGCCTCACCCGCCGTCCCGCGGCCCCCGGGGTTCGGCCCGCCCCACCACACCCCCCGCCCGGTCGATGCAGATCACATCCACCGCGACCGGCGCACCCCGCAGCACCGCCAGCGCCTCGTCGCGGGCCGTCGCGGCGACCAGGTCACCGAGCGGTACGCCGCGCGCCGCGCACAGCTGGAGGGCGGCCAGCCCCGTGTTGGCCCCGGCGACCTCGGCCGCCAGCGCCCCGTCCGCGCCGCCCTGCCGCGCGAGTTCCGCCAGGAAACCCTTGTCCACCTGCGACCGCGCCGAGTGCAGGTCCAGGTGGCCGGCCGCCAGCTTGGACAGCTTCGCGAAGCCGCCGCAGACCGTCAGCCGGGGCACGGGATGCCGCCGTACGTACTTCAGCACCGCGCCCGCGAAGTCCCCCATGTCCAGCAGCGCGTCCTCGGGCAGGTCGTGCTCGGCGACCACGACCTTCTCCGAGGTCGAGCCGGTGCACCCGGCCACGTGCGTACGCCCGGCCGCGCGCGCCACGTCCACGCCGCGCCGGATGGAGTCGATCCACGCCGAGCACGAGTACGGCACCACGATCCCGGTCGTTCCCAGGATCGACAGTCCGCCCAAGATCCCCAGCCGCGGATTCCACGTACTCCGCGCGATCTCCTCACCATGATCGACCGACAGCTCGACCTCGACGTCCCCACCGCCCCCGTACCGCCGCGCGACCTCCGCCACGTGCTCCCGCATCATCTGCCGCGGCACGGGATTGACCGCCGGCTCGCCGACGTCCAACGGCAGCCCGGGGCGGGTGACCGTACCGACCCCCTGCCCCGCCTTGAACACCACCCCACTGCCCGCCGGAAGGCGCCGCACCGTCGCCCGGACCAGCGCCCCGTGCGTCACATCCGGATCGTCACCCGCGTCCTTGACGACCGCCGCCATCGCCCTGCCGCCGTCCGCCGCCAGCTCCTCGGCAGCCAACGCGAACGCGGGCGTCTGCCCCTTGGGCAGCGTGATCGTCACCGGGTCGGGGAAGTCCCCGGTCAGCAGTGCCGTGTACGCGGCCGTCGCCGCCGCGGTGGCGCAGGCGCCGGTCGTCCAGCCGTGCCGCAGCCCGGTGTGCGCGAGCTGCGCCGTACGGCCACCGGTGCCACTTCCCGCGCCTCCCGTACCGTTCCTCTCCGAACCCGCCTCAGCCATGGAGAAAGCCGCCCGCCATGACCGACCCCGCCGCCCGTGTCCGTGCCCCCCACATCCTGATCCTCGGCGGCACGACCGAGGCCCGCCGGCTGGCCGCCGACCTGGCGGACCGGCTCCCCGGCCTGCGCGTCACCACATCCCTCGCCGGCCGGGTGGCGGCCCCCCGGCTGCCGGCCGGGGAGGTCCGCATCGGCGGGTTCGGAGGCCCGGACGGCCTCGCACACTGGCTGCGCGAGCACGCGGTGGACGCGCTCATCGACGCCACCCATCCCTTCGCCGGCACGATCAGTTTCAACGCGGCGCAGGCGGCCGCCACCGCCCATGTTCCCCTGCTCGCCCTCCGCAGGCCCGGCTGGGTCCCCGGCCCGGACGACGACTGGCACACGGTCGCCTCCCTCGCCGAGGCCGCAGCCGCCCTCCCCGCCCTCGGCCACCGCGTCTTCCTCACCACCGGCCGCATGGGCCTCGCCACCTTCGCCCACCTCACCGATCTCTGGTTCCTCGCCCGCTCCGTGGACGCCCCCGAGCCGCCGTTCCCGCCCCACATGGACGTGCTCCTCGCCCGAGGCCCCTTCACCCTCGAAGACGAACGCGCCCTCCTCCGCCGCCACCGCATCGACGTCCTCGTGACGAAGGACAGCGGCGCAACGGCCACCGCCCCGAAACTCACGGCAGCGCGGGAGGCGGGGGTGCCGGTGGTGGTGGTACGGCGTCCCCCCGCCCCTCCCGGCGTCCCCGTTGCCGCCGCACCTGCCGAGGCGGTCGCGTGGGTGCGTGCCACGCTGGGATGAGCGAGGCGCTCAACCCGGCAGCCGCCAGCTCGGACCGCCCCGGCCGCCCAGCCGGACGACCTGCTCGTCCGGGGTGGCGCTCATGCCGAAGGCGGTGATACCGGGCCGCCCCGCGTCCTGCCAGGCCGTCAGTGCTTCCTCCACCTGGTCCCACAGGCGGAGCGGCCCGCTCTGGTGCACGGTCCGGCCGGTGCCGTGGCCGGGCGGCCCGGTCCACGCCTGGGAGCCGGTCGCGACGTCCACGAGTACGAAGTCGTCACCGGTCCGCACCAGTTCGGCGGAGGGGGCGGCGAGCTGGGCCACGAAGCGGGCGACCGGGTGCTGAAGCAGGTCGGGCGGTACGCGGGCGGCGCGTTCCGCGCCCGGACGCCGGTGGAAGGTGGGCCGGGGCGGGCGTTCGTGGGGACGGGCGAGCATGTACGAGATCTCGTCCCCGCACGCGAGGAACCGCCCCCGGGCCACTCCATCCTCGTCCAGTACGAGACGGACCATGGCGGCGGCGAGCATCCAGCCACTGACGGTCGCGGTGATGCTGCCGCCGTCGCGTCCCTGGAGCAGCCAGGGGACGGGGACGTAACGGAGGGAGCACGTGGCGAACATCGTCCTGCAAGTGCTTCCCCTTGCCGCCGGAGTGCATGACCTGCTCGGGGGCTCGCTGTCATTGCTGTGGATGGCGGACGGAAGTGCTGTTGCCTACCTTGAAGGCAACAAGTCGGGGGAACTGATCGAGGACGCGGCGGAGGTGGCGCAGTACCGCCTGTCCTACGAACAGTTGTGGGACCTGGCACTGGCACCGTGTGATTCGGTCGCGTACATCAAGCGGTTGTTGGAGGGCAGTACGGCATGAACTCAGGCATCGGAGCATGGCGGAAGAGCAGTCACAGCAACGGCGGGGACGGAAACTGTGTAGAAGTGGCCGGCGCGGTCACCGGAACGCTGCGCGTACGCGACAGCAAGGACACGGGCGGACCGACCCTGATATTCACCCGCGAGGCGTGGAGCACCTTCATAGACGGGCTGAAGGAGGCCAGCCGCGCCTGACCCGGCGGGGTGGGCCGCGATCACCATCCCGGCCCACCCGTCACACCGTCACTTCTCCGGATACCGCCGTGGCGTCCACACCGTGTCCCGGTCGTCGCCGGTGCGGCGTACCGACTCCGTCTGCGACGAGCCGATCAGCAGGATCGTGCGCATGTCGACTTCCTCGGGGTCCAGGTCGGCGAGGGGGACGACGCGTACGGACTCTGTCGGGCCGCCGACGTCGCGGGCCAGGACGACCGGGGTGTCCGGGGAGCGGTGTTCCAGGAGGAGTTCGCGGGCCTTGGCGACCTGCCAGGTGCGGGTGCGGGAGCCGGGGTTGTAGAGGGCCATCGCCAGGTCGGCGGAGGCGGCGGCGTGGAGGCGGTCGGCGATGACTTCCCAGGGCTTGAGGCGGTCGGAGAGGGAGATGACCGCGTAGTCGTGGCCGAGGGGCGCGCCGGCGCGGGCCGCTGCCGCGTTGGCGGCGGTGACGCCGGGGAGGACCTGTACGGGGACGGATGCGTACGGGGGCTGGGCGGCGACTTCGAGGACGGCGGTGGCCATGGCGAAGATGCCGGGGTCGCCGCCGGAGACGACCGCGACCCGGCGGCCGCGGCGGGCCAGGTCGAGGGCGAGTTCGGCGCGTTCGGACTCGACCTTGTTGTCGGAGGCGTGGCGGGCCTGGCCGGGGCGTACCGGCACGCGGTCCAGGTAGGTGGTGTAGCCGACGAGGTCGGTGGCGGAGGCGAGGGCGCCGCGCGATTCGGGGGTGAGCCAGAGGGGGCCGGCCGGGCCGGTGCCGACGACCACGACCGAGCCGGTGACCGGAGCGGGGGGCGGGGTGGCGATACGGCTGGGGACGACGGCGACGGAGAAGTAGGGGACGGTGGACGGGTCCACCTCCGACAGGGGCGCCGTGCGTTCGCCGGGCATGGTGGCGCGTTCGACGTAGTCGGCCTCGGGGAGGCGGCCGGAGTCGGTGAGGGCCTGGTGTACGGAGGGGAAGGTGCGGCCGAGCTTCATGACGACGGCGGCGTCGGTGGCGGCCAGGCGGGCGGTCAGTTCCTCGGTGGGCAGGGTGCCGGGGAGGATGGTGAGGACTTCGTCCGCCTCGCAGAGCGGCTTGCCGAGGCGGGCCGCTGCCGCGCTGACAGAGGTGACGCCGGGAATGACCTCGGTCTCGTACCGGTCGGCCAGGCGCTGGTGCATGTGCTGGTACGAGCCGTAGAAGAGCGGGTCGCCCTCGGCGAGCACGGCGACGGTGCGGCCCGCGTCGAGGTGCGCGGCGAGGCGGGCGGCGGCTTCGGTGTAGAAGTCGTTGAGGGCGCCCCGGTAGCCGTCGGGGTGGTCCGTGGACTCCGTGGTGACCGGGTAGATCAGGGGTTCTTCGTGGTGGTCCGGGCGGATGTGGCGCTCGGCGATGGAGCGGGCGATCGAGCGGCCGTGGCGGGCGCTGTGGTACGCGATGACGTCGGCGGACGCGATGACCTCGACGGCGCGCAGGGTCATCAGGTTCGGGTCGCCGGGGCCGAGGCCGACGCCGTACAGGCGGCCGCGGGTGCCAGGGGAGGACTGCTCGGCTGTGCGGCCGGTGGTGTGCTGCTCGGTCACTCTTCCACGCTCGCTATCGCGTTGATCGCGGCCGCGGCCATGGCGCTGCCGCCGCGGCGTCCGCGTACCACCAGGTGTTCCAGGCCGGAGGGGTGCTGGGCCAGTGCGTCCTTGGACTCGGCCGCGCCGATGAAGCCGACCGGGATGCCGATGACGGCGGCCGGGCGGGGCGCGCCCTCCTCGATCATCTCCAGGAGGCGGAAGAGGGCGGTGGGGGCGTTGCCGACGGCGACCACCGCGCCGTCCAGGCGGTCGCGCCACAGTTCGAGGGCGGCGGCGCTGCGGGTGGTGCCCATGCGCTTGGCCAGGTCCGGTACGGACGGGTCGGCGAGGGTGCAGATCACGTCGTTGCCGGCGGGCAGCCGCTTGCGGGTGACGCCGCTGGCGACCATGTTCGCGTCGCAGAGGATGGGGGCGCCGCCGCGCAGGGCCTCGCTCGCGCGGGCGACGACCTCGGGGGAGTACGCCAGGTCGCGTACGAGGTCGGTCATGCCGCAGGCGTGGATCATCCGGACCGCGACCCTGCTGACGTCGTCGGGCAGGTCCGCGAGGTCCGCCTCGGCGCGGATGGTGGCGAAGGACTGGCGGTAGATCTCCGCGCCGTCCTTCTCGTAGTCGAACTCGCTCACTGTGCTTCGTTGCCCTCGGTCATGTCGTTGTGCGGTCGGCCGCGCGGGCCGACGCGACGGCGTCGGCGAGGCGGTCGGTGTCGGTCAGGGGGATGGTGGTCGCGGTGGCGGCCTCGTCCCGGGTGCCCCGTACGGATACGTCGTAGCCGTCGCCGGTGGCCACGACATCGACCCATGCGCCGTGCGGGTGGCCGCAGCGGCGGGCGCAGCCCGACCAGTGGACCGGCAGCCCGGTGCCGCCCTCGCGCAGGGTGGCCACGGCGTCCGCCCGTACGTCGGACAGGGACTTGGCGCAGCCGGGGCGGCCGGTGCAGGCGCCGAGTCCGTACCAGGGGGAGGCGGGGTCGGTGACCAGACCGGCCGTGGCCAGTTCGCGCAGCCGGGCTCCGGCCGTCTCGGGAGACAGGCCGGGGACGACCACGCCGCGCCAGGGTGTCATACGCAGTTCGGCGGAGCCGGTGGGGACACCGGCGGCCAGTTGCCGGAGCTGCGCGGTGGTGAGGCGGCCGAGGGGCGCGAGGAGGGAGAGGGCGCGGGTGCCGTCGGGGGAGGCGGTCACTCCAGGGCGGGGTGGGGCGGGTGCTGTTGCCGAGGGCACCGGGGCCGTCGGGTACGGCTGCGCGTCCGGCTCCTGGAGGCGCGTACGGAGGAGGCCGCGTACGGCCGCGGCGTCGTACCCGGGCGGGAGTTCCCGTACGCGCCAGGAGCCGTTGCCCGCCTCCTGGGCGACGGTGAGGAACGCCTCCGCGGCGGCGAGGGCCGCGCGGGGCGCGTCGGGGCCGGGGAGCCGCAGTGCCTCGGTGTCGTCGCCGACGCGCAGCAGCGCCGTGCCGCCGGCTTCTGCGATCAACGTCACATCGCCGCCGAGCGCGGCCATGTCGCCGCGGCCGTCGTCCAGTGCGAAGAGGAAGCGGCCGGACAGGGCGGGGGCCGTGTCGCTGGCGCACAGGAGAAGGTCCAGTTCACGGGCCCATTCCTGGACGGCGGCGCCGCCGTCCGCGCCCTGTCCGTCGAGTCCGGCGAGCGGGGAGGCGACGATGTTGCGTACGCGTTCGTGGCGGTCGGAGGGGAGCAGGCCGGCGGCGCGCAGCAGGTCGGCGAGGGGGGCGGCGCTGTCTTCGGCGAGGCCGCGCAGCTCCACGTTGCCGCGGGAGGTGAGGGAGAGGTGGCCGTCGCCGAGGCGGTCCGCGGCGTCGGCCAGCATCTCGCACTGAGGGGGCGTCAGCAGACCTGCGGGGAGCCGGAGTCGGGCCAGGGCGCCGTCGACGGCGGAGTGCAGCCGCAGCGCTCCGGGGCAGGCGTCGCCGCGGTCCCGTACGCAGGCGGCACCGCTGTCCCGTACGAGGGATTCGTCCCGGTGCGGGGGTATCGCGGGGGTGGGCGGCATGGCGGCGAGCATACCGACGATGGCTGGACGGTCCGCCGCCCGCCGTTCGGGCGGAGCCCTTACTATGCAGGTCGGTGGGTCAGCTGGCCCATCGGACGCCAGCGACGGCGCCAAGGGAGGAAGCCCGGTGGAAATCCGGCGCGGTCCCGCCACTGTGAGCCCGGCCACCGCCGGGCGAGTCAGGAACTCCCGCCGTCCGTGAACACCGCCCGGGGCGCGGACCCCGAGGAAGGCCAGACGCCGCAATGATCCTGCTGCTGTCGACGTCCGACACCGACCTGCTCAGCGCCCGCGCGGCCGCCGGTCCCGTGCCGTACCGGCTCGCCAACCCCGCCCGGCTCGACCTCGCGGAGCTGCCCGCGCTCCTGGACGGCGCCGACCTGGTCGTCGTCCGGCTCCTCGGCGGTCTGCGCGCCTGGCAGGAGGGCCTGGACCAGCTCCTCGCCGCCGGCCAGCCCCGCCCCGTCGTGGTGCTCACCGGCGAACAGGCGCCGGACGCGCAGCTCATGGAGGCGTCCACCGTCCCCATCGGCATCGCGGCCGAGGCTCACGCCTACCTGGCGCACGGCGGCCCGGCCAACCTGGACCAGCTCGCCCGCTTCCTGTCCGACACCGTGCTGCTGACCGGCCACGGCTTCGAGCCGCCGGCCGCCGCGCCCTCCTGGGGCCACCTGGAGCGCTCGAAGCACCTGGCGGCGGAGGCGCGTACCGGTGCGGAGGTCGTGGCCCGTACGGACGACACGGGCGCCGCGACCGGCCCGCTGGTCGCCGTGCTCTACTACCGCGCCCATCACATGAGCGGCAACACCGGCTTCATCGAGTCGCTGTGCGAGCGGATCGAGGAGGCCGGCGGGCGCCCGATGCCGCTGTTCGTGGCCTCGCTGCGGGCGCCCGAGCCGGAGCTGATCGAAGAGCTGCGGGCCGCCGACGCGATCGTGACGACCGTGCTGGCGGCGGGCGGTACCAAGCCCGCCGAGGCGTCGGCCGGCGGTGACGACGAGTCCTGGGACGCGGGCGCGCTGGCCGCGCTGGACGTGCCGATCCTCCAGGCCCTGTGCCTGACCGGGCCGCGCAGCGCCTGGGAGGAGAACGACGAGGGCCTGTCCCCGCTGGACGCCGCCAGCCAGATCGCGGTGCCGGAGTTCGACGGCCGGCTGATCACCGTCCCGTTCTCCTTCAAGGAGACCGACGAGGACGGCCTGCCGGTGTACGTCGCCGACCCCGAGCGCGCCGCCCGGGTCGCCGGCATCGCCGTACGCCACGCCCGGCTGCGCCACATCGCGCCCGCCGACAAGCGCCTGGCGCTGGTGCTGTCCGCGTACCCGACCAAGCACTCGCGTATCGGCAACGCGGTGGGCCTGGACACCCCGGCGAGTGCGGTGGCGCTGCTGCGCCGTCTCCAGGAGGAGGGGTACGACTTCGGTGACGAGGCCGTACCGGGCCTGGAGTCCGGCGTCGGCGACGAGCTGATCTACGCGCTGATCGAGGCCGGCGGCCACGACCAGGAGTGGCTCACCGAGGAGCAGCTGGCCCGCAACCCCGTCCGCATCCCCGCCGCCGATTACAAGCGCTGGTACGGCACGCTTCCGCAGGAGCTGCGCGAGCAGGTCGAGGAGCACTGGGGACCGCCGCCCGGCGAGATGTTCGTCGACCGGAGCCGGAATCCGGACGGCGACATCGTGCTGGCGGCGCTGCGCCGCGGCAACCTGCTCATCCTCATCCAGCCGCCGCGTGGCTTCGGCGAGAACCCGATCGCGATCTACCACGACCCCGATCTGCCGCCGTCGCACCACTACCTGGCCGCCTACCGCTGGATCGCCGCCTCCCAGGAGGACGGCGGTTTCGGCGCCGACGCCATGGTCCACCTCGGCAAGCACGGCAACCTGGAGTGGCTGCCCGGCAAGAACGCCGGCCTGTCCGCCGCCTGCGGCCCGGACGCGGCCCTCGGCGACCTGCCGCTGATCTACCCCTTCCTGGTCAACGACCCGGGCGAGGGCACCCAGGCCAAGCGCCGGGTGCACGCCACGCTCGTCGACCACCTCGTGCCGCCGATGGCCCGCGCCGAGTCGTACGGCGACATCGCGCGCCTGGAGCAGCTGCTCGACGAGTACGCGGCGATCTCCGCCATGGACCCGGCCAAGCTGCCCGCCATCCGCGCCCAGATCTGGACGCTGATCCAGGCCGCCAAGCTCCACCACGACCTCGGCCTGGAGGAGCGCCCGGACGACGAGGGCTTCGACGACTTCCTGCTGCACGTCGACGGCTGGCTGTGCGAGGTCAAGGACGCGCAGATCCGCGACGGGCTGCACGTCCTCGGCGGCGCGCCCGCCGGTGAGGCCCGCGTCAACCTCGTACTCGCCATCCTGCGCGCCCGCCAGATCTGGGGCGGCACGTCCTCGCTGCCGGGCCTGCGCGAGGCGCTGGGCCTGGACGAGTCGGCCGCGACCCGTACCACCGCCGACGCGGTCGAGGAGCGCGCCCGCGGCCTGGTGCAGGCCATGGACGACGCGGACTGGGATCTGGCCGCCGTCGAGCGGGTCACCGCGGAGCTGCCGGAGGACCAGCGCGAGCCGGTCGCGGCGATCCTCGCCTTCGCGGCCCGCGAGGTCGTACCGCGCCTGGCCGCCACCACCGACGAGATCGACCACGCCGTGCACGCCCTGGCCGGTGGCTTCGTCCCGGCGGGCCCGTCCGGATCGCCGCTGCGCGGCCTGGTCAACGTCCTGCCGACCGGCCGCAACTTCTACTCCGTCGACCCCAAGGCCGTGCCGAGCAAGCTGGCCTGGGAGACCGGCCAGGCCCTCGCCGACAGCCTTCTGGAGCGCTACCGCACCGACCACGGCGACTGGCCGACCTCGGTGGGCCTGTCCCTGTGGGGTACGAGCGCGATGCGCACCTCGGGCGACGACGTGGCCGAAGCGCTCGCGCTGCTCGGCATCCGGCCCGTCTGGGACGACGCCTCGCGTCGCGTGACCGGCCTGGAGCCGATCCCGGCCGACGAACTGGGCCGCCCGCGCGTCGATGTGACGCTGCGTATCTCCGGCTTCTTCCGTGACGCGTTCCCGCACGTCATCGGCCTGCTGGACGATGCCGTACGGCTCGCCGCCTCCCTGGACGAGCCCGCCGACGTCAACTACGTCCGCGCCCACGCCCAGGCCGACCTGGCCGCGCACGGCGACGAGCGGCGCGCCACCACCCGCATCTTCGGCTCCCGCCCCGGCACGTACGGCGCGGGCCTGCTCCAGCTGATCGACTCCCGCGACTGGCGCACCGACGCGGACCTCGCCGAGGTCTACACGGTGTGGGGCGGGTACGCGTACGGGCGCGGCCTGGAGGGCTGCCCGGCGCGCGAGGAGATGGAGACCGCGTACAAGCGGATCGCGGTGGCGGCGAAGAACACCGACACCCGCGAGCACGACATCGCCGACTCGGACGACTACTTCCAGTACCACGGCGGCATGGTCGCGACCGTCCGCGCGCTCAAGGGCACCGCGCCCGAGGCGTACATCGGCGACTCGACGCGCCCGGAGACGGTGCGCACCCGCACGCTGGTCGAGGAGACCTCCCGCGTCTTCCGCGCCCGCGTGGTCAACCCGCGCTGGATCGAGGCGATGCGCCGCCACGGCTACAAGGGCGCCTTCGAACTCGCCGCGACCGTCGACTACCTGTTCGGGTACGACGCCACGACCGGCGTCGTCGCCGACTGGATGTACGACAAGCTGGCGCAGACGTACGTCCTCGACCCGGAGAACCGCGCGTTCCTCCAGGAGGCCAACCCCTGGGCCCTGCACGGCATCGCGGAACGCCTCCTGGAGGCGGAGTCGCGCGGCATGTGGGCCGAGCCGGACAAGGAGACCCTGACGGCGCTCCGGGAGGCGTTCCTGGAGACCGAGGGGGACCTGGAGGAGAAGGGCTGACGGGTCCTTCGGACATACGGCGGAGGGGGGGGGGGGGGGGGGGGGGGGGGGGGGGGGGGGGGGGGGGGGGGGGGGGGGGGGGGGGGGGGGGGGGGGGGGGGGGGGGGGAGAGTTTCCCCCGTAGCCTGGAAACCGAACAGCGGGAAACGGAACCTCTCCCCCTGCTCAGGGCTTCCTCCTCCCCCCGGGGGCACCGGGGGCGGGGGGGCCCCGGAGCCGTACCGGGATTCAGGCCGCCGTGACAGCGGCGGCCGTCACCACCAGGGCCAGCACGGCGAGCACCGTACGCAGCAGGTGCCAGCGGCGCCACAACGGCCGGGGGTCCTGCCAGTCCGCCGGCAGCGCCGCCGGGTCGGTGACGGCCTTCACCCGCCGGTTGATGGGCACGTTGCACAGGTGGGACACGGCCGACACCCCCACCAGCAGGACGACGGCGAGGGCGAACAGCGCCCGGGCCGCACCGCCCGTCAAGGCGGCGAGCACCCCGTTGACGAGCGCGCTGCCGAGCACGACGGCCGGCATGGTCGGATCCCAGTTCCGGCCCAGCAGCCGGTGCGCGTACACGTACGTGCCCGTGTCCATGGCGAAGAGCGCGGGCACCACGCTCAACGCCACGGCGAACAGCACCCCCGCGGTGATGCCGCCGCCGAGCAGCGCCACGACGCCGAGCACACCGGTCATGACGCCCGCGTCGCGGCGGGGTGCGTGTCCACGGTCAGCTGCGCGATCGAGCGCATCGTCGCGTCGCGGAAGTACGCGGCGAAGTCCTGCGCGGAACGGGTGTCCCGGCCCTCGGCCAGGTACGGGGCCAGCTTCTCCTCCAGGACGTGCACGCCCTTCTGCGCGGCCATGTGCCGCCCGACGGCCGAGAAGTCACCCTCGTAGTGGATGACCCGTACCAGCACGTCGTCCTTGAGGAAGACGGCCGTGCCCAGCAGCCGGCCGGCCTGCTCGCCGGACTCCCCGGCGAACTCCGGCCGGTCCACCCGCTGGAAGCCCGCGAATATCTCCGCGATCTCCTCCTCGTGACCCGGCTTGACGCGATAGGTGATGGCGGCGTAGGGCATCAGATTCCTCCGTCGACGTCGAGGGTGACACCGGTGACGTAGGCGGCCGCGTCACCGGCGAGAAACAGCACCGCCCCGGCCACGTCCTCGGGACGGCCGAGCCGGCCGAGCGCCGTCATCGCGGCGATCCGCTCGGCGACCGGGGGCGGCGGGCCCGTGCCGGGCCCGGCCGCGGTCACGCCGGGGGCCACCGTGTTGACCCGGACGCCCCGGCCGCCCAGCTCCTTGGCGAGCGCCCGGGTGAAACCGACCAGGGCCGCCTTGGACGTGCTGTAGTGCACGCCCAGGGGACGCCCGCGCAGCCCCACGGAGGCGCCGACGTTGACCACCGACGCACCCTCCGCGAGCTGCCCCACCAGCGCGTGGGTGACCTGGTAGACCGAGGTGGTGTTGTGGTCCAGGACCCGTCGCCACTCCGCCTCGGCGAGGTCCTCGAACTTCGCGTGACCGTCCACGCCGACGTTGTTGACCAGCACGTCGACGCCACCGAAGCGCTCGCGTACCGCGTCCGCCACCGCCCGGGCACCGGCCGCCTGCGTGACGTCCGCCCGCACCATGACGGGCGGCGTGCCCGCGAGGGCGGTCAGCTCCTCGGCGAGCCGCCGGGGCGCCTCACCGTCGCTGCGGTGCACGACGGCGAGGCGGGCACCGGCCCGGGCGAAGGCCAGCGCGATCGCCCGGCCGATGCCACGGGTCCCGCCCGTGACCACCACCCGGCGGCCGCCGAAAGCGGTGGCGGGGGCGGGCGGGTCGGGGGAGTGGGAGGCGGGGGCGCTCACCGGGCCGCTCCGGCGCGCGGCGCCTCCTTGATGAGGTTCAGCAGCAGGCGCGGCGTCTCCGCCTCGGCCACCGCGTCGTCGTTCAGCGCGATGCCGTGGCGGCGCTCGATGACGCCGGTGACCTGGAGCAGCGCCAGGGAGTCGTAACCGAACTCCAGGAACGGCGTGTCGAGGGCGTCGTCACCGTCCAGGCTCATGCCCTCCTCCGGCGCTCCGACGCATTCCAGCAGCAGTTCGTTGAGTTCGGCCAGCGTGATGTCGCTCATCGTCCTTGTTCCTTTCGCAGATACCGGCGAGGGCCGGGGACACGGTGACGGGAAGACCGGACAGGGGCGGGAGCCCCGGGTGGCGCGGGCAGGTGTCAGCCCGCCCGGACCAGGCGTCCGGGCGGCAGCGAGCCGTCCAGACCGAGCAGGGGGGAGGAGTCGAGCACCGCCTGCTGGAGGTCCTCGATGCCCGGCGACGGGTCGAGACCGAGGTGCTGGCCCAGCGCGGCGCGCAACTGCCGGTAGGTGTTGAGGGCGTCACCGCGGCGCCCCGCGCGGTACAGCGCCACCATCAGCTGCCCGTGGACGCCTTCGTGCAGCGGGTAGCGGGCGGCCAGACCGGACAGCTCGCCGATCACCTCATGGTGGCGGCCCAGCTTCAGGTCCGCCTCGATCCGCGCGTGCAGGACGCTCATCCGCGACTCCTCCAGGCGCGTCACCTCCACCTCCAGCAGCGGGCCGCACTGCACGTCGACCAGGGCCCGGCCGTTCCACAGCGCGAGCGCCCGGCCCAGACAGCCGGCCGCGCCGCCCCAGTCCCCCTGTTCCAGTGCCCGGTGGCCGGCCGTGGCCAGCGCTTCGTACTCCTGGACGTCGACCAGCCCGCCCAGGGTGTCCAGGAGATAGCCGCCGGGTTCGGTGACCAGAATGCTCTTCGCGCCGTTCGGAAGACCCGCGCGGTCCTCGCCCAGGGCGGCGGAGATGAGGGTGCGCAGTTGGAGGATGTAGGTCTGCAGGGTGGTCTGCACACTGCGCGGCGGCGACTCCCCCCAGACCTCCTCCACCAGTGAGGAGGTGGAGACCAGTTGGTTGGCTTGCAGTGCGAGCAGGGCGAGCACCTTGCGGGGCTTGACGGCGGTGGGTGTCACCGACACTCCCGACTGAACCGCTCTGAACGGCCCCAGTACGCTGATGTCCATCCGCGGAATCCCCTTCTGTAGACGAGCCTTTCAACCAGTGCGGGGCACGGGCATGACCGCGTGCAGCGCCTCTCCCACGGCCCGCGGCGCCTCCCGGCCGCGGACGAAGAAATGTCCGCCGGACACGGTCCTCAGGCGGAACGGTGCGCTCGTGCAGTGCTCCCACGCACGGACCTGCGCGAGATTGACCAGCGGGTCGTCCGCCCCTGCGAACGCCCACAGCGGACAGGGCAGGGCGGTCGGCGCCGCCTCGCGCAGACCGGCCGCCAGCCGCAGGTCGGCGCGGAGTGTGGCGAGCGTCGCGCGCAGCCACTCGCGGCGGGCGAGCATCGCCTCGGGCACGCTCGCGCCGTCCACGAGCAGGCCCACCAGCTCCTCGTCGGTGGGGCCGCGCTCCGCCGCGCCCGTCAGCAGCCGGTGGGACAGCTGCGGCGCCGGGCAGGCGCCGACCGCCAGCAGTTCCGGCCCCCGGTGCCCGGTCTCCAGCAGGTGCCGGGCGAACCGGTAGGCCACCAGGGCGCCCAGGCTGTGCCCGTAGAAGGCGTACGGCCCGTCCAGCAGCGGCGCCAGATCGTCCGTGAGCGCCCGGACGAGTGCCGCCGCCTCGGTGAGCGGGGCCTCGCGCCGCAGCGACTCCCGGCCGGGCAGCCGCACCGGCAGTACCGTCACACCCGGCCCGACCCGCTGCTGCCACCCGGCGAAGGCCATGGCCCCCGCGCCGGCGTGGTGGAAGCACAGCAGTTTGCGTGCCGAACCGTCGTCGGGCCATCGCGCAGCGAGAAAACGACGCACCGTATCTCCTTTCCGTGCGATGCCGGCAGGTGAGACGGAACGAGCGTCACCGCAGCCCCTGGAACGGCGCTCAACAAGCGCTGGAACCGCGGTCGGGAAGCGGCAGCGGCCCGGTCGACGCGCCGTCGAGGAGCGCCTGGTCGCCGAAGCCGGGATCGTGCACGGCCGCGCTCACCGTGAACCGGCCGGACACCTGCCAGCTTCGGAAACTCCACTCCCCGCCGACACCGGGCGAGCCGTCCGGACGCAGCAGCCGGACCTGCCCGCCCCGGGCACCGAAGCCGAACTCGGTGAACCGGAAGCGCAGCCCCTGCCCGATCGCCTTGCTGTACGCCTCCTTCAGCGTCCACAGCCGCACCAGTTCGCCGTTGCGCCGGTCCTCCGCCACCCGGCGCAGCGCCGCCAGCTCGTACGGCGTGCACACCTGGCGCTCGGTGCCCAGGTCCAGCATCCGCCGGTCGGCGCGCTCCACGTCCACGCCGATGCGGCTGTGCCGGGTCAGCCCGACCACCAGGAGTTCCTCGGTGTGGCTCAGGCTCACGTCGAGCTGGTCGATGCCGCGCAGGTACGGGCGGCCGCCGGGCTTGTACGCCAGGTCCAGCTCCTCCGGGGCGGCGCCGAGGACCGCGCCGGCCGCCGACTTCAGCAGCAGCCGGGACGCCACGAACCGGCGCCGGGCCTGCGGCTTGGTCATCCGCTGGAGCCGCGCGTGGTCCCGGCCCAGCGCCGCCGCCAGCCGCCGGTCACCGAGGTCGGCGGGGAGCCAGTCGGCGACCGCCGCGTAGACCACCGACGCTCCCGTGGAGCGGACCTCGTGGCGCACCGGCTGCCAGGCGGCGTCGGGCAGCCCGCCGCGGGGACGTACGGGGACCGGTGGAGGCGTTCGGGACGGGTGGTGCATCGCCTTCTCCTCGTCATCGGCCGAGCGGGGTCGCGTACAGGTCGAAGCTGCGGGCGTCGTCGTAGCGGTGCAGCAGTTCGGTGAGCAGCAGTTCCTCGCCGGACTCGGGAGGGCGGGGCGTCGCCGGGTCGAGTCTGCGCAGCACCCGCGCCAGCGCCATGACCGCCCAGGCCGGTCCGGCCGGCAGGCCGTCGTCCGGTGCGGTGCGGTGCCGCCACACGCCCAGGCAGGCGGCGCCCGCGGCGATCAGGGCGTACCGGTCCACCAGTGCGTACACCCGGGTCTGCGGGCGGGCGTCGGACCGGACCGGCAGCGAGCAGTCGCGCCGCAGCCGGTCCAGCTCGTGGCCGAGCGCCGTGGCGTATCCGGCGAGAGCCCGCTCCAGTTCGCCGCCGCCTGCCGCGCGGGCCCGCTCGATGGTCTCCTCCAGGCCGCCCACCAGGGAATCCCCGTCCGCCGGCAGGGCCAGCTCCGGCGGCCGCAGCGCGGGCAGCCGCGGTTCGGACGGCTGGAAGAGCGCGGCTTCGGCGGGCCCGCGGGCCGGGGGGCGCAGCGTGGGCAGCCGGAGCAGATGCGCCGCGACGGCCGTCCGGCTCGCCGCGCTGCCCACCGGGCCGAGACCGATCATCGGCAGGTCCCGCAGCGCCTTCTGGAAGACGGCGTACGCGCCCTGTCGCGCGTACGACTCCGCCCCGAGGACGACGGACAGGTCGTAGGCGGTCTCGGTCAGGAACATCGGCAGGAGGTACTTCACCACCGCGCTCAGCGTGCCGCTCTCCCGTGGCAGCAGATGCGCCGCCCGGGTGGCCACCAGCGCCAGCGCGTCACACAGCAGCAGGTCGCTGAACGCGTCCAGGAGCGCCTGCCGGGTACGTGGCGCCCGCGGTGAAGCGCGGCTGTGCGCCCGGTGGGCGCGGGAGAAGGCGACCGCCGTGCGCAGCGCGGTGTCGGCGCAACCCAGCGCCATCGAGGGGCCGGTGCTGCGGATGACGGGGAAGGCACGCGTGGCCGGCTCCGTCCCGGCGGTCCCGTCGGCCTCGGTGCCGAGCAGCTGGTCCGCCGTCACCCGGTACCGGTCGAACTCCAGGCCGTGGACGAGACAGCCGCGTACGCCCGTGGTGGCCCGCCGGGGCAGCAGCCGGAACCCGGCGGCGTCCGCCGGCGGGGTGTCGATCAGGAACGCGCGGTGGCCGCCTCCACCGGCCTCGTCCACGCGCGCGAAGATCAGCAGGGAAGCCGCGCGCGCGGCATTGTTGAGCGCTTCCTTCCGGCCGCCCAGGAGATGTCCGGTGCCGTCCGGGACCGCGGTGAGACCGTTGTGCAGGAACGCGTTGCCCTCGGCCGGCTGCGGATAGGCACCGGCCATCCGGCCACCGGAGAGCAGCAGGTCCGCGGTGCGACGCTGCTGCCGCGCCGAGCCCCCCGACCACACGGCCGCCGCGGCCAGGAACGAACCCGTCCCGCAGGCCAGCCCCAGCGCCGCGTCCCGACGGAACACCGCCCGCAGCACCCGCGCCAGCACGTCCAGCCGCCGCAGCCGGCCGCCCAGTTCCGCCGGCACGATCTCCGCGTTGAGCCGGAAGCCGTCGAGCAGCGCCTCGGCCGCCGGCAGCAGCCGCCGCTCGGCGTCAGCCCGGACGAACTGCTCGGCGCCCAGGGGATTGCCCGGATCGTCCAGGTCCCCGAAACCGCGCTCCAGCCGGGCGACGCGCTCCCGCACGTCAGCCTCGGCGGCCTGTGTGGTCTCCGCGGCCCGGACGCGGCCGGCCTCCGCCACCCGACCCGGGCCGGTGGCGCTGGTCACCACGGTCATCTCGTCGCCTCCCCCTCGCTGCCGTGACGCACCCGTCACACGGCTTCCGGCCCCCGCGCCCGCCCTCCTCCGGCGGTCAAGGGCCGCTCAAGTCGGCCCTGCTGGACTTGCCGGCGCGCACCGGCCGCGCGGGATCCTCGTGCCGGTACGGCCAGGCGGCGCCGAACAACTCCTGGGGTGGCACGCCCGGAAGCCACATCCAGCCGAACATGACGAGGGCGCGCACCACCGGACGCAGCAGGCTGCGCAGTACGCCGGCCGGTCGCGGTCCGGGGGAGCGGTCGGTACGTGGCATGGCATCGGGTCCCTTCGGCTCGGGTCGGGCGCGGCAGCCTGGCAAGCGGCGCTCGACCGGACCTCGAAGAACTCTCGCGGTGGGGCCCGGGCGCGGTGGCCGTCAGGTTGCGAAGGGAAGATGAGCAGTGATGCGGAACGTCCCAGGAGGGGAGGGACGCACGCCGCCCCTCGCCGGCTTACGCGGAGACCGGGGCCGGCAGACCGCCTCCGTACAGCGGTTCGCGCTCGCCGACGAGCGGAGTGCGGCCGGGTTCGAGAGCGAACTCGCCCGGCAGGTACGGGCGTGGGGCCGGCTGAGAGGGCTGGAGGGCCAGGTCGCCCTGCGGTCGCTGGACCGTAGCGGCACCTACCTCCACCTGGCCTTCTGGCGGTCGCCTGAGGACCTGTTCGGCGCGTTCCACACGGACGCCGCCTGCGCGCGCCTGGACCGGCTCGGCCGGCTGGCCGGCATCGAGCCCGGGCAGGCGGTCGCCGTCGGGCTCCTGGGGGACGGGCCCACCGCTGACGAGGACGCGCACGCGCTGCTGGTGCGGGTCACGCTCTCCGGCCCCGCGGCCGACTTCGAGGCGCAGTTCGGTGCGCTGGCGGGCCAGTTCCTGTACGACCCCGGATGCAGGGGCTGCCTGCTGCTGCGGTGCACCCTCGAACCGCGCGCCTACCTCGGCCTCATCTGGTGGAACAGCGCCCGGTCGTGCGACGCCGCGGCAAACGGTGCCCGCTTCCTCGACTGCTGCCGGCCACTGGACCACCTGGCCTCCGGCCTCGCCTTCGAGCGCGTACGGACCGTCGGGAGGCGGACCTGAGGCGGAAAGCGAGGCCGGAACGGAAGCGGCCCGGAAGCCGCCCGAACCCAGGCGGGCGGACCGGCTCAAGCGTTCCGCAGGCGGAGTTCCACCGCCGTTCGAGCCGCCGGCAACAGACTGGCGGCATGCCGGAACGCGCGCTCTTCACCGTGCTCCGCGGTCACCCGGACGACGCCGAACTGGCCGCCCTGACCGCTGTGTTGCTGGCGTTGCTGAGCGCCCCGGGGCAGCCCGCCGGGGTGCCGCCCGCCCACCCGGGCGCCGCCCGCGCCCCCGGGGCCCCGCGCCGCGCCTCCTGGGGCCGGGCGCGGTCCCGCCGCCGGTCCCCGGTGTCCTGGTCCACGCCATGAGCTGCCGTCGTTCCACCACCGGCCGGCGCGGCCCGCTCCGCGCCACGGGCCAGGAAGGAGCATGCGCGCCCCCGCACGGCCGGTTCGCGTACGAGGACAGCACCGAGGCAACACCCGCGAGGGGGACGACGCATTGACCGCACACCGCACCTTCACCGACGTCATGCTGGCCCGGTCCGAGGCGTACCCGGGCCGGGAGGCACTGCTCCTGCTGCCGGACGGCGCGCAGCAGTCGCAGCCGGAGACGGTCACCTACCGGAGCCTGGACACCGCCGCCCGCCGGCTCGCCGGCTGGCTGCAGAGCCACGGCGCGGCGGGCGAGCGGGTCCTGCTCCTGCACCGGTCCCGCCACCGCTTCGCCGTCAGCTTCCTGGCCTGCCTGTACGCCGGCGCCGTCGCCGTGCCGGCCCCGCCGGGCGGCGGCCGGGCCCACCACACGGAACGCATCGCCGGGATCGTCCGGGACACCGCGCCGTGCGTGGCGCTCACCGATGCCGCGCTGGCCCCCGAGATGTCGCGGATGCTGGCGGAGTGCGGGCACGGCGGCACACTCTGCCTGCCCGCCGACGTGGTGCCCGCCGCCGACCCGTGGACGCCGCCGGCGCTGTCGTCCGACACGGTCGCCTATCTCCAGTACACCTCGGGCTCCACCGGCCGCCCGCGTGGCGTGGTGGTCACCCACGCCAACCTGCTGGCCAACCAGCGGGCGATGCACGAGGCGCTGGGCACCGAGCCGGGGACCCGGCTGGGCGGCTGGCTGCCCCTCCACCACGACCTGGGCCTGGTCGGCCAGTTGCTGCACCCGCTGTGGCTGGGCAGCACCTCGGTGATGCTGCCTGCCGAAACGTTCGTCCGCTACCCGGTCCGCTGGCTCCAGGCCATCGACCGGTACGGCATCACCGTCAGCGGCGCCCCCGACTTCGCCTACGGCCTGTGCGTGAGCCGGGTCACCGACGAGCAGGCGGCGGAACTCGACCTCAGCGGCTGGCGGACCGCCGTCTCCGGTGGCGAGCCGGTACGGCCCGCCACGCTGCGGGACTTCACCGAGCGCTTCGCCCCCGCCGGGTTCCGCGCCGACGCGTTCTCGGCCTGCTACGGGCTGGCCGAGGCCACCCTGTTCGTCTCCGGCGGCCGGGACACCGGGCCGGACGACGGGTGCACCGTGGACGCCGAAGCACTGGAGCGGAACCTGTGGCGCGACCCGGTACCGGGCCGGCCGACGCGCCGGCTGGCGTCCTGCGGGACCGCCGCGGGCTGCGACGTACGGATCGTCGCCCCGGACACCGGGACCGTACTGCCGGAAGGCCGGATCGGCGAGATCTGGGTACGCGGCGCGGGCGTGGCCCGCGGCTACTGGCGCGACCCGGGCCAGACGGCCCGCACCTTCCAGGCCGTCACGGCGGACGGCGAGGGCGGCCACCTGCGCACCGGGGACCTCGGCGCGGTCCGCGACGGCCGGCTCTACGTCACCGGACGGCTCAAGGACGTCATCGTCGTGGCCGGACGCAACCTCTACCCGCAGGACGTCGAGCGCACGGTGCAACGCGTCAGCGCGCTCTTCGGGCCCGGCACGGCGTTCGGCGTACCGGGGGAGCGGGAGCGCGTCGTGGTCGTCCAGGAACTGCGCACCCGCAGCAGCTTCGACGTGAACCTCGAATCCCTCGCCACCCAGGTCGAGCGCTGTCTCACCGAGGAGTTCGACGTCCGGGTCGGCGGGGTGCTGCTGGTCCGGCCGGGCACGGTGCGCCGCACGACCAGCGGCAAGGTCGAGCGCTCGGCGATGCGCGACCTGTTCCTGCGCGGCCGGATCCGCCCGCTGCACCAGCGGCTGGACGGCGACCTCAGCACCGGACCCGCCGCCCTGGCCGGGTGAGGCCCGTGGGGAGCGGGAAGCGAAGGGGGCACACGTGGAGGCACCACCGCGCGGCGAACCGTACGAGCCGGACCTGCTGCACTGGCTCATCCGGCGCATCTCCGGCTACGCGTCCCGGGAGATCGGCCCGCAGACACCGCTCACGGAATGCGGGCTGGACTCGGTGGCGATGCTGGGCCTGTTCGGCGAGATCGAGGAGGGCTTCGGCCCGCTGATCGACCCGGAGGACATCTGGGTGTACCCCTCCGTCGGCGACCTGGCGCACCAGCTCACCGCGCGCCGGGCCCGCTGGGACGCGGACCGGCGGGCCCGCCCGGCGTTCGTGATCGGCGGGCAGGGCGCCCGGCACCCCGGCGCTGTGACCGGCCTCCACCGCGACTCCGCCTTGTACCGGACGTCCCTGGCCCGGGCGGACGAGGCGCTGCGGCCGCACGTCGGCCGCTCGGTCGTCGGCCTGATCCACCGCGGCGGCCCGGCCCTTCACCATGCGGAGCTGACCCCGCCGGTGGTGTTCGCCGTCGGTTACGCCCTGGCCCGGACCCTGACGGACGCCGGGGTACGGCCGGTCGCGGTGGTCGGCCACGGGGTGGGGGAGCTGACGGCGGCGGTGATCGCCGAGGCGCTTCCGCTGGCCGAGGCGGCGCGGCTCGTCGCGCTGTACGGCGCGTGCACGCGGCGGCTGCCGGACGGGGGCGGCATGCTGGCCGTCTGCGCGGGCCCCGACGAGGCTCTGGCGGCCGCCGGGGAGCCGGGGGTGTACGTCGGCGCGGTCAACGCGGCCCGGGCCACCGTGCTCTCCGGCCGGCTCGACGCCCTGGCCCGGGCGCGCGACGCCCTGTCGGCGGAAGGCGTCGCCGGCCGGTTCCTGACCGCCGGGCACGCCTACCACTCGCCGCTCATGGCCCCGGCGGTCCCGGGGCTGCGGGCCCTGGCGGCCGGACTCCGCTCGGACCGCCCCCGGACGGGGTACTACTCGACGGTGTACGGCCGCCGCTGGACGGAGCCGCTGGGCGCCGGTTACTGGGCCGAGCAGGTCACCTCACCCGTACGGTTCGCCGAGGCGGTCCGGCGGATGCTCGCCCAGGAGGCGCCGACCCACGTGGTCGAGATCGCGCCACGGGCCGTACTCACCCCGTTCGTACGCCGTATCGGCGGGGCGGCCGGGCCGCGCTGCTTCCCGGTGTGCCACGGGCCGGGGACCGGCGTGGTGGACCTGGCCGCAACGCTCTCCGCGCTGGACGCCTGGCCGCTCGCCGAGAGCGCGGCGCGGTGGTGACGGTCCGGCCGCCCCGGCCGCTGCCGCCGTCACGGTATCCAGCCCGCCTCCTCGGCGGCGCGGATGGCGTCGATCCGGTTGCGGGCGTTGAGTTTCGTGACGATCGCCGTGAGGTAGTTGCTGACCGTCCCCCGGGTCAGGCACAGCGACCGTGCGATGTCGGCCACGCCGGCGCCGCGTGCCGCCAGCCGGAGCACCTCGGTCTCCCGGGGCGACAGCGGCGAGTCCGCCGCCTCCCAGGCGGTCAGAGCCAGTTGGGGGTCGACGACCCGCTCGCCCGCGGCCACCGACCGGACGGACCGGGCGAGGTGGCTGGGCGGGGCGTCCTTCAGCAGGAAGCCGGCGACGTGCGCGGTGAGGGCCCGGCGTACGGTGCCGGGGCGGCCGAGGCTGGTGAGAATGAGCGCCCGGCAGCTGGGCAGCTGTTCGTGCAGTTCGGCGGCGGCGGTGATGCCGTCGGCGCCCGGCAGGTCGATGTCGATGACGGCCACGTCGGGGCGGGTGCGCAGCGCGGTCTCCACGATGGTGTCGCCGCGGTCCAGTGAGGCGACCACTTCGAGGTCCGGTTCCAGTTCCAGCAGGGCGACGAGAGCCCCCCGGATCATGTGCACGTCCTCGGCAAGCAGGATCCTCACCGACAGCATGGATGTCCCCCGATCGAACGTGCGGTTCTTCCGGTCGTGCGGTGAAGATTATCTGTGCTCCGGGCATATCGCGCCGGGTCGGACCGGACTATGTGCTTCCAGGTGGAACCGCCCGTCCCGGCGTAAACCCGAGGTGACGCGGCCGCCGATGGCGCCGAGCCGGGTGCGCAGGTTGTTCAGGCCGCTGCCGTCCGGGCCGGCCGGCCGGCCCTTGTCCACCCCGTCGTTGACGAGCGTCAGCCAGACGGTGTCGTCCTTGCGGACCGCCGTGATGGTGCAGGACTGGGCCTTGCTGTGCCGGAGGATGTTGGTGACCCCCTCGCGCAGGGTGGTCGCCAGTGCCGTGTCCACGGCCGGGTGGAGCCGGCCGCAGGAGATGTCCAGGGTGACCCGGATGTCCGCCGCGGCCAGCACCGTCGCGGCCGACTCGGCCTCGTCCGCCAGCGACATCTCGCGGTAACTCCGGGCCACCAGGCGGGCGTCGGCCAGCGCCTGCCGTGAGACCCCCAGGACGGCGGTCACCTCTTCCTGGGCGCGGGCCGGGTTGGTCACCACCAGGCGGTGGATCAGTTCGCACTTGAGCGTGATCGCGGACAGGCTGTACCCCAGCAGGTCGTGCACGTCCCGGGAGAAGCGCATCCGTTCCTGGGCGACGGCCATGCGCGCCAGCGCCGTACGCGCCGAGTGGACCTCGTACACGAGGTCGGTCAGCCGGGTCAGGCCGTACAGGACGAGGCCGGTGAGCAGCGTGGTGAGCGGGGTGTACAGCTCGGTGACGGCCGGCAGCCGGAGGGCGAACGCGTAGCCGTCGATGACCGCCGCCACCAGCGCGAACAGGAACCAGGACAGCGGCGAGGGCAGCATGAGCAGGAGCGAGGCGCCGAGGAGCCCGCCCATGCCCGCCCAGGTGATGCCCAGCCAGAGGAACGGCAGGAACGTCAGGACGGACTGCGCGGTGAGGGTCAGCGTTCTGCACGGCAACGGCCAGCGCCGGGCCCGCGGGGAACTGTGCAGCAGCTGGAGGAAGAGCAGTGCCGACGCCGAGCCGATGCACATCAGCAGAAGGTCCAGGGGCGGATCGTCCCGGAGAACGTCAAGGAGAGGAACGGCCGTATAGCCGCACAGAACAATGATGGTGATGATTCTGGCCACGTGGATGGCTGGAATTTCTCCCCCCGGGGCGGATCGGATCGGCTGGTCGTCCGCCCCCTGGCCTAAAGAAGCCTGGTATCTCCTCGCGTTGATCTCCACATCGAGGGGGGCGACTCCGATTGCCGTACGCCGAAAAGGGTCAACCACGCGGTGCCTCCTCGCTAGATGGCCGGGACCGGAGTCCCGCGCATACGTTACTCGGACGATGAGAACATGGCTGAAAGAATGAGGAGTAATGGTGCTTTGGTTGTGCAAACTTGGTCAGCCGGATAAAAGGCCGGGAAGCTCCGGTCCATCCGCGCGCCACCGGTTGTTCACGAAAACGCGGCCGTACTCCGCCGCATACGGCCGGACCGTCGGTGAGACCGGCGCGGCGCGGCCGGCACATGCCGGCGTCACCGGGCCACCGTGAAATTTTCATGCCTGGGTTCGTGCCCCGGTCACTGGGCGCCCGCCGCGGCCGGTGCCACCCTGATCACTGGCTCCGGGTGACGTTTCCCCGGGTCGGGACCGTGCGAGTGAACCGGAAGGGGAGAGCGCGCAATGGACATCACGTTACTGGGCCCGCTGACCGCATACGAGGACGGCGTCCCGGTGGTACCCAGCGCGGCCAAGCCCCGGCAGATCCTGGCCATGCTGGCGCTGCAGGCCGACCACGTCGTCACCGTACCGACCCTGATGACGGAGATCTGGGGCGAGCGCATCCCGCGCAGCGCCTCCACCACGCTGCAGACCTACATCCTCCAGCTCCGCCGGAAGATCACCGCCGCGCTGGCCGGCAACCCCGCCGTCGACGCCAAGGACGTGCTCGTCACCCGCTTCGGCGGCTATCTGCTGCGGGTACGGCCCGGCCGGATCGACGCCCAGGAGTTCGAGCAGCTGGTGGCCGACGGACGCGCGGCCTTCCACGCCACCGACTACCACACCGCCTCCCGGCTCCTCTCCCGCGCCCTCGCCCTCTGGCAGGGGCCCGCACTCGTCGACGTACGGGCCGGCAGCATCCTCGAACTGGAGGCGCTGCGCCTGGAGGAGAGCCGCATGGCCGCCCTGGAGCGCCGTATCGACGCCGACCTGCACCTCGGGCGGCACGCCGAAGTCGTACCGGAGCTACGCGTCCTGACGGCACGACACCCCATGCACGAGCGGTTCTGCGCCCAGCTCATGCTCGCCCTCCACCGGTCGAGCGGATCCTGGCGCGCCCTGGAGGCGTACCAGCGGCTGCGCGGCGTCCTCGTCACCGAACTGGGACTGGAACCGTCACCGTCCCTCCAACAGCTCCACCGGGCGGTGCTCTCCGGCGACCCGGTCCCGGACCTGCAGGCCGTGGGCGCGGACTGACCGGCCCTCGGGGCGTTTTCCAGCCTGACTTCAGCTCCCTTCGAGGCACCGCTCCTACGGTCGCGCAATGACGACCTTCGACGAACTCCTCGCCGCCGCGCCCCCGCCCGACCTGCACCGGTCCACCGCGGAACTGCGCCGCCTGAAGACGGAGGTGAGCCGGGGCCCCGACCCGGGAGCCACCGAGCGGCAGCACGCCAAGGGCAAACTCACCGTACGGGAGCGGCTGGAACTCCTCTTCGACCCGGAGACGTTCACGGAGATCGAGCCGCTGCGGCGGCACCGCAGCACCGCCTTCGGCATGGCGGACCGCAGGCCGTACGGCGACGGGGTGGTGACCGGCTGGGGCCGGGTGCACGGCCGGACCGTCTTCGCCTACGCGCACGACTTCCGCGTCTTCGGCGGCGCGCTGGGCGAGGCGCACGCCGCGAAGATCCACAAGATCATGGACCTCGCGCTGTCCGCCGGGGCCCCGCTCGTCGGCCTCAACGACGGGGCCGGGGCCCGCATCCAGGAAGGCGTCACCGCCCTGGCCGGGTACGGCGGCATCTTCCAGCGCAACACCCGGGCTTCCGGCGTCATCCCGCAGATCAGCGTGATGCTCGGCCCGTGCGCGGGCGGCGCGGCCTACAGCCCCGCCTTGACCGACTTCGTGTTCATGGTCCGCGGCACGTCCCAGATGTTCCTCACCGGCCCGGACGTGGTGAAGGCCGTCACCGGCGAGGAGATCAGCCAGGACGGACTGGGCGGCGCCGGGGTGCACGCGGGTGTCTCCGGGGTCGCCGGCTTCGCGTACGACGACGAGGCCGACTGCATCGAGGACGTCCGCTTCCTGCTGTCCCTGCTGCCCGCCAACAACCGCGAACTGCCGCCGGACGCCCCGGCCGCCGACCCGCCCGGACGCCGCACCGACGCGCTGACCGACCTGGTCCCCGCCGACCCCGCCCAGGCCTACGACATGCGCGAGGTCATCGGGGAGATCGTCGACGACGGCGAGTTCTTCGAGGTGCACGAGGGCTGGGCGCGCAACGTGGTGTGCGGCCTGGCGCGGCTGGGCGGACAGACCGTGGGCTTTGTCGCCAACCAGCCCGCCGTGCTGGCCGGTGTGCTGGACATCAACGCGTCCGAGAAGGCGGCCCGCTTCGTCTCCACCTGCGACGCGTTCAACATCCCCCTGGTGACCCTGGTGGACGTACCCGGCTTCCTACCCGGCCTCGACCAGGAGCACGGCGGCGTCATCCGGCACGGCGCCAAGCTGCTGTACGCGTACTGTAACGCGACCGTCCCGCGGGTGTCCGTCGTGCTGCGCAAGGCGTACGGCGGCGCGTACATCGTGATGGACTCCCGCTCGATCGGCGCCGACCTGTCCTTCGCCTGGCCGACCAACGAGATCGCGGTGATGGGCGCGGACGGCGCGGCGAACGTCATCTTCCGGCGCGAGATCGCGGCCGCCGCCGACCCGGACGCGACGCGGGCCCGCCTGGTCAAGGAGTACCAGTCGGAACTGATGCACTCCTACCACGCGGCGGAGCGCGGCCTCGTCGACGACGTCATCGACCCCGGCGAGACGCGGGCGGTGCTGGTGAACGCGCTGACCGCGCTGCGCGGGAAGCACGCCGACCTCCCGGAGCGCAAGCACGGCAACGTGCCGCTGTGAGAGCGCGGCCGGAGACCGCCTTCGTGGTGGCCCGGGGGCACGGGCCTCCGGGCCACCACGCCGTACCGGCGCCGAACGTCAGACCGGCACGGCCTCCAGCGCGTAGTACAGGAACGGGCACTTCAGCGGCGTCAGCCCGGCCAGCTTCAGGCCGGCGCTCGCGAACAGCTCCTCGAACTCCCTGCGGGTGCGCTCCCGCCCCGTGGTGACCGTCATCATCTCGATGTCCATCAGCGCGGCGCCCAGTGCGTCACCCGGATCCTCGTCGTGCCGGCCCTCGGCCAGCACCGACGAGAAGACGATGATCCGGCCACGCGGCGCCAGCCCCTCCCGGCAGTTGCCGAGGATGCGGCGGCAGGAGCCGTCGTCCCAGTCGTGCAGGATGTTCTTGAGCAGGTACGCGTCCGCGCCGGCCGGCACCGAGTCGAAGAACGACCCGGACACGACGTCGCAACGGTCCTCCAGAGCGGCCTCCTTCAGCACGCGGGGCGCGTCGAGGACACCGTCGGACGTGTCGAACACCGTCCCGCGCACGCCGGGGTTGGCGCGCAGGATCCCGGCGAGGTGCGTGCCGTTGCCGCCGCCCACATCCGTCACGTGCCGGAAGCGCGTGAAGTCCACCCCCTCGACGATGGCGGGCACCTGCACCGCGCTGCCGGCCGCCATGGCGGCGTGGAACACCCCGGCGTGCTCGGGCGTCCGGCTCAGGTGCTCGAAGAGACCGCGCCCGTGCACCAGGTCGAAGGCGGGCCTGCCGGTCCGTACACACTGCTCCAGCGCGCCCCACGCCTGCCAGACCTCGGGTGCGCCGTGCATCGCGTCCAGCGGGCCGCCGTGCAGCGGCGAGTCGCTGCGGTACATGCTGCCGAGCCGGGTCAGCGCGAAGCGCCCCTGCTCGTCCTGGGACAGCAGCCCGACCGGAACGGCGGCCCGCAGCAGCCGGTGCAGGAAGTCGGGGTCCGCGCCCGTGTGGCCGGTCAGCTCCGCGGCGGTCTTCGCCGCGTCGCCGAGCGCGTCGGGGATGCCGAGCCGGGAGACGGCCCCGCCGATCTGGAAGAGGGCGAAGCCGAACATGACGGGCAGGTACTCGGCCGAGGTCGGCTGGTCCGAGAGGGAACGGCTCATACGTACGTCTCCTTGAGGTGTCGGTGCGATGGTCCGCGGCGCCGGAAGGAGGGCGCGGGGGTGCGGCCCGGGTCAGGGTCTGCGGCAGACGGCGAGCGTGTCGAAGTCGGCGAGCGGCCGGTGGACCGGCGCGGCGAAGCCCGCGGCGCGGACCTGCCCGGCCAGCTCGGCGAGGGTGTACTCCCCGCCGCCCTCGGTCAGCAGCAGCATGTTCAGGGAGGCGACCAGGTTCTCCGTGTCGTCCGCCCGCTCGCCGAGCATCCGGTCGTAGATCACCAGCGCGCCGCCCGGGCGCACGGCCTTGAACGCCGCGTCCAGCAGCTGCTGCCGCTGCGCCGCGTCCCAGTCGTGCAGGACGTGGCCGTAGATCAGGACGTCCGCCGGGGGCAGCGGGTCCTGGAAGAAGTCGCCGCCGTGGAAGACGGCCCGCTCCGTGAAGCCCTTCTCGGCCATGTACTCGCTGAAGAACGGCTCCAGCTGCGGCAGGTCGAAGAGGTGCCCCCGCAGGCCGGGCCGCGCGGTCAGCAACTGGCCCAGCAGGTGCCCGCGGCAGCCGCCCACATCGAGCACCGAGGTGAAGTCCACCCCGTCCAGCGCCGCCAGCACCGTCTCGCCCAGACCCGCGGTCACACCGTCCATCATGCGGACGAAGTGCCCGGTGGCGACCGGGTCCCGGAGCATCCCCAGGTAGTCTCCCGCCGCCTGCGGCCGCCCGGTGCGCAGCGCCTCCGTGAGCCTGCCGTACACGGGGTACAGATTGAGGTCGGCACCGTGCAGGAAGCCGCCGACCGCTTCGGGACGGCCGGTGACGAGGTGGCGCGCGGCGCTCTCGCTGTTGCGGTAGCGCCCGTCGGCCTGCCGGTGCAGCAGGCCCAGCGCGGTGAGCAGGGCGAGGAAGTCGCCGAGGCCCCGCCCGTGCAGACCGAGCCGTACGCGCAGCTCCTCCGCCGTGGCAGGACCGTCGTCCAAGGCGGTGAACAGATCCAGGCGTACGGCGGTGAGCAGCGCCTTCGCGTCGCAGAACCGGTTGCCCAGACGCAGGATGCCCGCCGCCGTGCCGAGGTCCGAAGCGCTGCCCGTCATGACCGGTACTCCCTTTCGCCGACCTGTCCTGGCCCCGTGTGCAACGGAATCTCGCACCGGCGGATGGAGAACCGCTCGATCCGCGGTCGTCCCGCGCCGGACCCCCGGCGGCCCGGCTCCACCGGGCGTTGAGCCCGGCACCAGCGCCCGTACGAAGACTGCGTACGACAGCCCCCGCAGCCGAGAGAGGTGTCAGGTGAGCTCCAAGTGCCCGGTCAGCTACCCCTTCCCGTGGGCCCCCGCGCCTGATGTCCCGGCGGACTGGCGCTCCATGCGGGAGGGCCCGCTGCTGAACATCAGCCTGCCCAGCGGCGACCCCGCGGTGCTGGTCACCCGCTACAAGGACGTCCGCAGGCTCTACGCCGACGAGCGGCTCAGCCGCAACTGGGCCCGGCACCCGGTGTCCCGGATCTCCGCCAGCAACGACCTCTTCGCCGACCCCGAGATCGACAACGACCCGCCGCGCTACCTCGTCGAGCGCGGCATCGTCATGCGCGCCTTCAGCCACCGCCGGCTGGAGGCCCTGCGCCCCGTGGTCCGGCAGATCACCGGCGACCTGCTGGACGCCATGGAGGCGGACGGCCGCAACGAGGCCGAACTCATGGAGGCGTTCGCCTTCCCGCTGCCCATCCTCGTCATCTGCCACATGCTGGGCGTGCCGCCGCAGGACCGCGACAAGTTCCGCTCCCTGATCGACGGCTACCTGTCCGTGAGCCGGCTGCCCGACGAGGAGGTCGAGCGCTGCCGCGTGCAGTACTGGGACTACCTGTCCGAGCTGATCGCCGCCAAGCGGACCGATCCCGGCGACGACCTGATCAGCGACCTGATCAAGGTCAACGCCGAGGACCCCGGCAAGCTCACCGACTACCAGCTCCAGCACTGGGTCAAGACCCTGCTGATCGCCGGTTACGTCACCACGGCCTCCCAGATCGGCACCGGCATGGCCGTCCTGCTGCACCGGCCCGCGGTCGCCGACGAGCTGAAGGCCGACCTGTCGCTGGTGCCCTCCGCCGTCGAGGAACTCCTGCGCTACCAGATCATGGGCACCTCGCTCGGCTCCCTGCGCTACGCCCTGGAGGACATCACCCTCCTCGACGGCACGGTCGTCCCCAAGGGCAGCACCGTCCTGCTCTCCGTCGAGAGCAACATGGACGAGGAGGTCTTCGACGACCCCACCACCCTGGACATCCGGCGCGCGGACAACCACCACCTGACCTTCGGCGCCGGCATCCACTTCTGCGCCGGCGCGGCCCTGGCCCGTATGGAACTCCAAGAAGCCACCGCGGGCCTGCTGCGCCGCTTCCCCGGCCTCACCCTCGCCGTCCCCGGCGAACAACTGGTCCGCCCCGAAGGCGGCTTCCTCGCCGGCTACGCCGAGATCCCCGTGAAGTGGTGAGGCCGCCATGCCCGGCACCCCGGACCCCGAAGCGCGCCTGACCGTCTCTTCGGATCCTGAAGCCCGCCTGACCGTCACCGCGAACAACGAGACGTGCGTGACCAGCAACCTCTGCGTCAACCGGCTCCCGCAGGTGTTCGGCCAGGACGAGGACGGCTGTGTCGTCGTCCTCGATCCCCACCCGGCCACGGAGCTGGGACGTGAACTCCTGCGCGCCCGGCGCAGCTGTCCGACGCGGTCGATCCGTATCGAGGGCCTTGACGAGGGCCCGGAGGAGGACTGAGCCGCGACTCCCTCACGAACAGCACCGAGGCCCCCGCACGTGGTGCGGGGGCCTCGGTGCTGCTGCCTCGGTCCGTGTGCGGGAAGCCTCAGTCCCCCTTGGCGAGGCGTGCCGCGTGGTCCCGCTGCTGGCGCGTGGCGAAGCGCAGGAAGGCGACCATCTCGCCCAGGGTGTCCGCGCCGAGCCCGCGCAGGTACTCCGCCCCTTCGCGCGCGATGGGCGTGAAGATCTCGGCGACCATCGCGTAGCCCTTCTCGGTGGGCTCCACGATGACCCGGCGCCGGTCGGCGGTGTCGCGGGCGCGGGTGGCGTAGCCGGAGCGTTCGAGGCGGTCGATGGCGGTGGTGACGCCGCCCGTGGTCAGACCGGCGGCGGTGGCCAGCTCGCTGGGGCTCATGGGGGAGGGCCCGAAGAGCAGGTCGAGGCAGCGCAGGTCGGTGCGGTTGAGCCCGAGCCGGTCCGCGACCTGCTGGTCGAGGGTGTCGGCCGAACGCTGGAACTCCTGCATGACCAGGCCGAACTCCTCTATGAGCTGCTCTCGCCGCTCGTTGTCGGGTGCTTGCTCAGCCTGCTGACCGCTCGCCTGCTCCATGGTCACGTCCGATCCTCTCCCCGGTTTCTCTTGACATTCTAGCGATTTGCTCCGTACAGTCGATCCCGTAAGTCGCTAGAGAATCTAGCGACTAGAACTTCGACTCACACGATTTTTGCCCAGACGGACGTCTGGTGCGGTGAAAGGAGCTCCGATGGTCAGCACCACTCCCACCGGCCGGCTCGTCTTCGTCCCTCAGGTCCAGCACCTCACGCTGGACGTCGCCGACGTCTCGGCCGGTGCCGCCCCGGAGCTGTGCAGCACCGAGTTCGGCGGCCGGGACTCGCTGGTCGAGGACGACGGCAAGGGCACGATCACCATCCGCCGGCGCGGCCCCGTACACCCCTTCGACCTGGCCCGGCGTACGGCGCACGTGACCCTCAGCCCGCTCGTCGCCTGGCACGTCGAGGTCCGCGGCCCGGCCGCGCACATCGACGCCGACCTGACCGGACTGCCGCTGCTCTCGCTGTGCGTCACCGGCGGCCTCACCCAGGCGCGTTTCGTGCTCCCGCACACCGACCGCACCGTGGCCGTGCACTTCGGCAGCGGTGTCCGCAAGACGACGATCGTGCGCCCGCCCTCCGTACGCGCCACCCTGCGCGGCGACACCGGCTTCACCGGCCTCTCGCTGGACGGCGAATGGGTCGGCACCCGCACCGAGGTCGACTGGCGCAGCGCCGAGCCGTTCGAGGCGACCCCCGGCTGCTACGACATCACGCTCGACTCCGGCGCCAACCGGCTCACCGTCGCCTGACCCGACGGCCCGGCCCGCCCGCACCCCCGGCCCGACCCGGCCTCCCGCACCCCGAACCGTCATGGCGACGAGCCTCGGCGCGGCGGCTCGAAAACAGGTCGCGCGCGGCTCGCCCCGCCCCTTACACCCCCGACCCCCACTCCCGTTCGAGCCGCAGTCGAGAGCCCGTGACAACCATCGACCGGCACCGCCGACCGGCGGGACCTCCCGCACAGCCACCCCACGCGCACCACGAGGAGCCGTCATGGACCTGCAGCTGAAGGGCAAACGGGCCGTCGTCACGGGTGCCGGCCGCGGCATCGGCCTGGCCGTCACCCAGGCGCTCACCGCCGAAGGCGCCCTGGTGATGGGCGGCTCGCGGAGCGACAGCCCCGCCCTGCGCGCGGCCACCCCGCACACCGTGGAGGTCGACCTGGCCACGCCCGACGGGCCGGCGCGTCTGGTCGGGAGCGCCGTCGAGACCTTCGGCGGGCTGGACATCCTGGTCAACAACGTCGGCGGCCGCGCGACCCCCGCCACCGGATTCCTGGACCTGACGGACGAGGACTGGCAGGCCGGCTTCGACCTCAACTTCCTCAGTGCCGTACGGGCCGTACGGGCCGCGCTGCCCGCCCTGATCGAGAACCGGGGCGCCATCGTCAACATCGGCTCGGTCAACGGACGGCTGCCGTCACCACGCCTGACCGAGTACGGCGCGGCGAAGGCCGCCCTGGCCAACCTGACCAAGGCCCTCTCCGAGGAGTTCGGCCCGCAGGGCGTCCGGGTGAACGCGGTCTCACCGGGCCCCGTCCTGACGGACACCTGGCGCAACCCGCGCCGCGCGGCCCGGCCGGATCCGGACATCGAGACCAAACTGGCCGCGGTGCCCCGCCGGATGGGCCTGACCACCGGCGCGTTCATCGCCCCGGAGGAGGTCGCCGACATGGTCCTCCTCCTGGCGTCCGGCCGCCTCCCGGGCGCCACGGGAGCCGACTGGCTCATCGACGCGGGCATGCTCAAGTCCCTCTGAAATCAAACGCCTTACGGACCGGTGCTTTCCCGCCCAGCGGGCAGGAGTTGCTCCTGTCAGGCGGAACCACCCGCACCCGGACCCGTCACCCGCACTCCCTGCAACACCCGCAACGCCTCAGCGCACGCGACAGACGCAACACACGCAATGAACCCGCAAGAAACATGAGGGGACAACCCGACATGACCGACGCACCGTTCCACGTCCTCATCATCGGTGGCGGCACCGGTGGCATGGCCCTGGCGCACGGCCTCAAGCGGGCCGGGATCAGCTTCGCCGTCTACGAGCGCGAGGCGACCCGCAGCAGCGGCCTGCACGGATACCGCGTGGGCATCAACCCCGACGGCAGCCGGGCGCTGAAGTACCTGCTGCCGCCCGAGCTGTTCGACACCTTCGTCGCCACCTGCGCCCGGGCACCGAAGTACTTCAGCTTCCTCAAGGAGGACCTGAAGCCCAGCGTCACCCTCGACATCGTCCAGAGCGACGACCCCGTCAACAACGAGAAGTCCGTGAGCCGGATGACCCTCCGGCAGGTGCTGCTCACCGGCATCGAGGACGACGTCCACTTCGGCAAGACCTTCACGCACTACGAGAAGGAGTCCGACGGGCGCGTCACCGCGTACTTCGACGACGGCACCAACGCCACCGGCGATCTGCTCGTCGCCGCCGACGGCTCCAACTCGCGCGTACGTCAGCAGTACCTGCCGCACTCGCAGGTCAAGGACGCCAACATCATCTCCATCACCGCCAAGGTCCCGATCACCCAGGAGACCAAGGCACTGCTCCCGCCCAAGGTCTACCAGGGCATCGGCCTGGTCGTCGCCCCCAAGGGCTACAGCTGCATCCTGCACACCATGGAGTTCGGCTGGGACCGCGAGGGCCGGGTCAAGTCCGGCATCGGCGGCAACGACGCAGAGCTGATCAAGCAGTGGCCCGGCCTGCTCTTCGACAACACCCGCGACTACATCAACTGGGGTTTCTGGGCCTCCACCGACAAGTTCCCGTCGGACGTCATGAAGAAGTCGCCGGACGAGCTGATCAAGATCGTCCTGGACATGACGCCCGACTGGAGCCCCAACCTCCGCAAGCTCTTCAGCATGGGCGACCGCCAGACCACCTTCCCCATCAACATCCGCACCTCGGTGCCCATCCCGCGGTGGAGCGCCAGCAACGTCACCCTGATCGGCGACGCCATCCACACCATGACCCCCGGCCAGGGCGTCGGCGCCAACACCTCCCTGCGCGACGCGGCCCGGCTGTGCACCAACCTGATCGCATACGTCCGCGGTGACACCACACTCCTGAAGGCCATCGACACGTACGAGGCGAAGATGGTCCGCTACGGCTTCGAAGCGGTCAAGGAGTCGCTGAAGCAGACCGGTGGGGACCAGCCCATCCACAAGCCGGTCGTCGGCCGGGCCGCCCTGGCCTCCATGCGCGGCTACTTCTGGGTCGCCCGCCACGTCCCCTCCGTACAGAAGAAGATGGCGGAGGACCTCTACCTGGACCGCGGCGGCGATCGCGAGGACTACGGCCAGATCGTCCCGCCCGACAAGAACTGACCCACCCCCGTGCCCACGCCGGCCCTTACCGGAACGGCGTCCCACCACCACGACAGGCCCCCGGAACGGGCGGACGCGGACATCTCCCGCGCCCGCCCGTTCCGCTCGGTTCACACCGTCATCACCGGCCGCGACCGTCCTCGGCGCCGGCGCGTGCCCTCAGGGCCGGTCCCGCCGCTTGAAGGAGACGTGCCTTCGGCAGGACTCCTCACCAGCCTCTCAGGGGCCGCCCCACCCGGTCCATGTTTCTTTGCGGGCGCGTGGTCATAGCCGTCGATTCGAGCCAGAACATACCGATTGATCGATTTGTTTCTGCCCCGTTACGGTTTCGAAAGCCGGGATGGCACAACCGTGATGATCCACATGGCAGCGCTGGTCGGCAATCGCCCTATTTAGCCATTTAGGCATGCGTTGACTGGTTGTGTCAGGTGCGTCAGCTACCTACGTTCGTGTTGGTTCGTCCGGCCACCGATGCGTGGCCCGCACGTGCCGGTGCATGACGGCGGTATGAGGGAAAGGGGCACATCCAGTGCAATCAGACGACGGCTGTGTCTTACTGAAACGGTTTCAATGCGAGCGTCGGACCGCTGAGCCGCCGTTCTGGTCACAAGATGACGCGGCATTCGCTGACACCGCATCACATCGGCGTAGCGGCGGGCCGCGAAACCAAGTTCCGAAGCATGGGCGAGCACTTCGCCCCCAGGCATCCTTCGGCTCGCGAACCGTCCATCGCCGCAGCAGTTGCCCTGCTGTTCAAGGTGTGTTCGCGTGTGTGTCTCGCAGCGCCGGGCGCGTCACCCCGTGACCGCTCGTCATTCCCGCGTCGGCCCGCTGTCGCACTTCTGGGCCGCGCCGTGCCGGCACATCCATCAAGAGCACGCTGGCAGGTCGCCAGCCAACGCCTTACGGGCCTTCATGGACCAGGCAGTGAGTGACAGCCGTCGTCGTATGCCCTCCGTGACACCAACGCGCCCCGAAAATGGAAGGATCAAGGACCTCGATGCGCACAGCAGCACGTTCACGAAGAATGTTCCGAGGCATCGCCGTAGCGGCATGGCTGGCGGCCTCGGTCGCGATCGCCACCCCGGCTGTTGCCGATGACCTCGACAACTTGTACAGCCCGGAGGCGTGCAAGTATCCCGGCAGCTCGCAGTTCAAGTTCCATATTTTTTACAACTCCGGCCAGGGCGGCGCCTACCGCAACATCGGCTACGCCGTCTACAACTTCAACGACGTACCGGACGGCGTGGCGGGCGCGGCAACGCCGCTGACGTTCTGCGCCAATGGCGCGCCGGGTGCAGGAGCGAAGATCAAGAACAACGCCGCGTCCGGCGAGAACGAGCACTACAAGTACAAGGCCCGGCTGTATTCCAGGAGCGGCTTCAAGGGCAACCAGGACGTCATGGACCCCTATCAGCACCACGACCGGTTCCGGAACGTCTACAACGACAACGCCTCGTTCCAGTGGACCAGCTGGTGACCGCAGAACAAGAACGAAGGAAAGCCCCAGGCATGCGACGGACAATCAAGGTCACGGTCCCGGCCACCGCGCTCGCGCTCGCCGCCGGGATAGGCGCCACCTGCTCCTGGTCCGGCAGCGCGAAGACGGGTACCGACAGTCCCTCCGCCACGAACCGTTCCGCTGTTCCGGGGCAGGTGGCGCAGGCGTACGTGGGCTCCTCGGACAATCCGGCGACCTGGCGTCTGCCCATCCAGGCGTATATGCCCACCGCGACACAGGCACGCCTGGTGACCGAGTCGCGGGACCATCTGATCGACACGTGCATGAGCGCGGCGGGCTACGACTCCTGGGAGCCCGCTCCCGACCTGCCGGCCGTCGGCGGCAAGACCCTCACCGACTGGCGCTACGGCATTCACGATGGCCAACTGGCCGCCGAGCGCGGCTATCACCCCGCCAAGGGTGAACAGGAGGCGTACGACAAAGCGATGGAAGCGGGGGCGGTGGATACCTCCGGAGCCGACGAAACAACGCTGAGGCGTTGCGTGGGGCAGGCGGACGGCAAGGTCCCCGATCCGCAGCCGTCGGCCATCGTCCAGCAGATCAGCGGCGACGCGTACGAGAGGTCCGCGAAGGCGCCCGAGGTCGTCGCGGTGTTCGCCAAGTGGTCGTCCTGCATGAAGGACAAGGGTTACCCCTCGTACAAGCGGCCGCTGGACGCCAGTGACGATCCGCGCTTCATGGATCCCCGCAAGGTGACGGACCAGGAGATCGCGACAGCGACGGCAGACATCGCCTGCCGGGACAAGTACAACGTCGCCCGTACCTGGTTCGACGCGGAGGCGAAAATCCAACGTGCCGAGATAGCTGAGCACTTGGACGAATTCAACAAGGCAGCCCAGGCGGTTGGGGAATCGGTCGACAAGGCGAAGTCGGTCTGACCCATTTTTGAGTAGTTGCCCATGCAAGCACCTGTCGTCGCGTCGACCGCCGCCTTTACCGCCTTGCGCACCACGGCGCCCACCATGGCGTACGCGGTGGCGACGGGCACCAAGCCGACACGCGAAGTCGGCAAGGTCCTGCGCGACACAGTGTGCGCGGCATTTGACCCGCACAGCGGCGCAGACGGACACGAAGGCACCGTGCGCACACATCCCCACACCACGTCCGTCCACGACCCCCGCGGTGCAGCGCGCACGGCATATGAGAGCAAGCAGTGACCGCATACACCCAGTTCGCGGGCCGGCGCCTGGCCCTCGTCGAAACGATGCCGCACAAGGTTTTTCACGAAGGCATCCACGCCGCACGCGACTTCGGCTGTGAAATCTGGCTGCTCACGCAGAGCGAGGATTCGTACACCGCCGGACGTTCCTACTCCGGGCATCCGCGCGCACCGGCCGACAAGGTCCTCCGGGCCGACACCCACGACTGGACGGCGATCGCCGACGTCCTCACCGGCGCGCACGGTGAGCCGCTGGTGGACGGTGTGCTGTCGTTCTCCGACTGCCACACCGAAGCGGCTGCCCAGGCAGCCGCCCACCTCGGCCTGCCCTCGCCGGCACCTGAGGCGGTGCGGACGGCCCACCACAAACACCTGCTGCGCCGCGCCCTGGACAGCGATCCGGCGAACATCAGGTGGCGCCTGGTGACCGGCAGGGAGGAGTTGAACGCTGCCGTCCGGCACGTGGGTCTGCCACTGATCGCCAAGCCGCCGGCGGGGACCGATCCCTATGGAGTCCGCAAGTGCACCACCCCGCCCGAAGCGTTCGCGGCGTGGCGGGAGTTGTCGAACGCCCGTCAACCGCTGCGTGGACAGACCCGCCCGGGCCACGTCCTGTTCGAGGAATACATCCGGGGCGTCCAGGTGAGCGTCGAAACGATCACAGTGGCCGGTGCGACGCACTTCTTCGGCGTCACCTCGAAGCCGCACAAGGGCACGGTCCTGGAAGAAGCGCACTCCTTCCCCGCGGCCCTCGACCACACCACCTGGGCCGGCCTCAAGGACTGCGTCGACCGTGCGCTGCGCACGATCGACTACCGACAGGGCCTCGCCCACACCGAGGTGATGATCACCGAGGACGGACCGCGGATCGTGGGGATCAGCCTGCGGCTGCCGGCCCAGATCACCACGATGGTCACCCATACCTGCGGCACCAACCCGCACCTCGATGCGAAGCTCCTCGCTCTGGGCCGCACTCCGCACCCGGGTGCGCCCGGAGACGGGCCCTGCCCGGCCTCCGCCGTTGTGGTGCTCCACCCCGACGCGCCCGGACGATTCATCGGCATCGGCGGTCTGCGCGAGGCCGTCGCTCACAGCGTGGAGATCACCCTGCACGCCGAACTCGGTGAGCACGTCGGCAGCCCCCTGGACAACTCCGCTTCGGTCGGCTTCGTCCACGCCCACGCCGACACCGCCGAGCAGGCTCTGGCCACGGCACGCCAGGCGGCATCCGTGGTCCACGTCACCACGGGCGGTGAGACACCATGAGCACCGACGGACGTATCGATTCGTCCTTCTCGCCGCGCCGCGCACAGGTTCCGGACCACGTCATCGAGGGTGTCGCCCCGGTACCGAGTGCCCCCTCGCCGTCGAGGACGTCCGGACCGCACCCACCCGCACGCCACTCACCCGTATCGGAACGGCCGTGACCGCTGGCTGTGCCGTCACCGGATCCGCACCGAAAGCCACGGCCGGCCCCCCCGCCGGCGAAGAGCGCGCCGGGGCGTGGTGACGTTCACGCCCCGCGGCATATACCCCCACCCAACGACTGAAAGGCGTCCAGCATGGACGAGCAAGTACTCAGAGCCCAGAAGTGGGTCAACAAGACATACGGCGGTGTCGCCGGGTACCAGCGCTGCCCGGAGGACGGCCGTCCCGGTTGGGGCACCGTGTATTCCCTGCTCATGGGGCTCCAGCACGAACTGGGCATCTCCCCGGTCGTGGCGAACTTCGGCCCCGGCACCGAGTCGAAGGTCGCCGCGCTCGGTGACATCGGCTTCAACTGGGACAAGAACCGCAAAATTGTCGCCATCCTTCAATACGGCATGTGGTGCAAGGGCTACTGGGCCGTCGAGCCCGACAGCGAAGGCTGGTTCACCGGAGTCACCCGCGACGCGGTCAAAAAGCTCCGCGGCAACATGGGCCTCCCCGAGGGCGACGGGAGCATCAACGCCAAGCTGACCAAGGCCATTCTCAATATGGATGCCTACGTGGTCGTGGCTGGCGGAACCGATGAGATCCGCGATATCCAACGCTGGCTCAACGGCCGCTATTGGGAGAAGAGCGCCTTCAACATCGGGCCGACGGACGGAATCTACTCTCGGGACGTCCAACGGTCACTGCTGATCGCGCTCCAATATGAACTCGGCATAGCGGCACCGAACGGAAACTTCGGCCCCGGCACGCAGACGGGCCTCAAGTCCCACACTGTCAAGCAGGGGGACACCGGCATCTTCGTCGAGTTGTTCTCCGCCGCCTGCGTCTTCAACTCGCCGACCTATAATTCCAGGCTGGAGGAGGTGCGTACCACTCACCGGTCCACCTTCGACAGCAAGCTGACCGAGTGGGTGAGGCTCTTCCAGCAGTTCTCCAAGCTGGATGCCAACGGCATCGGAAACTATGCGACATGGGCGCAGCTTCTGGTGTCCATGGGTGACCCCGAGCGACATGCCACGGGCTCCGACACCCGCTTCGAGATCACCGGGCCCCGAGCGAAGTGGCTGAAGGCCAACGGCTACGAGATCGTCGGCCGCTACCTTTATAATCCGCCCGGCGACAAACTGGATAAGGACATCAAGCCAGGCGAACTTGACACCATATTCAGTCATGGCCTGAAGGTGTTTCCGATCTACCAGGACAACGCCCGCCGGCTCGCCGACTTCACCTACGGCAACGGCTACGAGCATGGCCTGAACGCCCACAAACTGGCTTCCGGGTACGGCTTCAACCCCGGTACCACGATTTACTTCGCTGTGGACTACGATGCCACCCAGGAAGCCATCGACGGGAAACCGCAAGGCGTCATAACCTACTTCCACGGCGTCCAGGCCGCCCTCGCCAGCCAGGGAAAGAAGTACAACCACGGCGTTTACGGCTCCCGGAACGTGTGCAAGAACGTCACCGACAAGACGTTCGCCCGGCACTCCTTCGTCTCTGGCATGTCCTGGGGTTTCTCCGGGAACCTCGGATTCCCGATGCCCCGCAACTGGTCCTTCAACCAGATCAAGACGTTCACGGTCAACAACGGCTCCGACACCTTCGACCTGGACCGTGATGTCGTCTCCGGAGCCGACCCCGGTACCTCCTCCGTCAACGACAGTGCTGGCCCGGCAGACGCTTTCATCCGGTACGTGGAGAAGCTGTACGGCATCGCCAGGTCCTACGGCAAGGGCAACCCGAGCCAGCTCGTCATGGAATACATCCGGCACCACGAGTACGGTGGCAAGGACTGGAAGAACAAGCTCGGCTGGTGGTTCCTCATCGGCTCGTACGACGAGGACTTCGTCGCGTACGCCAACTCCAAGGGCATGTCCGTCATGCAGTGGTTCAAGGACCCCTTCACCGGATATGACCTGGGCGCCGAGCACATGATGGCCACGGCCAACGCCCACTTCCTCAAGGCGCAGCCGTCCCACCAGAAGAGCGCCAACGGCGGTGACGTCGGCGGCTGGGCCGGCGACCTGATGACCTTCTACGCGGACTGGCGGAATTCCGAGGAGAAATACGCGTCCGGCAAGGCGTTCTGTGAGGCCAAACTCGCCAAGCCGGGCGTATACTCCTCGTTCGGTTTCAACGACTTCATCGAGGACGCCGACGGCTACCTCATCGCCCGAGCCGTCCGGAACGGCAAGGACATCGTCCAGGCAGTCAAGGAACAGTACGGTAAGAACGGCGGCGGCCAGACCCGGTTCAACGACTTCTTCCAGCAGCGCTGGGGCACCGCCGAGAACTGCAAGCAGGCCGCACACAACGCCCTCACCGCAAGCGATGTCACGCTCGGCACCGGCCGGAAGCAGCTCATCATGCTTGAGGGCGCCATGCTTCCCACCGTTCTGCAGAATGCGCCGGGGGGATACGAGAAGCTGGCATCCTTCGAACAAGGTTTCGTCGACGCGCTGCTCGCCCGCACGGGCACGGAGAAGCGCAATGCCGCCGCATATCGGAGCAACCACGAGACGTTCCTCCGATCGACACGTATCGAGGACTGATCCATGCGTGGCCGCGACTTCCTCAGCCACCCGGAGAAAAGGCTCTACCTCGGTGGCGTCGTCCTGATGGTCCTCTTCGTCACCCTGGTGCTCGGCTGGCTGTTCGCCGTCTTCTCGGCTGTCCTTCTGGCTGCCGTGTTCCTCGTCGTGGCCGGCGCGCGACGGGCCACCTCCGCCCTGCGCGCGCGACGGAGGCACACGGCATGGTTGCTGCTCGCCCTGGCGAGCATGCCGGTATCGCTCCTGGGCCTGCTCGTCTCCTACTGCGTCGGTGCTTTCTCCGGCGCCTTGAGCGTGCAGAAATCCTGCGGGGTTCATCAGGAGTTTTACGACGCCACCTACCGGTCGCAGCACGCGGGGGAAATGGATCGCTGGTTCCCGCTGCACAACAAGTGCAACGCGGACTTCGATCTCGTTCCTGCCTGGGTGAACCCCGCTCTTGTGATCTTCGCCGTGCTCCTGGCGGCCGGCATCATCACGGTTTCCATCGTCGCCGTGACGCATTCCAGAACGACAAGAATGAGGGAAAATACATGATGCGCGGATTCTCGCGGCGTCGTTTCATGGCCGTCTCAGCCGGCGTCGCCGGCGTCGCTGTCCTCGGGGCACCCGGAGCGGTACACCCGGCATCAGCGGCCGACCGGACGGACTGGTCGGGCAGGCAGTCCGACAACGGCTGGCCCGTACTGGTCACCGCGACGTCGTTCGACATCGAGGGTAGTGACCAAAAGGTCCCGCTCGCCGACGGAGACGCGGCAACTGTCCTGACCTACGTGGCCCGACGGTTCCACTACGAGATCGACTCTCTCCGAGACGGCGACGTCCACGGCTGGGTAAAGGCCCGCACCCTGGTGGCGAGCTACGAGTCGAACTATCTCTCCGGCAGCGCCATCGCGATACGCCCGCTGTGCTACCCGGTCGGCTCCCAAGGCAATCTCTACCCGAACGAACTGGTGGTCGTGAGAGACATCCTCGCCGAGTTGGACGGTGTCGTGGCATGGGGCGGTGATTTCAAGAAGCCCAAGGAGTCCCACTTCGAAATCGCGGTCCAGCCCGGAGACGCGAAGCTCACGCGAGTGGCCCGCAAGATCCGTCAGTGGAACTCCGGCCCGAGCAGCGAGGGCGCCGGAGCGACGGACGCCTTCGCCCCCGAGCGCGCCGGTGCGGCCCGGTCCTTCCAACGCCGCGCCGCGTAACGAGCCGGTGCGTAGCGGGCAGGCATACTCGTGCAGCGAGGGGCATGGCCGATCGGTCGGTGTTGTGCATCCTCGCTCACGGGTGTCCCGGTGACGCACCTGGCTGCGATGGCTGAGCCCATTCTCCCCAGCATTCTGTAGGAGGTGCGCACACGCTCTTCCATGGTGTCCGGCCCGCAGTGTGCCTGCGCCGGCACCGATTGCTCAGAGCCAGTCCCGCCGCTTGAAGATGACATACAGACCGGTACATACGACCGCCATCAGGACGATGGCGAACGGGTAGCCGAACACCCAGTGCAACTCCGGCATGTGGTCGAAATTCATGCCGTAGATGGTGCCGACGAGGGTCGGGGCGAAGAGGATGGCCGCCCAGGAGGAGATCTTCTTGGAGTCCTCTTCCGGGCGGCCCTCACCTGGGCTTTTGTGTTGCGGTGGCAGTCTGGCCAGGGCAAATGGATCTTTCAGGGTTCTTCAATGTGGCTCAGCTTTACGCAGCCGATCCTCCCCAGGTGCTCCCCACCGGGCTCCGTTCTCCTCAGTTTCTCCCCAGAGAAGCGCCTCGGTTGGAGTCGTGCCCGTCCTGGACGAGGCACTCAGTGACTACTAGCGTGACCTTCGCTCGGTGAGGCGCCAGATTACGCGGCCTCCGGTCTGCCCTGGCTGCACACGGCTTCGGTCGCGGTGGGTGAAGCGCGCAATGCCTGGTCCTGCGGGCGCCCGTTTTTCTACCGGAGCGCACTCTCAAGTGGTGCGGGCAGGCCCTGTCGACGATGACGGTCTTCCCCCGTCATCTTCACTCTTTTGGACTCGTCCTCTGCCCAGCGGGACAAGCTATGGGTGACGAGGCTGACCAGGACTCAGGCTGGGCGCGCGGGGGTGACAGGGCGCGAGCGCCTAGGCCCTGTCGTCAAATTCCCGCCTGCCGCGCGACGCCTGGCACGCACGCTCGCCGCGTTGTCGGGATCGTCCACGTAGACCCACTACGAGGACGACCCTCCGCCTTGCGATCGCACGCACCAGACGCCGCGCGGCCCGCCCTTCGGGCGAACGACGGGAATTTGACGACAGGACCTAGGGCCAATGCCGCAACTGACGGCCGGCCGCAGGACGCCCACCGTCCGGCAGCGGTCACCAGGTGGGGTGGTGGCGGGCGATCAGTTCGGGGAACCCTCTGGTCAGGCCCTTCATGACGTTATCGCCGTAGCAGGCGAACAGGGGGTTGTCCGGGTCCACCGTCACGCCGCCCGCGGCGCTGACGTACCGGCTCGGCAGGGGCCGGACCGACGCCTCCAGACGAGGGCTGTAGAAGAACGGCATGGAGTACCGGTCGACCCCCGGGGCCGGGCGGACGACCCGGTGAACGGTGGCCTTGAGGTATCCGCGCGTGGCGACCTCCAGCAGTTCACCGAGGTTGACCACGAACGCGTCCGGCAGGACCGGGACGTCGACGAAGTGACCGTCCTCGACGGCGACCTGCAGCCCGCCTTTGTCGTCCTGCACCAGCAGGGTGAGCAGTCCGTAGTCCTTGTGGGTGCCCGCGCCGTCGCCCTTCGGGACGCTGCCCGCCGTGGCGTCCGGCCCCGGGTAGTGCAGCAGCTTGAAATGGATCTGCGGCTCCGGGGTGACCACATCATCCAGGAAGCCCTCGGGAGTCTCCAGGGACTCCAGGATGAGCCTGAGCATCCGGTGCGAGAGGCTCGTCAACCGGTCCATCCATGCCAATACGGCCGGCCGCAGCTCCGGCAGGGCGGCCGGCCACTGGTTGGGGCCGACCAGCCACTGGTACGCGGGCTCTCCCGGGCCGGGGCTCCGCGCCGGGCGCTCGGGACCGATGTCCAGCTGCCGGCGCTGGTCCGGGACGCCCCGGGTGCGCTCCCGCCCCATCGCGGAGTAGCCCCGGAAGTGAGGGGAGTTGAGGACATCGAGAGCCGCATGCTCCGACTCCGGCAGGGAGAACAGCCGACGCGTCAGGTCGAGCAGTTCGGCGGCGCCGGTGACGCCGTGGCCGGTGAGCTGGAAGAACCCGATGTCGTGGACGGCGGCCCGCAGCCGGTTCAGGAACCCGGCGCGCGCTTTCGGACCTTGTTCGCTGTCCCGGAGATCGATCACGGGAATCGCTTCTGGCATGGAGTGCTCCTGGTTTCTCGATACGGTTGTGAACCTCACCACTGCGTTACGGTTCCGGACCGGCCCGCACGGAGGCGGCACGCGGGGGCGGGGAGAAGAGAGAAGGCGGGGCAGTTACAGGGGCGTGGGAACAGCCCGCGTCGACCAGGTGTCCGGCCGACGCCGATGTCGATGCCCCGTCAGGACAGCGGAGTACCGTGCAGGGTCACCGCGTCGGCCGCCCGCTCCAGTGCCGCCGTGCAGTCCCGCTCCGTCTCGGCGACGGCGACGAGGAGGGCATACCGGGAGCGGGAGTCGCCCGGCGGGTACAGCCGCAGCTCCCGGCCCGGGGCCGTCAGCACCCGTACTTCCCGGATCTCGGGCGGCAGCCGGTCCGTCGCGATCTCGACGGACTCGACCCGTACCTCCCTTTCGGGATACAGGAAGCGGACCGCGGCCGTTGCGGAGGCCCCGGACGTCCGGAAGTCCGGCGTGGCGCCGACCGCCAGATCGGCCGCCATCAGGCCGATCTCCAACCCGGTGACCAGGCCACCGAGGTACGGGACACGGCCGCCGCCGATCCGTGCGTTGATCTCCACGACCTTCGGGCCGGAGGAGGTCAGGCGCAGCTCGGTGTGGGTCACCGTGTCGGTCAGGCCGACGGCGGTGTGGGCTTTCTGGACCACTTTGAGCAGAACGTCGTCGGACAGCAGCGGGTCGTCCGCCCGGACCGTGTGGCCCACTTCCTGGAACCCGGGGGCGTAGCCGAGCTGCTTGTGCGCCACGAACAGCGCCGTGACCTGCCCGTCGCGGCAGACCGCCTCCACGCTGATCTCGGGTCCGTCGAGGAACTCCTCCACCAGGATGGGCTGTGCGTACCGGGGCACCTCGTCGAACCAGATCCTGCCCGCCTGCTGGTAGGCCCGTGCCAACTGCCGCTCGCCGCCGACATAGGTCACTCCGCAACTCGCTGAAAGCGCCCGGGGTTTGACCACCACCGGATAGCCGATCCGGGCTGCCGCCTCGCTCGCCTCGGCCAGACTCGCGACGGCTGCCGACCGGGCCTGCGGGACACCGGCCCGGTCGAGCGCCTTCCGGCCGGCGTACTTGTCCCGGCACGCCCTCACGGCCTCGCGCGGGCTGGTACGCAGCCCCAGCGCGGTCGCCAGCTCGGCGACGGCCTCCACGCGCGTCTCCTCGTAGGTGAGCACACCCGCGAATCGCTCGGGGTGGGCCCGGGCGGCGGCGGTCATCGCCGCGACGTCCAGGGTGTCCACCACACCGAACGAATCGATGTAGGGCTTTTCCCAGGTGGGAGGCGCGGGGCGCAGCAAATGCAACCGGTATCCGGACGCCATGGACCGCAGTACGTAAGCACGCCAGTGCTCGCTGCCGCTGCCTACCAGCAGCAGGAGCGGCCGCCCCGAGGAACCGGCTGAAGAGCAAGCCGCATCAGTGGTGTCGGTGTTCGCTGTCGGCATGCGGGCCGGTTCCTCCGTCGTGTCATGCGTGGGGCGGCAGGCGGGGCGAGTGGTGAGGGGCGGGGGCTCCTGATGCTGTCCACCCGTCGGTGGTGGACGCATCGGCCGGTGACGGGCCGGTCGTGGGCGGCTTGGCCCCGGTCCCATCGTGGGCGACTTGGGCCCTTGTCCCAGGGCACTCACATCATCACGTGGCCGGCGGCCGTTATCCACCGCTGCGTTTTACGCCGAATGGGCATCCACTCATTTTGGTTCGGGTTCTCTTCCCGGCAGAGTTGACGGGTGAACCGAGGAAGCGCGCCGCCCTTCGCCGGAGAAACGCATCTGCGCCCGCCGTTGGGGGCAGGTGGCAGCAGCACACCCCGCACGGGACGCGCAAGGCGAATTCGACCGTCACTTCTTCGGTGTAAAAGATGCACGTGGACAACACTGCCCGGACCGAGTGAAGATGACGAACGGACAGGGCCCGATACTTCAATGCCCGCCAGGCGCACCATTCCACTGCTTCGATAACTGTTCCTCCTCCGGCAACCGTCACGCCCCACCCGCTGCATCAACGCCGCGGTGCCTCCAGCCGTCGCACCACCGAAGCCGCGCCGTACGGGTCGACAGGTGCTCACTCAAGTCCACCAAGCCAGGTACCGCATGTTCCGATATCGAGGCCGAGCGGCAGCGCTTCGGGGCTGTGCCCACTCTTGCGCGTCGGCTCTTCTTCTCTTCCGGGGGCCGACGGTGTCGCCTTGACAGGGCGGATGCCCGGCTGGTGCCCCCACTCTGTGCACGTCGTGAGCGAAGGAGTACCCATGCTCTCAGCGGACAAGAACCGCATCCTTTCCCAGGTTCAACGCGGTACGCGAATGGGTGAACTGCTGCGCAGATATTGGCATCCGGTGGCGCCGGTCCTGGAGCTGACCCAGCGTCGCGTCAAACCGGTACGGCTGCTGGGTGAGGACCTCGTCCTGTTCCGTAAGCCGGACGGCAGCCACGGTCTGATTTCCCGGCGCTGCCCGCACCGGGGCACCGACCTCGGTATCGGCTGGGTGGACGGTGACGTGATGCGGTGCGCATACCACGGGTGGGGATTCGACTCCGAAGGCCGTTGCACGAGCCAGCCGTTCGAGGAGACGGGCCCGTCCGGCGGATTCCGCGACAAAGTCGGCGTCGCCGCGTACCCCACCACCACGCTCGGAGGGCTGATCTGGGCCTATCTCGGCCCCGCCCCCGCGCCGCTGCTGCCCGACTTCGAACCGTTCACCTGGGAGCACGGCTTCGTCGAGATCATCATGACGGAACTCCCGTGCAACTGGTTCCAGTGCCACGAGAACAGCATGGACCCCGTCCATTTCGAGTGGCTGCACCAGAACGGGAACGCCGTACGCAGCGACCCGGAATCCCCCACGTATGTACCCCGGCACCTGTCGATCGACTTTCTGGAATTCGAGCACGGTTTCGTCAACGGGCGGGTGGTGGAAGTCCCCGACGTCCGCCCGACAGGTTCCTACTCGAGCACGAACGACGTGACCGACGGCGGGATCCTCAGCCTGTGGCCCTACACCCTCGCTTCCGGGAACACCATCGAGTTCCGGGTGCCGGTGGACGAACGGCGCACCCTCAATTTCACCTGGCAGTACTCCGTGCTCCCCGACGACGTACCGCCCGGCCGGCAGGATCCCGGCGCGATTCCGTACTGGTACGGCCCGCTCACCGACCCGGCGACCGGTGACATCATCACGTCGCACACCGGGAACCAGGATTTCGCCGCGTGGATCGGGCAGGGAACGTTCGCGGACCGGACCGCCGAGCAGCTGGGGCGCGGCGACAAAGGCATCACCCTGCTACGGCGGAGGTACTTCGAAGCGATGCGGAAAGTGGCGCAGGGGGAGGACCCGCCGGGCACGGTGCGCGACCCCGCGGCCAATGTCAGCATTCAACTGCCCCTCCTCGGCAAGGCCCGCTACACACAAGGGGTGCCGCGCGAGGTTTTCGAGAAGAAACTCGCTGCCCGCAAGAAGAACGGGCTCCTCGGGATCGGCGGATTCTGGACGGTGCAGGCCGGGCGGCCGAGCCACCTCCAGAAGGAGTACGACGAGATCGCGGGCGTCGTACGGAAGGCACCTGCCGGCAGCGTGTGACGCCTTTCGCGCAGGCGTCACTCATACGGACCATTCAGATGCCCGAGTCACTCACCCGGATCATTCACCACAGTGACTCGGCACCCTCACTACCCGGGCTGAGCGGCCGTCGAAGGAGATGATGACAGCGAGGATCCCAACAGGCGGGCGCATGGCTGTATCGCCGCGGTCTCTCCGTCGGCGCGACTCATGGGGGGTTCGAACGACACGCCCCGTCGGGGAGTTGATTGATGTGAGTTCATCGGGCTGTCCGGAACCACTGACGCCGCTTCGAGGTCGCTCCGCGTCACGTGTCTCCGGAGAGCGGCATCACGAGAGGACGGAGATGAATGCGGAGGCACTGCGGTTGCTCCTCACGGAGCGGCGAGCCTCAGTAGCGCCGGAATCCCATGGCCTCACACGGCCCAGGGGAAAGGGCCGACGTGCCCCCGGTCTCGCCCAGCACCAGGTCGATCTCCTGCTCAACCGGGGCTGGGGGACCTATCAGCGTCTGGAGTCCGGCAAGTACCGGAATCCGCCCGTGGACTTTCTGCGGGATCTCGCCCTGCTGCTGCGGCTTTCCGAGGTGGAATGGGTGGCCCTGTGCCGCTACGCCGGCATCGGCGACCCGCCCAGGCCCCTCACGCCGCAGTCCGGGCAGGAGGTGCCCCAGGTGTGGCAGGAGGCTGTCGCCGGAATGACCCACGCCGCCTGTGTCATTGACGCGTCATGGAACATTCTTGCCCATAATCAGCCCTTCACCGATATTTTTCCGTACGGGAAACGCCCCACCAATACGATGCAGTGGATGCTCTTCGACGGTCGGCCCCTGCTCACCGACTGGGCCACCACCTGGGCACCGCACCTCTTGCCCCTCCTGCGGGCCGATCTGGCCGTCCGCCCCGACGACAACACGCTGCGCCGGTTCGAGGCGGCCGTACTGACGGATCCCTGCGTGGCGCCCCTCTACGAGACCGCCGGTGTGGCCGTCCACCCGGACGAGGACAGGCGTCCGCTGCAGCATGCGCGGAACGGTCCGGGCTGGGTCAAGATGTGCATGGCGCAGCCCACCACCTCACCCGGCACCCGCCTCATTATCCTGATCTTCACACCCTGCGCGGGAGGTCCGGCCGGTCCGGCGAGCGGCGTCTGCGGCTCGGCCACGTCGGTGGCCGGACGGATAGCCAGGCCGCCGTGTTGCGACAGCCGGCCCCAGCGTGACGCGCCGGCCCGAGCCGCGGAGAATCTCCGCGCGATACTCTCCGCCCACCGCTGAACCGTCGTTGCGGGCCACCGCTCCCGAACGTGGTGGCTGTCCGTCTCCCCTCCGTACCAGGGATCGAGTCGATGTCTGCTGCCCCGGAAGTGTCCGCCGCCCCGGACGGCCGTGCCCCACGGCGTGTGCTCTCCAGTTACCGGGACCTGATGGCGGTCCCGGGCTTCTGGAGGAACGCGCTCGTCGGAATGATCTCCAAACTCCCGCCCAGCATGGTCGCGTTGAGCCTGCTGCTGTTGGTCGGCCGGGACTACTCGTACGGCACCGCGGGCCTGATGGTGAGCGGTTCGGCGATCGGGCAGGGGGTGACGGCGCCGCTGCGCGGACGGCTGATCGACCGGTACGCGCCACGTCCGGTCCTGCTGGGCTGCCTGACCGCCTATCTGACGGTGACCGCGCTGCTGCTGTTCATGGTGCGGAACGGGGGGCCCGTGCCGGTGATCCTGATCACCGCGGTCGGTCTGGGGGCTACTGCCCCGCCGGTCGCGGTCATGATGCGCTCGGTGTGGTTCTCGGCGGGCGAGGGGGCGACGCTGACGACGGCCATGGCCCTGGATTCGTCCATGATGGGTGCCGCGCTGATCACCGGCCCGGTGCTGGCCGGCTGGCTGAGCCTGTCGGTGTCGCCCGTCGCCCCGTTCTTCGTCACCGCGACGCTGACGGCGCTTTCGGTCCTCCTCCTGCCGGTGGACGCCCCGGCCGCGCCGCGCTCCGCCTCCGGCGCCCGGGGGCACTGGCTGGGGCCGCTGGCCTCACTCCCCTTGCGGCGGCTGCTGGCCGCGAGCGGACTGTTCGTGACCGCCGTGACCGCCGTCGACGTGCTCCTGCCGCTGTACGCCAAGGAGCACGACGCCGGCGCGTACACCGGTCTCTACCTCGGCGCACTGTCCGTCGGCAGCGTGGTAGGGAGCTTCGGTCTGGGGGCCGTACCCGACCTGCTGGCCCGTGGACCGAAGGCATTCGTCCTCCTGATCGTCTTCGTCCTCGGTACGGGAGTGCTGTGCCTGGGCACGCGGCTGTCCCCGGAGATGGTGCTGCTGCTCTGCCCGGTGGCCGGGCTGGCCATCGGTTCCACGTTCGGGACGCTGCGGACGATCGGCGGCGAACTCGCGCCGCCCGGCCGGATGACCGAGACGATGTCCTGGCTCAGCAGCCTCGATCTGGCCGGGGGTGCGGTCGGCGCCGCGGTCTTCGCGCAGTTCGCAGCCGCCCGGGGAAGCGGGACGGCACTGCTCGTGGTGCCCGCGGTGGCTCTGCTGGCCGCGGTGTTCGGCTGGGGCGCGCGGACGCGTGCGGAGCCGCTGACGGCCGACGCGAACGGCTCCGGTGCCACGCGCGGCTGATGGCGCGGCTCCGGTGTCCGCGGGGTGGGCCACGAGGCGCCGGCGGTGTGTTCGTGCGTGCGCGCCGCGAACTCCCCGACCTCATGAACGGTTGCAGAAAAAAACCGTCCTCCACTGACCCGATAAATGGGACTAATAAGGTCGGGAAAGACGGGGAATAATAAATGCAGAAAGTTCTGTTTTATCGCTCTCCAGGAAACCTGTGAGCGGGCGCGGTAGGTGCGTCGGTAACAGCGCGGACCCGTTCGCTCCGTCGGACGGCATCAGCGGCATCCCGTCCTCGCCTCCCACACTTGCCACCCGGAAGAAACCGCGTTCGGTGCGGTGCGCCTCGGCCCGATGCGGCTCGCCCCCTGCTGCCTCACAGCCCGCTGCGCACGCCCGCCCGGGCGCGGCGACTGCCGGATGACGTAACGAGCGTTCCACTGCCCCGCGGAGCTTGCACGCCCGGAGCTTCGGTGTCTTGTCATCGCAGTTCAAAACGACGGAGGTTGACTCCCCATGTCCAGCATCGTCGTCCTCAACCCGGTGAAGTTCGGCCTCCATTACAAACGGGCGGTCCAGGCCAGAGGACACCGGCTCATTTCACTCTACTCCTTCAACGAGGAGTTGCTGGAAGAACGCTGGCCGTGCCATGCCGATGGTGACGATGTCTCCCTCTACAGCCGGGACCTCGATGGGATGCTGAATGAACTGGAGCCGTACCGGGACGACATCCGCGCGGTGCTCTCCGGCAGCGATGCGTCCGTCGACCTCGCCGACCGTCTGGCCCACACGCTTCACCTCCCCGGCAACTGCGTGGAACTGGCCTATGCCAGGAACCACAAGGACGCGATGCGCCGGGTGGCCGGACAGGCGGGGCTGCGCATCCCCCGGTACCGGTTGGTCACATCGATCGCGGACATCCCCGCCGCCGCGCACGAGGTCGGCTTCCCCGCCATCGTGAAACACACCTATGGGGGCGGGTCCCACGGCGCCGTGCTGCTTGCCGACGATGCGGCGCTGGCCGGCCTGGGCCGCCTGGTGAAGTTCGACCACTTCCGTGAGCCGGTCCGGAAGTGGCTGGTGGAACAGTACATCCGCGGCCGGGAGATCGCGGTGAACACCATGAGTTACGACGGGCAGCACCAGATCATCGACATGTGGTTCTACTCCCAGCCCGACGACTCGGACTACGACTTCCCCTACTGGAACAACGTCCAGATCAACCGCGAGGACCCGGATTGGGACCGGGTGGCCGCCTTTACGCACGAGGTTCTGGATGTCTTCGGCGTACGTATCGGCCCCGGGCACACCGAGGTGAAGTGCAACGCGGACGGCGTGTACCTGATCGAGGTCGCCGCACGCCTGGCCGGCGGTCCCGTCACGGACATGTGGCTGGCGCACAGCGACTTCAACCCCTACTACGCCGATATCGACTGCCGTACCGCCCGGCGCCCGGAAGCGCTGGGGCAGCACATCACGTTCGACGCGGCCTTCGGCGCGATCGCCGTTCGCAACGAGGGCGCCCCGGGAGTCCTGCGGGAGATCAAAGGGCTGGACGCGTTCTCCGCGGGCCCGGGTGTCGAAAAGGTACTGGTCGCCTATGCCCCCGGTGACTGGGTCCCCACCACGGACAGTACGACCAATATCCCGCTGGGCGCGTGGGTGTCCGGTGACACCGTGGCCCAAGTCCGTGAGCGAATGCACCGCTTGCGCGATCTCGTACAACTCGATATCGACCGGGAAGCGGACGGGCCTTCTGATGCTTGACTTCCGCAGCGACACCCTCACCAGGCCCCACCCCGGGGTGACCGCGAGCAACCAGGTTGCTCCGCGGCGGTGCGCTCTGCCCACGCTGCTCGGCCTGCGGAAGACACCCCCGCGGGAGAGAGCGACGTACGGACACGAACGGAAAGGGAAAGGCCGATGACGTCGGCCAAGACGCTGGTCGTCCTGTCCGGCGGCATCGACTCCGTCGTGCTCGCCCACGCCTGCAAGGCCGAGGGAAGAGAAGTATCCGCCATCGCGATCGACTACGGCCAGCGCCACCGCAAGGAACTGGAGTACGCGGGACGGGCCGCCGGAAAGCTGAACATCGACCTGACCGTCGCCGATCTCGGCGGCTATTCCCGGCTGATGCGTGGCTTCTCCCTGACGGACGCCGACGTCGCGGTTCCCGACGAGCACTACACCCGTACCGGAAGCGTCAATGTCGTCCCGAACCGCAACCCGGTCTTTATGACGGTCGCCTACGCCCATGCCGTACTGGCCGGAGCGCAGGAAATGTGTCTCGGGTTCCTCGCCGAGGACGCGGCCACCGCGCCGGACACCTCGCCCGCGTTTCTGACGGCGTTCAACGCGATGGAAGTCCGAGCCATGGAAGGGCTCGCTGATCCACCACCCCGTGTGACCGCCCCGCTGCTCACCCTGCGCAAGGCCGACGTTCTGCTCCTGGGCACGGAGCTCGGCGTCGACTGGCGCGAGACTTGGACGTGCTTCAAGGGTGAGCGGTTCCACTGCGGAAGCTGCGCGTCCTGCCATGACCGCCGCAACGCGTTCGCCGAAGCGGACCTCACCGACCCGACCCGATATCAGAGGTGAACTCCGCTTCCGGCGAACCGAGAAGGACCAGGCGAAGCCGAGCCCATGCCAGCCGAAACGGCCTGACGAGTATCGAGAGACCAGAACGGACGGAGCTGCACCCATGTATGCGATCACCAAGGAATTTCACTTCTCCGCAAGCCACCAGCTCGGCGCCCTGCCGGCAGGACACCAGTGCGCCAGAATGCACGGCCACAACTACCTGGTGGTTCTCGAACTCCGCTGCGACGACACGAAACTCACCGAGCCCGGTTTCGTACGCGACTACGGGGAACTCGACGAGTTCAAGCACTGGCTCGACGCGACCTTCGACCATCGGCACCTCAACGACGCCGTCCCCGGAATGAACCCGTCCGCGGAAAATTTGGCCTGGTGGGTCTATCACCAGTGGGTCGAACGTCTGCCGGAACTGAGCTGTGTACGGGTATCGGAAACGCCCCGGACCTGGGCCACCTACCGTGGGAAGTAAGAGCGGTGCGATGAGCCGGCAGGAGACAACGCCCGGCCGGAAGATCGTCGTCAATGAAATCTTCGGCCCGACGATTCAGGGCGAGGGCCCCTCCATGGGGCGCATCTGTTCCTTCGTCCGGCTCGGCGGCTGCAATCTGACCTGTACCTGGTGCGATACGCCGTACACCTGGGACTGGACCGGGCAGAGCAACGAGGGCACGGCGTACGATCCGAAGGCCGAATTGCACGCGATGCACGTCCTCGACGTGGCGGACCGGCTCAGGGCCACGGATGTCCGGCTGGTCGTCGTCTCCGGTGGTGAACCACTCCAGCAGCAGCAGACCGTGACGCTCCTGTGCCACATGCTGAAGGAGAGTGGGGTATCCGTCGAGATCGAAACCAACGGGACCATCGCGCCATCGCCCGCATTGACGGCGACGCAAGCCCGCTTCAACGTCTCGCCCAAATTGCGGCACAGCGGCATGGGGCCGGAACGGACGGTGGTACCGGTCGCGTTGCGGGCCCTGAACGCCACCGGTGGCGCGGCTTTCAAGTTCGTCTGCCGTGGCCCAGCTGATCTCGAAGAGGTCGACGCCATCGTCGCGCGCCACGGCCTGGAATCCGTCTGGATCATGCCGGAGGGGCAGGACCAGGAGACGCTGACCCGCCATATGTCGTCGCTCGCCGACGCCGTCGTCGCCCGGCGGTGGAACATGTCGACCCGTATCCATGTGCAGGCGTGGGGGAACCGCAGGGGTGTGTGATGGTGAAAGCCGCCTGGGAAAGGCAGGAAGCGGTCGACGCATCCGTCGACGCCACCCGGCTCGAAGAGCTGGCCCGGCAGATTCTGATCGAAATCGGGGAGGACCCTACCCGCGAAGGACTCCGCGAGACTCCGCGACGTTATGCCAAATGGTGGAAGGAGTTCGTGGAGTACGACGCCGGAAAGGTGGATACCCTGTTCGAGAGCAGTACCCTGGGCCAGACGGTTATGGTCTCGGGCATGACCGTCTGGTCGTTGTGCGAACACCACTTGCTTCCGTTCAGCTGTGACCTGACTGTGGCCTACAAGTCCGGCGGGGTACTGCTCGGACTCTCGAAGTTCGCCCGTATCGCGCACAAGCACGCACACAAATTGCAGGTACAGGAACGACTCGTGGTCGACATCGCAGACGAGATCTCCGACATCACCGGGACGAATGACTTGGCCGTGATGGGGCGGGGTGAACATCTCTGCATGACCATGCGCGGTATCCGTACGCCTTCGACGATGTCGTCATCCATTTTCCGTGGGGTGTTCGACCAGTCGGAGCGTGCCCGGGCGGAACTCTTCGCCCAGCTCGGGGTGAAGTAACCGCGGCCGGCCGCGGGGCGATGGCCGGGGGTGCGGTCCCCGCGCGTACGGGGTGGCCCCCTGTGGCCGCCGATTCCTGATCTGGATGTCAAGCAGTCAGGGTCACGGGCGGTATGGGCTGGTAGCGCCGCCCGTCACGCAGGAGAGCCCACAGGACGTTGACTCGTCGGCGTGCGAGGGCCATGACGGCCTGGCTGTGTCGTTTGCCTTCGGCGCGCTTGCGGTCGTAGAAGCGGCGGGACCCGTCACAGCAGCGGATGCTGATCAGCGCGGAGGTGTAGAAAACGCGCTGGAGGCGCCGGCTGTAACGAGTGGGGCGGTGCAGGTTGCCGCTGACCTTCCCGGAATCGCGGGGTGTCGGGGAGACGCCTGCGAAGGCGGCCAGCCGGTCCGCGCTGGCGAAGGCGGCCATGTCGCCGCCTGTGGCGGCCAGGAATTCGGCGCCCGGCAGAGCGCCGGTGCCGGGCATGCTCGCGATCACCTCGGCGGTGCGATGCCGGCGAAACCGGCCCTCAATGAGCTTGTCGATCTCGGCGATCTCTTCGTTGAGGGCCACCACCTCCTTCGCCAGGGAGTGCACCACGCGGGCGGTCATATCCTCGCCGGGGACGCTGGTGTGCTGGCCTTCGGCGGCCTGGACGGCCTTGACGGCGAGTTCGTCGGCGCTGCGGGCCTTGCGGTTGCGCAGCCAGGTGGCCAGTCGTCGGCGGCCGGCCCGGCGGATGGCAGCCGGGGTCTGGTAGCCGGTCAGGAGAAGCAGGGGGCCGACGTTGCTCAGGTCGAGCTCGCGCTCCAGACCAGGGAAGATCTCGGTGAGGTGGCCGCGGAGCCGGTTGATGGTCCGGGTGCGGTCGTCGCTGAGGTCGCGGCGGTGCCGGGTGAGGACCTTCAGCTCGGACACCAGCTCGTCGCCTGGCCGCAACACGGCGAGGTCGCGCCGGATGCGGGCCTGATCGGCGATCACCGCCGCGCCCTTCGCGTCGGTCTTGCCATCGCCGCGGTAGCGCTCAGAAGCCCTGTTGACCGCCCGACCGGGGATGTGGAGGAGCTGCTGACCGTGATTGAGCAGCACTGCGATGATCAGGGCGGCGCCGCCGTCCGCCAGGTCAATGGCCCAGACCGCTTCGTCGCCCAGAGCGAGAACGTCCCCGAGGAGCTTGAGCAGTTCCGTCTCGTCGTTGGCGACGCGTCGGGACAGCAGCCGCTTACCGGTTTCGTCGATCACCATGCAGTGGTGATGGGTCTTCCCGGCGTCGATACCGGCCCAGATCGCTGTCACGTGCGATCCACGGCTGTCTCGGCCGGAGACCGGCCGAGCTCATTCTCCCCAGATTCTCCCCAGCGGCCTGAAGGAGATGTGCTGCTGGCGCTTTCGCGGCCTGCCGCCAGCGGCACACCTGCGCTGACGCCGATTACTCAGAGCCAGTCCCGCCGCTTGAAGATGACGTACAAACCGGTACATACGACCGCCATCAGGACGATGGCGAAGGGGTATCCGAACACCCAGTGCAACTCCGGCATGTGATCGAAATTCATGCCGTAGATGGTGCCGACGAGGGTCGGGGCGAAGAGGATGGCCGCCCAGGAGGAGATCTTCTTGATCTCTTCGTTCTGCTCGAAGCCGGCCTCCGCGAGGGCGCGCATCTCGGCGTTCTGCTGCTGGTTCACGAGCGTGGCGTTGACGGTGAGGATGTCCTGGAGGGCCTGGCGGAAGCCGTCCACGCGTTCGGTGGTGTGGGTGGCGTGGTCGGCGACGTCGCGCAGGTAGCGGCGGAGTTCCTCGTCGATGCCGTATTTCTCGAAGCCCGCGGTCAGGCTCTCCAGCATGCCGTTCAGGGGGCGGGTCGCGCGCTGGAATTCCACGACTTCCCGCGAGAGTTCGTAGATACGGCGGGAAACGCGCGGGTCGCCGCCGAAGACCTCGGTCTCGATCTCGTCGATGTCGTTCTGCACCCCGGCGACCACCGGAGCGTAATCGTCCACCACGGCGTCGAGGATCGCGTAGAGGACCGCCTCGGGACCGCGGTCGAGGAGTTCCGGGGTGGCTTCCATGCGGCGGCGTACGGCGGGCAGGTCGGGCGCGCCGCCGTGCCGGACGGTGATCACGAAGTCGGGTCCGACGAAGACGTGCAGTTCGCCGAAGTCGACCTCCTCGGGGTCGTCGAGGTAGCGCGCGGCCCGCAGGACGACGAAGAGGGTGTCGCCGTAACGCTCCAGTTTCGGCCGCTGGTGGGCCTCCAGCGCGTCCTCCACGGCCAGCGGGTGAAGGTCGAATTCCGAGGCGAGGGTGACCAATTCGGAGGACGACGGCCGGTGCAGGCCGATCCAGGCCAGCGAACCGGCGGTGGTACGCAGGTTCCGGAAGGTGTCGGCGAGGGTTTCGTGGGTACTGAGGCGATGTCCGTCGCGGTAAAGCGTGGCATTGATGACACTGCCGGTGGACGTGGCACCCGCGTCCGGCGCCGGTGGCTCGTCCGCGCTGCCGGCGGGCGTCGCCGCGGCCGCCGGCCGCTTCTTCGCCGGCTTGCGCAGGCCACGCAGGCCGCGCAGCCCGCGGCCGGGAGGGTCAACGCTCATGGCGGAACACGACCTATGTAACAGAGGGAACGAACAGGAACAGGGGATCTCGACGCAGGATATATGCCTGGGGTGTCGGCGCTGATCACTGGCCATGGTGCAGGATGGAGGAGCCGGGTGACGCCATCCGTGTGTCGCACCCGAAGGCGTATAAGCGTTTATACCTACAATTGCGCGATGCAGATAGCGAAGTTGTCCAGCCCCTCCGGGAGAGGTGATTCGGTGAACGGGCCCGACGCCACCGACGAACAGTGGGAAGGGCTCGCCGAGGTCGTTCCCCTTCGCAGCGGCAGTGAATGGCCCTCGTGGCCCGATCACCGTGCCCTGCCCGACGAGGAACCGGGCGAGGAGATGCGGCGGTTCGTCGTCATCCGGGTGCAGACCTTCGCCGACGCGCGCGAGGTCGCCGAGTACCTGATGGCGCAGATCCCCGTCCTGCTCGACCTCAGCAGCGCCGACGCCGACGTGGCCAAACGCATCCTGGACTTCTCCAGCGGTGTCGTCTTCGGGCTCGCCAGCGGGATGCACCGGGTCGACACCAACGTCTTCCTCCTCGCACCCGTCGGCACCGAGGTCGCCGAGCCGCCGGCGGGTCTCGTACCCCGATCGTAGGAAGGCGTTGCAGCCGTAACGGTTTTGCTTTCGCCGGTTGCCTAGCGTCTTCATATGGACACAGAAAGTGTGCGCCCGGCGGTCACCGAATTACGTCTGTCCGCCTTCAAGTCGCATCGCGCCGCGACCTTCCCGCTGGGCCCGTTGACGCTGCTGACCGGCGCGAGCGGCAGCGGGAAATCCAGCGTGCTGCAGGCGTACGAGATCCTCGCGCGGCTGGGCAGCGGTGCCCGGCTCGGGCGGGCCGTGGCAGCGGCACCCGGGGGCGCGGCCGGGTGCGTACCGGCCTGGGCGCGCCCCGACGGGCAGGGACGACGCGGCTTCCGCATCGGCTGCACGGTCGACGGCCCGGTCGGCCCGGTCCGCCTCGACGTCGCCGTACAGGCCGAGCCGGAGCTGCGCATCGTCGGCGAACGCCTGACGGGCGCCGGCGAGACCCTGCTGTCGACAGCCCTGACCGATCCCGCCCGGCGCGCGGTACAGGCGGCCTGGTACACGGCCGGCTCGACCCCCGTGACACGCGCGCCGCTGCCCGACGACCGTCTGGGTACGGCTCTGCTGCCGTTGCGCGTCGCGGGCAAGACGGCCGGGCAGCGGCTCGTCCTCGCGGCGGCGGAGCAGGTGGTGGTGGCGCTGCGGTCGGTGTTCGCCTGCGACCCGCGCCCGGAGGTGATGCGCGGGGCGGGCCCCGGCGGCGGCTGCGGCGCGACAGCGGACATGGGCGGCCCGGGGCCCCGGGGTGGGATCAGATGCAGCTCCGGGGCCGGAACCGGCGCTACGGCCACCGCCGACCGCACACCCGGCCCCCGCGCCGGCCGCCCCGCACGCGAAGGCACCGGTAACGCTGCCGGTAACCATGCACCCCCAGACCCTCCTCCTGGGCCGGACCGCCCCGGCGAACCCGGTAGTCCCACCGGCCCCTTCAGACATGTCAACCTCACCGACCCCAGCGGTGCAACCGGGCCCGACAGCGCTCCCCGTGCCCAGGCGCGTACAGAAACCGGGGTGCCGGAGGGCTTCGTGACCGCGTCGGACGGCGAAGGGGCGGCGGACGACGGGGGCACGTTCGGCGGGAGCTGGGGCTGGTCCGCCGGGGACGGGCGGCTGCGTACCGCTTGCGACAACCTCCCCGCCGTACTGGGACGGACCAGCCGGGAGTGCGCGCGGCGGCACGCGGTGCTGGTCGAGGCGGTACGCGCGGGGTGCGTCGGCCCGGTGGCCGGGCTGCGGGCCGAGCCGATGGAACGCGGCGGCACGGTCGGCATGCGGGCGCTGGTCGAGCGCGGCGGACTGCCGGCGACGCCGCTGGAACAGCTCGGGGACGGCGAGCTGCGTTACGTCGCGCTGGCGCTGGTGCTCCTGACGGGCCCGGAGGTGCTGGCCATGGACCCGGCGGGCGAGGTGCTCTCTGCCCGCCAGGTGCTGGGGCTGATGGCCGACGGGATGGACCGCAGCCTCGACGACCGGCAGGCGCGGGCCTTGCTGGAGCTGGCCGTACGGATGGTGGGGCGCGGGCACATCCGGCTGCTCGGGACGGTACGGGACGCGTCGGCCGCCGAGGGGCTGCCCGGGGTGCGGGTGCTACACCTAGGGGTATGAGTGAAGATCTCCATGCATTGCAGAAGCGGCTCGCCGAGTTCGCGGCGGCCCGCGACTGGAAGCAGTACCACACCCCCAAGAACCTGGCGGCGGCGCTCAGCGTCGAGGCCTCCGAACTCGTCGAGATCTTCCAGTGGTTGACGCCCGAGGAGTCGGCGAAGGTCATGAGCGACGCGACGGCCGCCGGACGGGTCGAGGACGAGGTCGCCGACGTGCTGGCGTACCTGCTGCAGTTCTGCGACGCCCTGGGTATCGATGTGCTTCAGGCGCTGGCCGCGAAGATCGAACGCAACGAGACACGTTTTCCCGCGAAGGGGGCCGAACGGGCCAATCGTCACTCTATGGAGTGAAGGATCTTCCCGCATCGTCTTGGTTGTCCACAGATTTGCGAATTCCTCTGGCCTTTTTGGCCTTTCAAGTTCACGCTGGGTAGTGGCAGGTAGGTGCGGCGAAGCTGACAGTGGTCTGAGGGAGGGGGTCGCGGATGGACGCGGTGCGCATCATCGCGGCCAGTCGGCGCGGTCTGGCGCAGGCGCAGACGGTCCAGGAGATCGTCGTCGAGGCGTGGCAGGCACAGGCTCTGGCCGAGGCGGTGGGCAGCCATCTCGCGATATCCGGGCCGCACGAAGTGCGGTCCCGGGCGCGGGGATTGGGCGATGCGGGAGGGAGGACGAGCGCGGCACTGCTGATCCCCGCGCCGAGGATCGGCGGCCCACGGGCGGCCCAGCTCTCCGAGGTACGGGACACCCTGGCCGCCCTGCGAGGACTGTCCTGGCTCCTCGGCGAGGTGTGCGAGGCCCTGGTGGGCGTGGTCTGCGCGGCGGACGAGGAGGGGATGTACTGGACCTGCGTAGAGGCCATGGACGTAGCCGACGAATCCCGCGACCGAGTCACCGGAATACTCAAACACCTCACCGTCCGCCCCCGAGACACAGCCTGAAGGGGCGCGTACTCCGGCGCTTGCTCCTTCGGGGGGCGGGGGCGCTGGGGTGGGTGGCCGGTCGGCTGGGATCGGGTGGCTCTGAGGAAGGAGTGTTGAGAAAACGGTTGCTGAGGAGGAGGTTGCTGAGGGGAGGGCTGTTGAGGAGGAGGTTGCCGAGGATGGACGTGACCGCTTGGGCGGTGACTGGTTGGTCGGTGACTGCTCGAACGGTGGCCGCGTGTTGGGGTGTGCTGGTGCTAGCGCTGGTGCTGGTGCCCGTGGACGCAGCCGCCGTGGGGGATCAGTGAGGTTGACGTAGGACCAGAAGCCGTATCTGCTCGCCACCTGCCGCCGACATCCGTCGTCCACTGCTTGCTGCCTACTGCTCGCAAGCCCGCTCCGGCCGGTCGTGGGTGGGCGCCGCCTGGTCGGTGCTCGTCGAGTCGCGCTTCTTGGGCTTCGGCCGGGCCCAGGGGGTGGGGCTGGGGCAGCCGGTGGCAGCGGTTGGGCAACCCGGTGCGCCGGTCGGCCGGAACGCGTGGGGACACGGTGGGCGTCGCGTTGCGCGCACCTGGGCGGCTCGGTCCGCTGGGTTCCATCTCCGGCGCGGGGTGAGCGGACGGCTAGGACGGCTGGTGGTCGCCGGCGCTTCAGGGGAGCGGAATGCTTCGGGGCCTGCGGAATGGGGCCGGGCGGCCGGGGTGTGCGGTTGCCGGGTGGCTGGGCGGCTTCGGCCGACGGGAGGCTCGGGGTGTCGGAGGGTTCTGAGCGTTCGAGGGCTGGGGGCCGTTGGGTAAGGAGGGGAGCGCCTGAGGGGCTGAAGGCGGCTGAGGTGCTTGCGGGCGCCGGTGAGCGGAGTGACCGGAGGCTCCGTACGTTCGGTGCGGGTGCGGGTGCGGGTGCGGGTGCGGGTGCGGGGTTGCGCGGATTTGCGGTTGTGTGGGGGATTCGGGGTGGGGGTGTTCAGCGCATGTCTACGCTGACGGAATTGCGGGTGGATACGGAGGTGTAGCGGGTGTTGCCGTGGAATGTGGCGTTGTAGCCGCCGGTCAGCAGTTTGACGGCGGAGGCGAGGAGCGCGGGCAGGCGGGATTTCTTGCACTCGGCGTAACCGTGGGTGTCGGTGGTGGCCTCGCAGAGCACGGCTTTTTCGCCGGCCACGGTGAACTTGACCGGCAGGCCCGCCACGGGTGTGCCGTCGGCTTCGGTGATTTTCGCCTTCAGGCCGCTGGTCTGGCGGGTCAGTACGTCGAAGGAGCCGTAAAAGGATTTCGCGCTCAGGCGCTCGGGGGGAGTGGGGCGGGCGTCGTGGTCGAGGGCGGAGGCCGCGGTGACGGTGAGGGCGCTGGCCAGGGTCAGCGCCGTGGTGGAGATCGCGGCTGCGCGGGAGGTGGGACAGGGCACGTCATACCTCTTTCAGTAAGTCCTATCTCCGACTTACTGATCAACGTGCCGCAGTAAGAGATGGGTGCGGGGGTGCGGGTTGTTGAGCCGAAAGGGTGAGGCGAGGATGGGGGCGGAGGGGTGGAGGAGGTGGGTAGTGGCTGGAGGGCCGCTTGTTGGGGTTATTCGCCGCTTAGGGGCGTGGGGTGCCAGGGCGCTCGTGCGATGATCTGGAAAGTGGTTGATGGGTGTAGTGGGGTTGGGTGTGCGTGGGGGAGTGGGGTGGGATATGAGTGCGTCATCGCATGATCGGACTGGGGAGTTGGAAGTAGGCAGGGCGTAGGGGGCGGGTGGAGGATTTGTCGGGAGGGGGGTGGTGGGGTGCGGAACGTCGTCGCGTAGGACGGGGTTTGCTGCGCTGGGGGCGCCGGTGATGGTCTTCTCGGTGTGTGCGGGGACGTTGCTCAGAGTGCGGACGGAAAGGCCCACGAGAAGGCTGAATGGGCGCGCTGCGGTGACGTGCCGGTCAGTTGGCAGATGTATGCGTTCGCATATGGAGCGCTGGCGTGCGGGGCGGGCGCTGTCATTGTGTATGGGGGGTGTCCGCACGTGCTCGGCGTCGTACGCCCGAAGTTCTCGATGGCTGGCGCGGCAAGCCGGCGTCGGCGGCGTCGGTGTTCATGCTGCTCGGCGTCTTTCCGCTGCTGGGAGAGGCCTTCATCGTGTGGGCCTTGTACCAGCCGGCCTTGGTGGGCCCAGCAGCTGTGTCCGGCCGCGGTAATGGGCGTGCCGAAGGCACTCGCCCACGGTGGCGGAGGGTTTCCGGTCCAGGTCGCATCCGCGGATGTCCACCGGCATTCGCCGGTATCCGACGTTACGGCGGCTGAGGGCTGAACCCCCCTGTCGGGAAGGCGGCCTTCAGGGCGTCGGTGGCGGGCCCCACGGGGTCTCCAGTGCCGTGCGGAGGGCTTCGACCGTTTCGTGGCCGATGCGTTCGGCGAGTTGGCCCTCCAGGTCTTGCAGGAGGCGTTCGGCCTGGTGGTGGGCGTGTTCGCCTGCTGGGGTGCGGCGGATCAGGCGTTGTCGGGCGGAGGTGGGGTCGGGGGCCTGTTCCAGCAGTCCGGCTGAGACCAGGCCGTGTACGGCCTGGTGGGCGGTCTGCCGGGTGACGCCCATGCGCCGGGCCAGGGTGGCGACCGTGGTGCCCTCCGCGTCCAGGACGGCGAACAGGTGGACCTGGGTCGATGTCACCGGAGGGCCGCCGGCCGCGTTCATCGCGGCGAGGAGGGCTTCCTCGAACCAGCGTCGGGCATCGCCGAGCAGTTGGGGAAGGTTGCGGCGGCTGGGGTGGTGGTGCTGGAGGGGCATGACCGGCCTTGAGGCGAAGGGCGGGGAGAGAGGGGAGGGAGGGGTGGGAGGTGGGGAGAGGGGAGGGGCTGAGCGGGTTGCTTCCGGGGTGGGTGCGTGTCAGGGTACCTGACGGAGCGAGCGTCAGGGTGCCTGACGTTTCGCCTGTCGTCTGTCCGCTTCAGGAGGTTTTGTGACTATCGAGTACGCCACGCGTTATCGCCGGGCCTCGCGCATCCCGGCCGAGCCGGGCCGGCCGTACTTCATCGAGAAGGGCGAGGGGGACCGGGCCCACCTGTTCGGCGACCTGGTCACCGTCTACGCCGGCGGCGAGCAGACCGGGAACGCGTTCAACTTCTTCACCGTCGAGGGGCCCAAGGGCGACCTCATCCCGGCCCACCTGCACACCGACACGTACGAGGTCTTCTACGTCACCCAGGGCGCCGTCCGGCTGTTCGTCGAGGACACCGAGGGCGAGCAGCAGGAGAAGCTGCTGACCCCGGGTGACTTCGGTTTCGTCCCCGCGAATTGTGCACACGCCTATCGCATGGAACGCCACCACAGTCAGGTCGTCGGCGTCGCCGCAGGTCCCGGCGGTACGTTCGAGCGGTTCTTCGAGAACCTCGGAATTCCCACGGAGCAGCTCGGCCTGCCGCGTGAACCGGTCGTCCCGGAGGCGGGCAAGTTCAAGACGGTTCCCGAGCGGTACGACGTGCACTTCCTCCCGGGACATGAGTGGCGTACGCGGTGACGGACCGGGAGCGGCCGGGGGCGCCCGCGACCCGAGTGGGGGAATGACCGGCGCTGCCGGGTCGCCCGGACGGCGGGGGTGCGGGCGCGGTGCGAGACTGCGGTAGGAGGTGATCACGATGGCCGGCGAAGCCTTTGCGGACGCCTACCCGGGCGCCGAGGGCTACGGGATGCTCGAAACGCTGCTGGAGCACGCCCAGCGCGCGGCCCCCACGGACATGCCCGACCTGGTGAACCGGCACGCCGCGGCGCTCGGGCTGCGCCACGTCGGCCTCTACCTGGTCGACATCCAGCAGCGGCAGCTGTGCCCGATGGGCACGGGGCAGCGTTCGCTGTCGGTGGACGCCTCCCTCGCGGGATGGACGTACCGCACCCTGGCCATGCGGGTGGAGGACGTGGACGCCCCGGAGGGCGGCATCCGGGTCTGGCTGCCGCTGGTCGACGGGGTGGAGCGGCTGGGCGTACTGGAGGTACGTACCGACCTGCTGGACGGCGACCGGATGCGCCGCTGCCGTGCGCTGGCGGCCCTGCTGGCCCCGATCATCACCTCGAAACGGGCTTACAGCGACACGTTCGTACGTCAGGCGCGTACGCAGCCGATGCAGCTGCCCGCGGAAATGGTGCGGGCCTTCCTGCCGCCGCGCACGATCGGCAACGAGCAGGCGGTGTCCACGGCGGTGCTGGAACCCGCGTACGAGCTGGGCGGCGACGCGTTCGACCACTCCGTGACGCAGGACACGCTGCACGCCGCGATCATCGATTCGATGGGCCACGACCTGGCCGCCGGCCTGGCCACTTCCGTCGCCCTGGCGGGCTGCCGCAGCGGGCGGCGGGCCGGTGCGGATCTGCGCGAGACGGTGGACACCGTCGACCAGGCACTGTACGAGTGGCTCCCCGACCGGTTCGCCACCGGCATCTTCCTGCAGCTCGACCTCGCCGACGGGCGGCTGCGCTGGGTCAACTGCGGCCACCCGCCGCCGCTCCTCATCCGTCGGCACGCCGTCCTCGACAGCGCGCTGGAGCGGCCCGGGCAGCTGCCGCTGGGCCTGCCGGCGGCGCTGAGCTCGGAAATGCGTACCGTCCACGTGGCGGAACTGGAGCCGGGCGACCGCGTGCTGCTCTACACGGACGGTGTGACCGAGGCGCGGGACTCCAGTGGCGCGCTGTTCGGGATGGACCGGTTCACGGACACGATCATCCGGGCCACCGCGGGCGGCGAACTGGCCTTCGAGACCCTGCGCCGACTGATCCACTTCATCGTCGACGACCAGGGCAACGAGCTGCGGGACGATGCCACGCTGTTGCTGGTGGAGTGGTGTCCGGGCCCGTGGGGGCCGGGTGGGGAGGCGCCGGTGTGAGGCCGAGGGCAGCGGCGGCTCACGAGTCCCGCACCCGCACCCAACCCCCACACTCCGCGCCGCACGCCGCCCGACGCCCCGCGCCACACGCCGCGCATATTCCGCGCCCCCAACGCCGTCCGCGTCCCCCCCCGCGAGCCCTGCGCTCCTCAGGCCACCTGCGGCATGACCTCGGAGGCGATCAGTTCCATCTGGTCGAGGTCGGTCAGGTCCAGCATCTGGAGGTAGACGCGCCGGCAGCCGACGGCCCCGAAGCGGCCGAGGCGTTCGACGACCTCGGCGGGGGAGCCGGCCAGGCCGTTGGCCTTCAGCTCGTCGACCTGGCGGCCGATGGCGTCCGCGCGGCGCTTGACCTCCGCGTCGTTCCGGCCGACACAGGCGACCAGGGCGTTGGAGTACACCAGGTCGTCGGCGTTCCGCCCGCGGTGCTCGGCTGCCGCCCGTACCCGCTTGAACTGCTGCTCGGTGTCGTCCAACGAGGCGAAGGGGATGTTGAATTCGTCCGCGTACTCGGCGGCGAGCGCGGGGGTGCGCTTGGCGCCGTGCCCGCCGATGAGGACCGGCACCTTCGGCTGGGCCGGCTTGGGCAGCGCGGGCGAGTCCGCCAGCTGGTAGAACTTCCCGTCGAAGCTGAAGCGTTCGCCGGTGGGCGTCTTCCACAGTCCAGTGATGATCGCCAGCTGCTCCTCCAGCCGGCCGAACTTCTCCTTGGGGAAGGGAATGCCGTACGCCTTGTGCTCGTCCTCGTACCAGCCGGAGCCCAGGCCGAAGTCGATCCGGCCGCCCGACATCTGGTCGACCTGGGCGACCTGGATGGCCAGCACGCCGGGGAGGCGGAAGGTGCCGGCGGTCATCAGAGTGCCGAGCCGGATGTGCTTGGTCTCCCGGGCCAGGCCGGCCAGGGTGATCCAGGCGTCCGTCGGGCCGGGCAGGCCGTCGGTGCTGCCCATGTGCAGGTAGTGGTCGGAACGGAAGAACGCGCCGTAGTTCAGGTCCTCGGCGGCTCGCGCGACGCGGAGAAGGGTGTCGTAGGTGGCCCCCTGCTGGGGCTCGGTGAAGATCCGGAGTTCCATGCCGCCCATCTTGCCCTGCGGGCGCCGGGAGCCGGGAACAGGCACGGCAGCGCGCGGGAGCGGCAGGCGCGACGAGCAGGACGGGGCGGGCGGCCGCGGGCGGCGCCGGGCCGAGAGGGGTCTGGGCAGGACGAAGGCAGGGCCGGGGCCGGGGCCGAACCGAGGCAGGATCTGCCCCGCCCCCCCCCGCCCTCCCCTCCGCGACGCCCCTGTTCCCACCTGCAAAAACCAGTTCGTCAAACAGGTCGCTACCGGGCAATACTCGTACGCGTGTTCCTGACGATATCCACCACCGGAAGCGCTGAGCGCCCCGCGACCGACCTCGGGTTCCTGCTGCACAAGCACCCCGGCAAGGCGCAGGCGTTCTCGACGGCGCACGGCACGGCCCATGTGTTCTACCCCGAAGCGGACGACAGCCGGTGCACGGCCGCGCTGCTCCTGGAGGTGGACCCGGTCGCGCTGGTGCGGCGCGCCCGGGGCAGGGGCCGGGGCGGCGCCCCGGACTCGGCGCTCGCGCAGTACGTCAACGACCGCCCGTACGCGGCTTCGTCGCTGCTGGCCGTGGCCCTGAGCACGGTCTTCGCGAGCGCGATGAAGGGGCAGTGCAAGGCCCGCCCCGAGCTGCCCGCGCAGCCGCTGCCGCTGCACATCGCGCTGCCCGCCGTGCCCGCGCGCGGCGGCGCCGGCCTGGTGCGCCGGCTGTTCGAGCCGCTGGGGTGGACGGTACGGGCCGAGCCGGTGCCGCTGGACGAGACGTTCCCGGAGTGGGGCGACTCGCGGTACGTACGGCTCGGCCTGGAGGGCGAGCGGACGGTCGCCGAGGCGCTGCGGCACCTGTACGTCCTGCTGCCGGTGCTCGACGACGCCAAGCACTACTGGGTCGCGCCCGACGAGGTCGACAAGCTGCTGCGGACCGGCGAGGGCTGGCTGGAGGACCACCCCGAGCAGAAGCTGATCGTCGGCCGCTACCTCGCCCGCCGCGGGGCGCTGACGCGCGACGCGCTTCAGCGGCTGGAGCTGGCCCGGCTCGCCGAGGCGGACGACACCGCAGTCGAGGAGATCGACAACGCGGTGGAGGAGTCGGCCGACACCGAGGAGCGCCCGGTGCCGCTCGCCGTGCAGCGGCGGGCCGCGATCCTCGGCGTGCTGCGCGAGGTGAAGGCGGCGCGGGTGCTGGACCTCGGCTGCGGGCAGGGGCAGTTGCTGGGCGAGCTGCTCAAGGAGCGGCAGTTCACCGACATCGTCGGCATGGACGTGTCGATGCGCGCGCTCCAGGAGGCGCGGCGCAGGCTGCGGCTGGACCGGATGCCCGAGCGGCAGTCCGAGCGGCTGCGCCTGGTGCAGGGTTCGCTGGCGTACACCGACGCGCGTCTGAAAGGGTACGACGCCGCCGTGCTGAGCGAGGTCGTCGAGCACGTCGACCTGCCGCGGCTGTCCGCGCTGGAGTACGCGGTCTTCGGTGCGGCCCGGCCGCGTACGGTCGTGGTGACCACGCCGAACGTCGAGTACAACGTGCGCTGGGAGTCGCTGCCCGCCGGGCACGTACGGCACGGTGACCACCGCTTCGAGTGGACGCGCGAGGAGTTCCGGGCGTGGGCCGGGGAGGTGGCGGGGCGGCACGGGTACGAGGTGGAGTTCCGGCCCGTGGGCCCGGAGGACCCCGAGGTCGGCCCACCGACCCAGCTCGCGTACTTCCGTCAGACGGAACCCGACCCGACCACCCCCGCCACCCGAACCGCCCCCAGCCCCGCAAAGGAGGCCCAGGCATGACCGACTCCACCCCCGCCCGCCGGCCGCTGGGCGTCCCCGACCTGTGCCTGGTGGTGCTCGTCGGCGCCACCGGCTCCGGCAAGTCGACGTTCGCCGCGCGGCACTTCAAGCCCACCGAGGTGCTCTCCTCGGACTTCTGCCGCGGGCTGGTCAGCGACGACGAGAACGACCAGGGCGCGAGCGGTGACGCCTTCGACGTCCTGCACTACATCGCGGCCAAGCGGCTCGCGGCCGGCCGGCGGACCGTCGTCGACGCCACGAACGTACAGCCGGAGGCGCGCGCCCAGCTGGTGAAGCTGGCCCGGGAGCACGACGTGCTGCCGGTGGCCGTCGTCCTCGACGTACCCGAGGAGGTGTGTTCCGAGCGCAACGCGGCGCGCGCCGACCGCGCCGGGCTGCCGCGCCGTGTCATCCAGCGCCATCAGCGCGAACTGCGCCGTTCTCTGCGGCACTTGGAGCGCGAGGGCTTCCGTAAGGTGCATGTGCTCAAGGGCGTGGAGCAGGTCGGGGCGGCGGAGATCGTCACCGAGCGGCGCTTCAACGATCTGCGGCACCTGACCGGGCCGTTCGACATCGTCGGTGACATCCACGGCTGCCGCTCCGAGCTGGAGACGCTGCTCGTACGGCTGGGGTACGAGGTCGCGCACGACGCGCTCGGCCGCGCCGTGGACGCCCGGCACCCGCAGGGCCGTACCGCGGTGTTCGTCGGCGACCTGGTGGACCGCGGCCCGGACAGTCCCGGCGTGCTGCGTCTGGTGATGGGCATGGTCGCCGCCGGGCACGCGCTGTGCGTACCGGGCAACCACGAGAACAAGCTCGGCCGCTACCTCAAGGGCCGCAAGGTGCAGCACAGTCATGGACTCGCCGAGACCGTCGCGCAGCTGGAGGCGGAGGACGAGGCGTTCCGCGGCGAGGTCGCCGCGTTCATCGAGGGCCTGGTCAGCCACTACGTGCTCGACGGCGGGGCGCTGGTGGTCTGCCACGCCGGGCTGCCGGAGAAGTACCACGGCCGTACGTCGGGCCGGGTGCGGTCCTTCGCGCTGTACGGCGACACGACCGGCGAGACGGACGAGTTCGGGCTGCCGGTGCGCTACCCGTGGGCCGAGGACTACCGGGGGCGCGCCGCCGTGGTCTACGGGCACACTCCGGCGCCGCGCGCGAGCTGGCTGAACAACACCATCTGCCTGGACACCGGCTGTGTCTTCGGCGGCCGGATGACGGCGCTGCGCTGGCCGGAGCGGGAACTGGTCGACGTACCGGCCGAGCGGGTCTGGTACGAGCCGGCCAAGCCCCTGGCCAGTGAGGCGCCGGGCGGTGCCGACGGGCGCCCGCTGGACCTCGGTGACGTCGCCGGGCGGCGGGTCGTGGAGACGCGCCACATGGGCCGGGTCGCCGTCAAGGAGGAGAACGCGGCGGCGGCGCTGGAGGTGATGAGCCGGTTCGCGGCCGACCCGCGCCTGCTGCCGTACCTGCCGCCGACGATGGCGCCCTGCGCGACGTCCAAGGAGGACGGCTACCTGGAGCACCCGGCCGAGGCGTTCGCGTCGTACCGGGCGGACGGCGTACGGGAGGTCGTGTGCGAGGAGAAGCACATGGGCTCGCGGGCCGTGGTCCTGGTGTGCCGGGACGAGGCGGCGGCGCGGGAACGGTTCGGTACGGCGGAGGGTGTCACCGGCGCGGTCTGCACACGCACCGGACGGCCGTTCTTCGACGACCCGGCCGTCACCGAGCAGGTGCTGAAGACCGTACGCGAGGCCGTCGAGGGCGCGGGCCTGTGGGAGGAACTGGCCGACCCCGCCGCGGCCGCCTCCGGGCACTGGCTGCTGTTCGACGCCGAGCTGCTGCCCTGGTCGCTGAAGGCGTCCGGCCTGCTGCGCGGGCAGTACGCGGCGGTCGGTGCGGCGTCCGGCGCGGCCTTGCCCGGGGCGTTGGACGCGCTGGAGGCGGCCGCGGCGCGCGGCGTGGAGGTGCCCGACCTGCTGGCCAGGCAGCGTGACCGGGCTGCCGACGCGGCCGCGTTCACCGAGGCGTACCGGCGGTACTGCTGGCCGGTCGACGGCTTGGACGGCGTACGGCTGGCACCGTTCCAGATCCTGGCCGCTCCGGGCCGCAGCCTGGCCGCCGTACCGCACGACGAGCAGCTGGCCTGGCTGGACCGGCTCGTCGAGCACGACGGAACGGGACTGTTGCGTCGTACCGGCCGTCTGGTCGTCGACACGGAGGACGAGGCGTCGGTCGCGGCCGGCGTGCGGTGGTGGCTCGACCTGACCGCCGCCGGCGGCGAGGGGATGGTGGTCAAGCCGCTGGGCGCGCTGGTGCGCAAGGGTGACGGGCGGCTGGTGCAGCCGGGCGTCAAGTGCCGTGGCCGGGAGTACCTGCGGATCATCTACGGTCCGGAGTACACCCGCCCGGAGAACCTGGACCGGCTGCGCGTGCGCCACCTGGGCCACAAGCGCTCCCTCGCCCTGCGCGAGTACGCCCTCGGCCTGGAGGCCCTGGACCGCCTCGCCGAAGGGGAGCCCCTGTGGCGGGTGCACGAGGCGGTCTTCGCGGTGCTGGCACTGGAGTCGGAGCCGGTGGACCCGCGGTTGTAGTCCGCGCGGCCCGCAAGCCGCAAGTCCTTGCAGCACGAAGAGCAAGAACAGCACGAACAGCCCGCGGCCCCGGGGGCCTGGCCGAAGACGGCCGGGCCCCCGCTGTCGTCCGGTCACGTTCGGTGAGCCTGCGATGCGCGCCGCTTGCGTGCTGCCCGCGCGCGGGCGGACGGAGTGAGGCACAGGTGTTCGGTGAGGTCAAAACCCTTGTGAGTGTGGGTAGTTGAGAGCCGGGAAAGCGTTGACGGGGCCTGGCCGCAACCCTAATGTTCTGTAACTCAACCGAGCGCAGCTCGATCAATTTGCGCAAGAACCCCGCCTGTAACGAAAGAAATCAGAGACGAGCCCGATTCTCCGCCAGGCTGAGGAACCGGGTCGGGGCCCTGGTGCGACCAGAAGCACAAGAGCGGAGCGTCCGCCGTGCCGACGGGCGTCCGGGGCCGGGGTGAGCGAACCAGCGGGGGGAGGAGGCGGATGAGTCTCTTCGAGGACGGCAGGCCCTTCTTGAAGGCGCTGCCGGCGCAGGACCGGCGGGCGCTGCTCGCGCTCGGCCGGGGCCGCAGCTACGCGCCGGGCGAGGTCGTCCTCAGGGAGCACGACACCACCACCTTCGTGGTGGCGATCGTCAACGGCTGGGCCGGCGTCTCCCTGGAGACCGAGCGCGGCGTACGGCTCATCCTCGCGCTGCGCGGCAGCGGCGAGGTCGTCGGCGACCAGGCCGCCGTCGACCACCGGCCGCGCAGCGCCACCGTCACCGCGCTCGGCCCGGTGGACGGGGTCGTCATCCCCGGCGACCGGTTCCGCAGCTACCTGGCGGCGCGGCCGGTGGCGACCGTACTGATCATGCGGCAGCTCAGTTCCCGGCTGCGCAGCTCGGACGGTGAACGGCGGTCCCTGGCCTCGGAGAAGGTGCTGCAACGGCTCGCCGCGCGCCTGGTGGAGCTGGCCGAGCGCACCGGCACCCCCGGCTCGGGAGGCGTGGACGTCGACCTGCCCCTGCCGCAGCACGACCTGGCGGCGGCCGTCGGCTCCACCCGCGAAGCGGTGGCCAAGGCACTGCGCCTGCTGCGCGAGCAGGGCGTCGTGCAGACCGGCCCCCGGCGGCTGGCCGTGCTCGACCTCGCGCTGCTGCGGCTGCTCGCCGAAGGGCGCACGGTCGGCGGCCGCACGCCGGCCGGCCCCGCTCCGATACGCCCCGAGCAATCTCCGCCGGCTGTGTAAACGGCTACAGCCCCGCCTGTCCGCCCCGGCCATGCTGCTTCATGTCGGCACGAACCAGGAGGTCCAGTGAGCACGGAAGCCTTGCACCGACTCGTCGTCAACGGAGACGTCTGCGGATCCGGACTCCTGGGCTGGCGGGCGAAGTTGCGGATGCGCGAGGTGATGTACGAGGTCTTCGAGGCCGGGTTCACCGCCGCCGGGGTCGCCGAGCGGTCCTGCCACATCGAGGACCGCGGCGACGGCGTACTGGTCGCACTCGCCCCCGACGTCCCGTCCGCGCACCTGGTGGGTCCCTGGCTCGAAGGCGTCTACCAGAAGCTGCGCCAGGTCAACGCGGGGCGGCTGGAGCCGCTGCGGATGCGCGTGGCCATGCACGCGGGCCCGGTCGCCCAGGACGCCAAGGGGCTGGCCGGGCGCGCCGTGGACCTCGCCTGCCGGCTGTGCGACAGCGACACCGCCCGCGGCGTCATGCAACGGGCCGACCGGGCACCGCTGTTGTTCGTCGTGTCCGACTCGCTGTACCACGACGTCGTGGCGGAAGGCGGTGCCTGTATCGAGCCCGAGCACTACCGGCGGGCGCGGGTGTCGGAGAAGGAGACGGACACGGAGGCGTGGTTCCACGTCCCACGGCTGCCGTTCCCGCCCCTTCCGGCACGCACGTCGCACGAGGCACCGCCGTCCCCGGCGGTGCCGGGGCGGGGCCGGCCGTGCGCGACGGGGGTGCGCGCGGTCCAGGACCCGCCGCCGGAGCAGGGCGGCGGGGCGGGGCATGGGGGTGCGGTCCCGCCGCCCGCTTCCGGGCGGGGAGGGGAGGAGGCAGCAGCCGGCACGGCGCCGGCTCCCGCCCCGTACCGGAACAAGTACCACTTCGGCTACATCGGCGGCGACCAGCAGACCGTCGACGGCGGCACCTTCCACATCAGCGGGGACTTCAACGGCATCCGCAAGGGCGCCACCGCCCCGAAGCCGCCTCCCGCATCCCGGCCCGCGCCGCCCCCGGCGTCCGAGCCCGAACCGCCTCGCGCCCACACCCCCGGCACCGAAGCCGCACCCGAAGGCGGTGGCCGGTGACCGGTACGGACGAGGGGGCGCCGCCCGCCGGCGACCAGCCCCCGCCGCAGCCCGACGGCAGGCCGGGCGGTCGGGACGACGTCGGCCGGCCGCCCAGGGACGGGAAGCCGGCCAAGGACGGCAAGGACAACAAGGACAACAAGGACGGCAAGGGCGACGGCACCGAACAGCCCGAGGAGAAGCCCCGCCTGGGCGCCCCCAAGGGCAGTCCGCTGGGCGGCGCGGGGGAGGCGGGCGGCGCGCGCACCGCCCGCGAGGCCCGTACGAATCTGCACGTCGAGGGCGACAGCCAGATCTTCGACGGCAACACCTTCTACCAGACGCAGGTCCGTGTCGGCACCGACGACGTCTTCGTCGACGGGCCGGTGCCCGCCGAGGAACTGGAGCGCCTGGGCCGGGTCTACTGCCGGGCCCCCGGCTACGACGCGATGCGGACCCGGCTGCGGCGCACGCACCTGCTGGCGCTCTGCGGCGAGCATGGCACGGGCCGTACCTCCACGGGGCTCGCCCTGCTCCGGGACGTCGCGACCGAGGTGTCCCGCCTGGACCCGGCGACCGCGCTCGACAGCGTCGGCGAGGAGAAGTTCGACGCCGGCCGCGGCTATCTGCTCGAACTGCCCGCCGAGGACGCCGGTGCGGTACCGGCCGCGTCCGCGGGCGGCGACCGGGGCGGCAACGGGCACGGCACCGGGCCCCGGCCATCCGACCTGCACCTGGACCGGCTCAGCGCCTTGCTCGCCGGACGCGGGGCGTACGGCGTCCTGGTCGTGGGCGCCGGGGACTTCGCCGACCGGCTGGTGCGCGGCCGCTACGGCGCGCAGTGCACGCCCCCGCCCGCCGACGACGTCCTCGAACGGCACGTGGCCGATCTGCTCGCCGACGCCCCCGCGCAGCTGCTCCAGCTGGCCCGGGACAACGCCCGGCGTGCCGACGTGCAGCAGGCGCTGGGCCTGGACGCACTGCGGCCCGGCGAGGCGGCGCGGCTCGCCTGCCACCTCGCCGCGCACGCCAGGGGCGACGCCGACGACAGCCAACTGCTCGCCGCCTGCGCCGGGTTCGCGCAGCGCCAGGCGCAGGAGTGGTTCGCCGGGGCCGACCGGCCCGGCACCCTGCCCCAGGCGCTGCCCGCCCTGCGCGCCGCGGCCCTGCGGCTGTCGCTCGCGGTCTTCAACGGCTCAGCGGAGAGCCTGGTGACCGAGGCGGGCGAACTGCTCGCCTGGGAGCTGGCGGTCACCCTCGACCCCCAGTACGCGCCGGGCCGCCCGCTGTTCACCGCGCAGACCCAGGCCCGGCTGGCCGCCGCCCGCGCGGTGCCGGGCACGGGCGTCGAGGACCTGGGCGACGCAGCCATCCCCGTACGGGTGAGCCGCTTCCAGGGCCGCAAGCTGGCCACCGCCGTCCTGTACGAGGCATGGGACGGTTACCACAACGTACGCGGCCCGCTGACCCGCTGGCTGCGGTCCCTGTGCGACGACCAGCGCCCTCAGATGTGGGTGCCCGCCGCGATCGTCGCGGGCACGCTGTGCCGACGCGACTACCTCTACGGGTTCTCCGAACTGCTGCTGCCGCTGGCCCGCGCCGAGAGCCCGGTGCAGCAGATGGCCGCGGCCACCGCGCTGGCCGAGACCGCCCGCGACCCGCAGGTGCGGCCCGCCGTGCGCGGCCTGCTGCGCGGCTGGGCACGCGGCGACGACGAGGCCGTCTGCCGGATCGCGGCGTTCGCCCACGGCTACGGCATGGTGGCGGGCTCGGTCGCCGAATCCCTGGACGAACTGGCGTGCATCGGCTGCCGGGAGGACGCCGACAATGCGGCCGAAGTCGCCTCGTACAGCGTCGTGCGGCTGCTGGCGGGCCCCGAGCCGGAGGTGGTGCTCAGGCGGCTGGCCCGCTGGCTCGGCGACCGGCGGCAGATCCGGCAGGACCTCGCGCTGATGGTGGTGCTGCGCGCCCTGTCCACCCGGACCTCCCACCTGTGGGGGCTCCAGGGCGACAGCCCCGTCCTGGAGTCGTACGGCTCCTGGCCGCTGGCGGCGGCCCTGGCCGCGGCCCATCCCGACCGGGCGCCCTGGCTGGCCGACCTGGTGCACGAAGCGCTGAACACCGCGCGGGCGGGCGCCGCGGCGCTGGAGGAGACGGGCGGCTGGATGCGGCGCGCGGCCAAGGACGAGCGGCAGCTCGACGTGTTGTGCGGGTTCCTGCCGCTGCTGGTGACGGGGCGGCGGGACCGCGAGCGGTTGCTGCTGCTGGTCGCCCGGCTGGAGCGGGACAGTGACGAACCGCTCGCCCCCCGGGCGGCCGCGCGGATGCGGGCGGTGCTGGAAGGAGTGGGACGACGATGACGCAAGACGGCCGGAACGGCGCGCGGCACGGTCACGGGCAGGTCCCGGGTCCGGGTGCGCCAGGGGGACACGGCCAGGGGCCCGGAGGGACGGTGCCGGGCCCGCTGGTACGGGAGTACGAGTCGTCCGGCCGGTTCCGGCGGCCCGGTACACAGGTCGCCGCGGTACTCACGTACAACAACGGCGGCCACAGCGTGATCTGGCCGGACCGCCGCGAGGACGTGGACAAGCCACTGTTCAGGGGGCCGTTCAAGGTGATGGAGGTGCGGGCCGGCTGGCATGTGACCCAGTTCCGCACCGCACTGCCCGCGGCCGGTGACGCGGAGTCCTTCCGCGTGGAGGTGGAGGTGCGCTGGCGCGTCGTGGACGCGTACGCGGCGGTCCGCGCCAACGTCTGGAACCTCGCCCAGTACTTCTCGCCGGTCCTGCTCCGGGAGCTGCGCGGAGTGACCAGACGCTACCGCATCAGCGAGGCGGAACGCGCGGACCGGGCGGTGGAGGACGAACTGGCGGACCTGCGCCTGGGCCACGAACTCGGCCTGGAGACCGAGGTGTTCGTACGGATCGACCTGAGTGAACGCGGGATCAGCGCGGAGCGGCAGCGCACCGAGATCGACCACGAGGGCGATCTCGCGCGCCGGCAGCACGTGGAGGCACTGAAGAGGGAACGGCAGGAACAGGAATTGACCCGGATGAAAGCCGCCGAGCTCCAGGAGATGCTCAGCGGCGGCGACGACCGGCGGCTCGCGTACTTCATGGCACGCGACTCCGCCCACGAGTGGGACATCCAGCAGGCGTTCCGCAGGGAGCGCCGGGAGGAGCGGGCCCTGTCGATCGAGACGGTGTTCCGCTTCGTCGACGGCGGCCTGATCGAGCGCCACGACCTCAACGACCAGACCCTGGCCGCCATCGACTTCCTGCGGTCGACGACGAGCGGCGTGGTGGGGCGGGCGGCCGACGACCTCCTGGAACAGCCGCGGCGGCGCGCGCTGGAGGGCGGCGGGCTCCGCGGTGAGCAAGACCGGGACCGCGGGCGGCAGCGGATGGACTGGGCGCAGGAGCCCGATCCGGACGCCGAGCCGGAACGGGACCGGGACCGCGGTTCCGGTCCCGGCCGGGAGACGGCGTACGAGGACGGCCACGAGCCGGGGCCGGGGCGTGACCGCCCGGGCGGCGACAGGCACGCCGGCCACCGGCAGACCGATGACGTGTACGCCGACGACGGCGGTTACGGCGGCGCCGGTCACGGCGGTGACGGCGGCAGTCACGACGAGCCGTACGAACGGGACGACCGCGGCCGCGTCTACGAGCCCGACCGCGTCCAGTCGGCCGCCGAGCGCGAGGACTACCGAAGCGGCCGGCACGGGGACTTCCACGACGACCCGTACGACGACCGGTACGACGACCACCGTGACAGCCACCGGGACGACCACCGCGACGCCGACCGGAACGGCCCCGCGCCGCGCCGCGGCCGCGGCGCGGGCCTGGATTGGGGAAAGTGATGACCACCAGCGCTCCGCCCGTACCCGTACCCGCACCCACCCCCGTCCGCGGCACCGGACTCTGCCCCTGCGCCGCGGCCTGCCCCTGCGCGAACTCCGCACCGGCCACCGCCACCGGCCCCGACTTCGTGGCCGAACGCCTGCTGAAGGTCGTACGGGAGGAGATCAGCCGGGCCGACACCAAGGCGTCCGTCATGCTGACCGGCGCCACGGCGGCACTGGTCCTGCTCCTCGGCCGTGACGTGCGGTTCCCGGTGCTGCCCGCCGCCGGCACCGCCCTGCTGCTCGCCGGGACCGTGCTGTGGACGCTGGGCATAGCCATGTTCGTGGCGGCGGTGCTGCCCCGCACCCGTACCTCCGCGGACGGGCATCTGACCTTCTTCCCGCAGCTGACCCGCGGCGCCACCGCCGAGATCCTGCTGCCCCGGGTGGCCCTCGCGGGCCGGGACACCGGGCAGTGGGCCGTCGAGCAGGCCTGTGCGCTCGGCCGCATCCTCGGGGCCAAGTACCGCTGGCTGCGCTGGGGAGTCGGCTGCCTGGCGGCCGGCGGCTGCTGCGCCCTGACCGGAGGGCTGTGGTGAACGTGACGCACCGGACCGCACCGGCGGCCGCGCGGACCCGGCGCGGGACGCGCCGCGCCGCCGTCGCCGCCCTCACCGCGCTCTGCGCGGCCGTGCCGCTCGGGCCGCCGCCCGCGTGGGCCGCACCCGCCCCCACCGCGCCGTCCGCGGGCCCCGCACCCGTCGACTTCTCCGTCGTCGTGGACGCCTCGGCCAGCATCGGCGAGGAGGCGCTGGCCCGCGAGGCCGAAGCGGCCGCGCTGATCGGCCAGGGCGAGATCTCCGACCGGTCCCGGGCGAGCGTCATCGGTTTCGGCAGCGCCGAGAAGGAGGGGCAGCAGCCCGTACGGGAAGTGTGCCCGCCCACCGTCGTCGACGCCGCCGGGCGGCAGCGCATCAGCGACTGCGCCCGCCGGCTCACCGACCGGGAGAGCAGCAGCCTCGGCCCCGGCACGGACTTCCCGGCCGCCCTCACCCAGGCCCTGACCCGGCTGCGAGAGAGCAGTACGCAGGACACGCCCAAGGTCGTCTTCCTGCTCACCGACGGCAAGCTGAACGTCGAGGACAGCCCCGCCTACGGAGCCGACCCCGCCGCCCGGAAGCAGGAGGGCGAGAAGCGGCTGCGCGAGGTCCTCGACCGGGCACGCCGCGAACACGTGCAGATCTGGCCGCTGGGCTTCGGCAAGGGCATCGACAGGAAGGCCCTCCAGCAGATGGCCGACGGCGGATACCGCAACGGCTGCGCAGACCTGCCCGGTTCCCGTCCGCGGCCGGAGGTCGTCGACGGCGCGGCGGACGTGGACAAGGCGCTCCAGAGCGCGTTCGCCGCCGCCCGCTGCGCCCGCGTCGAAGAAGGCACCAGCGCCAAGCCGCCGGGCGAACTGACCGTGACCATCCCGCCCATCGCGACCGACGGTTCGATCACCGTCACCAAGCGCGACCCGCGGGTGACGGCCACGTACTACGACCCCAAGGGCCGCAAGGTGCCCCTGCAGGGCGACTTCGACGCATCCCGCTTCGAGGTCAGCGGCCAGGACGGGCCGGTCGAGGCACTGCGGGTCAAGGACCCGCTGCCAGGGAAGTGGCGGGTGCAGCTGTCCGCGCCCGAGGGGCACCGGGACCAGCCCGCCACCGTACGGGCCATCTGGCAGGGCGTGCTGCGCTCGTCGGTCACCCTGGAGCCGTCCGCGCCCAGGCCCGGTGAGGACGTCGTCGTACGGATGCGCCTGCAGACCCGCCGCGGCGTGGTGATCACCGACCCCGGGCAGCTCGCCGGGGTACGGGCCGCCGCCCAGCTCTCCGGTGACGGCTTCGAGCCGGTGGACGTCCCGCTGCGCGACGACGGCGAGGGCCCCGACGAGAAGGCCGGGGACGTCCTGTACGGGGCGTCGGTGACGGTGCCGGAGACGGCCACCGGCGCCCTGCGGCTGGCCGGCGCGATCGCGGCGCCCGGCGTCACCGGCGACCGGCGGCCCTACGACACCCGGGTGTCCCCGGGCGCCGCGCCCGTGGCGGCCGGCGTGACCTTGGAGGGCCACGACGTGCACCCGGGCGGCTCGGTCGCCGGCAAGCTGGTCGCCCGCAACAACGACAGCCGTCCGCACACCCTGCGCCTGGGCCTGGCCGACCAGTCCACGGCGGCGGCGCTGCGCATCAGCCCGGCCACCGTCACCGTCGCGCCCGGCGCCCAGGAGCCGGTGCCCTTCACCGTGTCCTTCGGCGCCGTCGCGCCCGCGGGGGACACCGGCGGCCGGATCACCGTCACCGACCGGACCGACGGCGGCCGCGAGGTCGGCTCCGCTTTCCTGACCGTCACCGTCACCCCCGCACCCACCTGGTGGGACCGGTGGTGGTGGGCCGTCATCGGGGGCGCGGGCCTGGGGCTCGCCGTCGCCGCCGTGATCGCCGTACGGGTCTGGTACGGCGGTGTCCAGAGCTCGTTGCACGGCCTCGTCATCGAACTGCGCCGCGGTGGGCGCTCGCTGGACGAACTGGAGGTGCCCGGAGGAGCCCGCACGAAGACGTTCTGGTTCGCGGTGGAGGAGCCCTCCTCGGACCGTCCCGGCCTACAGGTCCGCAGCAAGCGCGCGGCGCAGACGTACCGGCTGCGGCGCAAGGGCGACGGGCTGCGGCTGCGGGGCCCGGACGGCAAGGAGCAGGCCGTGCCGCGCGGCGCGCCCGCCCGGCTGGGCCACGACCTGGAACTGTTCGCACGCGGCGGAAGCCGGCCGGGCCGGGCGCGTACGGGCCCGGGGCGCCGGCCGGGCACGGCGGCCGGCTTCCGCGGCACGGCCGGCCGGTTCGGCGGCCGCATCGGCCGGGGCGGCACCGGCGCGAACGGCGGCACCGACGGGCGGGGCAGGCGCGGCGCCCCGGCCAACGGCACCGGCAGACCGGCCGGGACGAGCGGCGCGGGCCGTCCGGGCGGCTCGGGCGGTTCCGGCGGGGCGGGCGGACCGTCCGGATATGACTCCGCGTTCTGAGGCGCCCGCGCCACGGCGCCGTGGTCCGGGCGGCCGGCCGGCCGGACCACCGGCGGCACCACATCTCGCAGCACAGGCCGCCCCCGACGGGCGGACGAGGGGAGCGACGACATGAAGATCTACCAGCCCATGCTGTTCGTGGGGCTGGGCGGCACCGGTGCCCGGATCGGCGCCGAACTGGAGCGGAACCTGCGCCGCGAACTGTGCGGCCCGGACGGTACCGACCTGGTCGGCCGCGGCAAGCAACGGGTCCCCTTCCAGCTGCCCGACTGCCTGCAGTTCGTGTACGCGGACTTCAGCGAGTCCGAACTGGACCGGCTGCCGCACCTGAGCGCCCGCGGCCCGCAGGCGGCGGCGTTCGCCCGTACGTCCCGGGCCGTGCACAACCTGCTGCCCACCTACGACAACTCACCCGAGATGACCCGGATGCTGCGTATCGCCCAGCACGAGGAGACCGCGGGCTGGCTGCCCCCGCGGGTCGACGAGCCCCGGGTCTCCCCGCTGCACACCGGCGCCGGACAGCTGCCCACCGTCGGCCGGGCCGCGCTGTTCGCCACTTTGCGCAACGGTCCGGACCAGGTGCTCGGCCCGCTGCGCGAGGCGATCGACGCGCTCAGCAAGTCGGCCGGCGACCTCCAGGAGCTGGGTGGCGGGCAGATCCGCGGCTACGACGTGTTCGTGGCGTTCTCCGTCGCGGGCGGCACCGGTGCCGGCATCTTCTACGACTTCCTGCACCTGATCGGGCACGCCTTCCACTCGGTGAACCTGCCCGGCGCGAAGATCTATCCGCTGGTCGTGATGCCGTCGGCGTTCCCGCCGGAGTCCGGCGGCGGCCGGGAGGCCGAACTGAACGCCGCCCGCGCCCTGGTGGACCTCTCGCACCTGGTCGATGACCAGAACGCGGCGGACGCCACCGCCGACCTCGGCGACGTGGAGCAGCGCGGCTCGCTGAGCGTGAAGTACCCCGACATGGTGCCGGTCAGCCTGCGTACCTCCACCGTCCAGACGGCGTTCCTCTTCAGCCGTACCGCCGGTATGCGCCCCGACGACCTGCGCCGCTCCATCACCGCCATGGTCACCTCGCTGATCGGCACCGACCTGGGCGAGGAGAACGCCCGCGGGCGCGCGGACGACGCGTACCAGTCGTTCGCCGCGAGCTTCGTCAACCGCGGCGCCAGCCGGTCGGCGGCCGCCGCCACCGGCATCGGCCTGCAGGGCATGTCCACCAGCCTCGCGGCCTCCATGACGGTGCCCGTCGACGAGCTCGCCGAGATCGTCGCCGCCCGGATGCTGGCCTGTGCCGTACGCGGCCTGCTGGACCGCGCCCGGCAGGGCGGCGAGGACCACCGCGCCCTCGTCGTCGAAGCGTTCAAGGGGGCGGGCATCGAGGACGTGTGGATCCGCGAGGCCCGGCCCGTGAAGGCGCCCGACCAGGTCCCCAAGGGCGTCCGGGCCATCAGCGAGGAGCTGAACAACCGGCGCGCCAACATGGAGAGCCAGCTGCGCCTGCTCGGCAAGGACCTCTCGCGCCGGCTGGCGGAGAGCGCGGAGCGCTTCAACCCGCGCCGCGCGCTGCTGCACCTGCTCAAGGAGCACGACCCGTTCCGGCTGGAGCGGGTGTTCACCGGCAACCCGGGCGACAGCGACCGGGTGGCCCAGGCGGGCTTCTCCGGCATGCTCGACAACCGGCGCAACCACCCCGAATGCCCGCCCGGGGTGGAGACCAACCCGCCGGAGGTGCCGCGCATCGGCCGCCGGATGGGCGGCGTGGTGCCCGCGCGCTGGGGCGACCCCGAGGTGGACGCCGCCATCCAGGAGCAGAACGCCTGGTACCGCTGGGCGACCAACCGGACGTGGCACGAGCGGTGGAAGGCGCAGGAGTCCCGCTGGCGGCCGATCGCCGACCGCGCCCTGAAGGAACTCGCCGCGCTGGTACGGGCCTTCCGCGACCACGAGGAAGGGGAGAACGGCCAGTTCCGCGAGCGGCGCCGCGAGCTGTACCGCGAGGACCGCACGGGCGTGTCGTACCTGCTCCCGCCGCAGAACTCCCTCGACGCCTTCTACGACGACGTCCTGACCCGCCTCCTCCAGCGCGAAGGCATGCCGGACAACCAGGACGAGGCCGCGCTGCTCGCCCGCATCGTCGAACCGCGCCACTGGGAGCGTGCCCTGGAAGCCGTCCAGCGTTCGCCGCGTGCCGCCGTCAAGGAGGTCAAGCAGGTCCTGGAGGGCCGGATCAAGAAGCTGTTCGGGGAGGCCGGCGTCCACCACGAGCGGCCGCTGCTGCCGTCCCTCGGCGACCTCCTCGCGGCGGCGTCCGGGGACGAGGAGGCCGCCGACGCGGTCGACGAGAAGTGGCTGGAGCAGTTCCGTTCCCAGCTCGCCGGTCTGCTGCCGGCCGGCTTCACCCCGGACGGCACCGGCAAGCTCAAGACCCTCATCGTCCGTCCGCAGACCAAGGCCAAGGGCAGTGTGGACCGCTTCCTGGAGCAGTCGCTGCTGCTGCCGCGCGACGAGAACCGGCTGCCGCCGGAGTTCCGGGCCGTGGTCACCGAATCGATCACGGTTGTGCTGTTCCGCAGCGAGATGAGCCTGACCGACATCTCCGAGGTACGGCAGGTGCTGCGCCTGTGGGGCCGGGCCAGGGACCGGGAGGGCCGCGAGGACCACCTCCAGTGGCGCCAGCGCACCGGATACCGCGACTCCTGGCTGGCCAGCACGGAGAGCGACCGGCAGCGGGTGCTGCAACGCATGCTGAGCGCCATGTGGAACGGGCGCGTCGAGGTCACCGGCGACCCGCTCTCCCCGGAGAGCGTCTGCTTCCGGCTGCGCGGCGGCGACTCGGCCACCATGACCCTGGCCCTGCAGCCGTACGACCGGGACGTCTCCAGCTGGTCCGACCTGCTGCGGGCGTACGAGCGCTGGGCGCTGCTGGACGCCGGCTCGGCGGTCAAGGACTTCTGCTCGGTGCTGATGGAGGCCCTGCCGGAGGGACTGAGCACCACACCGAGGGAACCGCACCCGCTGTTCTGGACCTTCCTGCGCCGGGTGGCCCCGGCGGAGGGCGCCCGGCTGCGGCAGCGCGCCCACGACCTGAACGAGGACGAGCAGGACTGGATCGAGCCGCTGCTGCACTTCTGGACCACGACCCTGGACGGCGCCCTCGACCTGCGCTTCCCCAGGAGCCTGCGGGCCAACCGGCCCTCGCTGCGAGCCCTGGCCCAGGCGCAGCAGCAGATGCGGGAGACCGGCACCTCACCGGCACGGCTGCACAAGGCCAACGGGCACGGCCCGGCCGCGGAAGCGCGTACGCGGCACACGCAGCCGTACGAGCCGGACCGGCACGGAACGGACCGGGGTGAACGGGACCGGTACGAACGGGACCCGGCCGAATCGGACCGGCACGGACCGGACCCGCGTGAGCCGGACCCGCACGAACCGCTGCCCCGCCAGGCCAGGGGCCCCTACGAGCCGCAGGCGAAACCCGACGACCCCCGCGCGGCGGACGGCTCCGGACACGGCTCAGGACCCGGCTCCGGGCGTGACTCCGGACACGACCTGTGGGCCGACCCCTGGGACGACGAGCCGAGGGAGGAGGACCTGCTGTGAGTGCCCCCACCACCGCGGTCGTCACCCTCGACCTGCGGGGCGGCCACGCCGGCCTGGACGGTGCGGACGGGCTGCACCGCGCCGTCCGCACCGCGCTGGGCGGCGCCCCCGCCCAGGAAGCCGAGCGCTTCCTGCTCGTGGACACCGCCACCGGCCTCGTCCGCCACCAGCACGTCTACGAACAGGTCCTCGCCTACGGCACCGGCCGTGCGCTGTGCGTCGCGGTCGGCGCCCCGCCCGCGGAACCGGGGGACGGCGTCGCGGTGCCGCCCGCGCCGACCCCCTGGGCCCTGGACCGGCCCTCCCCGCTGCGCCCGCCCGCCGTCGGCGTGCTGTGGATCCTCGACCCGCACTGCGGCACGGTGGCCGGCCCCACTCCGGACGAGGACGAGGGCGCGCTGCGCCCGCTCCTCGAACTCCTCGCCGCCCCCGCGGTGTTCGACGCCGTGCTGCACGCGGTGTCGGAGATCCCCGACGGCGTGGCCGTGCCCGCCCTGCGCGTCCTGGAACACGACCTCTCGCGCACCGCCCGCGACCGGGTCCGGCGGCAGGCGCTGGCCGGCCTCGTCGGCCAGGACGACCCCGGCGGCCGGGTATCGCTCACCGATCCGGAGGCGGGCGGGGTGCCCGCCGTACTGGCGTCGCTGGTCGGCGCCGGGATGTCCAAGCCCGTGGAGAGCGAGGACTGGCGGCGGCCGGGGGGCGAGGCCGACGAACGCTACCGGGCCTGCGAGACGGCTCTGCTGGAGGCCGAGTACGCGTACGAACGGCAGCGCCGCGCGGGCGGCCTGCTGCGGGGGACCCAGGACGTGGACCTCGCCGAGGGTCTGGATGCGGCCGCGGCGGAACTGGCCGCGTACCGCGAGACCGTCGCCGAGACCCTCCGCGACGGCGACGGCGTCGGCCTCCCCCCGGAACAGCGCCGGCGGCTGTACGAGCGCGGCATCGACCTGCCCCCCGTGCCGGAGGCCGACCGGGAACGGATCGGCCCCGGCCTGCGCGGCTACACCCAGCAGCTGCTGACGCAGCGGCTGCCGCTGCGCTCGACGGCGGCCCGGCTCGGCGCGGTCGCCGACCTGGCCACACCGGCCGGCAGCGCGGCCCGCCTCGGCCGCCTCGACGAACTGTGCCCGCCCGGCCTGCCGCGGCACCTGGCCGGGCCCCGCCCGTTCGAGGTGCGCGGCGCGGCCGTCACCGAACTGGCGGGCGGCGGTGCCGTCGCCGCGGCGGCCGGACTGTGGCCGGGGCCCGGCTGGGCGCTGGGACCGCTGACGGCGCTGGCCGCCGCCGGGCTGACCACCCTCGCCCTGGCCCGCCGCCCCGGGCGCGGCGGAGACGGTCACCTCGACGGCGGCGGACAGTCGGGCGCCCTGGCACAGTTGTGCGCCGGACTGCTCGGCGCGGGCGCCGGCATCGCACTGGGCCGGACGCTCGCGGTGCCCGCGTGGCTCGGGCTGAGCACCCTGCTGGTGGCGCTGATCGTGCTGCCGCTGCTGGCGGTGCGCCGCTGGACCGAGGCCCTGGACACGTGGTGGGCGGCGGGCGGCGGCTCCGAGGGCCGGGACGTGCTGCGCTCCCTCGACGGGCTGCTGACCGACGCCGTCAACCACGACTGGCTGCTGGCGGACGCCCGCCTGTACTGCGCCGACGGCGCGCGGGCGGTGGCCGGGATGATCCGCCGGGCGGCAGCCGCGGCGGAGGGCCGCGATCCCGTGCCGGTGACGGCGGGACGCGACGGCGGCACGGCGGCCGGTGCCCGGGACACCGGTCCGCCGGCCGACGGCCTGCCGGACGACGACTGGTTCGGCCCGTCGTACGACCAGGGCTTCGCGGCACGGGCCTCGTACGACTCCTTCGAGGGCGGCGACCCCCGTTACGACGACGCCACGGCCCAGGGCTGGGACGACTGGGACGACTGGGACGGGGAACCGGAGCCCGGCGGCGGACCGGCCACCGGCCGTGACACCCCCTGGCGGGACCCGCTCGCCGACAGGGTGCCGCCACCCCGGCAGCCGGACAACGACACCCCTGCCGACACCCCCGCCCCCGCCCCGGCCGCGCCGCCGCCCGACGACGTGCCCGTCCCCTGGCTGGAGCGCGAAGCGGGCGACGGCGGGCCCGAACTGGTCGCCACCCTCGTCGGCGATCTCGCCGACGGCATCGCCGGGCTCCTCGACCCGTACTGGGGCACCATCGAGCGCGACCCCGGCGCGGCCACCGCCCTGCCCCTCGACCGCGAGGTGCGGGCGCTGATCGACGACGAGACCGCCCGGCTGGCCCGGGACGGCGTCGCCGCCGCCCCGGCGTTCGCCCGGGACCCCGCTTCCCGGCCGGACCCGGCCGTCCTGCTCGGCCTGCCGCCCGACCGGGTCACCCGGATCTTGCGCGAACACGGCGACGGCACCGGCACGGTGCCGCTCTGCGCGGCCGAACACCGCCGGCTGCTCTCCCGCGACCGGCACGCCGGACGCGGGGTGCGCTTCGCCCCCGACGTGGCACGGCACGGCGAGGACCCGTCGGGCGCCGACGACATGGTGTGGACCCCGGCCGGCCGGTACGCGGGCGTCTTCCGGCTGCTGCCGCTGCGTACCGGATCGGTCCGTACGGTCCGGCTGCGCGGCGGCCGCGACACCACCGGGCCGGAACTGCCGGCGAACGCGAACGAATGAGGGGACGTCATGGACGAGTGGGCGGACCGGCAGGACCGGGTACGCACGCCTGACCGCGCGCCGGACGACGGCGCCGCGCCCGCGGACGAGGCACCCGCGACGGCCGCCGCGCGCAACGGCGGCCGCCCCGCCCGCGACCGCGTGGAACTGGCCTTCTTCACGGACGAGGGCGCGCCCGCCCGGCTGCTGGCCGCCTACTGGGGCGATCTGCCGCCCGGGCAGCAGCGGCACGGGCTGCGCGCCAGGCCGGTGACGCTGGGCGAGGACTGGCGGGTGCTGCAGTACCGCCTCGCGCACTCCGCGCGCGGCGACCACCGGGCCCGCGACCGGCTGGAGGCGGAGGTGGGCGTCGGCCTCGCCGTGCGCCGGGCGTTCGGCGACGCCCCGTACCACCAGCTCTTCGCCCGGTTCGGCGGCTACCACCTGGACGTGCGGGAGCCGTTCGTCTTCTACGAACCCGCGCGCGGCCGCCCGCTGGCGGCGCTCGCGGGCCGGGCCACGGTCAGGGAACAGGAGCGCATCCGCAGTGAACTGGTGCTGGCCGTACGGCTGCTGGAGGCCATCGGTGTCGTGCACCGCGGACTGACCCCGCAGGCCGTACGGTGGGACGGCCGGCACGTCCGGCTGCCCGAGCCCTGCCTCGCCACCCGCGCCGGGCACCCCCGCGAGGCGCTGGGCGAGGCGCCCTGGGCCTCCCCCGAGCAGCGTGCCGGGCACGGCGCCGCGGATCCGCGCGACGACCTGTGGAGCGTGGCCCAGGTGATGTACCACCTGGTCACCGGCCGCGAAGGGGAGCCGGACGGGCCGCCGCGCGACCTGGCGCGGCTGCCCGCGCTCGGCGTGCTGTCCACCGCGTACGCGCCGAGGGCGGCGGAGCGCGGCCACCCCGTCGAGGTGCTGCGGATGCTCAACCGGCAGGACCCGCTCCAGGGACGCCCCCTCCCGGCCGACCCCCTGGAGCCGGGGCGCCGCGCCTTCGACGAGGAACTGGCGCGCAAGAGAACGGAGTTGGGGCTGGACGGCGGCCCGGAGGCGGAGCCCGGACCCGGCCGGGTGCCGGGCCGCGGGCTGCGCGCCCTGTTCGGCGCCGGCCGTACGGGCACGGGAGGGCACCGGTGAGCACGTACCCGATGCCGCCCCGCCACCGGCCGGTGGTGTGCCCGTACTGCCTCGATTCGATCACCTTCGACGCGGAGCGGCTGTTCGTGCGCGACGACGACAGCAACTTCATCCGCCTCGACGTCAGTTGCGAGCAGAACCCACTGCGCCGTGAGGACGCCCTGCGGGAGGCGTTCCAGGAGTGCCACAACTCGGCGAAGATGCCCGACCACTTCCTGCCGGCGCCCTACCTCCGCAACGGCGAACCGCTGACCGTGGCCCTGGTCGGCAGTTCCCGCGCCGGCAAGACCCACCTGCTCGCCTCGATGATCGGCGAGGTGGAGCGCGGCGCGCTGGACGCTTACGGCCTCAAGGCCACCCCGCTGCACACCGAGTCGCACCGCGCCTACCTCAACGACCGGGTGCTCAGGCTGCGGGCCGGCGAGATGCTGGCACACACCGAGCAGACGGACTTCGCGGAGTTCGCCGACGGGCTGCTGGTCGGCCGGGGCGGCACCACCCGGCCCGTGGTCTTCTTCGACCTGTCGGGCGAGGACCTGGAACGCACCGGCCGGGTGACCCGGTTCCTCGCCGCCGTCAACGCGTTCATCTTCGTCGTCGACCCGCTGCGCGCGCTGCCGCTGCCGTATCTGGACGCCGTACGCGAACGCACCAAGCAGCGCACCGACGACCTCGGCGACCGCTCGTTCGGCACCGTGCTGGACCGGGTGCCGCGCGACGGGCCGTACGTGGACGCGGCGGCCGCGGTCGTCGTGGGCAAGAGCGACCTGATCCGGTTCGAGCCGGCCGTGGCGCGCTGGCTGACCGCGCCCGAGAGCGCCCGGCCCACGGCACGGGCGCTGCGCGAGGAGAGCCGCGACGTGTACGCCTTCCTGCGCCACCACGGCGGGCCCGCGTGGCTCAAGCCGTTCAGCGACTGCGCGCGGTGCACCCTGCACTTCGCGTCGGCCACCGGCGGGCAGGAGGACGCGGGCGGCTTTCCCCAGGGCGTACGGCCGAGGCGGGTGCTCTCCCCGCTGCTGTCGGTCTTCGCGATGTGCGGGCTCCTGCCGGGAGCCGATCCCCAGGAGGTGGGACTGTGAGCGGGACCGACGCGCCGGTGCACCAGATCGTCTTCCGCTGGGACGCGGACCTCGCCGTCGGCGGCGCGGGCGTGGGCCCGGTCGCCTGGTCGGGCAACCGGGCCGGACTGGAGCCCATCTACCGCAAGGTCGCCTCGCTGCTGAGCGTCCCCGGCGACAGGGCACGCGAGAACCTGGCCCGGGTGGAGCTGCGGGGGGAACCGGGGCACGAGAGCTCGGTCCTGCTGATCCGCCGCATTCCCGACCAGGACCACGGCGGCCGCCCCAGCACCACCTCCCACGCGCTGCTGGGCAGCGCGTCCGTGCTGACGCCCGCCCGCTGCCTGGGCCTGCACGCCTGGCGCTGGGACGGCAGCGGCATCAACCTGCGGGAGGCCGAAGGGCGGTCCCTGGACTGCGTACCGGCCCAGGCGCTGCGGGCGGCCACCGAGCCCGAGGCGCCCGCCCTCACCGAGCGGGCCGGGCGGTTCGACGGCGAACTGACGGCGGTGCTCGCCGAGCGCCTGCGCGCACCGCGGCAGCGGCTCTCCGTCCTCGACCACACGGACGGAGACGGACCGGTGCACGTCCTGTGGGCGTTGTGGAACCTGGCCGGCCGGGCACTGCCCGGCTGGTCCTTCGCCACCCACGACACCCGTGAAGCCCGGCCGTTCCGCTATGTCTTCGTACCGGACTGGCCCGTGTCGGCCACGCGGGACCAGCAGCTGACCCGCCTGGACCCGGCCCGCCCGGGCCGCGGCGGGGGTGGCCGGGACGACCGGGTGCCGGACCACGGCGACCAGGCCAGGGAGGCCGCCGCGCGGCTGGCCGAGCACTACCTGGACGTCCGCCACGACCCCGGCGCGCTGCGTGAGACGCGCGACGCGCTGGCCGAGCGGCACGTCTTCGAGGAGGAGCGCCTCGACGAACGGGTGCGCCTGGTGCACGAGGCGCTGAAGTGGCTCAGCCACGCCGGGAGCCACCGCCGCACCCGTACGGCCCAGGTGGCCGAGCCCCGTGAGCCGCGGCGCGAGCCGCCGTACGACCGGGCCCGTGAGGAGCGGTACGGCAGCGGGGCGTACGACGGCCGGGCGTATGACGGTCAGGCGCATGACGGCCAGGTGTACGACACCGCGGTGTTCGACCACATGCGGCAGGATCAGGAGCAGCCGGCCGGTCAGCCGGCCAGGACGTCACAGCACGCCGCCGACTCCGGCCGGGACTCCGTGCCACCCGCCTCCGCCTCGCAGGCCGTACGGGCCGGTACCGGACTCGTCCGCGACGTGACCGCCGGCGAGCTGCGCCGGGCACTGCGCCACGACGACGCCGAGAAGTACCTGGCCAACAGCGCGGACAGGGTGCTCCTGGAAGTACTGGAGAGCGGCCTCCCCGCCGAACAGGCCGCCCATGTGGCCGAGGTGATCGTCCTGCGCGCTCCGCACCGCTCCGCCGCCGACGCCCAGGAGGTCTGCGAACGGCTTCTCCGGGCGCACCTGTTCCTCGGCCCGTACGGCGAACACCGCGACGAGGACCCGGTCACCGGACCGGACGGCCACCGGCGGATCGTGACCGCCGTGCACCTGTACAACGAGCTGGTGTATCCGTACGGCGAACAGGGCGGCGTCCCCGGCCTGTTGCGGCACGTCCTGCCGGACCTGTGGGACGGCCACCACGGACGGGGCCGCGAGCTGCTGCGGCAGCTGCTCGACGACGGCCGGCCCACCGGCTTCGGGGACCAGGGCTGGCGGGCCCTGTTCGAGGCCGCGACACGCGCGACGACGGCGGTGCGCGGGGAACCGCGGGCCGGCCGCACCGCCGGCCGCTTCCGGCTCCCCGACCGCCGTTCCCGTGACCGCCGTTCCCCCGACCACCGTTCCCGCGTCCGCCGCCCTCCGGACGACGGGTACGGCCGTGCGGAGGACGCGGCCGGCAAGCTCTGGGTGACCGCACTGCTCGCGCTGATAGCCGTCGCGGTGATCCTGATCGCGGTCATCCTCGCGGCGGGCTCCTAGCACGGACACGGACACGGCCGTGCCGGCCCGCGGTCGGCTCCGGAGGGACCCGGCGCGTGTCAGGGAACCCCGGAAACACCGTGTCGCGGTCGGCCCGGAGCCCCCCGCCGCGGCCCCGCACCGGCGAAGATGGGCACATGGGATTCCACGTCGACTCCGAGGCCGGGCGGCTGCGCCGCGTCATCCTGCACCGCCCCGATCTGGAGCTGAAGCGACTCACCCCGACCAACAAGGACGCCCTGCTCTTCGACGACGTGCTGTGGGTGCGCCGGGCACGCGCCGAGCACGACGCCTTCGCGGACATCCTCCGGGACCGGGGTGTCGAGGTGCACCTGTTCGGGGACCTGCTGACCGAGACCCTCCAGCTCCCCGAGGCCCGCACGCTCGTACTGGACCGGGTCTTCCACGAGAAGGAGTACGGGCCGCTGGCCACCGACCACCTGCGGGCCGTCTTCGACTCGATGGCCGTCCCCGAACTGGTGGAGGCGCTGGTCGGCGGGATGACCAAGCGGGAGTACCTGGCGGCGCACCCGGAGCCGACCTCGGTCCGCTTCCACGTGATGGATCTCGACGACTTCGTGCTGCGCCCGCTGCCCAACCACCTGTTCACCAGGGACACCTCGGCGTGGGTGTACGACGGGGTGTCCATCAACGCCATGCGCTGGCCGGCCCGGCAGCGCGAGACCGTGCACTACGAGGCGATCTACCGGCACCACAAGCTGTTCCGGGGCGGCGGCTTCAACGTCTGGTCCGAGGGTCAGGCGGCCTATCCGTCGACCATCGAGGGCGGTGACGTACTGGTGCTCGGCAACGGCGCCGTACTGATCGGGATGAGCGAGCGGACCACCCCGCAGGCGGTGGAGATGCTGGCGCGCGGCCTGTTCGCGGCCGGGTCGGCCCGTTCGATCGTGGCGCTGGACATGCCCAAGCGGCGGGCCTTCATGCACCTGGACACGGTTATGACGATGGTCGACGGCGGAACGTTCACGCAGTACGCGGGGCTGGGGATGCTCCGCTCGTACACGATCGAGCCGGGCGCCGGCGACCAGGAGCTGAAGGTCACCGACCACCCGCCGGAGCACATGCACCGTGCCATGGCGGCGGCGCTGGGCCTGGACGACATCCGGGTGCTGACCGCGACGCAGGACGTGCACGCGGCCGAGCGTGAGCAGTGGGACGACGGGTGCAACGTGCTCGCCGTGGAGCCGGGCGTGGTGGTGGCGTACGAGCGCAATGTCACCACCAACACCTTCCTGCGCAAGCGTGGCATCGAGGTCATTACCATTCCGGGCAGTGAGCTGGGGCGCGGCCGGGGCGGCCCGCGCTGCATGAGCTGCCCGGTGGAACGCGACCCGGTGTAGGGGAGGAGCCGCGGCGGGAAAGTGGGGGAAAGGCGCGATGCGAGGTGCCGGGATCGCCTGAATAGAGATACGGCCTTTCGTATACACTTCCACTGTTCCGATAGCCGCGATCTAGGAGCCCATCCATGGCGACAGACCTCAAGGGCCGCCACTTCCTCAAGGAGCTGGACTTCAGCGCCGAGGAGTTCCACGGCCTCGTCGACCTGGCGGCCGAGCTGAAGGCCGCCAAGCGCGCGGGCGAGGAGGTCGCGCGCCTGCGGGGCCGCAACATCGCCCTGATCTTCGAGAAGACCTCCACCCGCACCCGCTGTGCCTTCGAGGTCGCCGCCGCGGACCAGGGCGCCTCGACCACCTACCTCGACCCGGCCGGGTCGCAGATCGGGCACAAGGAGTCGGTGAAGGACACCGCCCGGGTCCTCGGCCGGATGTTCGACGCCATCGAGTACCGGGGCAGCTCCCAGACCGTCGTCGAGGAGCTGGGCGCGTATGCCGGCGTGCCGGTCTTCAACGGCCTGACCGACGAGTGGCACCCCACCCAGATGCTCGCCGACGTGCTCACGGTCAAGGAGCACGCGCCCGGCCGCCCGCTGACGGAGATCGCCCTCGCCTACCTGGGCGACGCCCGCTACAACATGGGCAACTCCTACCTGGTCACCGGCGCGCTGCTCGGCATGGACGTACGGATCGTCGCGCCCGAGGGTCTCTGGCCGGACGAGGAGGTCGTCACCCGGGCCAAGGAGCTGGCCGCGCACAGCGGCGCCCGCGTCACGATCACCGCGGACGTGGCCGAGGGGGTGCGCGGCGCGGACTTCGTCGCGACCGACGTATGGGTCTCCATGGGGGAGCCCAAGGAGGTCTGGGACGAGCGGATCGCGCTGCTCGGCGGCTACGCCGTCACGATGGACGTGCTGCGCGCCACCGGCAACCCGGACGTGAAGTTCCTGCACTGCCTGCCCGCCTTCCACGACCTGGGCACCGCCGTGGGGCGTGACATCCACGAACGGCACGGCCTGACCTCCCTGGAGGTCACCGACGAGGTCTTCGAGTCCGCGCACTCCGTCGTCTTCGACGAGGCGGAGAACCGGCTGCACACGATCAAGGCGGTCCTGGTCGCCACCCTGGCCTGAGGGGGCCCGGGGCCGCCGCTCCGTCCGCGCGGCCCGGCGCCGCGCGCTCCTGTGCACCCGTATTGCATGGCTATACGCCCCCATGAGCGATCATGCAAGCATAAGGGCTACCATCGACATCGAACGGACTCACGGGCCAGGGCCCACCGGCCCCGGCCCCCTTCCCTGCGCGGCACACCCCGCCGCGCACACCGCACCAAGCACCACGCTCCACCAGAGATGAGAACCACCCCCATGCCTCCGTCAGGTCCGTCCGGACTGCGCATCAAGTCCCCCGACGTCCTCGTCGCCGAATCCGGCGCGGATCGCGAAGGCCACGGCCTCAAGCGCACCATGGGGCTCTTCCAGCTCGTGTGCTTCGGCATCGGCGCCATCGTCGGCACCGGCATCTTCGTCGGCCTGTCCGACACCGTCGCCCGGTCCGGCCCCGCCGTCCTCGTCTCCTTCGTGCTCGCCGCCGTCACCTGCGTTTTCACCGCCTTCTCCTTCGCGGAGCTGGGCGGCGCGATCCCGGTGTCCGGCAGCTCCTACTCCTACGCGTACGCCACGCTCGGCGAGCGCACCGCCTTCCTCGTCGGCTGGTGCCTGCTGCTGGAGTACGGCGTCTCCGTCTCGGCGGTCGCGGTCGGCTGGGGGCAGTACCTGAACGAACTGCTGAACAGCCTCGTCGGGTGGCAGCTGCCCGCGGCCCTGTCCAGCCCGCCCGGCGACGGCGGCATCGTCAACGTCCCGGCCGTCGTGGTGATGCTGCTGGCGGCGGTGCTGCTGGTGCGCGGCATCCGGGAGAGCGCCCGCGCCACCGCCGCGATGGCCGTGCTGAAGCTGGGCGTCCTGGTCCTGTTCTGCGCGATCGCCTTCACCGCCTTCCGGGACGGCAACCTCACGCCGTTCGCCCCGGAAGGCATCGCCGGCATCACCTCCGGCGCCTCGGTCGCCTTCTTCTCCTACATCGGCTTCGACGCGATCACCACCGCGGGCGAAGAGGTGAAGAACCCGCGCCGCAACATCCCCACCGCGATCATGATCTGCATCGGCCTGGTCACCGTCCTGTACTGCGTGGTCGCGCTCTGTGCCATCGGCGCGCTCTCCGCCGACGAGGTGGGCGACAAGCCCGCGGCGCTCTCGCTCGTCGTCAACCAGGTCACCGGCTCCGCCGTCGGCGGCGGTGTCATCGCCTTCGGCGCGGTCGTCGCCATCGCCTCCGTCGTCCTGGCCGTCATGTACGGGCAGACCCGCATCCTGATGTCGATGTCCCGCGACGGTCTCGTCCCGCGGGTCTTCGCACGCATCTCGCCGAAGACCTCCACGCCGGTGGCGGGCACCTGGATCGTCGCCGTGGTCTTCGCGGTCCCGGCCGCGGTGGTCCCGCTGGACGTCGTGATGAATCTGACCACCATCGGCACGCTCGCCGTGATGGCCGTCGTCAACGTCAGCGTCATGGTCCTGCGCCGCACCCGCCCCGGCCTGCCGCGCCGCTTCCGGGTGCCGCTCTTCCCCCTCAGCCCGGTGCTCGGCATCGCCTTCTGCGCCTACCTGATCTACGGCACGGGCCCGGCGACCTGGCTCCAGTTCGCCGCCTTCCTGCTGGCCGGCGCCCTCGTCTACGCGCTGTACGGACGGCGCCACTCCCGACTGGACCAGGGCGGTACGAGCGGTGAGGAACCGGCGGGCGACGAGGGCGACGACGCCCGTCCGGCCCCCGCGGCCCCCGGGAGCACGCTCAGCTGACGGCGGCGCCGAACCACCGCGGCAGCTGGGCCTGCAGCTCCTGCGGGTCCTCGCCCGCCCATGCGACATGGCCGTCCGGGCGCAGCAGCACCGCCGGTACGTCCAGTTCCTCGCTGACGTCGACGACGTGGTCGACGCGGTCCTCCCAGCCCGCCGCCGAGAGCCGGCCGGTCTGGTCGAGCAGCAGTCCGCGGCCGCCGTGCATCAGCTCGTAGAGACGGCCCCGTTTGAGCTGCACGTCCCGCATCCGGCGGCCGAGCAGTGGGTGGCCCCCGCCGAAGTCGTACCGGACACCGACCGCGGTGATCTTCTCGATCAGGTACCGGTTCACCTCCTCGAAGTCCATCAGCTCCGTCAGCAGCCGGCGCACCGACCGGGGTCCCGGCTCGGTGGACATCAGCAGCATCTGCGCGCGGGTGTTGTCCAGCACGTCGGCGGCCACCGGGTGCCGCTCGGCCTCGTAGCTGTCCAGCAGCCCGTCCGGTGCCCAGCCGTTGACCGCGGCGGCCAGCTTCCAGCCGAGGTTGAACGCGTCCTGCACGCCGAGGTTGAGCCCCTGCCCGCCGGTCGGCGGGTGGATGTGTGCCGCGTCGCCGGCCAGCAGCACCCGGCCGACCCGGTAGCGCTCGGCCTGCCGGGTGGCGTCGCCGAACCGGGACAGCCAGCGCGGTGAGTGCACCCCGAAGTCGGTGCCTGCGACGGCCCGCAGCCGCCGCTTGAACTCTTCGAACGCCGGCGGGACCGAGCGGTCCTCGGTCACCCCCTCGGCGGGCACGATGACGCGGTACGTCCCCTCCTCCAGGGGCATGGCACCGAACCGCAACTGGGTCTTGCGGACTTCGGTCATCACCTCGTGCAGCGTCTCCGGCGACGCGGTCAGCCGCATCTCGCCCAGCAGCGTCTCGACCCTGGTGGGTTCGCCGGGGAAGCCGACGCCCAGCAGCTTGCGCACCGTGCTGCGGCCGCCGTCGCTGCCGACGAGGTAGCGCGAGCGCAGCCGCGTCGAGTCCGCCAGTCCGACGGTCACCCCGTCCTCGTCCTGGCTCAGCCCGACGACTTCGCAGCCGCGCCGGATCTCGACGCCCAGCTCGGTGGCGCGCTCCGTGAGCAGGCGCTCGGTGACGGTCTGCGGGATGCCGAGGACGTACCCGTGCGCGGTGTCCATCCGCTCGGGCCACGCCTTGGTGATGCCGGCGAAGAAACCGCCGACCTCGTACCGCTTGCCGAGCGCGAGGAAGCGGTCCAGCAGGCCGCGCTGCGCCATCACCTCGATGCTGCGCACGTGCAGGCCGAGCGCGCGGACCACCTTGGCCGGCTCCGGCTCCCTCTCCAGTACGACCACGCGCACCCCGGCCAGCCGCAGCTCGCACGCCAGCATCAGCCCCGTCGGCCCGCCACCGACAACGATCACGTCGGACATCAACAACCCCGTCTCGCAGATTCTCCAGCTCAAGGGGGTGATTGTGCGGCACGAGGGGGGCCTTGCGGCAAGGCCCCCGGTGCGATATATGTTAGTAATGGCAGGGAGTGGGTTCTCCTCCTGCCTCTTCTTTTTGTCCGCCACGGACTCCGCTGTCCGCGCTGACGGACCCTCCCGCTTCCCGGCGCCTCGTGAACACCTCGCCCCCGTACGCAGTCGCCGTACGGGCATCGCTCGTCCTCTCGTGACCGCCGTCGGCCACCGGCACGGACGCCACCGTCCCGATATCGCGCACTCGTGACGACAGTCACGCAACGGTGATAGCTTCGAAGCGCGATTGCGTGTCCGTACCAGCCGTCCGGCTGAAGGGGGCAGTAGCCCGATGAGCCCGTTCACAGGTTCCGCCCGCACCACCGACACATGGCAGCACATCCGCGTGACCAGGGAAGACGGCATCGTCACCGTCACCCTCGCGCGCCCGGACAAGCTCAACGCGCTGACCTTCGAGGCGTACGCCGACCTGCGGGACCTGCTCGCCGAGCTGTCCAGGGAACGGTCGGCGCGCGCCCTCGTCCTCGGCGGCGAAGGCCGCGGCTTCTGCTCCGGCGGCGACGTCGAGGAGATCATCGGCGCCACGCTCGCCATGGACACCGCCCAGCTGCTGGACTTCAACCGGATGACCGGCCAGGTCGTACGGGCCGTACGGGAGTGCCCGTTCCCCGTGATCGCCGCGGTGCACGGCGTCGCCGCCGGCGCCGGCGCCGTCCTCGCCCTGGCCGCCGACTTCCGCGTCGCCGACCCCTCGGCCCGCTTCGCCTTCCTCTTCACCAGGGTCGGCCTCTCCGGCGGCGACATGGGCGCCGCCTACCTGCTGCCGCGCGTGGTCGGCCTCGGCCACGCGACCCGGCTGCTGATGCTCGGCGAACCGGTCCGCGCCGCCGAGGCCGAACGCATCGGCCTCCTCAGCGAACTCGCCGAAGAAGGCCGCGCGGACGCGGCGGCGCGGACCCTCGCCCGGCGGCTCGCCGAAGGGCCCGCCCTCGCCCACGCCCAGACCAAGGCGCTGCTCACCGCCGAACTGGACATGCCGCTCGGCGCCGCCGTCGAGATGGACGCCGCCACCCAGGCCCTGCTGATGAACAGCGCCGATTACGCCGAGTTCCACGCCGCCTTCACCGACAAGCGGCCTCCCAAGTGGCAGGGGAAGTAAGGGTGGGCGCCCGGAAGGCGGCCGTCATCGGGGGCGGCCCGGGCGGCCTGTACGCCGCCGTCCTCCTCAAGCGCCTCGGCCCGGAGCGTGACATCACCGTCTGGGAGCGCAACGCCCCCGACGACACCTTCGGCTTCGGCGTCGTCCTCTCCGACGAGACGCTCGGCGGCATCGAGCACGCCGACCCGCAGGTGTACCGCGCGCTCCAGCGGGAGTTCGTCCGGTGGGACGACATCGACATCGTGCACCGCGGACGCACCCTGACCTCCGGCGGGCACGGCTTCGCGGCCCTCGGCCGCCGTACGCTGCTGCGCATCCTCCACGAGCGCTGCCGCTCCCTCGGCGTACGGCTGAACTTCCGTACCCAGGCCCCGCCCGCCGCCGAACTGGCCGCCACCCACGACCTGGTGATCGCCGCCGATGGCGTGCACAGCCTCACCCGCGCCGCGCACGCCGACGTCTTCGGGCCGAGCGTCACCACCCACCGATGCCGCTACATCTGGCTCGCCGCCGACTTCGCCTTCGACGCGTTCCGCTTCGAGATCGCCGAGACCGAGCACGGCGTCGTCCAGCTGCACGGCTACCCGTACGCCCGAACGGGGACAGGGCGGGAGCACCCGGACGGTGCCAGCACCGTCATCGTCGAGATGCGCGAGGAGGTCTGGCGCCGCGCCGGCCTGGACCGCTGCGACGAGCGCGAGTCCGCCGACTGGTGTGCCAAGACCTTCACCGACGCGCTCAGCGGCCGCCCGCTGCGGTCCAACAACTCCGCCTGGATCGCGTTCCGCACGGTCGTCAACGAGCGCTGGTCGCACGGCCGTACGGTGCTGCTCGGCGACGCCGCGCACACCGCCCACTTCTCCATCGGCTCCGGCACCAAACTGGCCGTCGAGGACGCCCTCGCGCTGGCCGCGTGCCTGGAGGAGCATGCCGCGCTGCCGGACGCGCTGGCCGCGTACGAGGCCGAGCGGCGGCCCGTCGTCGCCTCCACCCAGCGCGCCGCCCGCGCCAGCCTCGAATGGTTCGAGGAACTCGCGGAGTACGTCGGCCGGCCTCCCCGCCGGTTCGCCTTCAACCTGCTCACCCGCAGCCGCCGCGTCACCCACGACAACCTGCGGCTGCGCGACCCGGGATTCGTCGCGGCGGTCGAGGAGGAAGCCGGCGTCCCGGCCGGCACCCCACCCATGTTCACGCCCTTCCGGCTCGGCGGCCTGACCCTGCGCAACCGGGTCGTGGTCTCCCCGATGGACATGTACTCCGCCGACGGCGACGGCACACCGGGTGACTTCCACCTCGTCCACCTCGGCGCCCGCGCGCTCGGCGGCGCCGGGCTGGTGATGACGGAGATGGTCTGCGTCAGTCCCCAGGGCCGCATCACCCCGGGCTGCACGGGCCTGTACGCGCCGGAACACGAGACGGCCTGGCGCCGCGTCACCGACTTCGTGCACGCGCAGGCTCCCGGCACGGCCATCGGCGTCCAGCTCGGGCACTCCGGGCGCAAGGGCTCCACCCGCCTCATGTGGGAGGGCATCGACCAGCCGCTGCCCGACGGCAACTGGCCGCTCGTGGCGCCCTCCGCGCTGCCGTACCGCCCCGGCGTCAACCAGATACCGCACGCCCTGACCGAACCCGAACTCGCCGGGGTGCGCGAGCAGTTCGTACGCTCCGCCCGGTCGGCCGCCCGCGCCGGCTTCGACCTCCTCGAACTGCACTGCGCCCACGGCTACCTGCTCTCCGGCTTCCTGTCCCCGCTCACCAACCGGCGCACCGACGCGTATGGCGGCGACCTCACCGCCCGGCTGCGCTTCCCGCTGGAGGTCTTCGACGCGGTACGCGCCGCCTGGCCCGCCGACCGGCCCATGACGGTACGGATCTCCGCCACCGACTGGGCCGAGGGCGGCACCACCGCCGAGGACTCCGTGGAGATCGCCCGCGCCTTCGCCGCGCACGGCGCCGCCGCCATCGACGTCTCGACCGGCCAGGTCGTCCCCGACGAACGCCCGGACTTCGGGCGCTCGTACCAGACCCCGTTCGCCGACCGCATCCGCAACCGCCTGGGCGTCCCGGTGATCGCGGTGGGCGCCGTCTCCTCCTGGGACGACGTCAACTCCCTGATCCTCGCCGGCCGCACCGACCTCTGCGCCCTGGCCCGCCCCCACCTGTACGACCCGCACTGGACCCTGCACGCGGCGGCCGAACAGGGCTACTCGGGGCCGGGAGCGCCATGGCCGCTGCCGTACCGGGCGGGCAGCCGGACGCCGCCCACCGGGCGGACGGATGCGCCCAAGCCGCGCTTGACGTTGGGGTGAGGGGCGGGGGGCGGCTCGGTCCTGCCCCACGCCCGTGGCCGGTTCAGCGGACCGACTGGCTCGCGGTCCGTGCCGTGAAGACGGGGCGGCCGTTCTGCTGGACGGTGATGTCCAGGAGGAGACGGCCCTGTGTGTCGTGGTCGGCCGGAGTGGCCTCGACCCAGCAGGGGGCGTCGAGTTCGCCGTAGCGGTGGAAGGAGCACTGCATGTCGGCGGGCAGGGAGAAGGCGGGGCCCGCGGCGGCGTGGGCGGCCTGGCGGGCGGCTTCGACCATCAGCATGCCGGGGGCGTGGTCGACGGGGTGGTCGAAGAGCACCGGGTGCGCGGTGTTCACCCGTAGCTGCCAGCGGTTGGTGTGGCCGGTGGGGGAGAGGACCACGTCGCCGGTACGGTCGCGGGCGACCAGGCGCGGCGCTACCGGTTCCGCCAGGTCCAGTTTGCGGGCGTTGGCCCGCTGGAGGTCGCTGTACTCGCCGCGCAACCGGCGGTACACGGCGGGGGTCTGGCAGGAGAAGTGCAGCTCGGCGGTGGCCAGGTCGGTGCCGTCACGCAGCACGCGGTACCGCAGCCGTGCGCCCGCCAGCCGTCGGCCGCGGTGGTACAAGTCGTGGCCGGCGATGTGCAGTTCTATCTCGGCGGGTGAGCCGGTGACGCGCAGCGCGTCGGGGACCAGGGAGTAGTGCAGGTCCTGCCAGATGATCGGGTGGTCGAGCGGTACGCCGTGTGCCACGTGGCTCAGCAGGATGCTCGCCTGCCGCATCGTCTCCACCAGCAGCATCGGGTCGTGCAGACCGTCGACGGGGCTGTAGAAACTGTGCGCCCGCGGCCACTGGGCGCTCACCACCCAGGTGCCGGCCTCCGTAAGGCGCCAGTCGGTCAGGAACACTTCGGACACGGCGGTCCGGTGCACGTACTGCCGGGGCACGGTCGTCGTCAGCGGCGGCAGGTCCGAGAGGCCGGTGTGCCCCCGTCCGGCGAACGGACGGTGGTCTGCTGCGGTGGGCGGCGCGGTGAGCGTGGCGCTGGCCATGCGGGTTCCCTCCCTGGTAGCGGCTCACTTCGCTCGGACAACGTGAGCCTCGGTGGCGGACGGACGCGGCCTAAGATACAAACCGGATGGTTTGTTTTCTAGTGCTTCCACCGGCTTTCTTGCCCAGGGAGGGGGCGGGGGCCGATACCCGGAACGGCCGCCGGCGCCGGGAGATGCGGCCGACAGGCCGTCAGGCCGCGGTCGCCACCGAGCGGCCGTGCGGGTCGAGATGGCTCAGCGCGCCCGGCGAGGCCAGCCCGGGCAGGATGTGCTTCCACAGCGACGTGACGCGGTCGGGCAGGTCGTGGCGGTCGGAGGCGGCGTGCGAGAAGAGCTGCACCCCCATGTAGGCCGAGACGAAGAACTCCGCCGCCCGGTCCGGCGCGATCGCCGGGAGCAGTTCGCCGTTCTCCTTGGCGTCCGCGAACATCGTCGTGACGATGTCGATCCAGGCCTGGTACGGCACCAACGGCTCGTCGGTGAAGGTGGTTTCCACGGCGATCCGGGTGCCGGCCTGGAGCAGCGGATCGTCCCGCAGCGCCACCGCGACCCGGTGCGTGAAGTCGATGGCGTCCTGCAGCCGGGAGTCGGTGACCTGCGGAATGAAGGGGTCGGTCTGTTCCGCGATGACGGCGCGGGCGAGGGCGTCCTTGGAGGCGAAGTGGAAGTACAGGGCGCCCTTCGTCACGCCGGCCCGCTGGATGATCTCCGCCATCGTGGCCGCTTCGTACCCGCGCGTGCCGATGACCTGGGCCGCCGCTTCGAGGACGGCACGTCGTGTGCGCACTGCGCGTTCCTGCTTGACCACCGATCGTCCTCCGTATGCTCTCTGGGGGGTGTCGTGCTTGGGGGCAACCTTACGAGTCCGGTCTGTCAGTCTATTTTCGGCACCTTAAAAAAGCCAACCATGCGGTATTGAATGCAGGGTTGGTCCGTAGTACCCCGCCGGAGTCCACCGGTGGCCGCCGACCGCACAGGAGCTTCGTCTTGGCCGCGTCACGCGCCGTCCCCGACCCGTCCGCCCGCTCCGCCTCCTCAGATCCGGAGCTTCCCGCCACCCACCGGGAGGTACGCCTCGCCGCCCGCCTCCGGGGCGCCCTCGGGCCGGAGCACTTCACGCTCGCCGAGGCGCCGGTGCCCGTCGCGGGGCCGGGCCGGCTGCTCGTACGCAACCGGATCATGACCGTGACGGCGGTGATGTGCACGATGATGGCCGACGCCGAACTGCCGATGCCGTCCTTCGTTCCGGGCCAGGCGCTGTGGGGGCCGGCCGTCGGCGAGGTCGTACGGGCGTCCGGCGGCGGCTTCGCGCCCGGTGACCTGGTGGTGCACCCGTACGGCTGGCGGGAGTTCGCGGCGGTGGAAGAGGCGCAGGCCCGGCGCGTCGATGCGACGGAGCTGCCTGATCCCGCCGCGCACCTGTCGCAAGGCGCCACCGCCTGGGGAGCGTTGACCCGCGTCGCGCAGACCGGCCCGGGCGACACCGTGTTCGTGACGGGAGCGGCGGGCGGCGTCGGCAGCATGGCGGGGCTGATCGCCAAGCGGCTGGGTGCGGCCCGCGTCATCGGCAGCACGGGGTCCGCGCACAAGATCCCCTGCCTCCGGGAGGCGCTCGGCTACGACGACGTGGTGCTCCGCGGCGCGGGCCCGGTCGAGGAGCAGCTGCGCGGTGCGGCACCGGAGGGCATCGACGTCCTGCTGGACCTCGTCGGCGGCGAGCAGTTGCGCGCGGCGCTCGCCGTGGCCCGTACCGGCGCACGGTTCGCGCTGGTGGGCGCGCTCTCCGGGCAGCTGGGCGGCGGCGCGGACCTGGCGGCGCCGGTCGAGCTGGACTCCCTGCTCATGGTGGTGCGCAGGGTCGCGCTGCGCGGCTTCTCCATGGTGGACCATCCCGACCTGCTCCAGGAGTGGACGGCGGAGTTCGGGCGCGGCCTGCGGGACGGCTCCCTGGTCTTCGCCCACACCCGGCTCCAGGGGCTCGACCAGGCACCGCGCGCCCTGTGCGAACTGGTCCGGGGAAGCCATACGGGGGCGGTGCTGGTCGAGATGTGACCGGGCGGTCCGGGAGTGGAGCCCGTACGGGGCCGGTCCCGCCGCGGCCCGGTCAGTGGGCCGGTTCCGGGACGGGCTCGGCCGCCGCGCCCGCCCCGCCGGGCACCACCTGCGCCCAGAGGTCCGTGACGACGTCCTTGTCCCACCAGGTGCGGTCCTCCTGCCCCAGGTGCAGCAGGCCGACGACGAGTGCGGTGAGCAGCCGCGCGGAGCGCCGTGGGTCGGCGCCGGGTGGTAACTTCCCGGTCGCGTGGTCGGTCGTGGTCTTCGCGAGGAAGAGGGAGAACCACCGCTGTTCGAGCTCCGGTTCGGCGATGCCCGGCGCGGTTTCCGGGCGCAGCTGCAGTCCGGCCCGTACCACGACGTCGGCGTCCACCCGGCCGAGCAGCCCGACGGCGAAGTCCCGTACGGCGGTGGGGGCCGGGTGCGGGGCGCGGGACAACTCCTCCTCCAGGGCCCGCAGGGCGCCGAGGGCCTCGTCCCGTACCGCGAAGGTGAGGTCTTCCTTGGACGCGAAGTGGAAGTAGAGGGCCCCTTTGCTGAGCCGGGCGCGTCGGCTGATGTCGACCATGCCCGAGGCGGGCACGCCCTTCTCGGTGAAGGCCTCGGCGGCCGCTCGAAGGAGGGCCTGGCGGCTTTGGATCGCGCGATGCTGCGTCGGCACAGTGTCCGTCCTGTCTCTAGTCCGGCTGTGAGCGCACCGCATTCTACATACGAAACCAACCATGCGGTTCGAAAACGGAATTGTGGAGTGACTGCTGGTACTCCGGTGATTTGCTGATGCGGATGGTGTGAACGGGTCTGCTGTGCGCGTCACGCCCCGTCAGTTCTCCCTTCACCACAGGGACGTGGTTCGTTGGTCCGGACCCCGGGAAACGCCGCAGGGTGCATTGACAAACAGCGCAGACGGTTTTTAAATCTGGCGAAGGCGAGGCAGGGGAGGGACCTCTCCCGGAGGATTCGGCTCCGGCGCGAGCACGCCACTCCTGGACACCGGTGTGCACCGGCGTGTCCGCCGCTTCCCGGGTGGGCGCCGTCGGCACGTCTTCCCGCGTCCGGCACCGTCGTCACGGACGGCGACCGGACCCACAGCTGCACAAGGCCCACAGGAAATCGGAAGGTGTCGAGCAATGCGTGATTCAGCGGGAGCCGTGCCACGTCCCGGGGGCGCCGCGCGGGCCGCGGTCGGCGAGACCATCAGGGCCGCCGTCTTCGATCTCGACGGGACCCTCGCCAACACCCTGCCGGCGATCAGCAGGCTGCTGGTCAAGGTCGCCTCCGAACAGGGCCGCGCGGTCACCTCCCGGCAGGCCGCCGCCGCGATCGGCAAGCCACCGGGACCGGCCTTCGGCAAGCTGCTCGGCATGCCGGAGGACCACGACGCGGTGGTGGCCGCCATCGGCCGCTACCGGGAGCTGTTCGCGTACGAAGTGCTGCGCGAGGGCCCGCGGTTACTCTTCCCCGGCGTGGCCGCCGGGCTGTCCGCGCTGCGCGCCCACGGCATCGAGCTGGCCGTCGCGACCTCGAAGGGGACCCGCAGCGCCGAGGCCCTGCTGGACGTGCTGGGCATCCGCGACCTGCTGGGCCCCGTCATCGGCCAGGAGATGGTCCGGCGCGGCAAACCGCACCCGGAGATGGTGCTGCGGGCCGTCGCCGACCTGGGGGTGGCACCCTGGGAGAGCGCCTACGTCGGTGACACGGTCAGCGACATGCGGATGGCGGTCACGGCCCGCATGGAACCGGTCGCGGTCACCTACGGAGTGGGCAGCTTCGGCGAGTTGGCGGCGGTGGCCGGAACACGAATGTGCGGTTCGTTCAAGGACGTGGTCTCCACCATCGCCGCCGCCCGGCCGCGCCCGATGGCCGCCACCGCCTCCCACCAGAGGAAGCGCTGACCCCGCGCGACGCCGTCAGGCGGTGGCCGCGGCCGGGCCCGCCCCGTCGACCGTGGCCCGTACGAACCGCGCGCCCGCCGCCCGCAGCCGCGCGTGCAGCCGGCCGAAGACGTCCGCCGCGTGGCCGCCCGGCCAGTCCTCGGGCAGGAGGGGAGAGGGCAGGCCGGGATCCGCGTAGGGCAGGCGGCGCCAGGCGTCGAGCGCCAGCAGGTAGTCGCGGTACGCCGCCTCGGGAGGTACGGGGCGGCGGCTCGACCAGTGGCGCAGCACCGGCTCGTGGGCGTCCAGGAAGGCGCGGTGCCGGCCGGCGAGGGACCCCAGGTCCCACCAGCGCGCCACCGCCTCGGCGGTCGGCTCGAAGCCCGCGTGCGCGCCGGTGAACAGGTCCACGTACGAGGACAGCTGCAGTCGGTCCAGAGTGTGCCGGGTCTCGTCGTACAGGTGCGACGGCGCGATCCACACACCGGGCGCGGCCGTGCCGAAGCCGAGCCGGGCCAGCCGGGAGCGGAGCAGATGCCGCTTGTGCCGCTCCTGTTCGGGCACCGAGAAGACGGCCAGCACCCAGCCGTCCGAAGGGCCGGGGGCGGGTCGGCCGTAGATCCGCCGGTCGCCGTCGTCCAGGAGCTGGTGCGCCGCGTCCGACAGCCCGTACGCGGCGGCCCCCGACTCCGTACGGGCGGGGACGAGCAGGCCGCGGCGCTTGAGCCGGGAGACCGCCGAGCGCACCGACGGCGGATCGACGCCGAGCACCCCGAGCAGCCTGATCAGCGCGGCGACCGGCACCGGGCCCGGCGGATCGCCCGGGCCGCCGTTCCGGCCGCGCCCGTACGCACCGTAGAAGGTGACGATCAGGGACCGCGGCGTGCCCTGCGCGTACTGGTCGCTCACGAGGTCGTTTCCCGCCTTGTCGTACTCCGGTCCGCGGCCCCGGGACACGGGGGCACGCGCGGACGGCTGCCGGGCCGTGGCCGCTCAGGGCGCGATCGTAGCCGCAGCGGCCGGGACGCGGCACGGCAGGTCCGGAAGGTACGGCGGCAGCGCGGCCCGGTGCCCCGGCCACCACCGGTCACACCGCACCGCCCGTACCGCCGTCCCCCGCGCCACCCCCGCGCAACCGGAACCGCTGGAGCTTGCCCGTCGGCGTCCGGGGCAGCGCGTCGTGGAAGACGATCTCGCGCGGGCACTTGTACGGCGCGATGGCCGCCTTGGTGAACTCGCGCAGTGCCGCCACCGTTTCCGCCCCGCGCGGCACTCCCGTACGCAGCACCAGGTGGGCGACCACGATCTGGCCGCGCTCCGCGTCGGACCGTCCGACCACCGCTGCCTCGGCGACGTCGGGGTGGCGCAGCAGCGCGTCCTCGACCTCGGGTCCGGCGATGTTGTACCCGGCCGAGATGATCATGTCGTCCGCGCGTGCCACGTAGCTGAAGTAGCCGTCAGCGTCCCGCACATAGGTGTCGCCGGTCAGGTTCCAGCCGTCCCGTACGTACTCCCGCTGCCGCTCGTCCGCCAGATAGCGGCAGCCCGTCGGGCCGCGCACCGCGAGCAGCCCCGGCGTCCCGTCCGGCACCGGCCGGCCGGCCGCGTCGACCACCCGCGCCTCGAACCCCGGCACCGGCACCCCCGTCGTACCGGGCCGGACCCGCTCGTCGGCGGCGGAGATGAAGATGTGCAGCAGCTCCGTCGCGCCGATGCCGTTGATGATGCGCAGCCCGGTCGCCCGCTCCCACTCCCGCCACGTCGCGGCGGGCAGGTTCTCGCCGGCCGACACGCAGCGGCGCAGCGAGGAGACGTCGTACGAGGACAGCTTCGGCAGCATCACCCGGTAGGCGGTCGGCGCGGTGAACAGCACGGACACGCGGTGCCGCGCGACATCGCGCAGCAGTTGTTCCGGGCCGCCCCAGTCCGCCAGGTACGACGACGCGCCGGCCCGCAGCGGAAAGACGACCAGCCCGCCGAGCCCGAAGGTGAAGCCGAGCGGCGGGCTCCCGGCGAACACGTCGTCCGGCGTGGGCCGCAGCACCTGTGCGGAGAAGGTGTCGGCGATGGCCAGCACGTCACGGTGGAAGTGCATACAGCCTTTGGGCCGGCCGGTGGTGCCCGAGGTGAAGGCGATCAGCGCGACGTCGTCGGCCGCGGTCGGCACCGCCTCGTACGAGCCCGGCCGCCGCCCGGCGAGCCGCAGCAGGTCCGCGGGCCCGTCCCCGCCGTACGGGGTGATCCGCAGCCCCGGCACACCGGCCGCCGCCAGGTCCCCGACCACCCGCACGTCACACAGCGCGTGCTCCACCCGGGCCAGGCCGCAGACGGTCGCCAGCTCGTGCGGGCGCTGCGCGGCCAGCACGGTCACGGCCACCGCGCCCGCCTTCATCACCGCCAGCCAGCAGGCGGCGAGCAGGGGAGTGGTGGGCCCGCGCAGCAGGACCCGGTGGCCGGGCAGCACCCCGAGGTCGTCGGTGAGGACGTGCGCGATGCGGTCCACCCGCTCGCGCAGTTCCCCGTACGTCCAGACCGTGCCGGACGCGTCCCGGAACGCCGGGCGGCCGGCGCCCAGCCGTCCGATCGTGGCGTCGAGCAGTTCGGCGCCGCAGTTGAGCCGGGCGGGATACCCGAGGTCCGTGAGGCGCGGCCACTGGCCGGCCGGGGGGAGGTGGTCGCGGGCGAAGGTGTCGGTGTGTGCCGATGGCGTCAGGTCCATGCCGGTGTGCCCCCTTGCGGACGACGGCGGGGACGCTCGGAACCGTGCGCGGACCTGCCCGGCTTCCGGCCGTGACGTGCTGGGAAACCGTCCGGGTACTGCCCGGGTACTGCCGTGCCGGCCCGCCGTCAGCGTAACGTGTTGGTGACGGCAGTCAACAGAGCGCGATACGGTCCGGGCGGCGCGGGCCGCACCGGGAAGGCCACCGGCGCCGCCGTACCGCCCCGTACCCGCAAGCCGTCCACCCCGCACCCGTGAAGCATCCGCCGCGTACCGCCCCACCCCGAGCGACCCGCCCGGCCACCCCGGGCCCGAGACGAGGGAGCCGCCCGTGACCGCATTCGCGCTGGGACCGGAGGACCGGAAGTGGTGCGCCGAACTGCGCGCCCTGACCGCCGGACAGCTGCGCCCGCTGGCGGAGCGCGGCGAACCCGGCCGTGTCAACCGCCCCCTGGTGGCCGCCCTCGGCGAACTCGGCCTGCTGCGCCGGATGTTCCCCGCCGACGGCCCGGTACGCGCCCTCGACCTGTGCCTGCTGCGTGAGTCACTGGCCCAGGAGTCGACCGAGGCGGAGACCGCGCTCGCACTCCAGGGCCTGGGCACGTACCCGGTCGTCCAGTCCGGCACGCCCGCCCAGCGGGACCGCTGGCTGCCCGAAGTGGTGGCGGGCCGCGCGGTGGCCGCCTTCGCACTCAGCGAGCCGGACGCCGGCTCCGACGCCGCCGCGCTCACCCTGGCCGCCGAACCGGACGGCCCGCCGGGCGCCGGCCGCTGGCGCCTCACCGGCGCGAAGTGCTGGATCTCCAACGCCCCCGAGGCCGACTTCGCCACCGTCTTCGCCCGCACCGGTGGCGGCCCGGGCGCCCGCGGCATCAGCGCCTTCCTCGTCCCCGCCGACCGCCCCGGCCTGTCCGGCACCCCGCTCGACATGCTCAGCCCGCACCCGATCGGCACCCTGGCCTTCGACGGCGTCCCGGTCACCCGCGACGACGTGGTGGGCGAGGTGGACCGCGGCTTCGGCGTCGCGATGCGCACGCTCAACCTCTTCCGCCCGAGCGTCGGCGCCTTCGCGGTCGGCATGGCCCAGGCCGCCCTGGACGCCGCCCTGGCCCACACCGCGGACCGTACCGCGTTCGGCGGCCCGCTCAAGGACCTCCAGTCCGTCGCCCACCAGCTCGCCGAGACGGCCACCCGTATCGAGGCCGCCCGCCTCCTGGTCTACGCGGCCGCCACCGCCTACGACACCGGCGCCCCCGACATCGCCAAACGCTCCGCGATGGCCAAACTCCTGGCCACCGAGACCGCCCAGCACGCCGTCGACACCGCCGTCCAGCTCCACGGCGCCCGCGCCCTGCACCGCGGCCACCTCCTGGAACACCTCTACCGCGAGGTCCGCGCGCCCCGCATCTACGAGGGGGCGACGGAAGTGCAGCGGTCGATCATCGCCAAGGAGCTGTACCGGGAGCGGTGAGCGGACCCGCGCGACCGGACCGGCTCCGGCACCGCCCGCTGTCCCGGCCCGTTGTACGCGCCCAGCGGGCGGATCAGCACGTTGTGCGCGAGCTGTTGGGTGATGTGGGCGGTCCAGCCGGTGATGCGGCTCATCACGAAGGCGTGGGTGACGGCCGGGATGTCGAACCCCATGAGGCCGAAGCCCATGCTCTCGCGCTTGGCGGCCGGAGCACGTAGGGAAGAAGAGACCAGCCGGCCCTGTGACCTGCCGCGATGGGTGGCCGCGATCCGCAGCGGTACGGAAGCGGTCAGCGGGCGCTCCCGCTGCTCGATCTGGTGGGGCGCAGCTGGTGGAGATGTCGAGCGCGCGGGCCATGCCGACCTGGTTCATGCCGTGCTCAGGACGTGGCCGGCGCAGTTCGGCGTGGGCGTGGACCGTGCGGTCGGCGGGTCTTCCGGCCCTGGCACGCAACTTCTCGCAGCGAGCCGTCACGCGGGCGGTGACACCCGGGGAGCGTTTTTGCGAACCTGCCATCCGCACGGTTCGCAGATTCGCAGATCCGCACTGTACGGATTCCGCAGATTGGAGCGCTGGTCCGGCAGACGCGGGAAGGGGCAGCCTCGGATACGTCAGCACCGCCCTACAGCGCACGAGGAGTCCCGTGATCGAGCACCGCGTCCGAGTCCACCCCAGCGCCGACCGGCTGCCGCGCGAGGACCAGCTCGCCTGGAAGCTCGCGGCCGTGGCCACCGCCACCGGGGAACTGGACACCGACAGCGTCACCATGGCCGTCAACCGAGTGATCGACAACGCCTCGGTCGCCGTCGCCTCGCTGCTGCGCCGCCCGGTCGCGGTGGCCCGCTCGCAGGCCACCGCGCACCGCGGAGCCGGCCCGGGAGCCTCGGTCTTCGGCGCCCGCGCCCGGGTCTCCCCGGAGTGGGCGGCCTGGGCCAACGGCACCGCCGTACGGGAACTGGACTTCCACGACACCTACCTCGCCGCCGACTACTCCCACCCCGGCGACAACATCCCGCCGCTGCTCGCCGTCGCCCAGCACACCGGCCGCACCGGCGCCGACCTGCTGCGCGGCATCGTCACCGCGTACGAGATCCACGTTGCCCTGGTCAAGGGCATCTGCCTGCACGAGCACCGCGTCGACCACGTGGCCCACCTCAGCGCCGCCACCGCCGGCGGCCTGGGCGCCCTGCTGCGGCTGCCGACGGAGACCGTCTACCAGGCGGTCCAGCAGGCGGTGCACACCACGACCGCGACCCGCCAGTCCCGCAAGGGCGAGATCTCCAGCTGGAAGGCGTACGCACCGGCCTTCGCGGGCAAGGCGGCGATCGAGGCCGTGGACCGGGCGATGCGCGGCGAGACCTCTCCCTCGCCCATCTACGAGGGTGAGGACGGCTTCCTCGCCTGGATGCTCGACGGCCCGCAGGCCGACTACACCGTCCTGCTCCCGGAGCCGGGCGAGCCCCGGCGCGCGATCCTCGACACGTATACCAAGGAGCACTCCGCCGAGTACCAGGCCCAAGCGGTCATCGACCTGGCGCGGCGGATCCGCGAGAAGACCGGTCCGTTGGAGAACGTGCGCTCGGTGGTCCTGCACACCAGCCACCACACCCACCACGTCATCGGCTCCGGAGCCGACGACCCGCAGAAGTACGACCCCACGGCCAGCCGCGAGACGCTCGACCACTCGGTGCCGTACATCTTCGCCGTCGCTCTGGAGGACGGCACCTGGCACCACGAACGCTCCTACGCGCCCGAGCGTGCCCGCCGCCCGGAGACCGTCGAGCTGTGGCAGAAGATCACCACGGTCGAGAGCCCGCAGTGGACCCGCCGCTACCACGACCCCGACCCGGAGCGCCGCGCCTTCGGCGGACGCGCGGTGATCACCCTGGCGGACGGTTCGGTGATCGAGGACGAGCTCGCGGTCGCCGACGCGCACCCGGCCGGTGCCCGCCCGTTCGACCGCCCCGCCTACGCGGGCAAGTTCCGTACCCTCGCCGAGAACGTCGTCGCCCCGGCCGAACAGGACCGCTTCCTGGCCGCCGCCGAGCACCTGGCCGAGCTGACGGCTGCTGACCTGGACGGCCTGTTCCCGGCCGTCGACACCGAGGCCGTCGCCGCGTACGACGCGCGCCTGCCGAAGGGACTGTTCTGATGCTGCACACCCGCACCACCCCCGCCGAACGCCGCCGTGCCTTCCGTGACCGGCTGGCCACCGGCCGGCTGCTGCGCATGCCCGGCGCCCTCAACCCGCTGTCCGCACGCCTCATTCAGGACACCGGCTTCGAGGCCGCCTACCTCTCCGGCGCCGTCCTCGCCGCCGACCTGGGCCTTCCCGACATCGGCCTGACCACGTCCACCGAGATCGCCGCCCGCGCCCAGCAGACCACCCGGGCCACCGACCTGCCCGTCCTCATCGACGCCGACACCGGCTTCGGCGAGCCGATGAACGCGGCCCGCACCGTGCAGCTCATGGAGGACGCGGGCCTTGCGGGCCTGCACCTGGAGGACCAGGTCGCCCCCAAGCGGTGCGGCCACCTCGACGGCAAGACCCTCACCTCACGTGCGGAGACGGTCCGCCGGGTCCGGGCGGCCGTGGACGCCCGCCGCGACCCGGACTTCCTGCTCATGGCACGCACCGATGCCCGCTCGGTGGAGGGGTTGGACGCGGCGGTCGACCGGGCCAAGGCGTACGTCGACGCGGGCGCCGACGCGATCTTCCCCGAGGCACTGGCCAACGTTTCGGAGTACGAGACGTTCCGCAAGGCCGTCGACGTACCGCTGCTCGCGAACCTCACCGAATTCGGCAAGACCCCCCTCCTGGACACCCGCACCCTGGAAAGTCTCGGCTACGACATCGCCCTCTACCCGGTCACCCTGCTGCGCATCGCCATGGGCGCCGTCGAGGACGGCCTGCGCACACTCGCCGCCGAAGGCACCCAGGAGCCCCTGCTGCCCCGCATGCAGACCCGTTCGCGCCTGTACGAACTCCTCGGCTACCAGGACTACGCGGCCTTCGACTCGGCCGTCTTCGACTTCACCCTCCCGCCCGGCACCTGACCCACCGAAGGCAGGCACCCCATGTCCACCACCGCGCCCACGATCCACCGCGGCCTCGCCGGTGTCGTCGTCGACACCACCGAGATCTCCACCGTCATCCAGGAGACCAATTCCCTGACCTACCGCGGCTACCCGGTCCAGGACCTGGCGGCCCACCGCACCTTCGAGGAGGTCGCCTACCTGCTGTGGCACGGCGAACTCCCGGACGACGCCCAGCTGCGCGACTTCCAGGCCCGCGAACGCGCCCTGCGCCCCCTGGGCCGCACCACCTCCGAACTGCTGACCCGGCTGCCCGAGACCTGCCACCCGATGGACGTGCTGCGCACCGCCGTCAGCTTCTTCGGCGCCGAGGACCCCACCGAGGACGACGGCAGCCCCGCCGCCAACCGGGCCAAGTCCCTGACCCTGCTGGCGAAGCTGCCCACCGTGGTCGCCGCCGACCAGTGCCGCCGCCGGGGACTCGACCCCATCCCCCCGAACCCCGAACTCGGCTACGCCGAGAATTTCCTCCACATGTGCTTCGGCGCCGTGCCCGACCCTGAGACGGTCCGCTGCTTCGAGATCTCCCTCATCCTGTACGCGGAACACAGTTTCAACGCCTCGACGTTCACCGCCCGCGTCGTCACCTCCACCCTCTCCGACCTCTACAGCGCCGTGACCGCCGCCGTCGGCGCCCTCAAGGGGCCGCTGCACGGCGGCGCCAACGAGGCGGTGATGCACATGCTGGAGGAGATCGGCGACCCGCGGCGCGCCGAGGAGTGGCTGGACGAGGCCCTGTCCGCCAAGCGCAAGATCATGGGCTTCGGCCACCGCGTCTACCAGCACGGCGACTCCCGCGTGCCGATCATGCAGGACGCCCTGGACCGCCTGGTCGCGCGGGCTGCCGACCCCGAGACCACCCGCATGGCCACCCTGCACGCCGCCCTGCGGCACACCATGGTCAAGTGCAAGGGCATCCACCCCAACCTGGACTACCCGGCCGGCCTCGCTTACCACCTGATGGGCTTCGACACCCCCACCTTCACGCCGATCTTCGTGATGAGCCGCATCACCGGCTGGACCGCCCACATCACCGAACAGCTCACCCACAACGCCCTGATCCGGCCCCTCGCCTCCTACGAAGGCCCCGGCCAGCGGCCGGTGCCGACAGCCCTCTAAGTGTGTTGTCCCGGGACGTTGGTGACAGGCGACGCGAGGCCACGGAGGTCCATCAGAAGCGCCCTAGCAGAGCGGAGCCGGCCCGGCTCCGCTTACCGGGCGAGGTGTCGGCTCTCTGCTACCGCGGGCGGCAGCGCGGCCCGGGACGCGGCGGAGTGCGGTCACGCCGACCAGCCCCCTCCACCGGGAGGTCGCGGCGTTCACCGGAATGACTCCGACGGCCCTGAGAACTCGGAACCGAACTGGCCACTGTCGACGGTTTCGGCGCGGCCACCGCTGTCAGGGGTGCCGGGCGTGGAGGCGGAAAGAGACGTTCACGGCCCGCGGCCTCGTAGGAGATCCGGTAGCCGCAGCGCACGCACTCCTCGCAGACCACGACGCCGTCCTGCACGTGGATGCGGTGGTGTTCCGGTGCGCATCCGTGCGTGGCCATGGTCGGAAGCATGTCTTCCCCTCCTGCCGAACTGCGGCCGGACCGGTCGCAGGCCGGGGGCAGGGACATTGTGCCGGGGCCGGTTGACGGGGCCAAGGGCCGGGAACCGGCCGTCCTGGGTGGTGTCCAGCCCCTGAGGTTCCTCCGGCTGGCCCGGCCGGCCGCTACTGGAGCTTACGAACCGGGAGCCGCCAGCCGGTCACTCCGGCTCGGCCCTGGTGCCCGGCCTGCTCCGAGGGGACACAGTGCGCCCGGAGGCACGGGCGTCCCGCTCGCGCTTCCCTGACAGCGTGCCATCGACCACCGGCGTTCCCTTCCCGGCCAGGGCAGACTTCTGGACGGGGCGACGAAGCACGCAGCTACCGGTCACACACCGTAGCGCCTCCTTGGTCGATGGTCACGGTCGGTGGTGTCCGCGCGTCTTGCGGCGCGTCGAAGAAGAGGGTGCTGTGCCCGGCTGCCAGCTCCACCCGGTGCCAGGCGCGGCCGTCTTCGGACAGCGCGCGGACCGCGGCGGCACTGTCGACGAAGACGGGCAGCAGCGGTCCGGTGCCCGTACGTTCAATGATTTTGCGTACGCCGGAGCAGGGCCCGGCGAGCAGCAGTTCACCACCGGCCGAGTGCAGGCGCATCGCCTTGCGGACCAGGACCGCCAGGGCGTCGATGGTCACCCGCTCCACCGTCGAGACATCGAGGACCACGGTGGGCACGAGGGCGCGGCACCGGATGACGGAGGCCAGGCAGCTCACCGTCTCCCACGTTCCGTCAGGCAGGGGCAGCAGGTGGTACTGGGCCGGTTGGGCCGACGTCATCAGAGCCTCGCAAGCGCGGAGTTGGACGCCCTGGGCCCAAGGAGCGCGCTGCCCCAACGGCACAACGCGCTGACCGTGTCACTGACATACCCGGTCACGCCGGCACCACTCCGCCTCCGCCGGCAGAGATTTCTTACGCCCTGCGGCCCGGACGGGGCCTTCGGGATTCCCGGCCCGAGAACGCGGCACGGCGTAGGCGGCGGGGGCGCGGCGCGGTGCGGGGCGTGCGCCGGCATCGAACGTGGGTCGCAGGCCGGCGTTTGCGCGTCCGGTACGGGGTTACCCGGCCGGTACCTTGATCGCATGTCCTCTCGCAGTGCGTTCAGGGAATGTTCACCGCAGTCGGCCGGCTGGCCGTGGTGAACGGTCGCCGCCGTCGGGCAAAGGCGGCGGCGATACGCGTCCCACACGGGCATCTGGCATCGCGCGCAAGGAGACAGCAGGCTCCCGACGGCCAGGCCAGGGCCATCGCGGCGGTGGCCGCGGTGAACCCGGACCTGCCGCAGGTGCCCCTGGGCGCGCTCAGCCTGCTCATGGCCGGCCCGCTCTGTCTGGGACCCCACGATGTGGACCTCGCGCACTCCTCGGCCGATGTCGCCGCCGGCACGCTGGCCCACCAGCACGAACTGGCCGCCACGTCGGCCCTCAAGCACGGACTCTTTCGTCCGCCACCTACTGAGTTGCCGTCTGCCGACCGCCGCTGCCACTCCGGCTCGCCCATGAGGACGGACAAGCTGCCTGGCGCACTGCTGCGGTCCCGGGCACGGAACGGCGGAGGGACAAGCGGACGGCTGCTGCCGAAGACGCAAGGTAGCTCTGCACAGTCTGGGCGCCCGCTGTGAAAGCACACTTCGTCCCGCCGGCCGACCACACCCAAAGGTGCCAACCGCACCGGGCACTCAGGTACCCAGCGACACGGGGGGGCCGAGTGTCACAGCACTGTGTGGGTGCTCTCGCGGAATGAAGGGTCACCTGCGGCGAGTGGCTGGTTCGCGCTCCTGTCGGGGAGTAGCGTGTCGGTGGTCAGCCCTCGTCCAGGTGGTATTCCACCCAGACCCCGTAGCATGCTTCCGGCCAGGGCTCCCCTTCCCAGGCCGGAGGCCGCGATGCCCAGCTCGTCCTTCCCCCCGCTTAACCCGCCCTCGACGAACGGGCCGTCCCGGCTGCCGCGCGAGGCCCGGATCACCGCCGCGCTGATCGACCTGGCCGACACCCTCGTCGACGACTTCGACCCCGCCGAGTTCCTCTACCGCGTCGTCGAACACTGCATGGACCTGCTCGACATCGGCGACGCCGGCGTCATGCTCGCCCTGTCCGACGGGCCGCTGCGTCTGGTCGCGGCCTCCTCCGAGCGCGTGCGCCTGGTCGAACTCTTCGAACTCGACGCCAGCGAAGGCCCCTGCTGCACCGCCTTCGACCAAGCCGTCCCCGTCGATCACACCCTGAACGCCACACCCTCACCGCGCTGGCCGCGCTTCACCACCCGCGCGCACAGCGCCGGTTACACCTCCGTCCACGCCACACCCATCCGGCTGCGCGGCGACACCATCGGCGTGCTCAACCTCTTCCGCCGTATCCCCGGCCCGCTGCCGGAAGCCGACCGGCATCTGGCCCGGGCCCTGGCGGACGCCACCGCCATTTCCCTGCTCCAGCAGACCACCCTCGACCAGCACCGCACCGTCCGTGCCCAGCTCGAAAAGGCCATGGACACCCGCACCGTCATCGAACAGGCCAAAGGCTTCCTGACCGCCCGCCACGAAACCGACCCCGACACCGCCTTCCACCGCCTGCGCACCCACGCCCGCCACCACCACCTGCGCCTGGTCGACCTCGCCCGCGACATCGTCGACGGCAGCACCACCCTGCCCCCACTGGACACCGACACCGACAAAACGTCCGCCTGAGTGCCGAAAGCGCCAAACCCGCGGTGCTGTCTCTGCCAGGAGCCCACGCAGTCTTCGTACCGGTACCCGCTGTCCCGGAACGGTCCCGGCGGCGGGCGGCGGCGGGTCCGTCAGCTCCGTGAACTTTCGGCCTCAGCCACACGGCCGTCTTGTACGAAGGGGGAGGAGGCCGCGGAGTCAGCGCACGGAGCGCAGGCGGCGGGCGAGCGGAAACGGGTTCACCACGTCTGACACGGTGGAAGCAGCTCGTTCCTGCCAGCTGCAGTCAGGTCCGGAATGGTGGGAATGGGATAAGGCGGACCTGGGGGCGCCGTCGGGGCAGGGTGGAGGGACGGCCATGGAGATCCATCAGAAGCGCCCTAGTCGAGGCGGTGATGGTCGAGGACGTGTTGGGCGGTGTGGAGGAGGGGTTGGTTGTGGCGGAAGGAGTGGGCGCGCAAGCGGGCGAGGGCGTCGTCGGGGGTGAGGTCGTATTTTTCGGTGAGGATGCCGGCGGCCATGTGGACGGTGGGCGGGTAGCCCTGTGGGCCGCGCCGGGTGGGCCGGGACGGGGCGTTGAGGAGGTGGGGGTGCTCGTCCAGGGCGAGCAGGGCGAGGATGTGGGCGTAGGCGGCGGCCCGGTCTTTTTGTACGGGGGTGAACGGGACGGGGGCGCTGCGGTAGAGGTCCATGGCGCCGATGGGAAGGCTGCCGATGGTCAGGGGCAGGGCCAGGACGCTGCGGGCGCCTTGGTCGGCGGCGATGGTGGTGTAGGCGGGCCAGCGGTCGGCCGCGCGGTGCAGGTCGGCTGCTTCGGCGGGTTCGCGGTGGGTGTAGGCGTCGGTGCACGGGCCTTCCCCGGTGACCAGCTGGGCGTCTTCGACCGCCCTGGCGCGTTCGTCGGTGGCCGCGGCCAGCAGGCGCAGTTCTCCGGCGACGACCAGGGTGGCGCCGGCGAAGTCGGCGTCCAGGTCGTCGGCGCAGGCCCGGCAGGCGGTGGTGAGCGTGAAGCCGTCGGTGAACACGGCGGTGCTGATGCGCTGCCACGCCGCGGTGTGGTGGTCGTGATTCACGGGGTGTCCCTTGAGCGGGGTACGTGCCGGGCAGGAGGCGGGAGGGACACGTCCTTCCGCCGGGGTCTGGGGCGGGGACCGGCCGCATGGGTGCGGGCCGGGACGTGCGGTCGGTCCGACTTGGTCAGGGGCGGGGGATGGCGTCGGTGTCGAGCGTGCCGTCGATGAGCTGCCGGCACAGTCCGGTCAGGGCCAGCTGGTGGCTGCGGGCATGCCGGCGCAGTGCGTCGAAGGCGTCGTCGAGGGTGGTGTTCCAGCGTTCGGCGAGGACGCCCTTGGCCTGCTCGATGACGATGCGGCTGGACAGGGCGGACCGCAGCTGGGCCCGCTCGACATTGCCGAACATGATGGTGCGCTGCTGCAGGATGGCGATGGTCGCCACATCGGCCAGCGCCTGCGCCACCCGGACGTCGGCCGTGCTGAGGTTCTGCTCGCGGGCATCGAAGAGGTTCAGGGCGCCCACGACCTGCTGGCGCAGCCGCATGGGCAGGGCGTGGGTGGTGGCGAATCCGGTCCGGCGGGCGCGTTCGGCGAAGCGCGGGAACGCAGCGGTCTGCCCGGGGGACGTCAGGTCGATGTTGAGCCGGGCGGTGCCGCTGCGATGGCATTCCACACACGGTCCCTGGTCGGTCTGCAGGGCGAAGAGTTCCAGCAGGCGGGTGTGCTCGTCGGAGGCGGCGATCAGCTGGAGCTTGCCGTGCGGGTCGGTGAGCATGACACCCACGGCCGTCACGTCCAGCAGCTCGTTGCAGCGGTCGCACAGCTGGTGCAGGAAGTCGATCAGGTCGAAGTCGTCGACCAGCGTGTCCACGGCATCGACCATGGCCGCCAGCAGTTGTTCCTCACGTGTCATGGCCCGTCAGTCCCTTCGCCGGCAGAAGTCTCCGGCCCGTTCTCATCATCCCGGAAGCTCAGCCGCCGGGCCACCACGTCCTCGGCGACCTCCGTCACCGGGCGTCCGTGGCGGAAGGCGTGGGCCCGCAGCCGCAGGAGCGCCTGGGCCAGAGGGACACCGGCCTGCACGCTGACCATGCCGCTGGCCTGGTGGACGGCGGCCCGGTAGAAGTCCGACCCCTCCTCCCCGGTGGCGAAGGCGTCCTGCTGCGGGCCGCCCTCCAGCAGTACGGCGGTCAACGCGTTGGCCACCAGCCAGGCATCGGTCATCGTGGCGTCAGGCAGCGGGCCGGGGGCCGTGCGCTGCAGGGTCAGGGTGCCCAGACAGGCGGAACCGACATGCAGCGGGAAGCAGAAGACCGCCCCGACGCCCAGTGCCGCGACCTCGGGCAGCAGCGCGGGCCACCGGCCGGACGGCACCCGCGCCAGATCCGGCACCAGCACCGGCGCACAGCAGGCACTCACCTCCGGGCCCGGCCCCTGGCTCAGCGTGAACTGCAAGTCCTCCAGCCGCTCGCTGACGCCGGCGGAGCACCACACCACTTCGTTCAGGCCGCTGTCCGTCGTCACCGAGGCGGCGACACCGTCCACTCCCAGGGCCCGGGCGCAGCGGTCCGGGGCGGCACCGACCAGGCCCGTATCGGTGGCGGACGGGTGCAGGTCCTCCAGCACGGCGGCCAGGTCGTTGTCGGTAACCATGCTCCTCACCTCCCGGCGCAGCCACTCTCCTGCTCGAAAGAGCGGCCCCTGCGGTGCGGGGGGCGGACTCCCGACAGGTCTCAGTCTAGGGAGTTTCGGCGGCCCGGGTCCTCCGAGCAGCAGGGGTGGGAGAAGAACGGCTCGGAAATCTGTGCGCGGAGCCCGGCCGGGCAAAGAAACTGCCGCCGGACGCCCGCGGGCCCTGTGGAGCGCCGCAGCGAGGCGTAGGGTGAAGGTACGGCTGCCCGCAGGTGACGACCTAGTCCACACCATGCTGACATTGGCTTCCGATCGGGGCAGCATCGGCGGTGAATGCCGGAGATCGGAATACCCCGATGCGCACGTACCGCAGTGTCGCGAGCCTGCCCCTTTTCGCACCGAGTTTCCTGTGACGGCCCCCCGGCCGGAAGCCGTCGCCCTCGCCTCCCGCTTCGTGGGCCAGACCCACCCGGCCCGGCGCATCGGCGAGGCGTGCCGCACCGCGCTGCGCGGCGCGTATTCGGTGGGGCTCACACTGGCGGCGGACGCCGCCCTTGCGCAACGGGTCTCGCTGTGCGCCGCCGGCCCGCTGGCCGCCCGTGGCGAGACCCTGCAGATCAACCTCGGAGAGGGTCCCTGTGTGCAGGCCCTGGACCGGCGCACGCCGGTTCTCGCCGCCACCCTCGACGACCCCGTCACCACACGGGAGTGGCCCGTCTACGCCCAGCAGGCCATGGCCCACGATATCCGCGCGGTCTTCGCCCTGCCCATCCTCAACGGCCCCGCCCCGGCACGGCAGGCCGGACTCGTGCTCTCGCTCTACCGCGACCGGACCGGCCCGATCACCGAGGCGGACCTGCGCACCGCCCAGGACCACACGGACGCCGCCGACCTCCTGCTTCTGACGGCCCCCGTGCCCACCGAGGACGACCTGGCCCACGCCTGGCTGCTGCCCGCCGATGCCGTCGTCCACCAGGCCATCGGCATGATCAGTTACCGCCACTCCCGCACCACCGGCCAGGCCCTGGCCCTGCTGCGCGCCCACGCCTACACCCAGGGAACGGACCTGACCACCCTCGCCCACGCCATCGTCCACGACCACCTCGCCCTCCCCGACCCGCCGCCCCCCGCCCCCCCGTCGAACTGAGAACCCCGGGGCCGGCCCGAGCGGGACACACGGTTCCGGTCGCACCACGGCGAACACGGCTAGGTGTGTTGTTCGGGGAGGTTGGTGACGCGGCTGGCTGGGGTGTGGCCGTAGCTGCGTCAGGCGGACACGGAGGCCGGTTCAGTGCCGGTGGCAGCGCGTCGGTCTGTCCCCCACCACAGACTTCGCCTGCGTTGTCAGCACAGGCTGTGCGCGGGAGAGCCTCTCCCTCGTGCCTGCTCACGGCCCCACCCCACGCACAGAAACCTGCTGTGTCGGCACGCTCCCGCACCGTTCCGTCCGCCCCCGAGCCTGCCCCGCGGCGCCTCGGCCGCGACCGCTCCACCTGCGGATTTCTTCCCGCGCCGGCCTGCGGATCGGCGAAAGTTGCGAAGCCTGCGGATGCTACGTTCGCAAGAGAGGGGCGCGGCCGGGGCGTACCCGACCGGCCAGGCACCGCGGCGCACGCGACGAAGGGGGCAGCGGTATGACACGACCGCCCGTCCGCAAGATCTACGCGCACGCCAAACTGCGCAGACTCCGCCGCGAACACGGCCTCAACCAGGTACAGCTCGCCCGCGAACTGGGCATCTCCACCAGCTACCTGAACCAGATCGAACAGAGCCAGCGCCCGCTGACCGCCCCCGTCCTGCTCCGCATCGCCGAAGTCCTCGGCGTCGACGCCGCGTACTTCTCCGAAGCCGAGGAGGAACGCCTCGCCACCGACCTGCGCGCCGCTCTCGGCGACGAGGCGTGCGGCACCCCGCCGCCCCCCGAGGAGATCGCCGAGGTCGCCCGCGACCACCCCGAGATCGCCCGCGCCCTGGTCGCCCTGCACCGCCGCTACCGCTACGCCACCGAACAGGCCGTCGCCCTGGCCGGCCCGGGCGACAGCACCCCTTTGCCGCCCGCCGAGCCCCACGACGAGGTACGCGACTTCTTCCACGCCCACCACAACCACGTCGAACCGCTCGACACCGCCGCCGAACGCACCGCCGCCGAGCTGGGCCTGCGCCCCGGCCGCGCCGCCGACGCCCTCACCGCCCGCCTCGCCGAACGGCACGGCGTACGCGTCGTCCAGGCCGCCCCCGGACGGTCGCCCGATGTCCGCCGTTACGACCCCGAAGCGGGCCTGCTCTTCCTCTCCCCCTGGCTCACGGAAGGCCGCCGAGCCTTCCAACTGGCCACCCAACTGGCCCTGCTGGAGCAGAACTCCCTCCTCAGCACCCTCACCGCCGGCGCACGACCATCCTCCACCGAGTCCGCCACCCTCACCCGCATCGGCCTCGCCGACTACTTCGCGGGCGCGCTCCTCATGCCGTACACCGCCTTCCACACCGCCGCCGAGGAACTGCACTACGACATCGAGCTCCTCCAGGCCCGCTTCGGCGTCGGCTTCGAAACGGTCTGCCACCGCCTGAGCACCCTCCAGCGCACCGGCCGCCGCGGCGTCCCCTTCGCCTTCCTCCGGGTGGACCGGGCCGGCAACATCTCCAAACGCCAGTCCGCCACCGACTTCCACTTCTCCCGCCTCGGCGGCACCTGCCCCCTGTGGACGGTCTACGAGGCGTTCTCCGCCCCCGGCCGCGTCCTGACCCAGGTCGCCGAGATGCCGGACGGCAAACGCCACTTCTGGATCGCCCGCACCGTCACCCGCGGCGGCTTCGGCCACCAGGCCCCCCGCGCCGACTTCGCCGTCGCCCTCGGCTGCGAACTCCGCCACGCCCACCGCCTCGTCTACGCCGCCGGCATCGCCCTGGACGACCCCCGCGCGGCCACCCCCATCGGCCTCGGCTGCCGCCTGTGCGAACGCCGCGACTGCACCCAACGCGCCCGCCCCCCGGCCGGCGGCCGCCTCGCCGTCGACCCGGACCGGCGGACACATGTGCCGTATCCGGTGGTGGACGGCCGCCCCTGACCAGCGCCTGTACCCGTCGCCTCCGGCGTCCGCGACGGCGGGAATGGGCTTCCCGCCGTCCATGGACAGGCACCGGCAGGACGTTCGGGTCCTCGGCGGTGTCGTCCAGGCCCCGGCGGCCGCATACGCCTACCCGGCGCTCCAGCCGGTGCCGCCCCCGTGCGGACCGGGCACGTCCCGTCCCAGGCCTCGGCGGATGGCGGTCTCCACGGGTGAGTACGCGCCGTCGGCCCGCTCCAGTTCGTACGGTGCGGCCGGCATCAGCGGTGGCTGCGCCATGAAGCGCGGCCGCGTCCCGTGGTGCGGCTGCGCCGCGTGCACCAGGAACGGGTGGCACAGGAAGACGTCGCCGGGGGACCCGGTGGCGAGGGCGAGTGGCCGGTGGTCGGACGCCGCCACCAGAGCGGGTGCGAGGGCCGGCCCGCTCGCCCCGTCCTCGCCGTACTTCTCCAGCACCTTCGGTACGTCGAGGTGTGAGCCGACCCGGATCCGGGTCGGGGCGTCCTCCTCGCCGACCTCGCTGAACAGGAACAGCATCAGCAGCGCCCGGCCCCGGGAGCGCAGATTGGTGAAGTACCAGTCCTCGCCCTCCGGCAGGTAGCTGCCCTCGATGTGCCAGCCCGCGTCGTCCGGTTCCTCCTCGTGCGGGAAGCGCAGCGGGAACGTGCCCAGCGAGTAGCGCGGCTCCCAGCGCCCCGCGCCGACGAGCAGGTCGTAGGCGCGGTGCAGGTCCGGGGAGTTGGGCGCGGCGGCGAACGGCCCCTGTGCCATGCCGGCCACCCAGTGCACGGGCTGCGTCCACGTCGTCGGATCGTCCGGGGCGCAGCCCGTCTCCCGCCACAGCAGCCGCGCGCAGTCCGTGGCCACGCGCGGCGCGACGGCACCCGCCAGCTTCACGAAGCCGTCGCGGAGGAAGGCCGAGATCAAGGTCGTGTCATCCATGCCTCCATCGTGCGGCGGCACCGGTCCCGGTCACCCCACCTTTTCCGCACGGCTTCTGTCGGGCGTCGACCGAGCCCTTTCCTCCCGTACCGGGGCTGCGGCTCGCCCGTCTTTTCGCCGCCGACCTCCGTCGCTCCTGGGGAATGCCGTGCCCGCTGCGCGTCCCGTCCGAGAATGGCGAACAGGCTCAGCGGTGCCTGAACTCCGCCGCCCGCTTCTCCACGAACGCCGTCATGCCCTCCTTCTGGTCGGCCGTGGCGAACACCGCGTGGAAGAGGCGACGTTCGAAGCGGACGCCTTCGGCGAGGGTGGTTTCGAAGGCGCGGTTGACGGCTTCCTTGGCCATCATCGCGACCGGGGCGGACATCGCCGCGACGTTCTCGGCGACGCTTTGTGCCTCGTTCAGGAGGTCGGCGGCGGGTATCACCCGTGAGACCAGTCCGGCCCGCTCGGCTTCCGTGGCGTCCATGGTGCGGCCGGTGAGGCAGAGTTCCATCGCCTTGGCCTTGCCGACGGCGCGGGTCAGGCGCTGGGAGCCGCCGATGCCGGGGATGACGCCCAGTTTGATCTCCGGCTGGCCGAAGACGGCGGTGTCGGCGGCGAGCAGGATGTCGCAGAGCATGGCCAGTTCGCAGCCGCCGCCCAGCGCGTGGCCGGCCACTGCCGCGACGGTCGGTGTGCGCAGGGCGCCCAGCCGGTCCCAGGCGGTGAACCAGTCGCTGAGGTACATGTCCATGTACGACCGCGGCCGCATCTCCTTGATGTCGGCCCCGGCGGCGAAGGCTTTCGCCGAGCCGGTGAGGACGATGCAGCCGATGTCCGGGTCGCGGTCCAGTTCTTCGGTGGCCGCCACGACCTCGGTCATGAGCTGGAGGTTGAGGGCGTTGAGCGCTTTGGGGCGGTGGAGGGTGAGTGTGGCGGTACGGCCGGTGCGCTCGACGAGGATCGTCTCGTACGGGTGCGTACGGTCGTCGGTGCGCGGGGTGGTGTCGGTCATGCGGTTGCCGTCCCGTTCTGGTCGGTCTGCCGTGCGTCCGGGGTGCCGCCGGACTGTTGCCGGATGGTGCGGACGATGCCGGAGAAGTCCTCCGCCGCGCCGTCGCCCTCGGCGAACGCCGCGTACAGCTCGGCCGCGCGCAGGCCGAGTTCGGCGTGTACGCCGCCCGCGCGGACCGCGTTGGCGGCCAGTTTCAGGTCCTTGGCCATCAGCGGTGCCGCGAAGCCCGGCCGGTAGCCGTGGTTGGCGGGGCTGCCGGGCACCGGGCCCGGCACGGGGCAGTTGACGCTCAGGGCCCAGCACTGCCCGCTGGCGGTGGACGCCACGTCGTACAGGGCCTGGTGGGACAGGCCCAGGTGCTCCCCGAGGACGAACGCCTCGCTGACCCCGATCATCGATATGCCGAGGATCATGTTGTTGCAGATCTTCGCGGCTTGCCCGGCGCCCGCCGCGCCGCAGTGCACGGCCTTCCTGCCGATCGCCGTGAGCAGCGGCTCGGCCCGTGCGAACTCGGCCGGGCCGCCGCCCGCCATGAACGTCAGCGTGCCGGCCTCGGCGCCCACCACGCCGCCCGAGACCGGCGCGTCCAGGGCCTGGTGGCCGGCGCGTACGGCGGCCTCGTGGGCGGCGCGGGCGTCGGCCACGTCGATGGTCGAGCAGTCGATGAACAGGGTGCCGGGGCGGGCTGCCGCGAGCAGTCCTCCGTCTTCGTAGAGGGCGAGGACGTGCCGTCCGGTGGGGAGCATGGTGATCACTACGGCCGCGTCCGCGGCGGCTGCCGCCGCCGAGTCGGCGGGTTCGACACCGGCCTGGGCGGCCGTCGCCAGCGCCTCCGGTACGAGGTCGAAGCCGGTCACCCGGTGACCGGCCTCGACCAGGTTGGCCGCCATCGGGCCGCCCATGTTGCCGAGGCCGAGGAAGGCGATGGTGAGGGCTTCACCGTTCTGGTACCGCGTCTCCGTGCTCACCAGGGCTCCTCCTGCGTACCGGCACCGTCGGCGAGCCCCAGTTCGCGGGCGCCGAGCGGGGCGAAGAACCGGGCCACGTCCTCGTCCGTGACCTCGGCGAGGGTGGCGGGGGACCAGTGCGGCGTACGGTCCTTGTCGATCACCTGCGCGCGGATGCCCTCGACCAGGTCGGGCGAGGCCAGCGTCGCGCACGAGACGCGGTACTCCTGGTCCAGGACCCGTTCCAGCGGCCCCAGGTCACGGGCGCGGCGCAGCGCCGCCAGGGTCACCTTCAGGGAGGTGGGGGACTTGGCGAGGAGCGTCTCGGCGGCTTCCTTGGCTTCCGGGACACCGCTGCCGAGCAGCCGGTCCACGATTTCCTCGACGCTGCCGGCCGCGTAGCAGGGGTCGGTCCACTCCCGGTAGGCCGCCAGGTCGCCCGCGGGTGCCTGCTGTACGTACCGGGGCAGTACCTCGGGCACCGGGTCGGCGGCGAGGTCCGACAGCAGCCGTGTCAGCAGCCCGGACGGTACGAAGTGGTCGGCGAGCCCGCACAGCAGGGCGTCACCGGCCCCCACCGCCGTCCCGGTCAGCGCCAGGTGGGTGCCCAGCTCGCCGGGTGCGAGCGCCAGCAGGTACGTGCCGCCGACGTCCGGGACGAAGCCGATGCCGGTCTCCGGCATGGCGACCTTGGACCGTTCGGTGACGATGCGTACGCTGCCGTGCGCCGAGACGCCGACGCCGCCGCCCATCACGATGCCGTCCATGACGGCGACGTACGGCTTGGGGTAGCGCGCGATGCGGGCGTTGAGCCGGTACTCGTCGCGCCAGAACGCGGCGGACGCCGCACCGCCGCCGGACCGCGCGTCCGTGTGGATGGCGCGGATGTCGCCGCCCGCGCACAGGCCGCGCTCACCCGCACCGGTGATCACCACGGTCTCGACCGCGGGGTCGTGCTCCCACGCGGTCAGGGCCGCGTCGATCCGGCGCACCATGGTGTGGTTCAGGGCGTTGAGGGCATTGGGCCGGTTGAGGGTGAGGTAGGCCGCGCGGCCCTCGGTGCGCAGCAGTACGGAGTCGTCGCGGGCGGGGGCCGGTGCGAGGTCGTCGCGTACGGGGGTGCCGGTCATCGGGCGGCCCCCGTTCCGGCCTTGGCGCGGGTGGCGCCGGCCCCCGCCCCGGTCAGCCCGCGGGCCACGATCAAGCGCATGATCTCGTTCGTTCCTTCCAGGATCCGGTGCACCCGAAGATCGCGGACGATCTTCTCCATGCCGTACTCACTCAGGTAGCCATAGCCGCCGTGCAGTTGCAGCGCACGGTCGGCGACGGAGTAGCCCGTGTCGGTGGCGAACCGTTTGGCCATCGCGCACAGCTGCGGCGCCTGCGGGTCGGCCCGGTCCAGCGCCTCGGCCGCCTGCCGCACCAGCGCGCGGGCGGCGGCCAGCTCGGTGGCCATGTCGGCGAGCCGGAACTGCAGCGCCTGCGCGTCCAGCAGCCGGCCCCCGAACGCCTCCCGGTCCCTGAGGTACGCCTGCGCCGCGTGCAGGGCGCTCTGGCCACCGCCGAGGGAGCAGGCGGCGATGCCGAGCCGGCCGCCGTTGAGGCCGCTCATCGCGATGCGGAAGCCGTCGCCCTCCGCGCCGAGCCGCCGGCCGGCGGGAATGCGGACCTCGTCGAGGATCACCTGCCGGGTGGGCTGCGCGTTCCAGCCCATCTTCTTCTCGTTGGCGCCGAACGACAGGCCCGGGTCGTCCCGTTCGACGACGAACGCCGAGATGCCGCCAGGGCCGTCCTCGCCGGTACGGGCCATCACGATGTACACCTGCGAGGCCCCGGCGCCGGAGATGAACTGCTTCACGCCGGTCAGCACGTAATCGTCGCCGTCGCGCACCGCGCGGGTGCGCAGCGCCGCCGCGTCGGACCCGGCGCCCGGCTCGGTCAGACAGTAGCTGCCCAGGTCCGCCATCGAGCACAGGCCGGGCAGCCAACGGGCGCGCTGTGCGTCGTCGCCGTACCGGTCGATCATCCAGGCGACCATGTTGTGGATGGAGAGGTAGCCCGCGATGGACGGGCAGGCGGTGGCCAGCACTTCGAAGACCAGCACGCCGTCCGTGCGGCTGAGCGCGGAGCCACCGTACTCCTCCCGTACGTAGACCCCGCCGAGCCCGAGCCCGGCGGCCTTGCGCAGCACGTCCACGGGGAAGTGCTTGTCCTGGTCCCAGGCCACGGCGTGCGGCGCGATGTGCTCCTGCGCGAAGTCCAGGGTCGTCTCGGCGATGGCCAGCTGGTCCGCGGTGAGTGAGGTCAGCGAGGCAGCCGTGGTGGCGGTGGTCATGACACTCATCGCGCTCAGCCCATCGTCGGGATGGTGAAGCTCGCGCCCTCCTTGACCCCGGAGGGCCAGCGCGAGGTGACGGTCTTGGTCCGGGTGTAGAAGCGGATCGCGTCCGGGCCGTGCTGGTTCAGGTCGCCGAAGCCGGACCGCTTCCAGCCACCGAAGGTGTGGTACGCGACCGGCACCGGGATGGGCACGTTCACGCCGATCATGCCGGTGTTCACCCGGCGGCTGAAGTCCCGCGCGGTGTCCCCGTCACGGGTGAAGATCGCCACGCCGTTGCCGTACGGGTGCTCCGTGGGCAGCCGCAGCGCCTCCTCGTAGTCCGCCGCCCGTACCACCGACAGCACCGGGCCGAAGATCTCCTCCTGGTGGATCCGCATGTCCGGGGTGACCCGGTCGAAGAGCGATGCGCCCGCGAAGAAGCCGTCCTCGTGTCCTGGCAGGGTGAAGCCCCGTCCGTCGACGACCAGTTCCGCCCCCTCGGTGACACCGAGGTCCACATAGGCGCGGACCCGGTCCAGCGCGTCGCGGCTCACCAGCGGCCCGAAGTCGGCGTGCGGGTCGTCGGAGCGGCCGATACGCAGCGTGCCGACCCGCTCCTTGAGCCGCGCCACCAGCGCGTCGGCGGTCTCCTCGCCCACCGGTACGGCGACCGAGACCGCCATGCAGCGCTCGCCCGCCGATCCGTACCCGGCGCCGACCAGCGCGTCCACTGCCTGGTCGAGATCGGCGTCCGGCATCACGATCAGGTGGTTCTTGGCGCCGCCGAAGCACTGGGCGCGTTTGCCGTGCGCGGCGGCGGTCGCGTAGACGTGCGCGGCGATCGGCGTCGAGCCGACGAAGCCGAGCGCTTCGACGCGCGGATCCTCCAGCAGCGTGTCCACCGACTCCTTGCCCCCGTGCACGACGTTGAGGATGCCGGGCGGCAGCCCCGCCTCCAGGAACAGTTCGGCGAGCCGCAGCGGAACCGAAGGCGCCCGCTCGGACGGCTTCAGGATGAACGCGTTCCCGCAGGCGATGGCCGGCGCGGCCTTCCACAGCGGGATCATCGCCGGGAAGTTGAACGGGGTGATGCCGGCCACCACGCCGATCGGGCGGCGCAGCGAGTGCACGTCGATGCCGGTCCCGGCGTTGTCGGTGAACTCGCCCTTGAGCAGGTGCGGGATGCCGGCCGCGAACTCCACCACCTCCAGCCCGCGCTGGAGGTCGCCGTGCGAGTCCGGGACGGTCTTGCCGTGCTCGCTGGACAGCAGCCGGGCCAGGGAGTCCCGCTCGCCCTCGACCAGGCGCAGGAAGTTCAGCAGCACGCGGGCGCGCCGCTGCGGGTTCCACTCGCCCCACTCCGGCTGGGCGGCCGCGGCGTCCGCGACGGCCGCGGTCGTCCCGGCCCGGTCCGCGAGCGGGACCCGGGCCTGCACGGTGCCGGTGTTGGGGTCGTACACATCGCCGTAAGCACCCGATGTTCCCGGTGTGTGCTTGCCGCCGATGAAATGGGTCAGTTCACGGACCATGGGGGCCTGCTCTCGTCAGGTGAGATCCGGGGATGGCACGGCCGGGCCCACGTACGGCGCGGATGGCGCGCGGCACGCGGCGGGGCCGTGGGACGCGAAAGGCGTGGAACCGTCAGCGCGCGGGCGGTGCCGCGGGCCGGACCGGATCACCTGGGCTGTGGGTACGCACCGGTGCCATGCGTGTCTGCTCCATCCTCGTGGACAACACGGAACAACACCCACGGCCGGTATCCTGGCTTCCGGATCACCGCGCGCCGCCCGCCTTCCCGACTCACCTGCGTCAGTGGCGTGTTGCTCGGCGTCGCACTCCCCGGTCACAGTGGCGGGACCACGCCGGATTCGCACCGGCTTCCCTGCACCGCGGGCCTACGACACGAACATATAGTTGGACGTCCTAGTAAGTCCAGGGGGAACGGGGACCGGGTCCGCCCTCATCCCTCCCGCACCGGATACGGCACGAACGTGCTGCTGTTCTCGTCGATGGCCAGCGCCCGTCCGAGCGGCGGCACGGCGCGCTGCGGGCACTCCAGGCGTTCGCAGACCCGGCAGCCCATGCCGATCGGCGTGGCCGCGGCGGCGTTGTCCAGGTCCAGGCCGTCGGAGTAGACGAGCCGGGACGCGTGCCGGATCTCGCAGCCGAGGCCGATGGCGAAGGTCTTGCCGGGGTCGCCCCAGCCGCCGCGGTGCCGGGTGACGGCGCGTGCCGTCCACAGGTAGCGGCGGCCGTCCGGCATGGCGGCGATCTGTACGTGGATGCGGCTGGGCGCGGTGAACGCCTCGTAGACGTTCCACAGGGGGCAGGTGCCGCCCGCGCGGGAGAAGTGGAAGCCGGTGGCGGACTGCCGCTTGGACATGTTGCCGGCCCGGTCGACGCGGACGAAGGAGAACGGGACCCCGCGCCGGCGCGGCCGCTGAAGGGTGCTCAGCCGGTGGCACACCGTCTCGTACCCGAGGCCGAAGCGGTCGGTCAGCCGCTCGATGTCGTACCGCAGCTCCTCGGCGGCGGCGTGGAACGGGCCGTACGGCAGGACCAGCGCCGCCGCGAAGTAGTTGGCGACCCCGATCCGGGCCAGCGACCAGGCGGTCGAGCCCTCCTCGAAGTCCTCGGAGGCGGGCCGCGACAGCTCCTCACCGGCCTCCAGCAGCGCCAGCTGGGTCGCCATGCGGAAGGCCCGCTGCCCGGGCCGCAGCCCGGCCGACAGGCGCAGCACCCGGGTGGACGGGTCGTAGTGGTGCAGCGGCCCGTCGGGTGTGCCGGCCAGGCGTACGCCGTGCCGCTCGGTGAGCCGGGCGGCCAGCGCGCGCTGCACCTCGCCGGGGCGGATGCCCAGCTCGGCGGCGAGTTCCTCGGCCGCGGTGTCGGCGTCGTGCAGATAGTTCTGCCGCCGGTAGAAGAACTCGCGGATCTCCTCGTGCGGTGAGAGCGGCACAGCCGGGTCGGTGCTGCCGCCGCCCCGGCCCTCCGCCACCTCCGCCAGCCGCTCGGTCAGCGCCTGGTTGCGCCGTCCCAGGCCGAGCAGGACCGACGCCACCGCGGGCTGTCGCGAGGCGAGTTCGGACAGGTCGGTGGGGGAGACCCGGCCGGCGGCCAGCTCGTCGGCCAGGGCCTCGCGCAGGTCGGCCAGCACCCGGCTGGTGTCGCGCTCGGAGAAGAAGCCGGGGTCCACCCCGAAGGTCTCGGTCAGGCGCAGGAGTACGGGCACGGTCAGCGGCCGTGAGTCGTGCTCCATCTGGTTCAGGTAACTGGGCGAGATGGCCAGGACGCGGGCCAGCGCGGCCTGGCTGAACCCGCGCTCCTCCCGCAGCCGCCGCAGCCGCGCCCCGGCGTAGATCTTGCTCACGGTGCCCCCTCCGTCGCTGCCGGCGCCCGGCAGCACCCTAGTCGCCTTACGGTCGTCAGGGGACTTCGCAACCTTGGCAGAACGGCACCGGAAGATTGGCGGAACTTGGCTGCGGGCCACGGTTGATGGCACCAAGTGCCACTGTCAGAGTCGGCAGTGCGGCCCGCGGCAACATTGCTCACCCGCTACCGGGACGTCCGACGGGCCGCACTTCACAGCTTCGGTGGCACTGGCATGGCACTTGGTGCCGGGTATTCGCACCGTTCACCAGTGGCCTGCCAGAAACCCGCCAGTTCAGTCAGTTCAGCCAGTCCGAGCAGTTCAGGCAGAGCAGTCCACCACGCACAGCGGTCCACCACAGCGGTTTCGAGCGAACATCCGGGAGATGGTCATGGCACAGGCAGATTCCAAGGCGGCCGAGGAACTGGCCCAGCGGTGGGCGACCGACCCGCGGTGGCAGGGCACCACCCGTACGCACAGCGCCGCCGACGTGCTGCGGCTGTCGGGCAGCGTCCGCGAGGAGCACACCCTGGCCCGCCGCGGCGCCGAGCGCCTGTGGCGTCAGCTGCACGAGCAGGACTACATCCACGCCCTCGGCGCGCTGACCGGCGGCCAGGCGGTGCAGATGGTCAAGGCGGGGCTGCAGGCGGTCTACCTCTCGGGATGGCAGGTCGCCGCCGACGCCAACCTGGCCGGCCACACCTACCCCGACCAGAGCCTGTACCCCGCCAACTCGGTGCCCCAGGTGGTGCGCCGCATCAACAACGCGCTGCTGCGCGCCGACCAGATCGCCACCGCCGAAGGAGCCCACGACACCACCGACTGGCTGGTGCCCGTCGTCGCCGACGCCGAGGCCGGATTCGGCGGCCCGCTCAACGCCTTCGAACTGACCAAGGCCATGATCGAGGCGGGCGCGGCCGGCATCCACTACGAGGACCAGCTCGCCTCGGAGAAGAAGTGCGGCCACCTCGGCGGCAAGGTGCTGGTGCCCACCTCCCAGCACGTGCGCACGCTGGGCGCCGCCCGCCTCGCCGCCGACATCGCCGATGTGCCGACGGTAATCGTCGCCCGTACCGACGCCCTCGCCGCCAACCTGCTGACCAGCGACGTCGACGAGACCGACGCGCGCTTTTGCACCGGCGAGCGCACCGCCGAGGGCTTCTACCGCGTCGAGAACGGCATGGCCCCCGTGATCGCCCGCGGCCTGGCGTACGCCCCGTACGCGGACCTGCTGTGGATGGAGACCGGTACGCCCGACCTGGCCCAGGCCCGCGAGTTCGCCGAGGCGGTCCACGCCCGGTACCCCGACCAGCTGCTGGCCTACAACTGCTCGCCGTCCTTCAACTGGCGCGCGGCGCTGGACGACGACCGGATCGCCAAGTTCCAGCGTGAGCTGGGCGCGATGGGCTACCGCTTCCAGTTCATCACCCTGGCCGGCTTCCACTCCCTCAACCACGGCATGTTCGACCTCGCCCGCGGCTACGCCGAACACGGCATGACCGCCTACGTCGACCTCCAGGAGCGCGAGTTCGCCGCCCAGGAGCACGGCTTCACCGCCGTCCGGCACCAGCGCGAGGTCGGCACCGGCTACTTCGACCTGGTCGCGTCCGCCGTCAACCCCGCCTCCGAGACGACCGCGCTGCGCGGCTCGACCGAAGAGGAGCAGTTCCACTAGAGACGGCCCCTCCCGCCGGGCGGGTTCCGCACCGCCGTCCGCCCGGCCCCTTCGCCCGGAACCACCCGCTCGGCCCCTTCGCCCGGAACCAGGAGAGTCACCCATGAGTACACGTATCGCGCGGGCCGGAGTGGTCGGCGGCGGTCAGATGGGCGCCGGCATCGCCGAGGTGTGCGCACGGGCCGGTGTGGAGACGGTGCTGTGCGAGGTGGATGCCACCGCGGCCCGCCGGGCCCGCGCACGCGTCACCCGGTCGCTGGAACGCGCCGTGGAACGCGGCACGACCGGCCGCCCGGCCGCCGAGGCCGCCCTCGCCCGGATCACCTTCACCGGGGAACCGGCCGACCTCGCCGACCGCCAGCTCGTCGTCGAGGCGGCCGTGGAACACGCCGGCACCAAGGCGGAGATCTTCGGCGTCCTCGACAAGACCGTCGAGGACCCGGCGGCGATCCTCGCCACCAACACCTCCTCGATCCCGGTCATGCGCCTGGGCATGGCCACCGGCCGCGCCGACCGCGTACTGGGCCTGCACTTCTTCAACCCCGTACCGGTCATGCCGCTCGTCGAGATCGTCACCTCGCTGCACACCGCCCCCGCGGCCGCCGCCACCGCAGAGGAGTTCGCCACCACCGTCCTCGGCAAGACCGCGATCCGCTCCCGCGACCGCGCGGGCTTCGTGGTCAACGCACTCCTCGTGCCCTATCTGCTGGCCGCGGTCCGCATGGCGGAGTCCGGCTTCGCGACCGCCGCCGACGTGGACGCGGGCATGGAGCTGGGCTGCGCCCACCCCATGGGCCCGCTGCGACTCGCCGACCTCATCGGCCTCGACACCGTCGCCGCCATCGCGCAGTCCCTGTACGACGAGTTCAAGGAGCCGCTGTACGCCCCGCCGCCGCTGCTCCGGCGCATGGTGGAAGCGGGGCTGCTGGGGCGCAAGTCGGGGCGCGGATTCCATCCGTACGACACCTGACGAGAACTGAGTACCGGCCTGTCCCGGTGTTGAGTACCCGTACCGATGCCGCGCCGCGCCGCCGCGGGCAGGCTGACGGTCATGAGCACACCGGCCCCTGCCTCCGCACCCGCACCCGGCGACCTGACGGAACGCGACCCGTTCGCGCCCTCCACGACGGCGCTGCGGGTGTTCGCCGGCCTCGGTCTCCCGCTGCTCGCCGTCGCGTACGTCCTCTTCATGATCATCGTCCTGCACCAGGCGTACAGCGGCGACGGCGCGAGCGGCCCGCTGGCGCACGTCGCGCGCATGGCGCTGGCGCTGTCCCCCGTCGCGGGCCTGATCGCGCTCTGCGTCCCGGCCGCCGCGATGAGCCACGCGGCACGGCGCAACACCGTGGGGCTCCAGTACGCGCTGCTCGTCGCGGGCCCGGTACTGGCGGCCGTCGACTTCTCCTGACGCGGGACGGGGCTCGTACGCCTGTACGGGAACACCGCGGCGGCCCCTCCGGCCGGCACCGCGCGCCGGTCGGAAGGGCCGTTCGCCGCGGATCACTCCGCCGCCGGTCACTCCGGTACGAGCACCACCTTGAGCGCCGAGTACGGCGTCCCGGGCGCCGCGGCGAGCGCCGCGAAGGCCGCCTCGTGCTGCTCCAGCGGGAAGCGGTGGGTCACCAGCCGCTCCAGCGGCAGCCACCGGGCCAGCTCGATCGCCTTCGGGAACACCTGGCTGTTGTAGTCACCGGCCCCGATGATCTGCAGACCGCGCTGGAGGATCTCCAGCGGCCGTACGGTCGCCGACGCCTTGCTGTTGTACCCCATGATCACCACGCGGCCGCGGGCCGCGGCGTACCCCAGGCTCTGCTCCAGCAGATTGCCGACGGTGTCGATGACCACGTCACCGCGCTGCGCGAGCGCGGCCTCGTCCGGCGTGTGCACGGTCACCCGGCCCTCGCCGTCCTGTGCGAACACCGTGCGGCACAGCTCCTGCCGGTACGGGTCCGGCTCGATCAGCAGGACCCGCGCGCCGTAGTGCTGCGCCGCCATCGCGCAGACCACGCCCACCGGGCCGCCGCCGACGATCACCGCGGTCTCGCCGGCCGTCAGCCGGCCCGCCTCGATGTTGTTCAGCGCGCACGCCAGCGGCTCCACGACCACCGCGCGGTCGAAGTCCATGCCCTCGGGCATCGCGTGGATGAACCGCTCGGGCAGCCGGATGTACTCGGCGAACGCGCCGTCCAGGTCGAGCCCGACCTCCGTACCGGCCTTGTTGACACAGAAGTCCCAGTGCCCGCGCAGGCAGGACGGGCAGCTGCCGCAGTAGAGCGTCGGGTTGATGATGACGCGGTCGCCCGGCTTGTGCGCGGTCACCGCCGACCCCACCGCGTCCACGGTGCCGACCGCCTCGTGCCCCATCACCACGCCCGGCTTGGCGGGGAACTTGCCCACCAGCACGCTGCGGTCGGTGCCGCAGATACCGGTCTGCACGACCCGCACCACGACGTCGGTGGGCGCCGAGGCCTCCGGCTTCGGGCGGTCGACCAGCGACACGGTGCGCCGGTCGTCGAGGATCAGGGCCTTCACTTGGTTCCTCCTGCCGTGGTGGGGACGGCGCCGGGGATGTCCCACCGGATGGCGCCGAGCAGTTCCTTGTGCAGCTGGGGGGTGGCCGCCGCGATGCACGACTTCTGGTTCATCGGGTCCAGGTCGAGCAGCTGGGTGGATCCCAGGTCGTCGCCGTACGCGTCGGTGATGGTGACCCCGCTGCGCTTGGCGAGGTAGACCGCGGCGGCGATGTCGTACGGGAACAGGTGCAGGATCGAGCCGCGCCCGGCCTCCAGGAAGGCGGCCTCGGTCGCCGGGTGGTCGCGCAGGACGCGGTTGCCGATGTCGACGTACGCGTCGAGCTGGCCGGTGATGATGCGCGAGACGGAGAAGGTGGCGCTGTTGAACACGAAGATGCCGCCGGTGTTGGCGGACCGGTCCACCAGGTGCGCGTAGGCCGCCGTCATCAGGTGCATGGGGTGGCCGTTGAACTCGATCGACCAGAACATCTTCGCCGGGTCGGTGGTACGGCTCAGCCGGGGCAGCGGGTGCGGAAAGCCGCCGTGCGACAGCCCCTCCTCGTCGTCACCGTAGATCCACGCACCCGACTTGATCTCCAGCAGGTGTGCCGCGGTGACGTCGTCCAGTGTGGGCGCGGACGTCACCAGCGGGGCCGCGGCGATCGACACCATGCCCATCTCCAGCCCGGCCGAGGTGGGCCTGGTGCCGTCGATGGGGTCCACGACCAGCACGTACTGCGGATCGGGCGCCAGCTCGACCAGCGAGCCGTCCTCGGTGTAGACCGCGAGCGGCACCTCCGCGTGCTCGCGCAGGTATTCCAGTACGGCCCGCTCGGCCACCTCGTCCACGTCGAACTGCGCGTCGCCGCCGGGGGAGTCGCCGTGCACCTGCCGGGCCAGGCCCCGGTCGGCGTATGTCATCAGCTCGGCCCTGACGTGCCGGCCCAGGCCGGTCAGCAGCTTCTTCATCCGTGTCATGAGGACAGCTCCGCGCGGAAGAGGTTCTCCAGGCGGTCGCACAGCAGCTCCGCCTGGTCGAGGGTGAGGATCAGCGGCGGCCGGATCTTGAGCACGTTGCCGTAGCCGTAGCGCGAGGTGCGCAGGATCAGACCGTGCTGCCCGGCGGCGCTCGCCAGGTGGTTGGTCAGCTTGACGGCGGGCTTGCCGTCGGGGTGCGCCATCTCGAAACCGATCATCAGGCCGACGCCGCGGACGTCGGCGATGGCCGGGTGGCGGGTCTGCATGTCCGCGAGCCGGCCGAGGATGTAGTTGCCGGTGGCCCGGACGTTGGCCAGGAATTCCGGCTGCCGGACGATGTCCAGGGTGACGTTGGCCGCCGAGGCCGCCAGCAGGTTGGCACCGTAGGTGAAGGAGTGGTGGTTGGCCGGCAGGCCCGCCAGCCGCTCGTTGGTCAGGATCGCCGCGACCTGCGCGCCCGAGCCGCCGAGGCCCTTGGCGGTGGTGATGGCGTCCGGCTCCACGTCGAAGTGCTGCGCCGCGAACATCTGGCCCGTACGGCCGATGCCGGTCTGGATCTCGTCGAAGATCAGCACGATGTCGTGCTCGTCGCAGAAGGCCCGCAGCTTCTGGAAGTAACCGTCCGGCGGGACGATGTTGCCGCCGTTGCCGGAGATCGGCTCCACGATGATGGCGGCGACCTGGCCGGTGCTCGCGTACTCCAGGAAGTCCTCGATGCGGTCCACGCACATCATTCCGCAACTGCCCTGCTTCTGCCCGTAGAAGCAGCGGAAGCAGTACGGGTCCGGCACCTGCAGGGTGCGCGGGAAGAGCGAGGGGAACGGCTCCTTGCGGAAGGCGTTGCCCGACATCGACGTCATCATCATGGTCTGCCCGAGGTGGCTGCGGAACAGTGAGATGACCTCCGAGCGCCCCGTGGCGTGCTGCGCCATCTTGATGACGCCCTCATTGGCGGTGGATCCGCCGGAGACCTTCGGGTGCACCTTGGTCAGGTTCCCGGGGGAGACCTCCACCAGCCGGCGCACCAGGCCGTTGATGGGGTCGCTCTGCACGGAGGAGGTCAGGTGGGTGAAGACGTCCAGCTGGTCCTTCATCGCCTGGATGACCGCCGGGTGGGAGTACCCGAGGCTGAGGTTGAAGGTGGCGGAGGCGCAGTCGAGGTATTCGTTGCCGTCCTCGTCGTAAAGGTAGATCCCTTCGCCGCGCACCATCTTCTGGGCGCTGACGGGGTAATACAGCAGATCACGTACGTTCGTGGCGTCCATGAACATTTCTCCTCGAAGAAGACATGCTGTTGCCAGATATGGATGACGGGAAGCACTGGCACGCCGACCGGGCCCCTGGGGGCGCCACACGGGGGCCTGAACGCCGGCCGGTGGCGGTATGAGGAAGGGGTGTGCTGTCCGGTGGGCGGGCCCGGGCGCTTCGGGGAGGTGGGACACCCCGGCCGGGCTCTTCAACTTCTGACGCCAACGACACTAACAGTCAGAGTGTTCGTTTTTCTTGATCATCTGTGAATCGGCTGGAATCCATCAGGCCGACGTCCGGGCGGCGCCGGTGTGGATGCCCTGAGGTGGCGCCTGAGCTGGCAAAATGGTGAGTCGCTGGGTAGGGGTAGGGGGTGGCGGGGTGGTGGCGGAGTTCCGTCGCCGGGCCCCGTAAGGGCTTCGACAAGGCTCTAAGGGGCGACATGCGGATGATCAGGCCGTCTGTTTCACATTCTTACGCAAATTTCAAACACCCTTGATGGGAACTTGATCGGAAGATTTGATTGCTGCGGTCGAGGCCGGTGCGCGCACAGCAAGGCGCCGGGGCGGGGGTGTCAGGTCCCCCCCCCCGGCGCCGGTATGTGCGGGCGCGCCCCGGGCGTCCGACGGACGCGGCCGGTTGTCGCGGCCGCCCGTCGCTCAGCCGGCTGTCACCGGTTCAGCACCGGCCGCAGCTCCGCGAGCGACGTGAACAGGTGCCCGCGCATCCCCAGGGCCTCCGCCGCCCGTACGTTGGCCTCCCGGTCGTCGACGAACAGGATGCGCTCCGGCGGCAGGCCGAACGCCGTACTGCACCACGTGTAGGCGCCGGACTCCGGCTTGGCGTGCCCGATGCGACAGGAGAAGGCCAGGACCGAAAAGTGCTTCAGCCACTCCTGGCGCTCCTCGTAATGCGCCGCCAATTCCTCCGGAATGTTCGACAGCAGTCCGACGGTGGTGCCGCTGTCCGCCAGTTCCGCGACGAAGTCCACCATTTCGTCGTCGATACGGCTCCAGCTCGCCACGTCGGCGGCGATGAGTTCCGCGACGCGTTCCTCGTCGAAGTGCGTCCCGAGCGCCGCGGCGACCTTCCGCCAATATTGCGCACCGTTGCGGTCACCCCGGTCATAAGGCTGCCGCAGCCCCCAGTAACTCTCCCAGAAGGCGTCACCGGACATTCCGGCCGTCTCCTCCAGCCGGGCGCAGGCGGCGGGGGACTGCTGCCGGGCGATGACGCCGAACATGTCGAAGAGCACCGCGGTCATGACATCACCTCGAAGAGAGCCGCTTCCCCGCCGGCGCGGACCGCGGGCCGGACCGGGGTACGTTCCGCGCCGGCCGGACGTCCGCACCGGCCCGTAATCACACAATGTGCGTGTGAGTACACACTCGGCATGGGCGGATGTCAACCGCCGACCACCCGGCAGGGCGGGGAGCCCAACGGGCGGAAGGCAAGCAACTCGCAGCCGTCGTGTTGATGTGCTACATCAGCGGCATGAATGTCTCCGAACGCCACCGGTTCATCCTGGCCCTGCTGGCCGAACGCAACCGGGCCTCCGTGGCCGAACTCGCCCGCTCCACCCAGACGTCGGAGATGACCATCCGCCGGGACCTGGAACTCCTGGAGTCCCGGGGCGCCCTGCGCCGGGTGCACGGCGGCGCCGTGACCGCCCTGCTCAGCGGGGTCGAACCGCCGTACGCGGTGCGGTCCATGGTCGGCAGCGAGACCAAGGCCAAGCTGGCCGACGTGGTCGTACGGATGCTCAACGACGGCGAGACCGTCGCCCTGGACACCGGCACCACGGCGGTCGCCGTCGCGCACGCCATGGCGGGCCGCCGACTGACCGTCACCCCGCTGTCCCTGCACGCGACCATGCCGCTCGCCGAACACGAGGGCATCCGCCTGCTGCTTCCCGGCGGGCAGGTCCGGCCGGGGGAGCTGTCCTTCTACGGGGAGACGGCGCTGCGCACCTTCGAGGACCTGCGCTACGACACCTTCATCCTGGGCTGCTGCGGGGTGGACGCGGCCAGCGGCGCCACCGCTTACAGCCTGGACGACGTACACGTGAAGCGGGTCGCCGCGCGGGCGGCGCGGCGCATCATCCTGGTGGCCACCGCGGAGAAGCTGGGGCGGGTGGCGCTCGGCAGGATCTGTTCGGTCGAACAGCTCGACGTGGTGGTGACCGACGCGGCCCAGGGCACGCCGGTGGTCGAGGAGATGCGCGCCGCGGGCGTGAACATCGTGCACGTGTGACGCCCCGCCCTGCTGCCCGCTCCCTGGACAGCGAGGCAGGGCGGGGCAGTTGGCCGGAATCCGGAACGCGCGGCTGTGAGCCGAACTCGCCGACCGGTGCCGCCGTTCCCCGTCGGGTCCGTAACCCGCAGCAGTCCTTGAAAGCCCTTACGCACATCCTCGGTGTGCGTTATGGTCAGCCGTGATGAGTGAATCGACTGCCTCCACCACCGGGTCGCCGCCGTCGCGGCGTTTGCGTACCGCGCGCGCCTGCACCTTCGTGGCTTTCGCGCTCAACGGTTTCGTCATGGGGATGTGGATCGTGCACATCCCGGCGATCGAGCACCGGGTCGGCATCACCCATGCCGTCCTGGGCTGGCTGCTGCTCTTCCTGGGCGGCGGCGCCTTCGCGGGCATGCAGGTCTGCGGAGCGCTGGCCGACCGGTTCGGCAGCCGCAACATCGTGCTGGCCGGCGGCGCCCTGTGCAGCGCCACAGTCGTCCTGCCCGGCCTGGCGGACTCGCCGTGGGTCCTGGCGGCGGCCCTCCTGGCGCTCGGATTCGGCAACGGCTGCCTGGACGTCAGCATGAACACGCAGGCTGTTCAGGTCGAGCGCGGTTATGGCCGTCCCGTGATGTCGGCCTTTCACGCGGTGTTCTCGGTCGGCGGCGTCATCGCCGCACTGATCGGCGCCCGCACCATCAGCTGGGGCTGGCAGCCCTCCCTCACCCTCGCGGTGGTGGCGGTGGCCGGCGTACTGATCACGCTCGCGCTGGTGCCCGGCCTGCTGCCCCCGGAGCGCTCCGCACCGGCCGCGACCGGCCCGGAGACGGCGGACGCCGGCACGTCCGGGGCCACCGCTCCGGCCCCCAGGCGTCGTACGCCGTCCCAGGTCTGGGCGCTGGGTGTGCTCGCGTTCATGCTCATGCTGTGCGAGGGCGTCGCGAACGACTGGAGTGTGCTGCACCTCAAGGACGTGCTGGACGCGCCCGCCGCGACCGCCGCCCTGGCGTACGGCGGTTTCTCCACCGCGATGACCGTGGGCCGGTTCGCCACCGACCGGGTGGTGGGCCGCTTCGGCCGGGTCTTCGTGGTGCGCTACGGAGCCGGTCTCGCGGCCGTCGGCCTGGCGGTCGCCTCGCTGTCCCCCTGGGTGCCGCTGGCCCTTCTCGGCTGGACCATTTTCGGAATCGGCCTGTCCGGGTGCATTCCGCAGTTCTTCACCGCGGCCGGAAACGTGGATACGGCGTCGTCCGGCGCGAACGTGTCCCGCGTGGCGGGCATGGGATATGTGGGAATGCTGGCGGGCCCCGCCATCATCGGGCCGCTCACCCATCTCGTACCCCTGAACGTCGCCTTTTTCCTGCCCGTCGCCTTCTGCGTGGCGGCGGTGTGTTCCGCCGGAATTCTCCGCCCGGCCCGCAAGGCGACGACCGCTCCGGAACCGGCGCCGGCCGACGCATGAACCGATCCCGCACGGTGGCCGGCGGCACCCGGAGCCTCGCCGACTACCTGGACAAGCGGCGGATCCACCCACGGGCGCAGGCCGCCACCAAGGACGAACTCCTGGAATCCCTGGCCGGCGGCCTGCACACCGCGGGCGCCTTGTGCGACCCCCGCGCCTTCGTCTGCGCGGTACGCCTGCGCATGACGCAGGGCACCAACGGCTTCCACGGCATCGCCCTGCTGGCTGCCCGCAGCCGTGCGGTCAGCTGCCCGGCGGCCGCCTTCGCGCGGGTGCCGGCGGAACTCGGCTGGCGCGGGGCCGACGACCGCCCGGTGCGCGACGTGTTCCTCCTCGCGGCGCCCCGCAGGCTCCGGGACGCCGGCTGCGTACAGGCGTACTCGGTCCTCGCGCGCCACACCGCCCACCCGGGCTTCCGCCGGATGCTGACGGCAGCCCGTACCACCGACGACCTGTACGACCTCTTCCGCCTCATCCGCTGAGCACCGCCCCGTACGGCGCTCACATGCCCTGGGGCCGCGTCCGCGGCGCGAAACCGGCGGAGTCATCGCGACAGCGCGTACGCCAGAAAGCACGTGACGACGACGGAAAGGACGGCGGACACCTGGTAACGCGCGGGGAACGCGTACTTCTCGCGCTTCACGCCGCGGCCGATCTCCTCGGCGTACCGGTGCAGGAGTTTCCGCGACGGGAACAGCCCGATCGTGATCCCGAACCAGGCGAAGGAGTACAGCACCAGCATGTGCCGCGGAGACCAGTGCTGGTACTGGAACTGCCCGACCAGGACCATACCCAGGCAGCAAGCGAGGGAAATGAGGGGAAACGCGATTCTCGTCTTGCGCCCCGGTATCCATCTGGCCATGGCGAAACAGAAGACGAACGTCGCCGCGGCGGCCATGAGTAACAGGGCGGCGAGCGGGAGGGACACGAGCATGCGGGGTCCTTTCGGCGCGGCAGAGGGCGTAAGGGCCGGTGACCTCATGTGTCACCGGCCCCTACGGCCTACCGTATGAGGACCCCGGTCGTCACCCCAGCGATCCCAGCAGGCCGGTGACCGGCGAAATGAGGTCGTGTGCGAACCCCGTGGCCGACCTCACGACATTACTGCCGCCGAGGGCGGTGATCCACCTGGACTGTCCGAAGGTGACCAGGCCGAGCGCCGCGCTTCCGGCGGATGCCATGAATTCACCGCTCCCGAAGCCGTGCTCGATCCCCGTGAACACCGCGCTGATACCCCCGAGTGCCACGGAGGCGATGCCGAACCCGAGGGCGACAGCTTCGAGGGGCGGGAAGATCAGACCGGCGAGGCCGAGGCCGGCCGCGATGAACCCGGTGCCGATGCTGGCCCAGTTGGTGGCGTTCGCCCACCAGCCGGCGTCCCGCCACCACGGCGTGTCGTCGCCCTTGACCTGGTCGTTGTCGGCCGTGTCGACCGGGTTCCGGCCGGACTCCCTGGCCTTCTTCGCCGCCTCGGCCGCCGCCTTGGCGGCCGCGGCGATCTCGGCCCGGCGCTTGGCCGCGACGATGTGGTGGGCCTGGCTCGCGGCCGCTGCCGCGGCTCTGGAGTCCTTGCCCGCCTGGACGGCGGAGGCGTGCGCGCTGGCGGCGGAGGACTGCGCGCTGTTGGCGGAGGCCGTCGCGCGACGGGCGGCGTTCAGCGCGCGGTTGGCGGAGAAGTTCGCCGACCGCGCGGCCGACCGGGCGGTGGCGGCGGCCTTCTTCGCCTCGTTCGCCGAAGCCTGCGCGGCGGCGGCCGACTTGTCGGCGGCGTCCGCGTTCTCCTTCGCCTCCTTGGCGTACGACGCCGCCCGGTCGGACGACTTCTTGGCCTTGTCCGCCCACTCCAGCGCCTCCTGCGCCGCGTTGCGCGCCTTGGCCGCGGCCTCCTGAGCGAGCGCGGCGACCTCCTGCGCCTTGTGGGCGATCTTCGCGGCGGCGGCGATCGCCCCCCGGATGGCGGCGATGTGGGTCGCGGAGTCGTGGTCGAGCTGGGCGGTTTTGTACTGCACCGAGGCGACGAAGTTGCGGCGGATCCACGCCGGCCCCTCCATCGCGGCCTCCGCGTGGGCCTTGGTGTACGGGCCCGCCTTGGCGAGGATGGCGGCGGTCGCGACCGCGTCGTCCTCCTTCAGCGCCTCCTGGTAGCCGGAGTTGAAGAAGGTGTGCAGCGCCTTGGGCGTGCCTGCGTCGAGCGTCTCGTTCGCCGCCCGCTTGACGGCGGCGCCGGGGGCGTCGGCGAGGACACGGGCGAGCTGGACGCGGTTGTCCATCGCGGCGGCCTCGACGGCGCCGGCCTCCAGGAAGGAGGTGGGGGCCGCGGCGGAGTCGCTCTCCAGCGCCTTCTGCGCCGCCTCGGCGATGGTCGGGCTGGAGATCTGGGCCATGTAGAGGACCGTCTCGCGGTCGTCCTGCCCCTGCGCCAGGGCCCGGTCGGTGTCGATCCAGGTGTGGACGTCGGCGTCGGTGCCCGACAGGGCGAACCGGGCCGCTTCCCTGCTCCATGTACCGTGCGAGTCGCACAGGGCGATGGCGGCCTGGCGGCCCACCGTGGCGGCCTGGGCGAGGTCACCGGCCTTCAGCGCCGCCGCGGCCCGGTCGATGAGGTCCTTCGTGGCCTGATCGGTCTGCTCCGCCTGCGACCGCTTCTCGGCGAGTTCGGCCAGCTCCTGCTGCTCGAGCTGCGCCAGCAGCCGGGCTTCCTCCCGCGCCTGCTTCGCGTCCTCGTCCAGGCGCTGCCACTCGGCCTCGCGCGCCTTCTTCTCCACCTCGATGGCCTCGGTGACGGCCGCGGTGGCGTTGTTGGCGGCCTTGGTGGCCTCGTTGGCGAACTCCTGCGACTTCTTCGCGTACTCGACGGCCTGCCCCGCGTACTTGGCGGCCCACTCGGCTGCCTCGGCGGACTTCTCCGCGTGGTCGGCGGCGGAGTTGGCCGCGTCGCGGGCGGTACGGGCCGCCTTGGCGGAGGCGTTGGCCAGCGCCTGTGCGGTGCCCGCGGCGTTGGTGGCGATGGCGGCGTTCGCGTTGGCGATGCCCGCCTGGCGCTTGGCCTCGGCGGCCTCGGCCCGCGCCTTGCCCGCCGCGGCGGCGGCCGTGGCCGCGCTGGAGGCGGCGGAGGCGGCGTTGCGGGCGGCTGAGGCGGCGGCGCCACCGGCGGAAGCGGCCTGCGCGGAAGCGGAGGCGGCGTAGTCGGCGGCCTTCGCGGCCGTACGGGCCTTGGCCGCGGCATTGCGCGCGGCGATCGCCGCGTTCTTCGCGGCGGACGCCTGTGAGGCGTTCTTCGAGGCGGCGATGGCGGAGTGGTACGCGCGGGCGGCGGCGCTGCCCGCGGTGGCGGCCGCGTGGCTCGCGGCGGTCGCGGCGTACGCGGCCCGCCGGGACGCCGCGACGGCGGCGTGCGAAGCGCGGATCGCGGTACGGGCGGCGTCCGCGGCGCCCCGTGCGGCACTGGCCGCCTTCCGGGCGGCCTTGCCCGACCTGACCACGTCCTCCTTGGCGGCCTCGGCCTCGGCCGCCGCCTTCTGGGCGGCCTCCTTCGCCTTCTCTGCCGCCGTGACGGCACGGGCGGAGGCCTCCTCGGCGAGCTTGGTCTGCGCGTCGGCCCGCTTGCCCTCGCGCTCGACGACCGCGACGAGTTCCTCGATCGTCGCCGACTCCTGGTCGCGGGCGCGGGCGATGTGCTGGCCGGTGTCGAGGAACCACTCGAGGTCCTGGCCGGACCCGGACAGGGCGCGGGAGGCGTACTTCTTCACCTCCGGGCCCGCCTCGGTGAGCATCTTCGACACCTCCACCCGCATGTCCTCCTGGCGCGCGGTGTACTGGCCCGCGGTGAGGAAGGCTTCCAGGGCCGGCTGGGTGTCGGCGTCGAGGGCGGCGCCGGCTTCCCGGCGTACGGCCTTGTCACCGGTGGCCAGCACGGTCGAGGTGACCACGCGGAGGTCCTCCATGACGGCGGGCTGGTAGCCGCCCTTCAGGAAGGCCGCGATGGCCGCGTCACCGCCCTCGATCGCCGCGACGGCTTCGCGGCGGATGCCCTTTCCGGCACCGGCCAGGGCGGTCATGATCGCGACCCGGTTGTCCTCCACCGTGACCCTGGGCAGCTCCTGGGCCAGGAAGGTCTGCACGTCGGCGTCGGATCCGACGAGGGCCTGCTCGGCCGCCGCCCGGGTGGCCTTGCCGCCCGTCATCCACGCCTTGACGGCCTTGGCCCGGTCGGTGTCGGGCAGGGCGAACGGGTCGGTCTCGGGAGTGCCGCCGTCCGCGGGAGCCGCTGCCGGGGCCGCCACGGCGGCGACGGGACTGAGGACGAGACTTGAGGTGGCGGCGGCTGCGCCGGTGGCCGCTAAAGCGGTCAGGACGCGGCGTCTGCTCCAGTACGTGGTGTCCAAGGTGGTCCTATCTGACGGCGCCTGGCGGCGGGACACGGACCGCGGTATGCCGCCAGACATGCTCAAGTTGTGGTCGATGTGCTCATGTACCGGCATGACTACGGAAGTTGACCGGCGCACTGACAGCGCATGTCTCGTGACCATAAGCAGCTAAAGAGAGTGTTGGCTATGTGTGTGGCGTAAGTAAAGACGTGAGAAGGAATACAAAGCCTTTATGTTAAGGGTTAGTTGGATTTGTCCGAGTCTTTCCAGTGGTTTGGGGCACAACCCCGTGCTTGAATCTGGCCGTCTCCGTGCCCGCACCACCACCGCACGTGACGAAGCCCGTTCCGGACCGGGCGGGCGCGGCTCAGCTCACCTTTCAGCAAGGGACCTCGTATGAAGCTCGCACGGCGGATCATCGCCACGGGTGCGGCGGCAGCGGCCTGCGCGGCTGCCGTCAACGCCACCTCCACCTCTCCCGCCCCCTTATTCCCCCCGTCGATGGCGACGGTCGCGGACGGCGAACCCGGTTACGCGATCGAGGACTTCGCCTACCCGGGCGCGGACAGGATCAAGGCGGAGAAGGGCATCACCCTCAAGCGCGGCGACGGCAACATCGTCCTGGCCGAGTGCGGCAGCTCCACGGGGCTGATGGAGGTCTGGTCGCGGAAGAACGACAAGACCTGCTTCCAGGTCACCGGCGCCTCCGGCTACCTCACCCTGGAGATCCCGGCCGTCTTCGCCGTCAAGGGCGCCGCCGACCAGGCGGCCGACGTCACCCTCACGGCGCCGGACGGCACGAAGCAGGAAGTGGCGGTCCCCAAGGACGAGTGGACGCCGGTCGGCGAGTCCACCGACCCGCAGACCCGTGAGCACCTGCTCGTCGAGATCAGCGTCGGGCAGCACAAGCCCGCCGCGCTGTCCGGCGACGCCGCCCGTCCGTGGCTGACCCGCGTCACCGTGAACACGCCGGGACACGACGGCAGCCGTAGCTGCAGCGGCGCCCTCGTCGACCGGACCTGGGTGCTCACCGCGGCCAGCTGCTTCACCGACGATCCGGCCAAGGCGCTCCGGGCCAAGGCCGCGCCGGCGCTCGACGCGACGGCCTCCTTCGCCGGACGGGCCCCGGTGAAGATCAATTACTTGATACCCCGCGGTGACCGGGACGTCCTGCTCGCCCGGCTGGACACCCCCGTCACCGACATCACCCCCGCCACCCTCGCCGGCAGCCCCGCCGCCGACGGAGCCGCGCTGGTCGCCGCCGGGTACGGCCGTACCGACACCGTCTGGATGCCCAAGAGCCCGCACCACACCACCGTGACCCGCGGCAGCGCCACTGCCACCGCCCTGAATCTGACCGGCGGCCGGATCTGCAAGGGCGACACCGGCGGACCGGTCCTCGACGCGAACGGGCGCATCACCGCGGTGCAGAGCCGCGCCGACCACGCCGGCTGCCTCGGCCAGACCGGGCAGGGCGACAGCGCGATCGCGGCCCGCACCGACAACATCGTCCCGTGGCTCGACGGCAGCACCTTCAGCGGCAAGGCGCGGTTCGGCCTGGACGAGAGCGCCGGGTCGCGGCGGGTCCTGGGCGGCGCGGCCGAGGACTTCACCGCGCGTCTGGCCGGCGGCGCCGAACTGGGCGTCACGGGCAAGACCGGTACGGCCCTCCAGCTGAACGGCACCTCGGCATACGCGGCCACCACCGGCCCCGTCGTGGACACCACGAAGTCCTTCTCCGTATCGGCCTGGGTCAAGCTCGGCAACAAGGACCGCAATTACACGCTGTTGTCGCAGGCCGGCAACCGCGCCAGCGGCTTCCAGCTGTACTACTCCCAGCACTACGACAAGTGGATCTTCAACCGGCACGTCAAGGACGCCGACGACACCACCATCGCCCGCGCGACCAGCAAGGACGTCGCGAAGTCGGGCACCTGGACGCACCTGGCCGGTTCCTACGACGCGGCCAAGAAGACGGTGTCGCTGTACGTCGACGGGAAGCTGCAGGAGTCGACGGCGTTCACCACGCCGTGGCGCGCCTCCGGCGGCCTCCAGATCGGCCGGCTCCTCTACAAGGGCGCGTGGACGGAGCACACCCTGGGCCTCGTCGACGACGTACGGGTGACGCAGTCGGCGATCACGGCGGCCGACGCCGCGTCGATCTCCGGCGGCGACCTCCCGGACCACGTACAGGAACTGGCCTCCTTCTCCCTGGACGAGAAGTCGGGCAGCGCGGCCGTCAGCGGCGGCAAGGGCGCCGGCCCGGTGGCCACGGTGGCCGGTGGCGGTGCCGAACTGGGCGTGACCGGCAAGGTCGGCACGGCACTGCACCTCAACGGCACCACGGCGTACGCGGCCACCGCCGCCCCCGTCGTGGACACCACGAAGTCCTTCTCCGTCTCGGCCTGGGTCAAGCTGGACAACAAGGACCGCAACTACACGCTCCTGTCGCAGGCGGGAAACAGCGCCAGCGGTTTCCAGCTGTACTACTCCAAGCACTACGACAAGTGGGTCTTCAACCGCCACGCGAAGGACGCGGACGACACGACGATCGTCCGCTCCACGAGCACCGACACGGCACAGGCCGGCGTCTGGACCCAGCTGACCGGCGTCTACGACTCCACCGCCAAGAAGATCCAGCTCTTCGTCAACGGAAAGCCGCAGCCGGCGACCGAATTCACCACACCGTGGCGGGCCGCCGGCGCCCTGCAGATCGGCCGCCTCTTCTACCAGGGCGACTGGCAGGAGAACTTCGCCGGCACGATCGACAACCTGCGGGTCTGGGACCGGACCGTCGACGCCGGTGACATCGCCAACGACGGCATCAGGGTGGCCGGCTGACGGCCTTTCCCTTCTTCACCACCTTCTGCACCACCGGGACCCGGTCCAGCGCTCGTGCCTGGGCCGGGCCCCTCTTCTCCGTCGGCATTCGAGTACCCGTCGCGTGCGTGCTCGGTCGGTCCATGAGTGAGGCTCCGAAATGAAACCGCGTGGCAGATTCGCACTGCCCTCCCTGCTGATAACCGTCATTCTGGCCACCCTGTGGGTCGTCACATCCAGCGGTCTGTTCACAGCACCACCCGATGTCCGGGCCTCCGTGGCCGCGCATCCCGTACTGGCGGAGAAAGCGGTCTTCGGCCTGGACGAGAGCGCCGGGTCGCGGCGGGTCCTGGGTGGCACGGCCGAGGAGTTCACCGCGCGCCCGGCCGGCGGCGCCGAACTGGGCGTGACCGGGAAAACCGGCACCGCCCTTCAGCTCAACGGCACCACGGCATACGCGGCCACCACGGGCCCCGTCGTGGACACCACGAAATCCTTCTCCGTCTCCGCCTGGGTCAAGCTCGAAGGCAAGAACAAGAACTACACCTTTCTGTCACAGGCGGGCACCCACAGCAGCGGCTTCCAGCTGTACTACTCGAAGACCTACGACAAGTGGGTCTTCAACCGCCATGCGAAGGACACCGACGACGCCGCCATCGTCCGCGCCATGAGCAAGGACGCCGCCCAGGTGGACACCTGGACGCACCTGACCGGCTCGTACGACGCCACGAAGCACTCCCTCTCCCTGTTCGTGAACGGAAAGCCGCAGGAGTCGACGGCCTTCACGACGCCGTGGCGCGCCTCCGGCGGCCTCCAGATCGGACGCCTCCTGTACAAGAGCGCATGGCAGGAGAACGCGCTCGGCCTCATCGACGACGTACGGACGGCGCAATCGGCGGTCACCGCGTCCGACGCCGCGGCGCTCGCCAACGACGAAACGCCGACCCACCTCCAGGAACTGGCCTCTTTCCCCCTGGACGAGAAGCCGGGCAGCACGACCGTCAGCGGCGGCAAAGGCGCCGGTCCGGTTGCCACATTGGCGGGCGACGGTGCCGAACTGGGCGTGACCGGCAAGGCAGGCACAGCGCTCCACCTCGACGGCACCGCTGCCTACGCGGCCACCGCCGCACCCGCCCTCGACACCACGAAGTCCTTCTCCGTCTCCGCCTGGGTGAAACTCGACAACAAGGACCGCAACTACACCCTCCTCTCGCAGGCGGGCAACCACGCCAGCGGTTTCCAGCTCTACTACTCCAAGCATTACGACAGATGGGTCTTCAACCGCCACGCCAAGGACACCGACGACACGGAAATCGTCCGTTCCACGAGTACCGACACGGCGCAGGCCGGCGTCTGGACCCACTTGACCGGCGTCTACGACTCCGCAGCCAAGAAGATCCAGCTCTTCGTCGACGAAAAGCCGCAGCCCGCAGCAGAATTCACCACACCGTGGCGCGCCGGCAGCGCCCTGCAGATCGGCCGCCTCTTCTACCGGAGCACCTGGCAGGAGAACTTCGCCGGCACCCTCGACGACATCCGCGTCTCCGAGCAGAGCTCCGCCGCCCACTGCTCCCGCACCGCCACCGTCGGCCACCGCGGCGCACCGAAGCTCGCCCCGGAGAACACGCTCGCCTCACTGGAAGCGGCCGCCGACCACGGCGCCGAATGGGTCGAGACCGACGTGCAGTTCACCAAGGACGGCCAAGCGGTCATCATGCACGACGCGACCGTGGAAAGAATGACCGACGGAACGGGACGCATAGACCAGCTCACCGCTGAACAGATTTCCAAGCTGACGGTGAAGGGCGGAGGCCGGGTCCCCACCCTGGAGCAGGTCCTGACCTCCCTCAAGGCGCGGTCCGCCAGACTCCTCCTGGAAATCAAGGGACCGCAGCCCGCGGCCCACGTGGAACTCGCCCTCAGACTCGTCTCCGAGGCCGGAATGGCCGAACGCACGATGGTCCAGTCCTTCGACGAGGCAGTGGTACGCGACGCCACCGCCTCCCCCCACAAGATGAAGGTCGCCCTGCTCCGCGACAAACTCGACCCGGACCCCGTAGCCACGGCCCGCACGTTCTCCCTCACGGCCTACTCGGTGGCCTACAAGGCCCTGGCCACCCACCCCACCGCCCTGGACCGGCTCAAAGCCGCCGGCATCGACGTCTTCGTCTGGACCGTCGACCGCGAAACCGACTGGCAGACCGCGACATCCTGGGGCGTGGACGGCGTCATCACCAACCGCCCCGACGTGTTCCTGCAATGGCGGAAGACCCACTGCACGGAGGCGACTCCTGCACCCTGAAAGTCACCGCTGAAACACACCCCTGACAGCCGTCACGACAGAGGAAAGGCCGGTGCTGACGCCCGCCATGTCCAAAGCCGAAATCGACGCACTGACCGCCGAGTTCTTCGGTGCCTTCGACAACCGGGACGGCCGCACCGCCGACGTCTCCCGGATCCGCCGGCTGTTCCTCCCGGGAGGTGTGATCGTCGCGACCGGACCGCAGTTCACGGCCTATACCGTCGAGGAGTTCATCGAACCCCGCCGACGCCTTCTGTCCGAAGGCCGCCTGGTCGAGTTCTCCGAGTGGGAAACCTCCGAACGAACCGAGATCACCGGCGACATCGCGTCCCGCACCGGCGAGTACCGCAAGTCCGGAGTCCTGGACGGCGAACCCTTCGAAGGCGGCGGAACCAAGACCCTCCAGTTCGTCCGCACCCCGGACGGCTGGCGCATCAGCGCCTGCGCTTGGCACGACCGGCCCTGACGGTCCCCCCGGCCCGGCAGCCGTCGCGGGTGCCGTAAGGGCCGCCACACATGCCACCGCCCCCTCTCGGTCTGCGTCTCAGCAGCGGAGAGGGGGCGGTGGCATGTGTGGTGTGGGGGCAGCCTAGATGTCCCTGAAGATCTCGATCTGCGCCCCGATGGAGTTCAACCGCTCCGCCAGGTCCTCGTACCCCCGGTTGATGACGTAGACGTTGCGCAGCACCGACGTGCCCTCGGCCGCCATCATGGCCAGGAGGATGACCACCGCGGGGCGCAGGGCCGGGGGGCACATCATTTCCGCTGCGCGCCAGCGGGTCGGGCCGTCGATCAGTACCCGGTGCGGGTCCAGCAGTTTGACCTGGGCGCCGAGGCGGTTGAGGTCGGTCAGGTAGATGGCGCGGTTGTCGTAGACCCAGTCGTGGATCAGGGTCTGGCCCTGGGCGCTGGCCGCGATGGCCGCGAAGAACGGGACGTTGTCGATGTTCAGGCCCGGGAACGGCATGGGGTGGATCTTGTCCAGGGGGGCCTGGAGCTTGGAGGGGCGGACCGTCAGGTCGATGAGGCGGGTGCGGCCGTTGTCGGCGGCGTACTCCGCGCTGCGTTCGTGGTTGAGGCCCATCTCTTCCAGGACGGCGAGTTCGATCTCCAGGAACTCGACCGGGACGCGGCGGATCGTCAGTTCGGACTCGGTGACGACGGCGGCCGCCAGCAGGCTCATCGCCTCGACGGGGTCCTCGGACGGTGCGTAGTCCACGTCGCGGTCGATGTGCGCGACGCCGTGCACGGTCAGCGTGGTGGTGCCGACGCCCTCGACCCGTACGCCCAGTTCCTCAAGGAAGAAGCACAGGTCCTGGACCATGTAGTTGGAGGACGCGTTGCGGATGACCGTGACGCCGTCGTGCCGCGCGGCGGCGAGCAGGGCGTTCTCGGTGACGGTGTCGCCGCGCTCGGTCAGTACGATCGCGCGCTTGGGGGAGATGGAACGGTCCACGTCGGCGTGGTACGTGCCGTCCGTCGCGGTGATCTCCAGGCCGAAGTGGCGCAGCGCCGTCATGTGCGGCGTGATCGTCCGGGTACCGAGGTCGCAGCCGCCCGCGTACGGGATCTTGAAGTGGTCCATGCGGTGCAGCAGCGGACCGAGGAACATGATGACGCTACGGGTGCGGCGCGCCGCCTCCGTGTCCATGGCGTCCAGGTCGAGTTCGGCCGGCGGCACGATCTCCAGGTCGTTGCCGTCGTTGATCCAGCGGGTGCGGACGCCGACGCTGCCCAGCACCTCCAGGATCCGGTAGACCTCCTCGATGCGGGCCACCCGGCGCAGGGTGGTGCGGCCCGCGTTGAGGAGCGTGGCGCACAGCAGGGCCACGCACGCGTTCTTGCTCGTCTTGACGTCGATGCTTCCGGACAGGCGTCGGCCGCCGACGACACGGAGGTGCATGGGTCCCGCATACCCGAGCGAGACGATTTCACTGTCCAGAGCCTCGCCGATCCGCGCGATCATCTCAAGGCTGATGTTCTGGTTGCCGCGTTCGATGCGGTTGACCGCACTCTGGCTCGTACCGAGCGCCTCCGCGAGCTGCGTCTGGGTCCAGCCCCGGTGCTGCCGCGCGTCGCGGATGAGCCTGCCGATGCGTACGAGGTAGTCGTCTGCCATGAGCACGACGGTATCTCAGATATGAGATCAGCGAGTAATCGGGCGTGTCGTGGGGTGGTGTGGTGTCGGCCGGGGGCGGTGGGGCTGGCCCGTCATTCAGGGGCTTGTTCTAGTACGATGCGAACAAAGGGAGGCGCTCGTGAATGCCGTGCATGCCAAAACCGTCGTCGGACCGCCCGTGAATCGTCGCCCCTGGCGGGCGTTGATCGCCGTACTGCCGTTCCTCCTCGCCGTCGTGACCGTGACCGTGGTCTTCTGGCTCCTGCGGGACCGGGTACCCGATCCGCTGGCCGTGCACTTCACCGCCGACGGCACCAGTGACGATTTCGCCGAGCGGGCCGATTTCCTCACGGTGTGCCTGGGTGTGCCCCTCGTCTTCGGTGCCGTCATCGGCGCGCTGGTGCTGCGCGACGAGGCGGCGGGCGTCCTGCGCTGGCTGATCGGCGTCGGCTACGGACTGGCGGGCCTGTTCGGCAGCCTGGGGGTGTCGACCCTGTTGGTGAACGCGGACGCCGGTGAGGCGTCGGCGGTCCGGTTGCCGCTGGTGCACCTGGCGGCGGCCCTGGGGGTGGCGGTACTGGGCGGGGCGGTGGGCTGGCTGTGCGCCGGCCGCGACCGGGTACGGGCGGACAAGGTGGCCGGGCCGTCGCGGGCGACGCCGCCCCTGGCCCTCGCGGACGGTGAGGTCGCCGGCTGGTCGCGGACCGTCGGCTCGCCCGTCCTGGTCGTGCTCGGCCCCGGGCTGCTGGCCGTCGGCGTGCTCTTCGGTCTGGCGGTGAGCTGGGTCGGCGCGGTGGGCTTCACCTTCGCGTTCCTGACCTGCGCGGCGTTCGCGGTCGTACGCGTCACCGCCGACCACCGCGGCCTGACCGTCGCCTCGCCCCTGGCGCCTCGCCCCCGGCTGCGCATTCCCCTCACCCGGGTGGTGGAGGCAGGGGTCCAGCAGGTCAGTCCGCTGGCCGACTTCGGCGGCTGGGGCTACCGGATACGGTCCGGGCGCAGCGGCATCGTGCTGCGTACGGGCGAGGCGCTGGCGCTGCGGCTGACGAACGGCCGCGTGTTCGTGGTGACCGTCGACGACGCGGCCACCGCCGCCGCACTCCTGAACGCCCTCGGGGCCCGCGCGAGCACGGAGGATTCGAGCGGTGCTGCCGGCGCCGACCCCGCCGCCGGGCCCGATTCCGCTTCCGACCCCGGCCAAGGAGCCTGACGTGCTCTTCCGTATCGATCACGCCTCTCCGGTCCCGCTCGGCGACCAGATCGCCGCCTCGGTCCGGGGCGCGCTCGCCGAGGGCTCCGTACGGTCCGGCGAACGTCTGCCCGCGGCCCGGGCGGTCGCCGAGTCCCTGGGCGTCAACGTCCATACGGTGCTGCGCGGTTACCAGCGTCTGAAGGACGAGGGCCTGATCGAACTCCGCCGCGGCCGCGGCGCCGTGGTGACCGGTGACGCCTCTGCGGGCCGTGTACGCCTCACCGAACGCGTGGGCCAGCTGGTGGCCGAGGCCCGCGATCTCGGCCTCACGGACGACGAGGTCGTGGCCCTGGTCCGGACGGGACTGTCGACAGGGTGAGGTGGGGTGGGACGGGGTGAGGGGCGGTCATGGCCTGCCGGGTGCCGGTGGAGGCCGTCACCGGCGAACGGCCCGCGAGTGACGCAGCTCACTCGGCCTGCCCGTCACAGACGCGAGGCCGGCTGCATCCCGTGTGTGAACCGACGACACAACGGGAGGCACACATGAAGGTCCTGGTGGTGGGAGCCGGCTACGCGGGGACGATCGCGGCGAACCGGCTGGCCAAGAGGGTGCGGACGGCAGCGGAGATCACCGTCGTCAATCCCCGTCCGGACTTCGTCGAACGGGTGCGGCTGCACGAACAGATCGCCGGCACCGGTGCCGCGGCGACCCCGCTGACGTCGATGCTGGGCGAGGGAATCGCCACGCGGGTGGGGACCGTCGACAAGATCGGCGACGGGCAGGTGACGCTCGGCGACGGGACGAGTCTCGACTTCGACCGTCTGGTGCTCGCGGTGGGCAGTACGGCCGCACCGCTGCCGGGCACCGTTGCAGTGGGGACCTGGGAGGGGGCGCAGGAGGCTCGGGCCGCGCTGGCCGGGCTGCCCGGCGGGGGAGCGGTCACCGTCATCGGCGGTGGGCTGACGGGCATCGAGACCGCGTCCGAGATCGCCTTCGGCCGCCCCGGCCTCCGCGTGCGGCTCGTGGGACAGCCGATCGCCGCGAGCCTGTCGCAGGGCGCACGGAAGCGCGTGCGCACCGGCCTGGACCGCTTGCACGTGGAGGTCGTGGAGGACTGCGTCGAGCGGGTCGATTCCGGTGCGGGGGAAGGAGGAGGCGATGTGGTGCGTCTCCGTACGCGCCCGCCGCTCACCTCCGACCTCACGCTCTGGGCGGTCATCGGGACCGTGCCCGACCTGGCTGCCCGCAGCGGGCTCGCAGTGGACGCCGACGGGCGTGCGGTGGTCGACGCCCATCTGCGCAGCGTGACCGATCCGCGGATCTTCGTGGTCGGTGACTGCGCGGCGGTTCCCGGTTCGCGGGCGGCCTGCGCGACGGCCATGCCGCAGGGCGCACACGCCGCGGATACGCTGGCGCGCGTGATCCAGGGCCGCGAGCCCGAGCCGTATCGCATGGGGTACACCGGACAGGCACTGAGCCTGGGCCGGCGGGACGGGCTGCTCCAGGTCGACCGCAGGGACGGCACGGCGCGGCGGCTGCACTTCGCCGGGCGCACCGCGGCCGCGGTCAAGGAGCGGATCTGCCGCTACGCGAAGTTCGGCGCCCGCACCGCCACGTACGCCTGGCTGCGGAGTCCGAAATGAGCGAGCGGCCGGACCGAGCGGCCGGACAGCCGGACCGGGCGACCGCACCGCCACCCGCGGACCCCGCTTACGAGTTCACTGCCCACCGCCCCCTGCTGTTCTCGATCGCCTACGAGATCCTCGGGTCGGTGGCCGACGCCGAAGACGTCCTGCAGGACAGTTATCTGCGGTGGCGGGCGGTGGACCGCACCGCCGTGGAGAACCCGCGGGCCTACCTGGCGCAGATCGTCACCCGGCAGGCGCTCGGCGTACTGCGGTCGGCCGTCCGCCGCCGGGAGCAGTACGTGGGGCCGTGGCTGCCCGAGCCGCTGGCGACCGACGCCGCGGGCGACGCACCCGACGGCATCGACCATGTGCTCACCGGCGAGGCGGTGACCACCGCGATGCTGCTGGTGCTGGAGGCCCTGTCTCCCGCCCAGCGCGCGGTGTTCGTGCTGCGTGAGGTGTTCGGCTTCGACTACGCGGAGATCGCCGCCGCGGTGGGCAAGTCCGAGGCCGCCGTACGGCAGGTGAACCGGCGCGCCCGCAGCAGCGTGCGCGCGAGGCGGCAGGCCGCGGTCGCCACCCCCGCCGAGGCCCGGCCGGTCGCCGAACGGTTCATGACGGCGGCGGCGACCGGTGACGTCCAGGGGCTGATGGACCTGCTCGCACCCGAAGTGGTGTTCCTGGCCGACGGCGGCGGGGTCGTGAGCGCGGTACGGCGCCCCGTGACCGGGCCGGACAAGGTGGCCAGGCTGCTCCTCGGGCTGCTGGCCAAGGGCGCCCGCATGGGGGAAGTCGCCCTCCGTGCCGGCGCCCACAACGGGATGCCCTCCGTCATGGTGCTCATCGACGGCGTACTCGACCAGGTGACCTCGGTCGAGATCCGCGGTGGTGCCGTGACGGCCGTCTACTGCGTCCGCAATCCGGAGAAGCTCGCTGCGGTCACGGCGTGACCCGCGCCTGCTGAGCCCACTTCGGTGTCCAGACCCCGCTGTCGGGGCGGCCGGGGTACGCGGACGTGAGGTGGTCGCGCAGCGCGGTCAGGGCGGGGTGCGGGTTGTCGGTGCGCCAGATCAGTGAGTGCGGGTAGACCGGGGTCGGGTCGTGCAGGGGGATGCGCCGCAGGTCGTGGCCGGCGGGCCAGACCAGCGGCGTCTGCTCGCTGACGAAGGTCGCCAGTGTCGAGGAGTCCGCGATGGTGTCGAGGAGGGGCTCGATGCCGAAGTCGGGGCCGACCGCGTCGATGGTGAGGCCGAACGTGGCGGCGAGTTCGTCGTAGTAGGCGGCCCATTCGGTGCCGGGCAGGTTGCCGGGCATCCAGATCCGGCGCCCGGCGAGCTGGGCGGGGGCGATCGCGCGGGCGGTGGCGAACTCGTGGGCCGGCCCGGTGAACAGGTACAGCGGTTCGTCGAAGACCGGCGTCGCCTCGACGCCGTCGGGGAGCGGCCGGCCCGGCATGGTCACGGCGCGGAAGGTCGCGTCGATCGTCCCGGACCGGACGGCGGCGACGGCCGTGGCGGAGTCGAGCAGGGTCACGACATCCAGCTCGGTCCCGGGGTGCGCACGGTGGAAGTCGCGCAGCAGCCCCGCCACCGAGAGCCGGCGGCCGATCACGTCGACGCGCAGTGCCCGGCGCCCCGGCCGCACGGAAGCGGCGGCCCGCTCCTCGGCCTGGAGGAGGGCCCGGGCGTACGGCAGGAACGCCTGCCCGTCGATGGTGAGGCGGGCGCCGCGGGCCGTACGGCTGAACAGCTGCACGCCGAGGTCCTTCTCCAGCACGGCGATGCGCTTGGAGACGGCCTGCGGGGTGATCGACAGGTCGGCGGCGGCCTCTTGGAACTGTCCCGCGTCCACGGCGGTGACGAAGGTGCGTACGGCGGTGAGATCCACGCCGTCCATCCTAGATGGACAACCAGTGGTTGATTCAGGTCGGCGAAATGGTTGTTTGATTCCGGTGCTCCGCGCTCGCTTTGATGTCACGGGTCAACGCGCGGTTTCCCGTGCAGCGCGGAAACAGACGTACGGCCGGGCCGCCGAGGCGCCCTTCCGGCCCGCACGCTCCCGCGCGCCGCCGGCCGCCATGTCGGCTCCCCCTCACCCCGGAGGTGACCAGTCCGTGCCGGATTCGTTCGTCCACCTGCACAACCACACCGAATACTCGATGTTGGACGGCGCGCAGAAGCTGCGGCCGATGTTCGGCGAGGTGGCCCGGCAGGGAATGCCCGCGATCGCCATGAGTGATCACGGCAACATGTTCGGTGCCTACGAGTTCGCGCAGGTCGCCAAGGACTTCGAGAGCATCAGGCCGATCATCGGCATCGAGGCGTACGTAGCGCCTTCCTCCCGGTTCGTCCGGAAGCAGGAGTTCTGGGGGCCGGGCGGCCGGCGCGCCCTCAGCGCGGACGGCGAGGGCTCGAAGGACGTCTCCGGCGGCGGCCGCTTCACCCACCTGACCATGTGGGCGCGGAACAGCCAGGGCCTGCGCAACCTGTTCCGGCTCAGCACACAGGCGAGCTACGAGGGCCAGTTCCCCGCCGGGAAGCCGCGGATGGACCGTGAACTGATCGCCGCACGGCCGGACGGCATCATCGCCACCACCGGCTGCCCCTCCGGCGAGATCCAGACCCGCCTGCGGCTGGACCAGTACGCCGAGGCGAAGGCCGCGGCCGCGGCGTACCAGGAGATCTTCGGCCGCGAGAACTACTTCCTGGAGCTGATGGACCACGGCCTGGACATCGAGCGGGAGGTCCGGGCGGGCCTGCTGCGCCTGGCCAAGGAACTCGGCATCCCGCTCCTGGCCACCAACGACGCGCACTACGTCACCGAGGACCAGGCCGACGCCCACGACAGCCTGCTGTGCATCGGTGTCGGAAAGAACAAGGACGACCCTGACCGCTTCCGGTTCAACGGCTCCGGCTACTACCTCAAGAGCGCCGCCGAGATGCGCCGCCTGTTCGCGGAGCTTCCGGAGGCCTGCGACAACACCCTGCTGATCGCCGAGCGCGTCGAGTCGTACGACGAGGTCTTCGACCATGCCGACGAGATGCCGCGCTTCCCGGACGTGCCCGAAGGCGAGACGCAGGAGTCGTGGCTGCGCAAGGAAGTCCTCAAGGGACTGGCGATGCGCTACGGGGACCCGGTCCCCGCGCACATCGTGGACCGCTTCGAGACCGAGATGTCGGTCATCGGCCCCATGGGCTTCAGCTCGTACTTCCTCGTCGTGGCGGACATCTGCCGCCACGCCCGGGAGAACAGGATCCCGCTCGGCCCCGGCCGGGGCTCGGCCACCGGCTCCATCGTCGCCTACGCCACCCGCATCACCGAGCTGTGCCCCCTGGAACACGGCCTGCTGTTCGAACGGTTCCTGAACCCCGAGCGCATCAACCCGCCGGACGTGGACCTCGACTTCGACGACCGGCAGCGCGACCGGATGGTCCGCTACGTCACCGAGAAGTACGGCGAGGAGTACACCGCCATGGTGAACACGTTCGGCAGGATCAAGGCCAAGAACGCGATCAAGGACTCCTCGCGCATCCTCGGCTACCCGTACGCCCACGGCGAGCGGATCACCAAGGCGCTCCCGCCCGACCAGAACGGCAGGCCGGCCCCGCTGGCCGCCGTCTTCGACCCCAGCCACGAGCGGTACGGCGAGGCCGGCGAGATCCGGCAGCTGTACGACGACGAGCCGGACGTACGGCGGGTCATCGACACCGCCCGCGGGGTGGAGGGCCTCACCCGCGGCACCGGCGTGCACGCCGCGGCGGTGATCCTGTCCAAGACGAAGCTCACCGACCGCATCCCGCTGCACATGCGCGCCGCGGACGGCGTGAAGATCACCGGCTTCGACTACCCGTCCTGCGAGGCCATGGGCCTGGTCAAGATGGACTTCCTGGGGCTGCGGAACCTGGGCGTCATCGACCAGGCCATCGAGAACATCCGCGAGAACCGGGGCATCAGCCTGGCCACCGTGGACCCCCTGGACGGCGATCCGGACACCGTCGTGATCCCGCTGGACGACGCCAAGACGTACCGGCTGCTGGCCGAAGGCAACACGTTCGGTGTCTTCCAGCTCGACGGAGGCGGCATGCGCGTCCTGCTCAAGCAGATGGAACCCACCCGGTTCGAGGACATCGCCGCGGTCAACGCCCTCTACCGGCCCGGCCCGATGGCGGCCGACGCGCACACCAACTACGCACACCGCAAGACCGGCCGCCAGGAGATCACCCCGATCCACCCGGAGCTGCGCGAGGCGCTGGAGCCGATCCTCGGCAACACCTTCCACCTGCTCGTCTACCAGGAGCAGATCATGGCCATCGCCCGGGAGCTGGCCGGCTACACCCTCGGCGGCGCCGATCTGCTGCGCCGTGCGATGGGCAAGAAGAAGCCGGAGGTGCTGGCCGCGGAGTGGGACAAGTTCCGCGCCGGCATGCGGGGCAACGGCTACAGCGAGGAAGCCGTCAAGGCGCTGTGGGACGTCATGCTCCCGTTCTCCGGTTACGCGTTCAACAAGTCGCACACCGCCGGGTACGGCCTCGTCTCGTACTGGACCGCCTACCTCAAGGCGAACCACCCGGCCGAGTACATGGCGGCCCTGCTCACCTCGGTCGGCGACGACAAGGACAAGGCCGCGGTCTACCTCGCCGACGCCCGCAAGAACGGCGTTCGGGTCCTGCAGCCCGACGTGAACGAGTCCGTCGCCGAGTTCACCGCCGTCGGCGACGACGTACGGTTCGGGCTGCGGTCCGTACGCAACGTCGGCGAGAACGTCATCGAGGCCATCGTCGACGCGCGCCGCCGGAGCGGGGCCTTCACCTCCTTCCCCGACTTCCTCGACAAGGCCGGACTGCCCGCGCTGAACAAGAGGGCGGTGGAGTCCCTGATCAAGGCCGGCGCCTTCGACTCACTGGGGCATTCCCGCAAGGGCCTCACCGCCGTCCATGCGGACGCCATCGACGCGATCATCCCCGTGAAGAAAGCAGCCGGCTTCGGACAGGACGATCTCTTCGCCGAACTGAACGGAACAGGAAGCAGCGAACCGGCCTTCGGCCTCGACTTTCCCGTCGACGCCGCGGAATGGCCCCGCAGACAGCTCCTGGCGGCCGAACGCGACATGCTCGGCCTCTACGTCTCCGCCCACCCGCTGGACGGCGCCGAACACATCCTCGCCGGCGCCCGCGACTGCTCCATCGCCGAACTGCTCGCCTCCGGCCGCACCACCGGGGACGTGCGGCTCGCCGGACTGATCACCGGCATCCAGCTCAAGATGACCAGACAGGGCAACACCTGGGCCATCGTGCACCTCGCGGACCGCGACGCCGCCGTCGAGGTGCTCTTCTTCCCCGCCGTCTACCGGCTCGTGCAGCACGCCCTGGCCGAGGACAACGTCATCTCCGTCAAGGGCAGCATCGAGGACCGGGACGCAGCCCTGAACGTCTTCGGCAGGGAACTCGCCGTACTGGACGTGTCCGCCGCGGAGCACGGCGGCAGACCTTCCGTACGGCTCGCCCTCCCCGCCCACCGGATCACCGAACAGTCCGTCGGAGAACTCAAACGCATCCTCGGGGACCATCCCGGCGACACCCCGGTCCTCCTCAGCGTCCGCGGCGCCCGCAGGACGACCGTGTACGCTCTGGAGGCCAAGGTGGACGCCACTGCCGTCGCGTCCGAGGTGAAGGGAACGTTCGGGGCGGACGCGTGGACGGGGTTCGCGTGAGAGGCGCCACTGTCACCCTTGCAGGAACTCCAGCACGGCATCCGTCTGCCCGAAGATCGCATGCCCGACCCCGGGCAGCATCCGCACCGTCGCGTCCGGAACGTGCTCCCGTACGCGACGGGCGGAGCCCGCCGAGTCGAAGAAGGCGTCATCGCTGCCGACGATCAGCAGTACGGGCACGTCCAGGCCGCGCAGCGCGTCGTCCGAGAACCGCGGCAGCCGCTCCGTACGCGGTTTGAACTGGGTGAATGTCAGCACCACTTGGTCCAGGACCGGCTCCGCCGCAAGTGTGTCCAGACCCGTGGCGCTGCGCACCGACCGGCGCACTCCCCAGCGTCCGAACGGCTTCAGCAGCAGGGTCTTGAAGAGCAGCCCCACCCGCTGCTTCCCCAGGCCGCCGGGGCACAGCAGGGCCAGGCGGGACACCCGGCCCGGGCGGCGGGTGGCGTAGTCCAAGGCCGTCCAGCCGCCCAGGGAAGTGGCGACGACGGAGACGGACGCGACGCCCAGCCCGTCCAGTACGTCGTCGAGCCACCGCGCGTACGCGTCGGAGGCCAGGGGAGGTCGGGACGGCGCGCTCAGCCCCGGCTCACCGATGAGATCGACGGCGTACGTACGGAAGTGCCGCGACCAGGCGGCGACATCGCCCTGCCACATGGTGGCGTTCGCCCCCGAGCCGTGCAGCAGGACCAGGGGCGGGGCATCCTGCGGCCCGGAGGCGAGCACGAAGGTCTCACCCTCGCGGGTCGGTATCCGCAGCCGCTCGGCGGCTACGGGCCAGTTGTCCAGCGCCTCCTGATAGCGCCGCTGGAGCTCGTGCGCCCCGGCGGCGGACCGGTAGATCGTGCCGGCGGCTGTGCCGGTGCCTGTGCTCATGAGTCGAGCACCCCCTCGATGTAGTCGAACAGCCGGGCCGTGTCGCCCAGGCCGCCGAGAATGACGACCTTCACCCGGGCCCGCTCCGGGTCGTACACCGTCTGGATCCGCAGCGGCCGGTCGTCGTGGCTGCGGTGGGCGGCCGAGCCGGTCAAGAGCGTGGACAGCCGGTCGGCGGTGCGGGCGTCGACCGCGTCGATCTCCACGATGCTCGAAACCTCACTGTGCCGCCGCCCCCCGGCGGGCTCCCCGGGCCCGGACGGGACCGGACGGCCGGTGAAGGCTTCCAGGTCCTCGTGCGCGATCCGGTACTGCTTGCCGATGCGTACGGCGGCGAGCCGCCCGTCCCGCACGTAGTTGCGGACGGTGCGGACGTGCAGGCCCAGGCGCTCGGCCACTTGGTCCACGGAGTAGAGGCGGTCGTTCACGAAAGTACCGTAATCTTCCCTATCGGAGGGAGCAATAGGGAAGTTTGCGGAAAGAGCTACCGGCTACCGCCTGCCGTTCCCATCCCGGGTCCGCACCAGCAGCCACAGGAAGTACGGCGTGCCGATGACCGCCGTGAGGAGGCCCGCGCCGAGTTGGGCCGGGGCGATCACCGTCCGGCCCACCACGTCCGCCGTGCCCACCAGCGCCGCGCCCAGCAGGACCGCCACCGGCACGACCCGTACGTGCCGACGGCCCACCAGGGCACGGGCGGCGTGCGGGGCGACGAGGCCGACGAAGGCGATGGTTCCGGCGGCGGCGACGGCCGCGGCGCTCAGCAGGACGCCCAGCGCGAGGAAGCCGAGGCGGGCCCGGGGGACACCCAGGCCGAGCAGCTTCGGGGTGTCCTCGTCGAGGGAGACGAGGTCGAGTTCGGTGCGCCGCGCGACCGCCACGGCGACTCCCGCCGCCAGGACGACGGCGAGCGGCACCAGGTCGGGCAGGGTGCGTCCGTACGTCGAACCGGAGAGCCAGGTCAGCGCCTTGGTGGCGTTGAACGGGTCGGTGAGGACGATGAACAGGCTGATCAGGGCGGCGCTCGCGGTGGCCACGCCCATGCCGACCAGCACCAGGCGGTTCTGCCGGAAGCCGCCGCGCGCGGACAGCCCGAACACCAGGGCCGAGGCGAGTGCGGCACCCGCGAAGGCAGCGGCGGCGAGGCCCGTCGGCCCGGCCCCGGGCGCGGTCGTCACCAGGATCACCGCGCCCAGCGCCGCGCCGCCGGAGACGCCCATGACGCCCGGTTCGGCCAGCGGGTTGCGGGTCACCGCCTGGACCAGGGTGCCCGACAGGGCGAGGGCCGCGCCCGCGAGAAGAGCGGCGAGGACCCGCGGCACCCGGGTGTCGAGGACGAAGGAGACGGCCCGTCCCGCCCTGCCCTGCGCCCAGTTCATGACGTCGCCGAGCAGCAGCTTGGAGTCGCCGAGCAGTACGGAGGCGACGGTCACGGCGATCAGTACCACCACCAGCGTCCCGGCCACCGTCAGGAAGACCTTCCGGCTGCGGATGCGCAGCCGGTCGGGCGGGGCGGCGGCGCCGGTGTCCCGGCCCCGGGTCGCCAGCACCACCAGGAAGACGGCGCCGACCAGGCTCGTCACCACGCCGGTCGGCACGGCCACCGCCACGTCGGCCGGCACCAGCGCGCGCAGGACGACGTCCGAGCCGAGCACCAGCGCCGCACCGGTCAGCGCCGACCGGATCACGCTCGCGCGCGTCCGGGCGAAGCCGCGGTAACGGCGCGCCAGCAGGCGTACGACGGCCGGGGCGCTCAGCCCGACGAAGCCGATCGGCCCGGCGAGGGTGACGGCGGCGGCGGAGAGCAGGGCGGCGAGGACGACGGTGGTCACGCGGGTGGCCCGTACCGGTACGCCCAGCCCCCGCGCGGCGTCGTCGCCGAGGGCCAGGGCGTCGACCCGGCGGGCGGCCTGCAGCAGCCCCGCCAGTCCGACGACGGCGAGCGGCAGCATCCACAGCACTCCGCTGAAACCGTTCTGCGCGATGCTGCCCTGGTTCCAGGCGTACAGCCCCTCCGTCTGCTCGGGGAACAGGAGCAGCAGTCCCTCCGTGACGGAGGTGAGGCCCAGGGTGAGAGCACTGCCCGCCAGTACCAGACGTACGGTCCCGGCGCCCAGGCCGGACAGTCCGAGCACGACGGCCGCGGCCGCAAGTCCGCCGACGAAGGCGACGCCGGAGGAGGCGAGCATCGGCAGCGAGACGCCGGTCGCGGCGACCAGTCCGAGCGAGAGGTAGGAGCCGGCGTTGACGGCGAGGGTGTCGGGCGCGGCGAGCACATTGCGGCTGACGGCCTGGAGGGCGGCGCCCGCCATGCCGAGCGCCGCGCCGACCAGGAGCCCGGCGGCCATGCGCGGCAGCCGGGAGGCGACGACGACGGAGGCGTCCGCCCCGTCGGCCTGCCCGGTGAGCGCCTTCCACACCTCCGCCGCGCCGACGCCGGAGGTGCCCTGGGCGATGTCGACGAGCGCGAGCGCGGCGATCAGCAGGACGAGCCCGCCCGTCACCGCGGCCGCGCCGCCTTTTCTGGCTGCCGCCGTCGTGGTGGGGGCAGGGGGAGCGGTCGTGGTGACGGCCATGATGTCTACGCGCGCCTCGCCGTCACTTCTGCAGCGCGGCGACGACGGAGTCGACGTACGACTCCATCGACCCGGTGCCGCCGAACATCCACACACCGTCGGGCAGCCGGTGCACCTTGCCCGCCTTCACGAACGGCAGCGATTTCCACACCGCGTTGTCCGCCAGTGCCCCGGTGAACGGCGTGGCGCTCTTGTCGTCGTCGCTGCCGATGTACGCGAACTCCACGTCACCGAGCTTGGTCAGCCCCTCGACGTCGGTCTTGGCGAGCCCGTAGCCAGGGTCGCCCTTCATCGTCCAGGGGTTCTCCAGCCCGAGCTTCTCGTTCACCGCGCCGACCAGCGAACCGCCGGTGTACGGCCGGATGGTCACCTGGCTGCCCTGCACGTAGCCGTCCGCGAAGGCGAACCGCGTGCCCTTGCGCCCGGCCTGCTCCAGTTTCCGCCGGCCCTCCGCGAGCTTCGCCTCGAAGCCCTTCTTGAGCTTGCCGGCCCGCTCGGTGGTGCCGGTGGCCCGGGCGATCAGGTCCAGGTCCGCGGTCATCCGCCCGATTGGGTCGGTGGCGTCGGCGGCCTTCAGGTCCAGCACCGGGGCGATCTTCCGCAGCTGGGTGAGGGCGGCCTGGGGCAGGTCGCTGGTGGCGACGATGAGATCGGGCGCGAGGGCGGCGACGGCGTCCATGCTCGGCTCGCCGCGGGTGCCGATGTCCTTGGGCTCGTTCTTCAGCGGTACGGCCTGGTCCCAGGACTTGTACCCCTTGACGTCGGCGACACCGGCCGGCGCGATGCCCAGCGCGACCAGGTGCTCGACGACGTTCCACTCGGTGCCGACGACCTTCTTGGCGGGCCCGTCCAGCTCCACCTTCGTACCGGACGCGCCGGTGAGGGTGATGTGCCCGGCGGACTTCTTCGCCGGGTCGGCGGCGGGCTCGGTGGTACCGCACGCGCCCAGGGTCAGGGCGGCGGCGGTGGCCGCCGCGACGGTGAGGAGGAGTCGTCTCATGAGGTGGCACCGAGCCTTTCGCTGTGCGCGTCGCGCGCGTTCTTCCGGTTGTCGTGCGGGGTGTCGCCGTCCGGCGTCGTCGTGGCGTCCGGCACCGTGCCGCCGTCCGGCGTCCGTACGCCGTGTGCCGTGCCGCCGTCCGGCGTCCGTCGGGTGTGGTGGCGGCCGATCGCGCGGGTGCGCAGCCGTCCGGTCGACGGGTCGGTGGAGACCTCGATCCGGATGCCGTAGGTGTCCGTCAGCCGCTCCGGGGTGAGGACGTCCTCGGGCTTCCCGTCGGCGATCACCCGCCCCTTCCGGAGCAGTACGATCCGGTCGGCGACGGCCGCCGCCTGGTCCAGGTCGTGCAGCACCACCCCGACGGCGATCCCGTGGTCGTCCGCCAAGTCCCGTATCAGGTCCAACAGTTCCACCTGGTACCGCAGGTCGAGGTAGGTCGTCGGCTCGTCCAGCAGCAGGACGCCGGTGTCCTGCGCGAGGCATCCCGCGAGCCACACCCGTTGCAGCTGGCCGCCGGAGAGGTGCTCGGCGCCCCGCTCGGCGAGGTCGGCGACCCCGGTCATGCCGAGCGCCCGCTCCACCGCCGCGGGCCCGCCCGGGTCGGCCCGGCCCCAGCGCCCCCGGTACGGGTACCGCCCGAACTCCACGACGTCCCGCACGGTCAGTCCGCTGGGTGTGGGCCGGCCCTGGGGCAGCAGCGCCACCCGCCGCGAGAACTCACGGGGCGTCAGCGCGAAACCGTCCGTCTCCTCGCCGAGGGTCAGCGCCGCGCTCCGCGGCCGCTGGAGCCGCGCCACGGTCCGCAGCAGTGTCGATTTCCCACTGCCGTTCGGGCCGACCAGTACGGTCACCTGCCCGGGAGAGAGCTGGAGGGATGCCTCGTGCACGACGTCGACACCGTCGTACGCCACGGTGACATCCGTGGCGGAGAGGGTGTGGCCGCGGGAGTGCGCGGCCCGGGGGAGTTCTTCACCGGCCTTCACGCAGGCAAGGTTAGCCTAACCTAATTTTTGGCCGATTTCGGATGCTCGGGGGTCCATGCCCCTCGGTTATGGGCGGCCGGGCGCGCATGACCGCACGGCAGGGATGTACTAGAGTTATCTCGACATCGAGATATCTGCCGGGAGGCGTACCGCTGCCGCGCTAGTAAGGCTTGCCTAACTTAGCCTTACCTTAGCTGATCGGCAAGGATCTGTGACGGCAGGATTGCGGTGGTACGCGCGAATCATGCATTGAAGGAGACTGTCGTGTCGGCGAACAGCTTCGACGCCCGCAGCACGCTGCGCGTGGGCGACGAGTCGTACGAGATCTTCAGGCTGGACAAGGTCGAGGGCTCCGCCCGCCTTCCCTACAGCCTGAAGGTGCTGCTGGAGAACCTGCTCCGCACCGAGGACGGCGCGAACATCACCGCCGACCACATCCGTGCGCTGGGCGGCTGGGACTCCCAGGCGCAGCCCAGCCAGGAGATCCAGTTCACGCCGGCCCGCGTGATCATGCAGGACTTCACCGGCGTGCCGTGCGTCGTGGACCTCGCGACCATGCGCGAGGCCGTCAAGGAGCTGGGCGGCGACCCGGCGAAGATCAACCCGCTGGCCCCGGCCGAGCTGGTCATCGACCACTCCGTCATCGCCGACAAGTTCGGCACCGCCAACGCCTTCCAGCAGAACGTGGAGCTGGAGTACGGCCGCAACAAGGAGCGCTACCAGTTCCTGCGCTGGGGCCAGACCGCCTTCGACGAGTTCAAGGTCGTCCCGCCCGGCACCGGCATCGTGCACCAGGTCAACATCGAGCACCTGGCCCGTACGGTCATGGTCCGCAACGGTCAGGCCTACCCCGACACCCTCGTCGGCACCGACTCGCACACCACGATGGTCAACGGCCTGGGCGTACTGGGCTGGGGCGTCGGCGGCATCGAGGCCGAGGCCGCGATGCTGGGCCAGCCGGTCTCCATGCTCATCCCGCGCGTCGTCGGCTTCAAGCTGACCGGTGAGCTCAAGCCCGGCACCACCGCCACCGACCTGGTGCTGACCATCACCGAGATGCTGCGCAAGCACGGCGTCGTCGGCAAGTTCGTCGAGTTCTACGGTGAGGGCGTCGCCGCCACCTCGCTCGCCAACCGCGCCACCATCGGCAACATGTCGCCGGAGTTCGGCTCCACCGCCGCGATCTTCCCGATCGACGACGAGACGCTGAACTACCTGAAGCTGACCGGCCGCTCCGAGCAGCAGGTCGCCCTGGTCGAGGCGTACGCCAAGGAGCAGGGCCTGTGGCTGGACCCGGCCGCCGAGCCGGACTTCTCCGAGAAGCTGGAGCTGGACCTGTCGACGGTCGTCCCGTCGATCGCCGGCCCGAAGCGCCCGCAGGACCGCATCATCCTGGCCGAGGCCGCCCAGAAGTTCGCGCAGGACGTGCGCAACTACGTCAGCGAGGCCGACCTGGACGAGGCGGGCAAGGAGTCCTTCCCGGCCTCCGACTCCCCGGCGGTCTCCAACGGCACGCCCAGCAAGCCGACCCAGGTCGTCGCGGCCGACGGCTCGGTGTTCGAGATCGACCACGGCGCCGTCACCGTCGCCGCGATCACCTCCTGCACCAACACCTCGAACCCCTACGTCATGGTCGCCGCCGCCCTGGTGGCCAAGAAGGCGGTTGAGAAGGGCCTGTCCCGCAAGCCCTGGGTCAAGACCACCCTCGCCCCCGGCTCGAAGGTCGTCACCGACTACTTCGACAAGGCGAACCTGACGCCCTACCTGGACAAGCTGGGCTTCAACCTCGTCGGCTACGGCTGCACCACCTGCATCGGCAACTCCGGTCCGCTGGACGAGGAGATCTCGAAGGCGATCAACGAGGCCGACCTCGCCGTCACCTCGGTGCTCTCCGGCAACCGCAACTTCGAGGGCCGGATCAACCCCGACGTCAAGATGAACTACCTGGCGTCCCCGCCGCTGGTCGTCGCGTACGCCATCGCCGGCTCCATGAAGGTGGACATCACCACCGAGGCGCTCGGCACCGACCAGGACGGCAACCCCGTCTACCTCAAGGACATCTGGCCCTCCGAGGCCGAGGTCAACGACGTCGTGGCCAACGCCATCGGCGAGGACATGTTCTCCAAGTCGTACGAGGACGTCTTCGCGGGCGACGCCCAGTGGCAGGCGCTGCCGATCCCGACCGGCAACACCTTCGAGTGGGACCCGCAGTCCACCTACGTCCGCAAGCCCCCGTACTTCGAGGGCATGACGATGGAGACCAGCCCGGTCTCCGACGTCCAGGGCGCCCGCGTCCTGGCCAAGCTGGGCGACTCGGTCACCACCGACCACATCTCCCCGGCCGGTGCGATCAAGGCCGACACCCCGGCCGGCCAGTACCTCACGGAGCACGGCGTCGAGCGCCGCGACTTCAACAGCTACGGCTCGCGCCGCGGTAACCACGAGGTCATGATCCGCGGCACGTTCGCCAACATCCGCCTGCGCAACCAGATCGCGCCGGGCACCGAGGGCGGCTTCACGCGTGACTTCACGCAGGAGGACGGCCCGGTCTCCTTCATCTACGACGCGTCGCAGAACTACCAGGCGGCCGGCATCCCGCTGGTCATCCTGGCCGGCAAGGAGTACGGCTCCGGCTCGTCCCGCGACTGGGCGGCCAAGGGCACCGCGCTGCTCGGCGTCAAGGCCGTCATCGCCGAGTCCTACGAGCGCATCCACCGCTCGAACCTGATCGGCATGGGCGTCCTCCCGCTCCAGTTCCCCGAGGGCGCCTCGGCGCAGTCCCTGGGCCTGACCGGCGAGGAGACCTTCGACATCACCGGCGTCACCGCCCTGAACGACGGCGGCATCCCGGAGACCGTCAAGGTCAAGGCTGGCGACGTGGAGTTCGACGCCAAGGTGCGCATCGACACCCCCGGCGAGGCGGACTACTACCGCAACGGCGGCATCATGCAGTACGTGCTGCGCTCGCTGATCCGCAAGTGACGGACGCGGCCCGCTCCGCGTGAGCGGGCCGCGCACAAGGGCCGCATCCCCAGCCGGGGGTGCGGCCCTCGTCGTACCCGGACAGTGCCGCCCGGCCGCTGCCGCACTCCGGGCAAAGCAGTGCGACGCGCCCCGTGGGGACGCGTCGCACCATCACCTCACCGGCGGGCGGTCGAGTCGACAGGAGTCTCCCGGCTGCCGGTGTCCTTGAGGACTAGAACATCCAGCTGTAGATGTTGTAGCCGAAGCCGAGCTGCTTGCGCGGCGCGAAGGGGGCCGAGGCGTTGCCGGTGCCCTTGTACAGCCACAGCTTGCCGTCGGCGCCACGGGCGACCAGGTCGGCGCGGCCGTCGAGGTCCACGTCACCGGTGCCGACCAGGGTGTTGTACCCGTTCCAGCCCGCACCGACCTTCACACGCGGCGAGAAGGGCGCCTTGTAGTTGCCGGTGCCCTTGTAGAGCCACAGCACACCGGAGCCGTCCCGGGCCACGATGTCGGCCTTGCCGTCGCCGGTCAGGTCGCCCTTGCCGGAGATCTGGGTGTAGCCACCCCAGCCGGCGCCGATCCTGACCCGCGGGTCGACCTTGCCGTTGTCGTAGCCGAGGTAGAGCCACAGCACCCCCGAGCCGTCGCGGGCGAGGATGTCGTAGGCGGTGCCGCCGCCGAGGTTGCCGGGCGACAGGACCTTGTTGTAGATGTTCCAGCCGCCGCCGATGGTCCGGGCCTCGCCCTCGGTCTGGGCGTCGGAGAAGTACAGGTTTCCGGCGTAGTCCCAGGCCCAGGAGCCGTCGCCCATGCCGTCGTCGTTCTGGTCGACCAGGGCCGCGGCCTTGATCAGGTCCCAGTCGGCCCCGGCGAACAGGCGCTCGTCGAGACCGCCGGTGCCGTTCGGGGCGTAGTGGTACAGGAAGCCGGAAGAGCGCTCCACGCCGAAGAGGCCGAAGGCCGGCGCGTCCTGGGCCTTGACGCGGGCCGAGGCTCCGGCCTTCGGCGGCGTCTGCGCCAGCGAGTCGATGTCGAGCTTCTTGACCGGGGCGGGGACCGGCGCCGGGGCATCCGCCACCGCGGCTGAGGCACTGGTGCCGACCAGGGCGGCGGCGACCGCCGCGACAGCCAGACGCGACAGGGCGCGTCCGCGCTTACGGCCGGGAAGTTTGGCCACGTAATTCTCCATTTGCCATGTGATGAGGCGCGACGCACCTACATGAGGTGCGCCGCGGGATGCTCAGGATCTTTGCACAAGGCCTTCACATGTCAACTGATTTGCGGATGGTCTGATCAATTGGTCCGCTAAGTTCGTTTTGCCGGGCCGATCAGCTCAACCTCCGCCAGAGTGGCGCGGCTTGACGGAATCAGACGGTAATCGGTGTAGGTACCGGGCGTTCTGATCGCGAATACCCTGGTTTGCCGGTCCCAGCTGAAGGACTCGCCCGTACGCCGGTCGAGAGTCCGCCACTTCCCGTGTCGGTCCCGGCCCTCCAGCACCCAGGCGGCGGGAGCGTCCCCCCGCGCCGCCGAGGTGAGGGTGTACGAGGTCACCCGCGCCGCCGACTTGAGGGTGACCGGGACCGACGTGAAGGACACCGCGGTGTCCGACGTGTCGTCCAGGAGGGGGCTGCCGCCCGGCGCGGTCAGGTCGCCGTCCGGTGCGGGCACCCGGTCGTCGCGTGTGATGGACGACGGCGCCGCGTCCTTGCCGGTGCCCCAGGCGGAAGGCCGCGGTCCCATCGCGAATTCCAGGGTGCCGCCGCGGGCGATCAGGGAGTGTGGCAGGGCGGTGGAATGCCAGGGTTTCCCGTTGACCCGCAGGCCCTGCACGTACACATTGCGGGCGCTGTTGCGCGGTGCCCGGACGACGAGGTCGCGGCCGTTCTCCAGATGGACGGTGGCCTTGGTGAACAGCGGCGAGCCGACCGCGTATTCGGGCGATCCCATCACCAGCGGATAGAACCCGAGCGCGCTGAAGACGTACCACGCGGACATCTCGCCGTTGTCCTCATCGCCCGGATATCCCTGGCCGATCTCGCTGCCCAGGTAGAGGCGGGAGAGGACCTCGCGGACCTTTTCCTGCGTCTTCCACGGCTGCCCGGCGGCGTCATAGGCGTACGCGATGTGGTGCGACGGCTGGTTGCTGTGCCCGTACATGCCCATCCGGGTGTCCCGGGCCTCGGTCATCTCGTGGATGACGTTGTTGTAGGAGCCGGCGAATTCCCTCGCCGCGGTCTCCGGGGTGGCGAAGTACGCGTCCAGCTTCTTGGCCAGGCCCGCCCGGCCGCCGTACAGGTTGGCCAGGCCACGGGTGTCCTGCGGTGCGGTGAAGGCGAACGACCAGGCGTTGGTCTCGGTGTAGTCGTGGCCCCAGACGCGCGGGTCGAACCGGTCCGGGGGCAGCCGCCAGTTCCCGGCCGCGTCCTTGCCCTGGAAGAATCCGACCTTGCTGTCGAAGTGCTTGACGTAGTTGCGGGCACGGTTGAGGAAGTACGCGGACTCCTCCTTGTAGCGCGGCTTCTTCGTCTTCTCGTACAGCGCCTGTCCCATGCGGGCGATGCCGTAATCGTTGAGATGACCCTCCAGCGCCCAGGACATGCCTTCCTTGGTGTCCGTGCTCGTGTAACCGCGGAAGGGCGAGGTGGCCATGCCCTTACGGCCGACACCCGGGCTGGGCGGGGCGACGGTGGCGTTCTTCACCGCCGCGTCATAGGCGGCCACGGCGTCGAACTTCACGCCTTTCGCGTACGCGTCGGCGAATGCCACGTCCGAACTGGTCCCGGTCATCAGGTCGGCGTAACCGGGCGAGGACCAGCGGGAGATCCAGCCGCCGTCCTTGTACTGCTGGACGAAGCCGTCGACCATTTTCCCCGCCTGTTTCGGTGTCAGCAGGGAATAGGCGGGCCACGTGGTGCGGTAGGTGTCCCAGAAGCCGTTGTTGACGTACACCTCGCCGTCGACGATCTTCGCGCCGGTGTGCGTCGGGGTGTCCGGGCCGGTCCGCGGCGAGAACGGGCTCGCGTACCGGGTGCGCGCGCCCACCTGCTCGTACCCGGAGTTGGGGTAGAGGTAGAGCCGGTAGAGGTTGGAGTAGAGGGTGACGAGACGGTCCCGGCTCGCGCCCTCGACCTCGATACGGCCGAGGATGCCGTCCCACTGGGCACGGGCGCGGTCCCTGACCCGCTCGAAGGAGTCGCCCGCCGGAATCTCCCGCTCCAGGTTCGCGCGTGCCTGGTCGACGCCGATCAGGGAGGTGGCGATGCGCAGCGTGACCGTACGGTCCGCGCCGGGCCGCAGCTTCAGGTAGCCCGTGACGTCCGGGCCACCGCCGCCGCTGAGCTTGCCACCCGCGGTCACCGGCGCGTCGAGCACGCCGTACACGAACAGCCGGGTGGCGCCGACGGACAGATTGCTGCGGACGTCGGAGAAGCCGGTGACGATGCCCCGCCCGGCGTCGAGGGTGAGCCCGCCGTTGTTGTTGACGTTGTCGAAGATCAGGTTCGCGTCGTCACCGGGGAAGGTAAAGCGCATCAGCGCCGCGTGGTCCGTCGGGGCGATGTCCGCTCTGAGGCCGTTGTCGAAGGTGACGCCGTAGTGGTGCGGCGTCGCGGTCTCGTCGGCGTGGCGGAAGGGCAGGGCGCGGGCCGCGCGGCCGGCATCCGGGGTGCCGGTGGCGGTGGACGGCATGACCTGGAAGGTCTGCCGGTCGCCCATCCAGGGGCTCGGTTCGTGGCTGGCGGCGAACGCCTGGAGGGTGGGCAGGTTGGCGGCGTTGTTCTTCCGCGCGTACTCGTACAGCCAGTCGGTGGAGCCCGCGTCGGTCACCGGCGTCCAGAAGTTGAAGCCGTGCGGCACGGCGGTGGCGGGGAAGTTGTTGCCGCGCGAGAAGCTGCCGCTGGAGTTCGTGCCGCGGGTGGTCGCCACGTAGTCGGAGAGGTGGGCGGGCGGCTTCTGCCTGGCCTCGGGCCCGAGGGTGATGTCGTCCACCCAGCCGCGGAAGACCGGGGTCGTCCTCGGCGCGCCGGGGGCGTCGTACGCGACCAGGATCCGGTCGACGGTCTTGCCCGCGGCCACTGCGCCGATGCGCGACTGGCGGTGGTTCCACTGGTTGACGTAGAGCGTCTTGGCGGCGGCCTGGCCGCGCGGGGTCAGCGGGGCGCCGTTCTGGTCGGTGGCGCGCAGCTCGCTGAGGTACGTGCCGTCGGTGAAGGCCAGGTCGAGCGCGACATGGGTGGCGGGGTAGCCCAGGTCGGTGGCGGCCATCTCGGGGAAGATCTTGTACGACAGGGACGTCGCGCGCGTGACGGGCATGTCGACGTCGAAGACCTTGTTGTACGAGTAGCCGCGGCCGGCCGCGGTGTGCGTGCCCGCGTACCGCAACGCGCGCAGCCCGCTGAAGCCCGCGTTCGTCCTGGCCGTGGGGGAAGCGGTGGGGCCGGAGTCGGGGTGGCTGGCCATGCCGCTGCCCGGGCCGCTCTCCGGGCCCACCCCGGAGGTCTTGGCGCCGTCCGGGCCGGTCTCGACGGTGTCCAGCCAGTCCGGCTGCGGATCACCGGTCTCGAAGGAGGAGCTGAACTGCCGGCCCGCCGGGGGTTTTTGCGGGGGAGCCGCTACGGCGGCGGAGGAAGCCGTCAGGGCGAGCAGGGCCGCGGCCGCGAGCGCGACGGCGCGTGCCGTGCCGGGCAGGGGTCTGTGCCGGTGTCTGAGCCGCACGCGTACCTCTCAACGAAGGCGACATGGCAACGAAGGCGACACTTCAACGATGGTGACATCGTTGTCAGCTGCGTAATGCAGAGATAAGTAAGGTGTGTGGGGTCTTTGTTGTCAAGGGTGACCCTGCGAACGGCGGCCAGAAGTCCGTGGCCGGAGCGACGCATACCGGCGAGGTCTCAACTCGGGAAAGATGGCGGCCCGAACTTGCTTACGATCTTGCCGAGTTGACGTGAAGTGGACTATACCTGTCGGCGTCCGAGCGACGGTGCGAACGACGTCGCGGACCCGGGGGGACCTGCGGAGCAGCACAAGAAATCGGCCCCGCACATCTCTGGCGTGCCCGGTGCACATCCCGTACAACTCAGCTTCATCTGACCCGCGGTGCCGGGGTGGCTCCGGTACACCGCATGAGTCCTGAAGAAGGCGAGGACTTGCGCATGGGAACCACCTCAGATTTCAGCCGTCGCGACCTGATCAAGCGGGCCACGGCCCTCGGAATCGTCACCGTACCGGCCATGAGCGCGCTGTCGGCGTGTGCCGGCAGTGGCGGTGGCGGCGGCGAGAAGGTCGAAAAGGGGCAGAAGTCCGCCAAGAATCCGCTGGCGGTCAATGACAGTGCCGCCCTCGACGTCGTCATCTTCGACGGCGGCTTCGGCGACAAATACGCCAAGGACGCCCAGGCCGAATACGTCACCGCCTTCCCGAAGACCAAGGGCAAGGTCAAGCTCGCCTCCACCCAGAAGATCCAGTCCACGCTGCAGCCGCGTTTCAACGGCGGCAACCCGCCGGACCTCGTGGACAACTCCGGCGCCGAGCAGATGGACTTCGGCACCCTGGTCTCCAAGAACCAGCTCGCCGACCTCACCCCGCTGCTCGACGCCCCGTCGATCGACGACCCGGACAAGAAGGTGCGCGACACCCTGCGTCCCGGCGTCGTCGAGATGGGCCAGTTCGGCGGCGAGGAAACCTGGATCATGTACTACGCGTACACGGTCTACGGCGTGTGGTATTCCAAGACCAACCTCCAGAAGGTCGCCGACGCGGAATACCCGCAGACCTGGGACGAGATGCTCGCCGTGTGCGAGAAGGCGAAGAAGAAGGGCGTCGCCGGGTGGACCTACCCCGGCAAGTACCCGTACTACCTCCCCTTCAGCCTCTACCCCTTCATCGCCAAGATCGGCGGCACAGAGGTGCTGCGGAAGATCGACAACCTGGAGCCGAACGCCTGGAAGGACCCGGCCGTCAAGGCCGCCTTCGAGGCGTACTACGAGCTGTACAAGAGGGGGTACGTCCTCAAGGGTTCGCCGGGCCTGGACCACCTCCAGTCGCAGAAGGCGTGGGCCGAGGGCAAGGCCCTGTTCATACCCAACGGGTCGTGGGTGGAGAACGAGTCGGCCAAGCAGATCGAGAAGAACCCGGATTTCCAGCTCTCGGTCGGCGCGCCGTCCAGCCTGTCCGGCTCCGACAAGATGCCGTTCGGCACCATCTGGGCCTCCGGAGGCGAACCGTTCATCGTGCCCAAGCAGGCGAAGAACGCCCCCGGCGGCATGGAGATGCTGCGCATCATGCTCAGCAAGAAGTCCTCGCAGAACTTCATCAAGCAGGTCTCCTCGCTCACCTCGCTCAACGGCGGCACCGAGGGCCTGACCCTGCCCCCGGGCCTGGACTCGGCGCAGCAGGCGCTGCAGAAGGCCGGCCGGAACATCGTCAACCCGCGGATCCAGGACTGGTACGTGGCGCTGCAGAAGGAGAAGATCGGCGTCGGTGCGCTGGGCGAGATGATGGCGGGCCGGATGACTCCCGACGAAGCGATCAACAAGATCCAGAAGTACGCGGACGAGACGCGCGACGACAGCAGCGTCAAGAAGTACAAGCGCTGACCGGTGCATCTCACGCGTCACCAGCGGTGGCCTTTACGGCAGTCGCGGGGAAAGAACGGGATCGGTAGTCATGCAGCACGGTAAATACCGCTTCATAGCAGGGTTCTTGGTCCTCCCGCTGGCGATATACGCGATCTTCGTGATATCGCCGTTCGTGCAGGCGATCTACTACTCCTTCACGGACTGGACCGGCCTGAGCTCGGACATGAAAATGGTCGGGTTCGACAACTACGCGCGCCTCTTCAAGGACAGCGTCTTCTGGGCCTCGGTGGGAAACAGTGTGACGCTGTTGCTGCTGTTGCCGGTGGTGACGCTCTCGCTCGGGCTCTTCTTCGCCTTCATGCTCAACGTCGGTGGCCGCCGCAGGAAGAAGGCGGTCATCGGCGGCGTGCGCGGCTCGGGCACGTACAAGATTCTGTACTTCTTCCCGCAGGTGCTGTCGATCCCGATCGTCGCCCTGCTCTTCCAGTTCGCGTACAACCCGGAGAGCGGCGCGCTGAACGCGTTCTTCCAGGCGATCGGACTGGACAACGTACAGCCCGACTGGCTGGGGGACCCGCAGCTCGCGCTCTGGTGCATCATGGGCGCGATGATCTGGGCCAATGTCGGCTTCTACGTCGTGCTCTTCTCGGCCGGCATGAGTTCCATACCGAAGGACTTCTACGAGGCCGCGCTGCTGGACGGTGCCAATCGGCTCAACACGTTCTTCAGGATCACCCTGCCGCTGCTCTGGGACACGGTGCAGACCGGCTGGATCTACATGGGCATTCTGGCCCTGGACGTGTCGGCCTTCGCCTTCGTGCAGATCATGAGCGTCGGGCCGGGCGGCCCCGACTATTCCACCGAAGTGCTGCCGCTGTACGTCTATCAGAAGACCTTCCGCGACGGTCAGGCCGGTTACGCCACCTCGATCGGCGTCTCCCTGCTGATAGTGACCCTGATCTTCTCGGCCATCGTCATGCGGCTGGGCCGGCGCGAGCGACTGGAGTTCTGATGAGCGTGCAGACCAAGCCTCCGGCCGCGACGGGCCGGAGCGGGAAGGACGACAAGGGCGAGAGCGCCGAGGGCCGGGTGCTGAACGTCTTCTCGCACGGCGTCCTGGTCGTCTGGGGCCTGCTGGTCACCATGCCGCTGCTGTGGGCGGTGGTCAGCTCCTTCAAGGACGACGGGGAGATCTTCGGCTCGCCCTGGGGCCTGCCGTCGGCGCTGCACTTCGACAACTGGGCGCGGGCCTGGGACAAGGCCAACATGGGCCAGTACTTCTTCAACTCGCTGATCGTGGTCGGCGGGTCGCTGATCGGCACCATGCTGCTGGGCGCGATGGCGGCGTACGTCCTGGCCCGGTTCGACTTCCCGGGCAACCGCTTCATCTACTTCCTGTTCGTGGGCGGGATGGGCTTCCCGGTCATCCTGGCGCTGGTCCCGCTGTTCTTCGTCATGAAGAACATGGCCCTGCTGGACACCTATCACGGCCTGATCCTGGTCTACGTCGCGTACTCCCTGCCGTTCACCGTCTTCTTCCTCAGCGGGTTCTTCAAGACGCTGCCGACGTCGGTGGCGGAGGCCGCGCTCATCGACGGCGCGTCCCACACGCGTACGTTCTTCCAGGTCATGCTGCCGATGGCGAAGCCGGGTCTGATCAGCGTCGGCATCTTCAACTTCCTGGGGCAGTGGAACCAGTACCTGCTGCCGACGGTGCTGAACGTCGGCGACCCGGACAAGAAGGTGCTGACGCAGGGCCTGGTCGCGCTGGCGGTCAGCCAGGGGTACAAGGGCGACTGGTCCGGCCTGTTCGCGGGTCTGACCATCGCCATGCTGCCGGTGCTCGGCGCCTACATCATCTTCCAGCGGCAGGTGGTGGCGGGCCTGACGGCGGGCGCCCTGAAGTAGCCCCGCGAGCCGGCGCGCGAGCCCGTACCGGCACGCCGTACGTCACAGCGGCCCCCGCCGTCCCGCGGGGGCCGCCGTGGCGTCCGCCGGAGGGCCGGGTTTTGGCCACAGGTCCGGTGCACCCGGTCGAGGACTTGACGTAACCGGACCCGGGCACGTCAGCTTAGATTCACATGTTGGAGACAAGCCGGGTCCCGTCGGTGTGGCCCGGCCGGCGGCCGGTCGTCGTGCCGGGCGCTACAGGCGGGAGTGGATGAGTCGATGGAGACTCCGGGTTCGCAGTCCTCGCTGCACCGGGCCAATCTGGAGCGGGTCGTACGCGCGGTGCGCATGGCGGGGTCGCTCACCCAGGCGGAGATCGCCCGGAGCACGGGGCTGTCGGCGGCCACGGTCTCCAACATCGTTCGGGAACTGAAGGACGCCGGGACCGTCGAGGTCACGCCGACCTCGGCAGGCGGCCGCCGCGCCCGCAGCGTCTCGCTCTCCGGCGACGCCGGGATCGTCGTGGGCGTCGACTTCGGCCACTCCCACCTGCGGGTCGCGGTCGGCAACCTCGCCCACCAGGTGCTCGCCGAGGAGACCGAGCCGATCGACGTGGACGCCTCCGCGGCGGAGGGCTTCGACCGGGCCGAGCGCCTGGTCAACCGGCTGGTCGAAGCGACCGGCGTCGGACCGGGCAAGGTCATCGGCGTCGGCCTCGGTGTCCCGGGCCCCATCGACGTGGAGTCCGGCACGCTCGGCTCGACCGCCATCCTGCCGGGCTGGAGCGGGACGAACCCGAGCGAGGAACTGTCCGGCCGGCTCGGCGTCGGCGTGTACGTCGACAACGACGCCAACCTCGGCGCGCTCGGCGAACTGGTCTGGGGCAGCGGACGCGGCGCCGCCGACCTGGCGTACATCAAGGTCGCCAGCGGCGTCGGCGCGGGCCTGGTCATCAGCGGCCAGATCTACCGGGGCCCGGGCGGCACCGCCGGCGAGATCGGGCACATCACCCTGGACGAGTCCGGGCCGGTCTGCCGCTGCGGCAACCGCGGCTGCCTGGAGACCTTCACCGCCGCCCGGTACGTGCTCCCGCTGCTCCAGCCCAGCCACGGCCCCGACCTGACCATGGCGGAGGTGGTCCGGCTGGCCCGGGAGGGCGACCCGGGCTGCCGCCGGGTGATCGCGGACGTGGGGCGGCACATCGGCAGCGGCGTGGCCAACCTGTGCAACCTGCTCAACCCGAGCCGGGTGGTGCTCGGCGGCGACCTCGCGGAGGCCGGGGAGCTGGTGCTCGGGCCGATAAGGGAGTCGGTGTCGCGGTATGCGATCCCCAGCGCCGCGCGGCAGTTGGGGATCGTGCCGGGGACGCTCGGCGGCCGCGCCGAGGTGCTGGGCGCGCTGGCGCTCGTACTGAGCGAGATGGGCGACTCGACGCTGCTGGACGGCACGCTGCCCGCCGACGGGAGCCCGCAGCCGGGCGGGCGGACGGCCCCCGGGGTGCCCGCCGTCGCGGGCGGCCGTGCCGCCGACGGCACCGGTACCTCTGCCATTGCCTGACGTATACGGGGCACGCTGCCGTACACGAGGCACGCTGAGTTCACACAGCTAACGCATGGCACCGTTGTCATCTCGTTAAGTATTTACTCCTTGACGGTCTGCGAGCGGCCGAGTTGACTTCCAGCCACCTCGGCCGCAACGACGCGGCCTCGTCAGGGAGGTTTCATCCGTGAACACGCATCTGCGTCGTGCTGCCGTGGCCGCGGCCGCCGTCTCGATGGCCCTCGGACTCGCCGCCTGCGGCTCCGCGAAGGAAGCCGGCGGCGACTCGGACGCCAAGAAGGACAAGAAGGGGCCGCTGACCATCGGCCTCCTGCTGCCCGAGAACCAGACCGCGCGCTACGAGCGGTTCGACAAGCCGCTGATCGAGAAGAAGATCCGCGAGCTGGCGGGCAAGGACACCGAGATCCTCTACGACAACGCCAAGCAGGACCCCTCCGTCCAGCAGCAGCAGGTCGACACGATGATCACCAAGAAGGTCGACGCGCTGATCCTGGACGCGGTGGACGCCAAGTCCATCGCCTCCTCGGTGAAGAAGGCGAACGACAAGGGCATACCCGTCGTCGCCTACGACCGGCTGGCCGAGGGCCCGATCAAGGCGTACACCTCCGTGGACAACGAGCGGGTCGGCCGGATCCAGGGCGAGTCGCTCCTGAAGGCGCTGGGCGACAAGGCCGGCCAAGGCGAGATCGTCATGATGAACGGGTCGGTCACCGACCCGAACGCCAAGATGTACAAGGACGGCGCGCACTCCGTACTCGACGGCAAGGTCAAGATCGGCAAGGAGTACGACACCAAGGAGTGGAAGCCGGAGAACGCCAACGAGAACATGAAGGGCGCCATCTCCTCACTCGGCAAGGACAGGATCATCGGCGTCTACTCCGCCAACGACGGCATGGCCGGCGGCATCATCACCGCCCTCAAGAGCGCCGGTTTCACCAAGCTGCCGCCGGTCACCGGCCAGGACGCCGAACTCTCCGCCGTGCAGCGCATCCTCACCGGTGAACAGTTCATGAGCGTCTACAAGCCGTACAAGCCGGAGGCCGACGCCGCCGCGTCGATGGCCGTCGCGCTCGCCCAGGGCAAGAAGCTCGACTCGATCGCCAAGTCCACCGTCGACAGCGCCACCGAGAAGAAGGTGCCGTCCGTCATCGTGACGCCCTTCGCACTGACCAAGGCCGATATTTCCAAGTATGTCGGCCAAGAAGGTTTCTTCACCAAGGCCGAGATCTGCACCGCCAAGTTCCGGTCCGCCTGCACCCAGGCCGGCCTGAAGTAAGCCCGGCCGTCCGCCCGGCCCCGCCGTCCGCCGACCCCCGCCCTGCGGCCGGGGTCCGGAAGCCGGGCGCCGGACGGCTCATCCCCGCCGGTCAGGCGGCGAAGGAGATGATTCACGTGACCGCTACGCCCGTGCTGGCGTTGCGCGGGGTCTCCAAGCGGTTCGGTGCCGTCCAGGCGCTCACCGATGTCGAACTGGAGATCCACCCCGGCGAGGTCGTCGCCCTGGTCGGCGACAACGGCGCCGGCAAGTCCACCCTCGTCAAGGCGATCGCCGGCGTCGGCCCCGCCGACGACGGCACCATCGAGTGGGAGGGCCGGCCGGTCGCCGTCGACCGGCCGCACACCGCCCAGGAACTGGGCATCGCCACCGTCTACCAGGACCTCGCGCTCTGCGACAACCTCGACGTCGTGGGCAACCTCTTCCTCGGCCGCGAGATCGTGCGCGCCGGTGTGCTCGACGAGGTCGAGATGGAGCGCCGCGCCCGCGAGCTGCTCGCCACCCTCGCCATCCGCATCCCGAGCGTCCGCATCCCCATCGCCTCGCTCTCCGGCGGCCAGCGGCAGACCGTCGCCATCGCCCGCTCCCTGCTCGGCGAACCCAAGGTCGTCATCCTCGACGAACCCACCGCGGCGCTCGGCGTCGAGCAGACCGCCCAGGTCCTCGACCTCGTGGAACGGCTGCGCGAGCGCGGCCTCGGTGTCATCCTCATCAGCCACAACATGGCCGACGTCAAAGCCGTCGCCGACCGGGTGGCAGTCCTGCGGCTGGGCCGCAACAACGGCACCTTCGACGTCCGCACCACCACCCAGGAAGAGATCATCTCCGCCATCACCGGCGCCACGGACAACGCCGTGACCCGGCGCAAGGCCCGCACCGCGGAGGCCAAGAAGTGACCACCAACCTCTCCAAGGCCGGCGACGAGCCGGTCGACGCCGCGCCCGTGGCCGAAGGCGCCGTCACCGCCGTGGACCCGCGGCTGCTCGTACGGCAGCAGGGCTTCAAGGGCTACCTCGACGAGTTCCGCCGCAAGACGCGCAGTGGCGAACTGGGCTCCCTGCCCGTCGTCGTCGGCCTGATCGTCATCGGCATCGTCTTCCAGCTCCAGGACTCCGCCTTCCTGGGCGCCGAGAACCTCTCGAACCTCTTCGTGACGGCCGCCGGCACCGGACTGATCGCCGTCGGCATCGTCTTCGTCCTGATCCTCGGCGAGATCGACCTGTCGGTCGGCTCGGTCAGCGGCCTGGCCGCCGCGGTCTTCGCCGTACTGAACATCAACAACGGCATGCCGGAGTGGCCGGCCCTGATCCTGGCCGTCCTCACCGGCACCGTGGCCGGCGCCCTGCACGGCTTCTTCTTCGCCCGCATCGGTGTGCCCGCCTTCGTCGTCACCCTCGCCGGGCTGCTCGGCTGGAACGGCCTGATGCTCCAGGTGCTCGGCGCGAACGGCACCATCAACCTCGACGACAGCGGCCTCGTCGCCAAGCTCACCAACTACTACTTCACCGATGTGGCCGCCGCGTACGGGCTGGCGACGGTCGCCGTCCTCGCCGTCCTCGGCCTTTCCCTGCTCGACGCGCGCCGCCGGGAGGCCGCGGGCGTCCCGAGCAGGCCGCTGAGCGAGATCATCCTGCGTACGGTGGTCCTCGCCGTCCCGGCCTACCTGGCGGCCTGGCTGCTGAACCAGTACAAGGGCCTGCCGCTCGCGGTCGTCATCTTCCTCGGCGTCGTCGTCGCGCTCGACTTCGTGCTGCGGCGCACCCCGTACGGACGTCAGGTCTTCGCCCTCGGCGGCAGTGTCGAAGCGGCCCGCCGCGCGGGCATCAACGTCGCCCTCATCCGGATCTCCGTCTTCTCCCTCGCCGGCACGATGGCCGCCGTCGGCGGCATGTTCCTGGCCTCCCAGATCAACGCCGCGAACCAGTCCTCCGGCGCCGGCAGCCTTCTGATGAACGCGATCGCAGCCGCCGTCATCGGCGGTACGAGCCTGTTCGGCGGCCGCGGCAAGACCTGGTCCGCCCTCCTGGGCGTCCTGGTCATCCAGTCCATCGCCTCCGGCATGGCTCTTCTGGGTATCGCCTCGGCGGTCCAGTTCATGATCACCGGTGCTGTCCTGCTGGCAGCCGTGGTCATCGACTCGGTCTCCCGCAAGACGCAGAAGACGGCCGGGCGGGCGTAGGGCGCGTTCGGCCGGGAAACCCGGGGGCAGGCCTGTGACCTCGGCCCCCGGGCTCATCCGTCGCGCAGATACGCCAGGACCGCGAGCACCCGGCGGTTGCCGTCGTCGGGGGAGAGTCCCAGCTCCGCGAAGATGGCGAAGGCGAAGGTGCCCGACACCACGAAGACCGATACGAAGCCGGCGATCACCGCCATGACGGCGAGCAGTGTGGCGACGTCACCGAGGGCCGCGGCGCGCGAGGCGGCGGTCGGCTCACCGCCCTTGGCGGCGCCGGTCCCGGCCGTGAGGGACGGGTCCGGCAGCGCGGCCGTGATCCGGTCCGCGAGGTCCGCGGCCGGGGTGCCCGGCCCGGCGAGCACGGCCACCGCGTCGGCACGGTCCGGGTCGGCCGACAGCCGCTGTGCGGTGGCGTCGGCGAAGAAGACGGTGGCCTCGCCGGGCACCCCGCCCCCGCCGGGAGGCGCCGCGATACCGGCGACGGTCATCTCCCGCCGGCCCTGCGGGGTCACCACGGGGACCTTGTCGCCGACGGCCGCCTTGGCGCGCCCGGCCAGCGCGGCGGCGAGCACCACCTCGTCGTCACCGACGGGTTCGCGGCCCTCGGTGACGCGGAAGGGGGTGAGCCGGGCACTCGACCAGCCGTGGCCCACCGGGCGGTCGGCAGAGTCACCGGCGGCGTCGCCGGCCACCACCTGGGCGGGCAGCGCACGGTCGATGACGGCCTGGTGTACGCCGGGCACCCGGCGGACCGCTTCGGCGGTCCGCCGCACGTCCTCGATGCGGTGCGGGGTGGTGGCGGTCCGGCGCTGGTCGTACGCACCGCCCCCGGTGCCGAAGCCGACGGTGAAGGACTGACCGGCCCGCACCACGACGGCGGCGGCGTCGTAGCGCCCGGACCCGCCGGGCTTCGAGGTGCCCCGGGTGGCGTCGAGGACCTGACCGGTACCGGCGATCAGTGCGACGCCGAGCGTCAGCGCGACGAAGGTGCCGGCGAACAGCGCCCATCTGGTGCGCAGGGTGGAAAGAGCGATGGACAGCATGGGTCAGCCACCCAGCCGTGCCATGTGCTCGCTGACCGCGGCCACCGTCGGGGCCGTCAGTTCGCCGTGCACCGCACCGTCGGACAGGAAGAGCACCCGGTCCGCACAGGAGGCGGCGACCGGGTCGTGGGTGACCATGATCACCGTTTGCCCCGCGTGGTCCACCACGGACCGCAGCAGGCCCAGCACCTCTCGGCTGGTGTTGGTGTCCAGGGCGCCGGTGGGCTCGTCGGCGAACAGCACGTCGGGCCGGCTGATGAGGGCGCGGGCGATGGCCACCCGCTGCTGCTGGCCGCCGGACATCTGCGCCGGCCGGTGGCCGCCCCGGTCGCCCAGGCCCACCTGCCGGAGCGCGGCGTCCACCTGGGCGCGGCTCGGGCGCTGCCCGGCCAGCCGCATCGGCAGGGCCACGTTCTTGCGCGCGGTCAGCGACGGCATGAGGTTGAAGGACTGGAAGACGAATCCGATCCGCTCCCTGCGCAGCCTGGTCAGTTCCGTCTCGGTCAGCGCGCCGATGTCGGTGGTGCCGATGAACACCCGGCCCGAGGTGGGGCGGTCCAGGCCCGCCGCGCACTGGAGCAGGGTGCTCTTGCCCGAACCCGAGGGACCCATCACCGCGGTGAACGACCCGCGGGCGAAGGCGCAGTGCACACCGCGCAGGGCGGGGACCTTGCTGTGGCCGCGGCCGTACAGCCTGGCCACCGCGCTGAGTGTCACGGCCTGCTCGACGCCGGCTCCGGTGACGGGCACTGCTCCTCCTGGGCCTGGGGCGCCGTGCACGGTCGTGTGCACGGCGTGCCGCCCGGTCAAGCGGGGCGGGGCCGGGGCAGGCACGGGCGTCACATCCCGTTTTCCAGGTGGAGAAGGCTCCACCTTCTTCGGGGGCGGGCTGCTTCTTCGGGGAGGGCGGCGGGCTGCCGGAACGTCGGTACGGAGGGGAGCGAGCGACTGCCTGCGTGACCTGGGTACGGACGGTCCAGCCGAGGCGGACCCTCCACAGGCTCACCCGTTCGGAGTCCTCCGCCGGTTCCTGAGCGGGCGGACGGAGCCCGGGGCGTGCGGACCCGTACCGGCCCCGGGGAGTGTTTTCGGCCGAAGACCGCGGTCCCGGCGAGAGCAAAACCGTAAAACGGCCATCCGCGTGACATACATCGCACAGCCCGTTCTCCGCCGCCGCAAGCGGAACATTAGACTCGGCAGATCGGCAAGCTCGACCAGCCAGAGCCAGCTACAACCAGGCGAATCTGCACGAAGCAGCACGAATCGCTCGAACCAGCTCGACAGCAAGGAGGCACGGGTGGCGCTGCTGACCCGCATCAAGGGACCGCGCGATCTGGACCGACTAGGACCGGAGCAGCTGGAGCAGCTGGCGGGGGAGATCCGTACCTTCCTCGTCGACGCCGTCTCCAAGACCGGCGGGCACCTCGGCCCCAACCTCGGTGTGGTCGAGCTGACCATCGCCCTGCACCGGGTCTTCGAGTCCCCGAAGGACAAGGTGCTGTGGGACACCGGACACCAGTCCTACGTCCACAAGCTGCTCACCGGCCGCCAGGACTTCTCGAAGCTGAAGATGAAGGGCGGCCTGTCCGGTTACCCCTCGCAGGCGGAGTCCGAGCACGACGTCATCGAGAACAGCCACGCCTCCACCGTCCTGGGCTGGGCCGACGGTCTGGCCAAGGCCAACGAGGTGCTGCGCAAAAACGATCATGTCGTGGCGGTCATCGGGGACGGCGCGCTGACCGGCGGCATGGCGTGGGAGGCGCTCAACAACATCGCCACCGCCAAGGACCGCCCCCTGGTCATCGTCGTCAACGACAACGAGCGGTCGTACGCGCCGACGATCGGCGGCCTCGCCAACCATCTCGCCACGCTGCGTACGACCGACGGCTACGAGCGCTTCCTCGCCCGCGGCAAGGACCTGCTGGAGCGCACGCCGGTCGTCGGCAGGCCGCTGTACGAGACGCTGCACGGCGCCAAGAAGGGCCTGAAGGACTTCATCGCCCCCCAGGGCATGTTCGAGGACCTGGGGCTGAAGTACGTCGGGCCGATCGACGGCCACGACATCGAGGCCCTGGAGTCGGCGCTGCAGCGCGCCAAGCGCTTCGGCGGCCCGGTCATCGTGCACTGCCTCACCGAGAAGGGCCGCGGCTACCAGCCCGCCCTCCAGGACGAGGCGGACCGCTTCCACGCCGTCGGCAAGATCCACCCCGACACGGGTCTGCCGATCGCCTCCTCCGGCGCCGACTGGACCTCCGTCTTCGGCGAGGAGATGGTCAGGCTCGGCCGTGAGCGCGCGGACCTCGTCGCGATCACCGCCGCCATGCTGCAGCCGGTCGGCCTGGACAAGTTCGCCAAGGAGTTCCCCGACCGGGTGTACGACGTCGGCATCGCCGAGCAGCACGGCGCCGTCTCCGCCGCGGGCCTGGCCACCGGCGGTCTGCACCCGGTCTTCGCGGTGTACGCCACCTTCCTCAACCGCGCCTTCGACCAGGTCCTGATGGATGTCGCACTGCACAAGTGCGGCGTCACCTTCGTCCTGGACCGGGCCGGCGTGACCGGCACCGACGGCGCCTCGCACAACGGCATGTGGGACATGTCGATCCTCCAGGTCGTGCCCGGCCTGCGGATCGCGGCCCCGCGCGACGCCGACCAGGTCCGCGCCCAGCTGCGCGAGGCGGTCGAGGTCGACGATGCGCCGACCGTCGTGCGCTACTCGAAGGGCGCGGTCGGCCCGGCGGTCGAGGCCGTGGGCCGGGTCGGCGGCATGGACGTGCTGCGCGAGCCCGGTGCGGGTGTCGAGCGACCCGACGTCCTGCTGGTGTCGGTGGGCGCACTGGCGCCGATGTGCCTGGAGATCGCCGACCTGCTCGACAAGCAGGGCATCTCGACGACGGTGGTGGACCCGCGCTGGGTCAAGCCGGTCGACGCGGCACTGCCGGGCCTGGCCGACGGGCACCGTGTCGTGGTCACAGTCGAGGACAACAGCCGCTCGGGCGGTGTGGGCTCCGCCGTGGCGCAGGCGCTGCGGGACGCGGGCGTGGACGTGCCGCTGCGTGACTTCGGTATTCCGGAGCGGTTCCTCGACCACGCCTCCCGCAAGGAGATCCTGGCCGAGATCGGGCTCACCGCGCCGGACATCGCACGGCAGGTGACCGGCCTCGTCTCCAAGATCGACGGCCGGTACGAGGACACGGACCGGTCCGTGGACGCGGCGGAGTCCGTGGGCGCGGCGGACGACGCCGAGCGGGCCGAGGCCGCCCGCGACTGACGGCGACGGGCGACGGCAGGAGGGACCGGCGTGGCCGGTTCCTCCTGCGGGACGTACGTGCGTGACGTGGCTGCACCCGCACGAAGAGGTGACCGGACGTGCCGGCCGTTCACCGGACGCACACCCGCCGCCCAAGGTGGCACAAACCCGACGCCCAACACTGCACAAACATCGCTGAACGGTCATACGATGGGCCGGTGGGCCACCCGAACGGGTGCAACCACCGGCCCGTCGGCATATCCACCCGTCCGTACCATCGGGTGAATCCCCGCCGTGTCCAGGCCCGCCGCACCGTACTCGTCCCGACCATTGCGCAGACTCGGTCAGTTCACGAGTCGCGACGGTCGTCCAGGCGGAGGTTGGCCCATGAGCAGCACACATCGGGGCACGGGAAACGGACCGGAGAGCGGCAGCGGCACGGACCCCACCCGGGTACGCCGCAGCGGCCTGTTCCGGACCAAGACGGTCGAGGAGTCGATCCGCGACACCGAGGAGCCGGAACACGCGCTCAAGAAATCCCTCTCCGCCCTGGACCTGACGGTCTTCGGCGTCGGCGTCGTCATCGGGACCGGCATCTTCGTCCTCACCGGCAAGATCGCCAAGGAGACGGCGGGCCCGGCCGTCGCACTCTCCTTCGTCGCCGCCGGCCTGGTGTGCGCACTGGCCGCGCTCTGCTACGCGGAGTTCGCCTCGACCGTGCCGGTGGCCGGCTCCGCGTACACCTTCTCCTACGCCTCCCTCGGTGAGCTGCCCGCCTGGATCATCGGCTGGGACCTGGTGCTGGAGCTGGCGCTGGGCTGCGCGGTGGTCGCCGTGGGCTGGTCCGGCTACGTCCGCTCGCTGCTGGACACCGGCGGCGTCCACCTGCCGGCCGGACTGTCCGGTACGCACGAGGGCACCTTCGGGTTCGACCTGCTCGCATGCGTGCTCGTACTGGTCCTGACCGCGATCCTCGTCCTCGGCATGAAGCTGTCGTCCCGGGTGACCTCCGTGATCGTCGGTATCAAGGTCACTGTCGTACTGCTCGTCATCATCGCGGGCGCCTTCTTCATCACCGGCGCCAACTACGAGCCGTTCATCCCGCCGAGCCGGGCCACCGAGGGCAGCGACGGCCTCGCCGCGCCCCTGTCCCAGATCGTCTTCGGCTTCACCCCGGCCGACTTCGGCGTGATGGGCGTCTTCGCGGCCGCCGCGGTCGTCTTCTTCGCCTTCATCGGCTTCGACATCGTCGCCACAGCCGCCGAGGAGACCCGCCTGCCGCAGCGCGACGTACCGCGCGGCATCCTCGGGTCGCTCGCCATCTGCACGGTCCTGTACGTCGCCGTGTCGGTCGTCGTCACCGGCATGCAGAAGTACAGCGAACTGTCCACGGACGCCCCGCTCGCCGATGCGTTCAAGGCCGTCGGGCACCCGTTCTGGGCCGGGCTGATCAGCTTCGGCGCGGCCGTCGGCCTGACCTCGGTCTGCATGATCCTGCTGCTCGGCCAGAGCCGGGTCTTCTTCGCGATGAGCCGCGACGGCCTGCTGCCGAAGCTCTTCTCGCAGGTCCATCCGCGCTTCGGCACCCCGTACCGCTCGACCGTCGCGCTGGGCGTCGTGGTCGCCGTCGTGGCCGGCTTCACCTCGATCGACGAACTTGCCGAACTGGTCAACATCGGCACCCTGTTCGCCTTCGTCGTGGTCGCCCTCGGCGTCGTCATCCTGCGCCGCTCCCGCCCGGACCTGCCCCGCTCCTTCCGCACACCGCTGGTCCCGTTCGTCCCGGCCCTGTCGGTGCTCGCCTCCCTGTGGCTGATGCTCAACCTGCCCGCGGAGACGTGGCTGCGGTTCGGGGCGTGGATGCTGCTCGGCTTCGTCGTGTACTTCGCGTACGGGCGGCGGCACAGCCGGATGAACCGGCCCGCGGGGCGGTCTGCGCCGGGCGGCAGGTGAAAAGCCGCTGTCGTACGGCGCGGCTGCGGCCGTACGCTGCGAGGATGCCTGAAACCGAGACCGCCTCCGCTCCGGTGCGCCGCTCCGCCCGTGTCCTGCTGCTCGACGCGGACGACCGCGTGCTGCTCTTCCACTGCCTCCTGGACCCGGCCCGTCCGGACGCCGGGTACTGCTGGGTCACCCCCGGGGGCGGTGTGCGCGAAGGGGAGTCACCGATTGCCGCGGCGGCGCGGGAGCTGGCGGAGGAGACCGGGCTGCGGGTGGCGCCCGACGCGCTGGGGCCGCTGGTCGCCCATACGTCCGGGTACGCGGAGCTGACCTGGGCCAAGGGGGTGTTCGAGGACGTGTTCTTCCTGCATCGCGTCGCCGGGCACACGGTGGACACCAGGGGTTTCGAGGAGCACGAGACCGAGTCCGTCACCGGCCACCGCTGGTGGCCGGTGGACGAACTGGCGGCGACGGCCGAGACCGTCTTCCCGCGCGGGCTGCCGCCGCTGCTCGCGGACGTATGTGACGGCCGGGCGCCGGCCGAACCCGTACGACTGCCCTGGCATCACTGAGAGCAGCGGTACCAGGGCAGTCGGTGCGGTGTGCGGCGAACCCTAGGCGGGCACGCTCGCCACGCCCGGGGACAGGAACTTCTTGCCGTTGACGCGCTCGGAGACGCCCTCACGGTCCAGGTACGGCGTGATGCCGCCCAGGTGGAAGGGCCAGCCGGCGCCGGTGATCAGGCACAGGTCGATGTCCTGCGCCTCGGCGACGACGCCCTCGTCGAGCATCAGGCCGATCTCCTGCGCGACGGCGTCCAGGACGCGGTCGCGGACCTGCTCCTCGGTCAGGACGGTGTCGCCCTGCTTCAGGAGGGCTGCGACCTCGGGGTCCAGCTCCGGCTTGCCGGAGTCGTAGACGTAGAAGCCGCGCTTGCCGGCCTTGACCACGGCGGCCAGGTTCGGCGAGACGGTGAAGCGGTCCGGGAAGGCGCCGTGCAGCGTCTCGGAGACGTGCAGGCCGATCGCCGGGCCCACCAGCTCCAGCAGCACCAGGGGCGACATCGGCAGGCCGAGCGGCTCGACGGCCTTCTCGGCGGTGGCCACCGGGGTGCCCTCGTCGATGACGTTCTGGATCTCGCCCAGGAAGCGAGTCAGGATGCGGTTGACCACGAACGCCGGGGCGTCCTTGACCAGTACGGCCGTCTTCTTCAGCGACTTGGCGACGGAGAAGGCGGTGGCCAGCGACGCGTCGTCGGTCTGCTCCGCGCGCACGATCTCCAGCAGCGGCAGGACCGCGACCGGGTTGAAGAAGTGGAAGCCCACGACCCGCTCGGGGTGCTTGAGCTTGGACGCCATCTCGGTGACCGAGAGGGACGAGGTGTTCGTCGCGAGGACGGCGTGCTCCGGTACGACCGCCTCGACCTCGGCGAACACCTGCTGCTTGACGCCCATCTCCTCGAAGACGGCCTCGATGACGAAGTCCGCGTCGCCGAAGGCGGCGGCCTTGTCGAGGTGGCCGCTGACCAGGCCCTTGAGGCGGTTGGCCTTGTCCTGGTTGACGCGGCCCTTCAGGAGCAGCTTGTCGATCTCGCCGTGGACGTACTCCACGCCCTTGTCGATACGCGCCTGGTCGATGTCGGTGAGCACCACCGGCACCTCCAGGCGGCGCGCGAACAGCAGCGCGAGCTGCGAGGCCATCAGGCCCGCGCCGACCACGCCGACCTTGGTGACCGGGCGCGCCAGCGACTTGTCCGGGGCGCCGGCGGGGCGCTTGGCGCGCTTCTGCACCAGGTTGAAGGAGTAGATGCCGCTGCGCAGCTCGCCGCCCATGATCAGGTCCGCGAGGGCCTGGTCTTCCGCGTCGAAGCCCTGGCGCAGGTCGCCGTTCTTGGCGGCGGCGATGATGTCCAGCGCGCGGTACGCGGCCGGGGCGGCGCCGTGCACCTTGCTGTCCGCGATGCCCTTGCCGCGCTGGACGGCCTCGTCCCACGCCTCGCCGCGGTCGACGTCGGCCCGTACGACCTCGGTGTCGCCCTTGAGGACCGAGGCGGTCCACAGCAGCGACTGCTCCAGGAAGTCCGCGCCCTCGAAGATCGCGTCGGCGATGCCGAGGTCGTAGACCTGCTGGCCCTTGAGCTGCTTGTTCTGGTTGAGCGAGTTCTCGATGATCACCGAGACCGCGCGGTCGGCGCCGATCAGGTTCGGCAGCAGCACACAGCCGCCCCAGCCGGGTACCAGGCCGAGGAAGACCTCGGGCAGCGAGAAGGCGGGCAGCGCCTTGGAGACGGTGCGGTACGTGCAGTGCAGACCGACCTCGACACCGCCGCCCATCGCGGCGCCGTTGTAGTACGCGAAGGTCGGCACGGCCAGGCCGGACAGCCGCTTGAAGACGTCGTGGCCGCCCTTGCCGATGGCCAGCGCGTCCTCGTGCCGCTTGAGCAGCTCGACGCCCTTGAGGTCGGCGCCGACGGCGAAGATGAACGGCTTGCCGGTGATGCCGACGCCGGTGATCCTGCCGTCCTTCGCCTCCGCCTCGACCTGGTCGATCGCGGCGTTCAGGTTCGTCAGCGACTGCGGGCCGAAGGTGGTCGGCTTGGTGTGGTCCAGGCCGTTGTCCAGCGTGATCAGCGCGAAGGTGCCGGCGCCGGGCAGCTCCAGGTGCCGTACGTGCGCCTGCGTGACGACCTCGTCCGGGAACAGCTCGGCCGCGCCCTTCAGCAGTTCGGTAGTGGTGCTCACTTGCCTGCTCCCTCGAAGTGCGGGTTCTCCCAGATGACCGTGCCGCCCATGCCGAAGCCGACGCACATGGTCGTGATGCCGTACCGGACCTGCGGCTGCTCCTCGAACTGCCGCGCCAGCTGCGTCATCAGGCGCACGCCGGAGGAGGCGAGCGGGTGGCCGAAGGCGATCGCGCCGCCGTACTGGTTGACGCGCGGGTCGTCGTCCGCGATGCCGTAGTGGTCCAGCAGCGACAGCACCTGGACGGCGAACGCCTCGTTGACCTCGAAGAGGCCGATGTCGTCGATGCTCAGCCCTGCCTTGGCGAGGGCCTTCTCCGTCGCCGGGACCGGGCCGATGCCCATGACCTCGGGCTCCACGCCTGCGAAGGCGTAGTCCACCAGGCGCATCTTGACCGGCAGGCCCAGCTCGCGGGCCACGTCCTCGGCGGCGATCAGCGAGGCGGTGGCGCCGTCGTTCAGGCCCGCCGCGTTGCCGGCGGTGACGCGGCCGTGCGGGCGGAAGGGGGTCTTGAGGTTCGCCAGGTTCTCCAGCGTGGTGCCGGGCCGCATCGGCTCGTCGGCGGTCGCCAGGCCCCAGCCGGTCTCGCCGGCCTCGGCGTTGGTGCGGCGGACCGAGACCGGTACGAGGTCGGCCTGGATCTTGCCGTCGGCGTACGCCTTGGCGGCCTTCTCCTGGCTGCGGACCGCGTACTCGTCGGCGCGCTGCTTGGTGATGTGGGGGAGGCGGTCGTGCAGGTTCTCCGCCGTCATGCCCATGAAGAGGGCGGACTGGTCGACCAGCTTCTCGCTGACGAACCGGGGGTTGGGGTCGACGCCCTCGCCCATGGGGTGGCGGCCCATGTGCTCGACGCCACCGGCCACGGCGATGTCGTACGCACCGAAGGAGACGCCGCCGGCGATGCTCGTCACGGCGGTCATGGCGCCGGCGCACATCCGGTCGACGGAGAAGCCGGGAACGGACTGCGGGAGGCCGGCGAGGATGCCGGCGGTACGGCCCAGGGTCAGTCCCTGGTCGCCGATCTGGGTCGTCGCGGCGAGGGCGACCTCGTCGATACGGGCCGGGTCGAGGTCCGGGTTGCGGCGCAGCAGCTCCCGGATGCACTTGACGACCAGGTCGTCGGCGCGGGTCTCGTGGTAGATGCCCTTCGGGCCCGCCTTGCCGAACGGGGTGCGGACGCCGTCGACGAAGACGACGTCCCTAGCGGTACGAGGCACGTTGGCTCTCCTCCAGGTGCGGGGTGGCACTGCTGCGGGCGCGCCCTCGGGCGCGTCACGTCTCTCATGCTACTTGCGGGTAACCAGGCTGCACAGTCCCTCCGGGGTAAGCGGTGAAGGTCACAAGGCCGGGCGTCCCGTGTCGCCCGGCGGGTGGGGGCCGGCGGGCGGTTCTCCCGCCGATGTGGCTGGGGTTGTCCGTGTGGAGGTGCGCGGCCAGGGCACCCGCGGGAGCGTCGGCCGGTTGCGCGACCTGGGAGGTTTGTGGCGTATTGCGGCCTTATGGTGCGGATATGGATACGGACAGGAGTGAGGGTATGACCAAGCGTGTTCGAGCTGCCGGGGCTGTGTGTGCTGTCGCGCTGGCCGGCGGCCTGCTGGCCGGCTGCGGTGACGACGACGGTGGCGGGGGCGGCTCGTCGGCCTCGCCCTCGGCACCGGCCTCTTCCGCGGCTCCGTCGCAGTCGGCCGGGGACGGCGGCTCGTCGGGCGCGATGACCGAGGACCAGCGCTCCCGCAAGGCCCTCGTCCCCGAGGCCAAGATCTCGTACGACCAGGCACTCAAGGCGGCGACGGGGGCCGTGGAGGGTTCCAAGCCGGTTTCGGTGGAGCTGAAGCGCGGGGCCGGCGGGAAGGCCGAGTGGCACGCGAAGGTGGCGGCCTCGGACGGCACCGAGAGCACCGTACGGGTCGACGCGGTGTCCGGGAAGGCGGACAAGCCGCAGGCCAAGAACGAGGACGGGGACGACAAGAAGGAACTGGCCGATCGGCTCAGCCGGGCCAGTGTCACCCCGCAGCAGGCGGCGGCCACGGCGACCGGCCGCAAGAACGGCACGGTCACCGCCGTGGAGCTGGACAGCAACGACCAGAAGAAGGAGATCTGGTCGGTGGACGTGGTGACCAGGAACGACTGGAACAAGACCACGTTCGACGTGGACGCGATGAACCGGAAGATCCTGCGCGAGCACGTCGACCGGGACTGAGCCGGCGGGGGCGGGCCGGGATTTCCGGTCCGCCCCCGGAGGATCAGGCTCCGGTGGCGGTCAGGGCCTCGGTGAGGATCGGGGCGACCTGTCCGATCTGCCAGGGGCGGGCGCCGTGGCCGGCCAGGACGGCGGCGACCGTCTCCTCGGTGGGGTCGGCGGGCGGCTCCCAGCACAGGCGCCGCACCGTGTCGGGGGTGATCAGGTTCTCCTGGGGGAGGTTGAGGTCCTCGGCCAGGGCGGTCACCGCGGCGCGGGCGGCGGACAGCCGTGCTGCCGCTGCCGGGTCCTTGTCGGCCCAGGACCGGGGCGGCGGCGGGCCGTTCAGCGGCTGGCCGGGCTGCGGCAGTTCGCTGTCCGGCAGGGCGCGGGCGCGGTCGACGGCGGCCTGCCACTGTTCGAGCTGGCGGCGGCCCATGCGGTGTCCGAAGCCGGTGAGGGCGGCGAGCGCGTGCGCGTTGGGGGGCAGGTTCAGGGCCGCTTCGATGATGGCGGCGTCGCCGAGCACCTTGCCGGGGGAGACGTCGCGCCGCTGGGCGACCTGGTCCCGCGCGGTCCACAGTTCCCGTACGACGGCCATCTGCCGGCGGCGGCGCACCTTGTGCATGCCGGACGTACGGCGCCAGGGGTCCTTGCGGGGCGGCGCCGGGGGAGCGGCGGCGATGGCCGCGAACTCCTGGCGGGCCCATTCGAGCTTGCCCTGCTGCGCCAGCTCTTCCTCCAGGGCGTCGCGCAGGTCCACCAGCAGCTCGACGTCGAGCGCGGCGTAGCGCAGCCAGGGTTCCGGCAGCGGGCGGGTGGACCAGTCCACGGCGGAGTGGCCCTTCTCCAGGGCGTAGCCGAGGACGTTCTCCACCATCGCGCCGAGGCCGACCCGGGCGAAGCCGGCGAGGCGGCCGGCCAGCTCGGTGTCGAAGAGGCGGGACGGAATCATGCCTATGTCGCGCAGGCACGGCAGATCCTGGGTGGCGGCGTGCAGGACCCACTCGGCGTCGGCGATCGCCTCGCCCAGTGCGGAGAGGTCGGGGCAGCCGACGGGGTCGATCAGGACGCTGCCGGCGCCTTCGCGGCGCAGCTGTACGAGGTAGGCGCGCTGGCCGTAGCGGTAGCCGGAGGCCCGCTCGGCGTCCACCGCCACCGGGCCCGTGCCGGCCGCAAAGGCCGACACGACTTCGGCAAGTTCCTCGGCCGTCGCCGTCACGGCGGGGGTGCCCTCGCGCGGTTCCAGTAGGGGGACCGGCGCCGGGCGGGTGTCCGGAGGGGAGTCTCCGGATGTTCGCAGTGTCGAGTCTTCTGCGGTCTTTTGGGCGTCGGTCACCAGTCAAGGGTATCTGTGTATGCACGGCGCCCGCCGAGGGAACGTTCCCTCGACGGGCGTGACGGCGGTTTCGGGGTCGGGAGTCAGTGGATGATGCCGGTACGCAGGGCGACGGCGACCATGCCGGCCCGGTCGCCGGTGCCCAGCTTGCGGGCGATACGGGCGAGGTGGCTCTTGACGGTCAGTGCCGACAGGCCCATCGAGACGCCGATGGCCTTGTTGGACTGGCCCTCCGCAACCAGCCGCAGTACCTCGACCTCGCGTCCGGACAGTTCGCGGTAGCCGCCCGGGTGGCCGGGGGCGCCCGGGGGGCGGCGGTGCATCCGGGCGGCGTTGGCGCCGATGGGTGCGGCGCCGGGACGGCCCGGAAGGCCGAGGTTGGTGCGGGTGCCGGTGACGACGTAGCCCTTGACGCCGCCGGCCAGGGCGTTGCGTACGGCGCCGATGTCGTCGGCGGCGGACAGGGCGAGGCCGTTGGGCCACCCCGCGGCCCGGGTCTCGGACAGCAGGGTCAGGCCGGAGCCGTCGGGCAGGTGGACGTCGGCAACGCAGATGTCGCGCGGGCTGCCGACGCGGGGACGGGCCTCCGCGATGGACGACGCCTCGATCACGTCACGTACTCCGAGTGCCCACAGGTGGCGGGTGACGGTGGAGCGGACGCGAGGGTCGGCCACGACGACCATGGCCGTCGGCTTGTTCGGGCGGTAGGCGACCAGGCTCGAAGGTTGCTCGAGGAGAACTGACACCGGGCCTCCTGGGGGGAGTGGCGGGACGGGTGCCGACATTTGGGGGCGAGTCGGAATGCTCCGTCTTTGAAGGGTCACTGACCTCTTCGGCACCAAACGGGCCCGACTTTAGAGTTTGATCTCAACTTAGTTGGTTCATTTCGGTCAAATCGGTCGCTTGATCGACTTTGGAGTGATCCGGCGGCGGAAGGTTGCCGTGAACCCGTTCGAGCGTCGTGGAGCAGCCCGGAGCCTGTCGCTCTGTCAGGTGGCGCGGCAGGGACACGGCCACGCGCCGGCGGGTGCGCGGCCGCGCCGGTACGTGCGTCCGTGCCTCGCCCGTCACCGCCGTACGCGGGCGGGCGCACCGGCGCGGTCGGAGGGCGGACGCAGGTGTGCGCTCCCCGGCGCCTCCACACGCCGGGCGCGTCAGCGTGCCTGCGGCCCCCGGCGCTGCGGCAGCGGTACGACCCCGCCGCGCGGTGACGGTTCGGGAGCCACCGGCGGCAGCCCCGCCACCTGGCACAGCAGGTCGCACCACGCGCAGAGATGAGCCGCGAGATCCGGCACCCCGCCCTGCCCCTCCTCCGGGGTCCACGAGGCGCGCATCTCGATCTGGGTCGCCGGGGCCCGGTCGGCGAGCCCGCCGAAGTAGTGGGAGCTGGCCCGGGTCACCGTGCCGCTGGGCTCCCCGTACCGCACGCCGCGCGCGTCCAGCGCCCCCGTGAGCCAGGACCAGGAGACCTCGGGGAGCAGCGGGTCGGAACCCATCTCCGGCTCCAGCTCGGCGCGCGCCAGCGTCACCACGCGGAAGGTGCCCTGCCACGCGTCGTGCCCGGCCGGGTCGTGCAGCAGCACCAGTCTCCCGTCGGCGAGGTCCGTGTCCTCCCCCTCGGGACCGGTGCCCGGCTCGACGACCGCCGCCTCCAGCGCGTACGCGTAGGGCGCGAGGCGCTTGGGCGCGGGCGTCGGCTCGATCTCGATCTCGGGACGCACCCGTGCTGTGCGGAGCGCCTCGATCGCCTGACGGAAGGGGATGGGGACGTTGTCCGCGCTGTCCGCGAGGTGTTCGTGAGCCGCAGCCATGCCCGGAAGATTAGGCGGAAGGAGCCGCTCGGTGAGGGAGGACACCCGGTGCGCGCGTCGCCCATTCGGAGGCGCCCTCGCGCGCGTGCGAAGATTTGGTGCGTGAGCGTCAACGACCGCCCGACGGGCCAGCAGCAGACCGGTACGTACGACTCGGCCTTCCTCAAGGCCTGCCGGCGGGAGCCGGTGCCGCACACGCCGGTGTGGTTCATGCGCCAGGCCGGGCGGTCGCTGCCCGAGTACCGCAAGGTCCGCGAGGGCACCGCGATGCTGGAATCCTGCATGATGCCGGAGCTGGTCACCGAGATCACCCTCCAGCCGGTCCGCCGGCACGGCGTCGACGCGGCGATCTACTTCAGCGACATCGTCGTGCCCCTGAAGGCCATCGGCATCGACCTGGACATCAAGCCGGGTGTCGGCCCGGTCGTCGAGCAGCCGATCCGTACGCGCGCCGACCTGGAGCGGCTGCGCCCGCTGGAGCCGGACGACGTCCCGTACGTGGCCGAGGCCGTGCGGATGCTCGTCGGCGAGCTGGGCGGCACGCCGCTGATCGGCTTCGCCGGTGCGCCCTTCACCCTCGCCAGCTACCTCGTGGAGGGCGGTCCGTCGCGCAACCACGAGCACACCAAGGCGATGATGTACGGCGACCCGCAGCTCTGGGCCGACCTGCTCGACCGCCTGGCCGGCATCACCTCCGCCTTCCTGAAGGTGCAGATCGAGGCGGGCGCGAGCGCCGTGCAGCTCTTCGACTCCTGGGTGGGCGCGCTGGCCCCCGCGGACTACCGCCGCTCCGTCATGCCGGCCTCCGCCAAGGTCTTCGAGGCGGTGTCCGGGTACGGCGTCCCGCGGATCCACTTCGGTGTCGGCACCGGTGAGCTGCTGGGCCTGCTGGGTGAGGCGGGCGCGGACGTCGTGGGTGTCGACTGGCGGGTGCCGCTGGACGAGGCGGCCCGCCGCGTCGGCCCCGGCAAGGCGCTCCAGGGCAACATCGACCCGGCCGTGCTGTTCGCGCCGCGCGAGGCGGTGGAGGCCAAGGCGCGCGAGGTGCTGGACGCCGCTTCCGGCCTGGAGGGCCACATCTTCAACCTGGGGCACGGCGTGCTCCCGAACACCGACCCGGCCGCGCTGACCCGCCTCGTCGAGTACGTCCACGAGCAGACGGCGCGCTGACCTGAGGGGCGGGCCGCCGGGCTCCCGGCGGCCCGTCGCGCTCAGCCGCCCGCGGCCCGTACCGCGGCGGCCGCCTTGCGGGCGGCGACCAGGACCGGGTCCCATACGGGGGAGAACGGCGGCGCGTAGCCGAGGTCGAGGGCGGTCATCTCCTCGACCGTCAGCCGCGCCGTGAGCGCCACCGCCGCCACGTCCACGCGCTTGCCCGCGCCCTCCCGGCCGACGATCTGGACGCCGAGGAGGCGGCCGGTGCGCCGCTCGGCCATCATCTTCACGCGCATCGGCCGGGCGCCCGGGTAGTAGCCGGCGCGGCTGGTCGACTCGACGGTGACCGTCACGTACTGCAGGCCGACCGACTTCGCCTGCTCCTCCAGCAGCCCGGTCCGGGCGATCTCCAGGTCGCAGACCTTGGAGACGGCGGTGCCGACGACGCCGGGGAAGGTCGCGTAGTCGCCGGCCACGTTCGAGCCGATGATCTGGCCGTGCTTGTTGGCGTGGGTGCCCAGCGCGATGTGCCGGGTCCGGCCCAGCACCAGGTCGAGCACCTCCACGCAGTCGCCGCCGGCCCACACGTCGTCGTGGCCGCGTACCCGCATCGACAGGTCGGTGAGCAGCCCGCCCGCGTCGCCGAGCGGCAGCCCCGCCTGCTCGGCGAGGGTGGTCTCGGGCCGTACGCCCAGGCCCAGCACGATCACGTCGGCCGGGAACTCGCCGTCGTCCTCGGTGGTCACCGCGCAGGCCCGCCCCGAGCCGTCGGTGCGGACGCCGGTGACGACCGCGCCGCGCACGGTCTCGATGCCCATGCCGCACATCGCCTCGTGGACCAGCTCGCCCATGTCGGGGTCGAGCGTGGACATCGGCTGCTCGCCGCGGTCCAGGACGGTGACGTCGTAGCCGCGGGTGACCAGCGCCTCGGCCATCTCGACGCCGATGTAGCCGGCGCCGACGACGACCGCCTTGGTGCCCTCGGTGGCCTTCAGGGTGTCCAGCAGCGCCTGCCCGTCGTCCAGGGTCTGCACACCGTGCACGCCGGGCGCGTCGATGCCCGGCAGCGGCGGGCGCAGCGGCCGCGCGCCGGTGGCGATGACCAGCTTGTCGTAGCCGGTCCAGGTCTCGGTGCCGTCGCCGTCCAGGCCGCGGGTGCGGACCCGGCCGCGGTCCAGGTCCAGTTCGGTGACCTCGGTCCGCATCCGCAGGTCGATGTCGCGCTCGCGGTGCTTCTCCGGGGTCCGGGCGATCAGGTCGTCCGGGCCGTCGACCGACCCGCCGACCCAGTAGGGGATGCCGCAGGCGGAGTACGAGGCGAAGTGGCCGCGTTCGAACGCGACGATCTCCAGTTCGCCGGGCTTCTTCAGCCGCCGGGCCTGCGAGGCGGCGGACATGCCCGTCGCATCGCCGCCGATGACCACCAGTCGCTCCGCCATCGCGGGTGCTCCCTTCGTCGTGTGCCGGTACCTGTCCGTACCGGTCGCCCCGTCCGTAACGGCTGCCCGGGACGGCCGCCCGTACGACCGTTCGTCCGTACGACGCAGGTTACGGGTCAGAACGGATAGCCGGCCGGGGCGGCGCGGACCGTGGTCCAGCGGGTCTCGGTGAAGGCGTCGAGATTGGCCGTGCCGCCGAAGTGCGTGCCGGTGCCGGAGTCGGCGAAGCCGCCCATCGGCGCGGCCGGCTCGTCGTTGACCGTCTGGTCGTTGATGTGCAGCAGGCCGGTCGGTATGCGGTCGGCCAGTTCCAGGGCGCGCGCGGTGTCGCGGGTGACGACGCCGAGCGCCAGCCCGTACTGCGTGTCGTTCGCCAGGGCCACGGCCTCGTCGGCGGTGTGGAACTCGCGCACGGGCGCGACCGGCCCGAAGACCTCCTCGGCGTACGCGGGAGCGCGGTCGTCCACGTCGGCCAGGACGGTGGGCCGGTAGAACAGGTCCCGGTGGGTTCCGCCGGCCGCGAGCCGCGCGCCCGCCGCCGTGCTCGCCTCCACCAGGCCGTGGACGCGGTCCCGCTGCCCGGCGTCGATGACCGGCCCGAGCTGGACCTCCTCGCGGAACGGGTCGCCGACGGCGAGCGCGTCCGCCTTGGCCGCCAGCCGCTCCACGTACTCGTCGTACAGGGAGGCGTGCACGAGGTGGCGGCCCGAGGACATGCAGACCTGGCCCTGGTGGAAGAAGGAGGCCCAGGCGGCGGCGGACATGGCGGCGTCCAGGTCCGCGTCCTCCAGGACGAGGAAGGCGCTGTTGCCGCCCAGTTCCAGGTGGGCCCGCTTGAGGTGCCGGGCGGCGAGCGCGCCGACGCTGCGGCCCGCGTGCGTCGAGCCGGTGAAGGAGATCACCCGGACGTGCCGGTCGCCGACCAGGGCCTGCCCGGCCTCGCTGCCGCCCGGCAGTACGTGCAGCAGCCCTTCGGGCAGCCCGGCCGCCGCGAAGACCGCCGCCACGGCGTGGCCGCCGCACACCGCGGTGCGCGGGTCGGGTTTGAGGACGACCGCGTTGCCGAGCGCCAGGGCCGGGGCGACGGAGCGCATGGCGAGCACGAGCGGGACGTTGAACGGCGCGATGACGCCGACGACGCCGGCCGGCACCCGGGTCGTGTACGAGTGGCGGGGTGCGGCGGAGGGCAGCACCTGGCCCAGCGGGTGGTGGGCGAGCGCGGCGGCCTCGTAGCACTCCTCGGCGGCGGTCCGTATCTCGAACTCGGCCTTGCCGGGGACGCTGCCGGCTTCCCGGACGATCCACTCGGACAGCTCGGCGGCGTGCCGGGTGATCAGATCCCCGGCCCGGCGCAGCACCGCGGCGCGCTCCGTGTACGGCGTACGGGCCCAGGTGCGCTGGGCGGCAGCGGCCTCGGCGGCCGCGCTCTCCACGTCGGCGGGGCGGCCAGGGTGAAGGCGGCCAGGGTGTCGCCGGTCGCCGGTTCGACCGCGGTGGTCGCACCGCCGTGCAGCAGGGGCCGGTGGTCCAGGTCGAGCAGGGGCATCGCGCAGCCTCCGGTCGGAACGGTTGAGGAATGAACCGGTTCGTTTCATCCTCCCGCACCGCTGATCAAGGGGGACGGCGGGGCCCGGGCCCCGGCTGTACGGCCCGCCCCGCCGCCGCTACTCGCGTTCCAGCACGAGCGCCAGCCCCTGCCCCACGCCGATGCACAGCGCCGCCAGGCCCGTACCGGAGCCGCGGGCGGCGAGCTGATGGGCGACCGCGCCGGCCAGCCGGGCGCCGGACGCGCCCAGGGGGTGCCCGATGGCGATGGCGCCGCCGCGCGGGTTGACCACGTCCGGGTCCAGGCCGGGCCACTGGGCGAGGCAGCCCAGCGCCTGGGCCGCGAACGCCTCGTTCAGCTCGAAGGCGGCCAGGTCGGTCAAGCCGCGCCCCGCCTTGTCCAGGGCCCGCCGTACGGCCTCCACCGGGCCCAGCCCGAAGAGCTGCGGCTCGATGCCGGTCACGGCGCTCGCACTGATGCGGGCGAGCGGTTCCCGGCCGGTGGCCCGCAGCCCCTCCTCGTCGACGAGGAGGAGGGCGGCGGCGCCGTCGTTGAGCGGGGAGGAGTTGCCCGCGGTGACCGTGCCGTTCTCCTTGCGGAAGGCCGGGCGGAGCTTGGCCAGCGCCTCCTTGGAGGTCGAGGCGCGGATCGATTCGTCCTGCGTCAGATCCACGTCCGGCAGCGGTACGACTTCGGCGTCGTACGCGCCCTCCTCCCAGGCGCGCGCTGCCTTGCGGTGGCTGGCAAGCGCGAAAGCGTCCTGCTGCTCGCGTCCGATGCCGTACTTGTCGGCGATCAGCTCCGCACCCTCGCCCAGCGCGACGGTCCACTCGGGCGCCATCCGCGGGTTGACCATCCGCCAGCCGAGCGTCGAGGAGAACATCTCCTGGTGCCCGGCGGGGAAGGCGCGTTCGGGTTTCTGGAAGACGTACGGCGCGCGGCTCATCGACTCCACGCCGCCCGCGAGCACGACGTGCGCGTCTCCGAGGGCGAGGGAGCGGGCGGCGTGGATGACGGCCTCCAGGCCGGAGCCGCACAGGCGGTTGACGGTCACACCGGGTACGGAGACGGGCAGCCCGGCCAGCAGGACGGCCATCCGCGCCACGTTGCGGTTGTCCTCGCCGGCCCCGTTGGCGTCACCGAAGACGACGTCGTCGATACGGGCCGGGTCGAGGCCGGGGGTGCGCTCCACCAGGGCCTTGACGACGTGGGCGGCGAGGTCGTCGGGGCGGGAGCCCGCGAGGGCGCCGCCGTACCTGCCGACGGGGGTCCGTACGGCGTCGACGATGTAGACGTCCCGGGCGCCCCAAGCGCCTCGTGTGTCCCGTGCACCCTGCTCGGTCATCAGCCCGTCCGCCCTGTCCGCTCGAAGATCGGCATCAGCGCCCCGAGTCTTTGCCCGCCGCGCGCGGCTGTCAACGGTCCCCCGGGCCGTCACCCTCCCGCACGGCTTCCGTGCCCTCCTGCGCGGCCTCCGTGGGAGCCTGCCGCGGGGGTGCCGACGCGACGGTCGCCCGCGTACGCCTCGTCAGCCGGCCCCGCAGCACCCGCCACAGCGTGTACCCCAGCGCCCCGGCCGCCAGGAACGGCAGCGCCGCGCCGACCGCCACCAGCAGCCGCCGCACCCCGGCGGTGAAGGCGTCCCAGCCGCCGCTGAGCGCGTCCCCGAAGGAGGTCTCCTCGTCGTCCGCCGCCGCGTCCGGTTCGTGCAGCACCAGGGTCACCGTCGCCATGCCGGTCTGCTCCTGGAGCGACTTCAGGCGCGCCTGGAGAGACTCCAGCTCCGACTGGCGGCGGCTGAGTTCGGACTCCAGCGTGACGATGTCGCCGATCGAGGTGGCCTTGCCCATCAGCGCCCGCACCCGCGCCACACTGGCCTGCTGCGACGTGATGCGGCTGCCGGTGTCCACCACCTGGTCGGTGACGTCCTTCGCCGAGACCTGCCGCTCCTTGAGCGTGCCCAGCCGTGAGAGCCGGTCCAGCAGGCCGTCGTACGCCTCGGGCGGCACGCGCAGTGTGACCCGGGAGCGCTCGCGGCCCTCGCCGTCCCGGTCGGTGGACTCCTCCCCGACGTAGCCGCCGGCACCCTTGGCCGCCGCACGGGCCTTGGCGAGCGTTCCCGGGACGTCCGCGGCCTCGACGGTGAGCGTCGCCGTACGGATGATCTGCGCCGTCGGGACCGGGGCGGGCTTCCCGGTCCCGCTGCCCGTCCCGGCCCGCCCGCCGGCCGACTCCGCGCCGCCGGGCGCCTTGGGCCCGACCATGCCCTGCTCGCCCCGCGCGGCGCCCTTGTCGGCCTGCGGCGCGCTCGCCGGCTTGGAACTGCCTTCCCCGGCCGCCCCGCACCCCGCGACCGCCAGGGACGCCGCGAGCAGCGCTCCCGCGGCCGCTCGCCGTGCCCCGTACGGCCTGCCCGCTGTGCCCATGTCCCGTACCCCCGAAGTGGTGTGCCCCTGTTGCCACTTCGACGTGGCGGAGGAGCCGCGGGTTGCCGTCCGTGCGTCGCGATGCGGTCACGGTCCGGACTCCGTGCGGACTTTGAGAGAGTGGGGACATGAGCACAGCGCACACCAGTACGGGCCGCGCGCCCGGAAGTCACGTCATCGTCATCGGCGGGGGCATCTCGGGGCTGGCCGCGGCCCACCGATTGCTGGACGGCGGGGCCCGGGTGACCGTGCTGGAGGCGTCCGGCCGGCTCGGCGGCAAACTGCACGCCGGGGAGATCGCGGGCGTACCGGTCGACCTCGGCGCCGAGTCGATGCTGGCCAGGCGGCCGGAGGCGGTGGAACTGGCGCGCGCCGTCGGTCTCGGCGACCGGCTCCAGCCGCCCACCACCGCGACCGCCGCCCTGTGGACGCGCGGCGCGCTGCGGCCGATGCCCAAGGGGCACGTGATGGGCGTACCTGGCGACCTGGACCTGCTCGCCTCCTCCGGGGTGATCTCCCCCGAGGGCATGGCGCGGATCGCCGAGGACGAGGCGCTGGAGCGCACGGAGGTCGGCGCGGACGTGGCGGTCGGCGAGTACGTCGCCGCCCGGCTGGGCCGCGAGGTCGTCGACCGGCTCGTCGAGCCGCTGCTCGGCGGTGTGTACGCGGGCGACGCGTACCGCATCTCGATGCGCGCCGCCGTACCCCAGCTCTTCGAGGCCGCGCGCGCCGAACGCTCCCTGATCGAAGGCGTACGGGGCATCCAGGCGCGGACGGCGGCGCGGGCCGCCGGGCCCGGCCAGGCGCAGGCACCGGTCTTCATGGGCATCGACGGCGGCGTGGGCACGCTGCCGGGCGCCGTGGCCGACGCGGTACGGGCCGCCGGCGGCGAGATCCGTACGCACACTCCCGTCCGGGAGCTGCGGCGCACCGCCGACGGCTGGCGCGCCGTCCTGGACGGCGGCGACGGCCCGGCGGCGCTGGACGCGGACGCCGTGGTCCTCGCGGCACCGGCGCCCGCCGCCGCCCGGCTGCTGGCCGCCGAGGCGCCGGCCGCCGCCACCGGGCTGGCCGCCGTCGAGTACGCCTCCATGGCCCTGGTGACCATGGCCTTCCGCCGTGCGGACGTGGAGCGGGTGCTGTCCGGCAGCGGCTTCCTCGTCCCGCCGGTCGACGGCCGCACGATCAAGGCGTCCACCTTCGCGAGCAACAAGTGGGGCTGGATCGCCGACGCCGACCCGGACCTGTTCGTGCTGCGCACCTCCGTCGGGCGGTACGGCGACGAGGCCGACCTGGCGCGCGACGACACCGACCTGGTGGAGCTGTCCCTGCGCGACCTCGGAGAGGCGGTCGGACTGGCCGCCCGGCCCGTCGCGCAGCGGGTCACGCGCTGGGAGGGCGGGCTGCCGCAGTACCCGGTCGGCCACCTGGAGCGGGTGGCCCGCATCCGGGCCGAGGCCGGCAAGCTGCCCGGCCTGCGGGTCTGCGGCGCGCTGTACGACGGGGTGGGCATCCCCGCCTGCATCGCGTCCGCGCGCGCCGCCGCGGACGACATCCTGGACACCCTGCCGCAAGCCGCCGCGGCGGGCGAGTGAGAATGGACCCATGACTGACGCTTCCGCCCCCGCCACCCCCACCGGGGCCGCTCCCGAGAAGACCCCGAACGCCGGCAAGAAGGCGAAGGACCTGAACGAGGTCATCCGCTACACGCTCTGGTCGGTGTTCAAGCTGCGCGACACGCTGCCCGAGGACCGCGCCGGGTACGCCGACGAGGTCGAGACGCTGTTCGCGCAGCTCGCCGCCAAGGACGTCGTCGTACGCGGCACGTACGACGTCTCCGGCCTGCGTGCCGACGCCGACGTGATGATCTGGTGGCACTCGGAGAGCTCGGACGCGCTTCAGGAGGCGTACAACCTCTTCCGCCGCACCAGGCTGGGACGCGCGCTGGAGCCGGTCTGGTCGAACATGGCGCTGCACCGCCCGGCAGAGTTCAACAAGTCGCACATCCCGGCCTTCCTGGCCGACGAGGTCGCCCGCGACTATGTGAGCGTCTACCCGTTCGTGCGCTCCTACGACTGGTACCTGCTCCCCGACGAGGACCGCCGCCGGATGCTCGCCGACCACGGCAAGATGGCCCGCGGCTTCCCGGACGTGCGGGCCAACACCGTGCCGTCCTTCTCGCTGGGCGACTACGAGTGGATCCTCGCCTTCGAGGCCGACGAGCTGTACCGCATCGTCGACCTCATGCGGCACCTGCGCGGCTCCGAGGCGCGGATGCACGTCCGCGAGGAGGTGCCGTTCTACACCGGGCGGCGCAAGCCGGTCGCCGAGCTGGTCGCCGGGCTGGCCTGAGCCGTAGGACCGGCCTGAGCCGTCGGGCCGGACCGGATCACCGGGCCGGCCCGGGACGGCGCGGAAAGACAGGGCCCTCCCAGACCCAACCCCCCCCGGGACGGTCCACCCCGCTCCCTTCTTCCTCGCTTCTCTGCGTGAAAAACCAGAAAAGAAAA